>NZ_JAYMGY010000015.1:0-52414 GCF_037078445.1 Haloarcula sp. CGMCC 1.2071
CGACAACGAAGCGCTCGCTCGGCGACGCCGTGCGAGCGCTCGGCTGGTATCGACAGTTCCGTGAGATTGTCCTGATGTTCGCCATCTCGAACATAGAACCGCTCTGTGAACCACTCTAATCGTGACTCAGCATCTATTCAACACGGCAGATTACGGTATCTTGTTACCCGAGGGGAATGCCTTCACCCTTATCTATACTCTATTCCTGCGTCAGTCAACCATTCATTCAGCGGACTATTCGGATCGTCAATAAGACCACACAATCTGTCCACTTTCACCTCATTAAGATAAACGAGGTTATCGATCTCCCAGAAGATTTCCCGATGATAGTCGTGGTAGTACTTTCCGTATCCAATAGGTGTTTTTACCCTCCGAAATATAACCTAAATGCATGCCAGGTATACGATTTATTACCTTTGCTTGTGATGAAGTGGAACAACTGGCAGAGTTCTGGTCAGTCGCTCTCGGTGGTACACGACGAGAGCTACCAGAATCGCTTGAACCTGAAATCGTTGACCTGCCTGGAGATGGTCCGGATTTGCTGTTCAAAGAACAACCGAAAGGAACGGAGCGAGATCTCCCCATTCATCTTGATGTCTCAACCGAGAATCGAAGGGAGACAGTCGAACAACTCTGTAACATAGGCGGGTCTGTCCGCGAAACCAAGACCGAAGAATACGAAACGCACACCGCCACTTGGACAGTGATGTCAGATCCCGAGGGTAACGGATTCTGCGTCAGCGAGTATCAACAATAGCTACTACAGCGCTCTCAGCTACCACAGGCTGACCGAACAGGTCTCCCGGACGGGGTACGTCGTCACACGACCCGGACACAAAGCCGGGTGATTCACAGCGCCTTGTTTCGCGTCACGACGGTCATAGAGCAGAAATTCTTCGGCTTTGAGCCGACATCTATCGAGGGGACGACCGTTCGCGTCAGCGGTTTAGAGAACCACTGGTCGACTGTGCGGACCACTCCCAGGTTCTAGTGTCCGTCGAGAACTCGCAACTGCGATGCGAACCAGTTGCGCGAAATTCCCGAAAATCGACGCGATGCGTTCCACCGAGATGCTCTCGAAGCCGATGTGATTCCGCTCGTGGCGGCGTTCGCTGTACAAAGTCACGGTGACGCACGGAAGGCGATCGACCCTCATCGCCGGTTTTCGATCCTTCCGACCGGACTGTGTTCGATTGTAGCTGACCCTGTCGGCGTAGAGGAAAGAGTTTGAGAGGGGTCCCGTTGTATGGAATGCATGGACAAAGACCAACTGCCGGAACTCGCGCTGTACTATATTGCGTTATTACTACTGGTGTTTTTCATCCTTGAAGTGCTTCAAGCGGCTGTGGGTGAGATTTCATTCTGGATTGAAATGGTGATTATCCTCGTCATTGTCTTTGCGTATCGATATATCGCGGTCTGGCTCGGTATCGCCCCCAGCAGTGAAGAGTAGTGGGATCGACCAGCGAGCCATGCCAATCCTGGCACGGTGAGAACCTTGCCGTTCTTACAGCGGGAGCAAGGCGAAAGCCCACCCCTTCAGGGGTGTGGATGAAGCCGACAACCCGGCAGCTTCGCCTGTAGCCTCACTCAGCCGGAGTTTTATAACCGGTGACACTGTATGCATGACCACACCGAGGCGGATCAGCCGCCCAGATAAACGGATAATATCGGGATTCGGGCCACGCTACGTCCAAAAGAATCCCTTTCGGGCCGCTGGCTGTGGATTCCGACACACGGTAACTCTGAATCCCATACCGGGGATAGGAGTAACGGCGGCTTGGCCCCGCCAGGAGTCCGGTCATGCCGACCTGGCTACAAACCTGAAACTCCCAACCTAGCGGTGCGGTGCCGCGGGAATCCCACGCCTGAAGGCGTGGGAGGAGGTCAAGGAACACCGATGTTCCGGTGCTATCACATCTACGATTCTGTGGACGGTACACCGTCCCAATTCAGAAGCGTCTGTGGGGATGCCGCACTGGCAAGACCGAGCGTAGTGGTTCAACTGCTGCGAGCGTCAGAGGGTATTTGCTGTCCGCGTGGCGACGCTTCCTCTGTCGGTCTAACTCTGTCGCAAGTCGAGCAGCGGGAGTTCTGATAGACGTGTATCCCAATGCAGTAACTGATGCCGACGATCTATATCACAGCTCCACAAGACGCTGCAACGGAGATCGCGCAGACACTCGTTGAGGAACGACTTGCTGCGTGTGTGAACCGCGTGGCCTGTGACTCGATATATCGGTGGGAAGGCGAAGTCCATACCGATGCTGAGACAATCCTCCTGGCGAAGACGACAGCCGACCGGTATCCCGATCTTCGCGACCGGGTTGTCGAGTTGCACCCCTACGAGGTCCCGTGTATCGAACGCTTTGACGAAACTGATATTTTTGCGCCCTTTTCGGACTGGCGAACCAGGAACGTGGACGCTGAATAACCGCTGAAATGGAGCCATCTTTTTGCCACTGGTTATACTCCTACCAGTGTGCCTATTCAGCGTGCAAGATCACTTGCGGATCTGTATACCTCGGTCGCCGACTATGATCTCGTCCTAGTTCCTGACGCCCCGCTTGCGAGCGCCCTCAACCGCCGACTCGACCGGCCACAGTTCGGGACGTTTGCAACCACTCCACGCCGACTGGCCGCTGGGCGTCGCGAGCAGGCCGAGGACCGGACGGCGTTTCTGGAACTCGCCGACACTGTCGACGACTCGTGGAAAGCGCTGTCCTACACTATCGGGAACGTCCTCCAGTGCTGGGAGCACCACGGACAGGCCGCGGGGATCCTGGAGTATCCAACCTACGACGATCCCGTTACGCGCACTGTGGTAGACAGGCTCGCCGCACGCCAGTCGACGTCACAACAGCTGACAGAGTTCACGGTTGACGCGGACCAGTCGGTTGCCGTCGTTGGGCTCCCGGAGTTCACTGAGCTCGAACGATCGATCCTGCCAGCGGAGTATGACACGTATCCCCTGTTGACTGACGACGCCTTCGACTACCCGGCGTTCAACATCTTCAGGTCCCCATCGGCGATCGTCGACGCGGTCGTGGATACCATCGACGAGGAGTCGGCTGATAATGTCGCAGTGGTGCTGGATAGTTCGAGCCAGTACTCTCCACTGGTCGAATCTGCGCTCGAAGCTGCAGATATTCCCTACTATGGAGGACCGGGATTCATCGATGACCTCGATGTGCGAGCGGTACTGCGGCTCTTGCGCGTCGCCTATCGTGGCTCCGAGACGACTGTCAGCGATGTCGCCCCGATACTGTCACGACTTGGGACCGATGTCGATATCGAGCACAGTGAGAAACGCCTGGCAGCGACCGACCTGCCAGCAACCGCGTGGATTACGGAGGTGTGTGAGTCGATCGGGGACCGGACCTTTGGCTCGCTCCTCACGGCCTACGAATCGAAAGCCAGCCGAACACTGGACCGTCTTCGGGACGAACTCGAGTCGCTCGGGCTCCACGACACTGTGATCACCGAATCGCGGGTTAGTGATCTCGCCTTCTATCTGGATTTCTACGAGGTTCCAGTGGACAGAGAAAACGAGGGCGTGTTACTCGCAGATGCCAAATCTGCCGGCTACGTCGACCGACAGGCCGTGTTCTTTCTCGGACTTGACGAGGGCTGGACCAATAGCGCTCCACAGCGCCCCTGGGTCGACACGGAGGCACAGTTCGATCGGTATATCCGCCGCTTTCAGCGACTAATCCAGAGCGGCAGCGACCAGTACTATCTGGTCGAGGATACCGCTGGGGGCCAACCGGTGACGCCGTGTCTCTACTTCGAGGAACTCCTCGAAGAGCCATTCGAGCGGTTCAGCGACCTCGAATCAGTCAGGTATGAACGGACGGTCGATGGTGACCGTGATGGCTTTGCGAAAACGTCCGTCGAGCCCCCGGTCGAGTCGGCACCCATCGAAACGATCAGCCAGACCAGTCTCAACAATCTCGTCAACAGCCCACGGGAGTATCTTTTCAGCCGGCTGGTCGATTCCCCCGACAAGGACTATTTCCGCGAGGGGAATTTGTTCCATGACTTCGCGGAGTTCTACGTCAACTATCCCGAGGTCATCGACGCAGACACGCTCTCGGAGGTGGTCGATGTCATGCTCGAAGAAGCCAAACCCTTCTACCCTGAGACGGACCGGGTGTTACGCCGACGCCAGTATCGGATCGGGCTGGAAACCATCGTCGAATATCTGGATGCCAATCCACCGACGGCACCTGCCGATCTGCCCCCGGCCGGGGAGCCCGATGAGAACTTCTTCGCATCGTATTTCGACCGCCCCGTTGACTCACCACTGACCGAACGCCAGTTCACCAATCCGGACCTCGGTATCAACGGGAAAATCGACCTCGTGGAGGGACCCACAGCCCTGCTCGATTACAAGAGCGGGTCGAAGAAGTCAGCCTACGACGTCTGTAAACAGGCTGCGATGGACCCACCCAACGAGACAGTCAACTATCAGGCAATCGCCTACCTGGCACAGTTCCGTACACACCAGCCCGGCGAGGCGCTCTCCTTTTCCTTTTTCCACTTCCTCGAAACGCTCGACGATGCGATCACCGGCGACGCGGATATAGATGAGACGCTGACGACAGTCTCCTACTATCCGCAGTCGTTCGACGAGTTCGTCGGGACGCACCCAGCGTATGAGGTCCTCCTGGATGGCTACAAGGACTGTGTGGCGACCTTCGAGGAGCTTGGCTTCGGGACCTACAGCGAGATCATGACAGACCTCACGTTCCCGGACACGACGGATCGGTCGGCGTTACGGGAGTCTGACTTCGCCGACCGATTTGCCGAGGCCGTCCGGCAGGAAACCAGCGACGACGTCGATGCCGAGAAGGGGGCCGATCAGGCGGTTCGGGAACTCAACGGCGTCCGGAAGCGCAACTTCTTCAAAGACGATATCGACCAGTTCGAGGAATTCGTCGCCGACCGACTGACCGAGATTAATCGGTACCGCGCTGGTGAGGAGCGATTCCCGATTGAGGGACTGGGTGGCGAACCCAACTATCGACGGATCGACCATCGCGACATGTTCCTGGAGGAAAACCGATGAGTGACGACCGCACCCCGAACGAGGCTCAGCAACAACTGATCGATGAGACCGAGGGGATCTACCATGTCGACGCCGGTGCTGGCACCGGCAAGACCTTCGCCATCACACGCCGGTATGCGAACATCGTCGACCAGCCCGACGTCGAGCCCGAGGACATCCTGCTGGTTACCTTCACCCGCAGTGCGGCCACCGAGATGCGTGAGCGCATCGTCGAACACTGTTCGTACGGAATGCGTGAGCTGGCCGACGCACCGATCCAGACGTTCCACTCGTACTGTCACGACCTGCTCGACGAGCACGGCTATCGCGCCCCGACGCATTTGGGAATTGATGACCGGATCACTGGAGGAACCCAGATCCTTGAGGATAGCCAACTCGAGGACGAGCTATTCCGTGAGTTCTTCGGGCAGTTCCGGGATCGCCATCCTGAGTACAACGACATCTTTCGGGTACTCTCGGAGCCTACCGAGCCGCTCTCGCTCATTAACGAACTCGCTGCGAAGGGTATCTTCCCGACTGCAGACGGCTGGTATCGAGATGGGGCACAACACTTGCAGGGTGACTACGAGCTGTTCAAGCAGTATTTCGATGCCCAAAATCAGGCCCGCAACGACGGACGCAAGCAATCCCCGCTTCGGGACGATCTCTCGCGGTTCGGGACGAACAAAACCTACCGGCAGTCCGCCCCTTCCAAATCGGAGCTTCGGGGTGGCCGGGGGACCAAGGAACTCGACGAGAGCGTCGCTCGCGAGGTCTTTGAAGAGGATCGGAATGAGCTACTGGCATTCGTTCACGACTGTTACTTCGAGTATCTGGAGTTCGCTCTGGAACGGAACTACCTGAACTTCGGGTTCCTCCAGCTGTTTGCTTTCGTGGCACTGTGCGAGGAGCCAGCGCTGCGTGACCGCGTCGGGTTCGAGTACGTGATGGTCGATGAGTTCCAGGACTCCAGTGAGATTCAGTTCAAGCTGGCGCTGCTGCTCGCTGAGACGGACAATCTCTGTGTCGTGGGCGACTGGAAACAGAGCATCTACTCGTTCCAGTACGCCGCCGTCGAGAACATCGCGGAGTTCGACACCCGGCTGGAACGATTCCGGAGCGAGTTGAACGCCGATTCCGAGCGGGTCGAATTCGGGACGGATGGGATCACGTACATCGAGCTGACGGAGAACTACCGGTCGACACAGACACTGCTGGACTTCTCGACCAATGCACTGACCACGCCAGCGACGAGCTCTGAAGCCATCGACGAGCCCGTCGACGTCGACCCGCTGTCCTCGAATGCCACCTTCGACGAGACCAACATTGAGGCTGTTCACCATGAGGACGAACACGAGGCGGTACTGGCCAGGATCCAGTCGATTGTCGATAGCGACGACTACCGGATTGAGGACGAGAACGGTAATCCCACAACCCCGAGCCACGGTGATATTGCAGTCCTGACCAGGACACGCGATTACGGACGGGAGCTACTGACTGCAGCCGAGGAGCACGGGCTCCCGATGGCCTACGACGGGGAGGTCGAACTGTACCGCAGTGACCCCGCGAAGCTACTGCTGGCGTGGCTGCGGATCGTCGAATCCGATGGCGACCGTGGCTGGGCCGTTGTTCTAGAGCGGGCCGGCTACACGCTTGATGAGATCAATGCCCAGCTGGATCGGGAGAGCTACCCGCCAGCGATGACCGAGTTTCGCGAAGCGCTTCGAGAGCTTGAGGCGGTAAGTTCGCTGGCCCGACGCGTCTTCGATCGCTACGGGCTTGCTGATGATTATGCACGGGAATTGCTCGCGCATATCCAGTCCGTCCACGACGCCACAACGCTCACTCGCGGGGACCTGATCCAGTTTATCGAACGCGCAATAGACCAGGGAAGTACCCACGCGATCAACACCACTACTGATACGGATTCGGTGACGGTCCAGACGATCCACGGCGCCAAGGGTCTGGAGTATCCGATCGTCATCCTGGCCAATATGAACGACGGGCGGTTCCCGCCGCGTGGTCGGACCAGTGGTGTGCTGCAGTACGACGAGGCGACGGGGCTCCGACAGCGCAAAACATTCGCTGACGAAGGCCGGTATCCACATGTCTACGATAACTGGCGCTACGATGTCCTGCGGCAGTGTCTCCCCGATGACTACGACGAAGAACGCCGGCTCCTGTATGTGGCCATCACCCGAGCCGAGAGCCATGTCGTTTTTGCCAGTGGGGCCGATCCAAATACGTTCCTCTCTGAGCTGCCAGTCGAACTTACCGAGGGGGCGACAGAGATTGAAGCGAGCCAGCCCGACGAGTCAGTCCAGACACAGCTGCCGTTCAGCATTGCCACACCCGATGGGCCGGTTGGCTACAGTCCACATTCACTGATGGATGACTCCGTGTTTACTGAATCGGAGGCCAATGCCGGTGAGGCCGACGCTGATGAAGCAAGTGGTGTAGACTTTGGCTCACAGGTACACGACTTCGCCGAGGCCTACGTGCTGGGCGAGTCGGTCTCGCCATCGAATCCGCACGAAGAGCGCATCCGGTCGCTGCTGGATGGGCTGGGTGGGGAGTTGCATGTCGAAGCAGACGCTATCCTGCCGCTTGAGATCGACGGCCGGCGAGTGTCGATTACCGGTATCGTCGACCTGGTCCACATCACGCCCGATCGAGTCGAGATAATCGACTACAAGACTGACCGAAGCCGACGGGCACAAGACGAGTATCGCAAGCAACTGAGCGTGTATTATCACGTACTCGCCAGTGAGTATCCGGACCGAGAGGTAACCACAAGCCTATTTTATTCTGCTATTGGGGAGGTGGTGTCAGTTGAACCGCTATCGAAGGGGGATCTCCGTAAGCTTGTGCTGGACCATCAGTAGATAAGAATAGGGTTCACACAGAGTTTGGGGGAGTCCTACGGCACGGTACTCGTCTCCCAGGGGCTTGGTGCAGTATGCTGGATCGTGGCGGTGTTTGCGCCAACGACTGCACTGACTATCACGCTGTTCGGTCTCGCGTGGATTCTTGCTGGCGTATCGGGCGTGCTCACCGCAACGCTGAACCAGCGCGTGTTCCCGACTGACCTACTTGGACGCGTCTCTGCGACGAAGGGAACCGCCTCGGGAGCGACGCTCCCGCTTGGCTCACTCGTTGGTGGAGGAGTTGCTGAAGCGTTGGGGACCACGACGACGATGGCGCTGGCCGCGAGCGGCTTCGGCTTTACTGCCGTCTACGTCCTCCTACGGCCACGGCTCCGTCGACTCCCCGCCATCGAAACGGCAACTCCCGACGACTTTGATCTGGAGATCGAGACGCACTAATCGGCCGATTAGTGGGGGCCCCCACGCCCGTTTCGGCCAGAGGAACGCCCATCCCAGATACAATCGTGAAAGCAGTCGCCATACCCCGTGTGGACACCATATTCCGCTCCATCAGGGGCGTTCGGCGATGGAATCGGGTATACAATCCCACGTTGCGGGACTTTTGTTGTCGAATACCATCGAAGTACTCGAAGATCGGGGTGTCCAACGCAGTCGCAAAGCCGTCCACGATTGGGTTTGACGAGGGTGGCCTATGAGCATTGGTAATATTATGTGTCGTGGCAACCCCTCTAAATCATCAAAAAATTAATTACTATATTATGAAATGGTTGTATCTGACGTATGGAATTCACACGGCAGGAGTCCCTTGATCGACTTCAGGAAACAGTATCGGGCGGCGATCCAATCGTCGGCGCAGGTGCAGGGACCGGTATCTCGGCGAAGTTCGCCGAGCGCGGTGGCGTCGATCTACTGATCATCTACAATTCCGGTCGCTATCGGATGAACGGTCGGGGGTCGCTGGCTGGCCTCCTTCCTTACGGTGACGCCAACGAGATCGTCGTCGAGATGGGCCACGAAGTGCTTCCAGTCGTCGAGGACACGCCAGTTCTCGCCGGCGTCAACGGGACCGACCCGTTCCGACAGATGGATGTGTTCATCGAGAACCTGAAACGACGTGGGTTCTCGGGCGTCCAGAACTTCCCGACGGTGGGTCTCATCGACGAGGACAGCGGGTTCAGACAGAATCTCGAGGAAACGGGGATGGGCTACGACAAAGAAGTCGACATGATCCAAGAAGCGGCCGAGCAAGGAATGCTCACCTGCCCATACGTCTTCAGCGAGGAGCAGGCTCGCGAGATGACCGAGGCCGGAGCGGACGTGGTCGTCTCACATATGGGACTGACTACATCTGGGGATATTGGTGCCGAGACGGCACTAGATCTCGATGCCGCAGCCGAGCGCGTTCAAGCTCATCACGACGCCGCAAAAGAGGTAAACGAGGACGTACTGGTGATCTGTCACGGCGGCCCGATCGCATGGCCCGACGATGCCCAGTACGTACTGGAACACACCGAGGGTGTCGTCGGATTCTTCGGTGCGTCGAGCATCGAACGCCTCCCAACTGAGGAGGCAATCGAAGCACAGGCCCGCGAATTCAAGGAGATTAGTCTCTAAGATGACTGATAGCGAATACTTCATCACTCCTGATGACGTCGAAAGTCAGCTCTTCGATTGGGGCGTCCTGAAGTGGCTGAGCACGCCTGACGTGACGGGTGGCGAGCGCTTCAGCGCTGGCGTCGTCAAACTCGAACCCGGAAAGGGCCATGAGCGCCACGCGCACCCTGACAGCGACGAGATCCTCTTCGTCATCCAGGGCGAGGGTGAACAAGAGGTCGCCGATCAGACACGCGATATCTCGGCCGGCGAGATGGTGTTCGTTCCTGAAGGCGTCGAACACGGAACCGTCAACACCAGCTGGGAACCGTTGTTACTGCTCGCGGTCTACGCACCACCGGGTCCTGAAGAGGTACTCCGGGATCTTCCTGAGTGTGAGATCGTCCCGCCGGGCGAACTGCCGACACCCGAGAACGTGGAGGAGTGAGTATGGCCGTCACAATCGTTGGGACGCTCGATACGAAAGGCGAAGAGATAGGTTTCGCCCGAGATGTCCTTCGCGCGCAAGGCGTTGACGTACACATCATCGACACGGGCGTGGTGGGCGACCCGGAGATCGATCCGGACACTACTGCGAGTGCGGTCGCCGAAGCGGGCGGCACCACGCTGGGGCACCTCCGGGACGATGCCGACCGCGGTGAGGCGATCGAAGCGATGGGCAAGGGCGCAGCGGCGATCGTCCAGCAGCTACACGACGCTGGCGACCTCGACGGTGTGCTCGGACTCGGCGGTTCGGGTAACACCTCGATCGCGACCACGGCGATGCGGGCGCTGCCGGTTGGTGTCCCGAAAGTGATGGTCTCGACGATGGCCTCCGGCGACATTGAACCGTATGTCGGTGCCACTGACGTGATGATGTTGTATTCGGTGGCTGATATTGAGGGACTCAACCAACTCTCCCGGAAGGTAATTGCTAATGCTGCCCTCGCGATGGTCGGGATGGTCACGAACCAGCCAGACATCGAAGTTGAAGACCGCCCCACTATCGGGATCTCGATGTTCGGTGTCACCACACAGTGCGTCCAGACGGCTCGGGAGTATCTCGAAGAACGAGGCTACGAGACGATCATCTTCCATGCGACTGGGACCGGTGGGAAGGCGATGGAGGCCCTCGTGAGACAAGGCGTCATCGACGGCGTGTTGGACGTGACGACGACGGAGTGGGCCGACGAGCTTGTAGGGGGTGTGCTTGCTGCTGGCCCCGACAGGCTGGACGCCGCCGCGGAGACGGGCACGCCACAGGTCGTCTCGACGGGCGCGCTGGACATGGTCAACTTCGGGCCACGAGACTCCGTCCCCGAGGAGTTCGAGGGGCGGCACTTCCACATCCACAACCCACAGGTAACGCTGATGCGGACAACGGCCGAGGAGAACGCTGATCTGGGCGAGGTCATCGCGAAGAAGCTCTCAGCAGCGAACGGACCAACCGCCCTATATATTCCACTTGGAGGTGTTTCGATGCTCGACGTCGAGGGAGCGGATTTCCATGATCCCGACGCCGACACAGCCCTGTTCGAGGCACTCAAAACAAATCTGGCTGAGTCGGTCGAATTGGTCGAGATGGAGACCGACATCAATGACGAAGCGTTCGCCCGGGCACTGGCCGAGCAGCTTGACGCGTATATGCGGGCGGTAGATCTCGCTCCGGAGGAGTGATTACTGCTTCGAAGGAATCTCCGACACCGGACTGGTACGCCTGCTCCCAGCGTTGGTCACCGTCGGACCGTCAGTCATCGCGCACCGCCGCGAGCAGTCACGTCGAATTCGAGGAGAGACATACCGATACGGGGGACGAACGGCCGCAAGAGGCTTCGCCCTGTCGGAACTGTTTAGCCCGCGTTGCTCCTCGACCGACCAATGCGAGTCCTCGATCGGCAGCCCTACTCCTACGTCCTGCTGGCCCGCGACGGCGAGTGGATTCTCACCTTCCTCCTCGGCGGACCGGTAGAGCGCGATGTCTCCGTGCGCTTGACGCCCGCGGAGGTCACTGCAATCGAAGACGGCGAGTCCTCGGCCACGGACTTGGTCGAGACCGTCCGCGCCGACCTCTCAGCGTACGATGACAGACGGATCAGGCCGACGGTCTGGCCAGGGAAAACGGACGACGAATGAGCATAGCGGTCCCACCAGTTTCGTCAGTGCTCTTCCGTTGCGAACGTGGCGTGTCGGTTTAGCGTCCGGACGAAGTCCGCCTCGTCGATAGCAGTCAGCGACTCGTGTCTGGATAGTTCCTCGCGGAGCCAGTCGCCGGCGCAGGCGTCGACGAACTCGGCCCACTCGTCGAGGCGGAAGTCCTCGAAGTCGTAGACGGCACCGCCGAGACCGTGCCCTTTTCCCTGAAAGAGTCGGATCTCACGGTCGTCGAATGACAGTCCGAGTTCCTTCGGCCACTCGGAACTGTGGTTGCTGTCGGGATTGTGGTCCGGACTCGAGAGGACGTAGTAGGTTGCCATACGGTGGATTCTGCCAGTGGGTCACTCCGAGTAGTCCCCGGTCGGACGGTCGCCGCCGAAGACGGCCGCTTCGAGGGTCTCGCCCCCGGTCGCCCGGAGTGCCCGACCGAGCAAGTGGGTACAGTCTGCCTGTGCTCGGGGATTACCCGTCGGGAGCCTGTCGACGGCCCGCGAGAAGGTTCGTACCACGGCATCGTCGGCCCGGAAGACGTTCTCCTCACTCGCACGCTCGACGGACTGAGACACGGCCTCGACACACGCCTCGACCTCGGCGGCTAGTTGGCTCTGCGTCGTTCCCGCGACTACGACGTCGGCGTAGACTCCTTCGAGAAACGTCGCCGGGTCCTCGACGTGGCTCTCCAAGGCGAACGCCCGGAGGGCGGCATCGAGACGCCGACGCCACGCTGGCGTCTCGGCTTCGACTGCCTCGACGTACGCCCGGGTGTAGACTCCCGCAACGAAACCGGCGGGATCGTCGGGGAGTTCCCGCGTCGCAGTTGCTTCCATCCGCTCCGAGCAGACGGCTAGCCACGCCTCGGTGTTGTCGTGGTCGGCATTCGTCTGCCCGACTTCGGCGAGAGCCGCCGCATACACCCGTTCGAGGACACTCGCCCGCGCCATCCCGACCCACGCGAAGTCAGTTCGCTGTTCGGCGGCGACGACTTCGGTCACGCCGAAGCGAACTTCCGCAGGGTCGGCCTCGACTGCCAGCGCCAGTGCGGTCCCGAAGACCGAAGCGACGTAGTGTACGGGCTGCAGTGGGTACTCCGTCGCCGTTGCGGTGGTTTCGATCTGGGAGAGTACCGACTCCACCAGGCGATCGTGCGTTCGCCCGCCGGCGTCAGTCCGAGTCAGCACTGCCAGGAGAACGGCCGCGTCCGCTTCCGCGAACGCGTCGAACCACTCCGTCTTGCTCGGTCCCTCGATCCCTTCTCGCGCTCCGCGGAACGCCCGGACGAGCGACCCAAGCCACTCTCCGGCCAGGTTCGCCTCGCCCTCTGCGGCCCACCCTGTAGCTGCGTCGCCGTAGACCGAACGCAGGAACGCGACCGGATCCGAGACTAGGTCACCCGTGGCTGCCAAGTCCTCAATGCGCTCTGTCAGGCTGTCGAACCACGTACTCTCGCTGTGTGGCGAAATCCCGTCGTCAGGCTCGGTGTCGTATCCCCGGACCTGCGTCGAGAGCGCCCCACGGTAGACCGCCCGAAGGTACGGCTCGACCACTGCTGTCGGTGCATCGCCCGCTACTCCGCGGGTCACGGTCGCGTCGTAGCGGTCGATCCAGTCCGCGAACCCTGGCGAATTCGGGAGTCTGAGGGCTCCTTTGCCGTAGGGGCCCGACTTGGCCACGTCTCCCTGTTCCACGATGGCTAGGGTCGCGAGCGCGCCGGCGTGGAGTGACGCACGGCACTCCCACTCGTCGTCGGGGACCTCCGAGTCAGCGATCGTATCGACCAGCCGGTGACACTTCTCGAACAGTCGCTCGGCACGGTCGAGGTCGCGGTAGTGAACGACGTGCCAGATTGCCCAGCTGTACGTGTCGACCACGAAGGATTCGGGGTGCTCGACGAACGACGACTCGGCCGTGCTCCGACAGAGTTGTTCGCCGGTCGCCACCAGCCACGGCTCGAATCGGTCCGCCGGACAGTTGTGGTCGAACACCCAGAAGCCGATTGCGCTCACGGACGCGACGTGTAACAGCTCGGCCCGGTTCTCGTCGTGCTGGAGCGACGTGGCCACGTCTCTCGCAGCAGCGTCGACCGCGTCAATCCAGACGGGGAGGTCGTCGGTCGGCATCTCCACACTCCCGAGGGCCCCGAGCATCGATCCGAACACGTTGCCGAGGAGGACGGACGCGTGACCGTCCTCGTACTCGGACGCTGTCTGGTCGACGAGCGCGATCACCGGTGCGAGCACCGCCTCGGCACTCGCCGACTCCTCGGCTCGTTCTACGAGCCGTCCGACAGTCTTCCCGTAGATCCGACAGAGCGGATACAGGCCGGGTTCGGGATCGATGGCGTTCCCGTCCACCATCTCGTGGAGCAGATGGTCGACCGTCGCGAGTGCCCCCTGATTCGGCTCTCCTCCGGCTTCTGGTCGGGCAAGCGTCGACAGGGCCGTCGTGACGGCGGTCACGATAGGTTCGACGTCGCCACCGACCGAGTCCCGACCGTGGGGAGTCGCGGTCTCGTTGGTCAGTGCCAGCGCACGAACTGCAATGGCCTCGACCCACGCGTCGGCTGTCGGGTGCTCGCTCGCCACAGTCGCCATAGCAGTGCCCGCGACCGTTCCCCGGTACCTGATCGCCGCGTCCGTGTCACAGCGGTTCCCTGCGACGTCTCCGACGAGGTTGTCGACCAAGAGCAGCCACTCCCGTGCGGCGCTCGGCTGGGCGGTCCGTGCGACGACAGCGACGGCCTCGGCAACGGCCTGCCCGACGAAGGCCGCATCGAGAGCACTGTCGGGCATGCCAGCGATCGCTGCCAGCGTACTCTGGCCCGCGACCGAATCGACCGCGAGTGACCGACGGGAAGGGGTTCGATTTTCGGGCCACTCCAGCGCGGACAGCAGATCCTCGGCGACCGCCTCTGGCCTCCGATCGGCCGTCAGGTCAGCGTCTCCAAGGTCGAACTCGATACGGTCGCACCAGGCCTCGACGTCGTCACAGCCAGTCCGGTCGGCGAGGGCGTCCAGATGCTCCCGTCGGTCGTTATCACAGAGCAGCACTGCACCGGAACAGACCCCTGCCTCGACCCAGTCAGCGAGCGCCCGAACGCCAGCGTCGCTCACGATCCGTGCTGGCTCGGCCCCGTACGTCGCGACTACGACTGCGTTGGGCGTGGCGTCGATTCCCACCCTGCTGTGGTTTGGCTGACGGAGGTCGGAGAGTCTGACCGTCGCTCCCCGCATCGTAAGTGCCGTCGCAACGCTCGCTGTGAGCCGTCGCTTCCCGCTGGCTTTCGGTCCCGACAGGAGCACGAGCCCGCCATCGAGTGCGTCGACGACCTCGTCGACGCCGACCCCAGCAACGTCCCCGTCGGCTGCAGAGTTCTTGTCCGAGTTCGGGAACTCTCGGTCCGCCGCAGCCGCGTCTAACGCTGTTAGTCCGTTCCAGTGCCAGGAACCGACGAGGGGATCGGTTCCGTACTCGTCGGGCTCCATCGCGGCGTCGTCCAGCGACGACCCGATTGCTCGCATGGCTGCCAGAGCCGCATCGATTGGGGCACTCGCGTCGGCGATGGCTGTCTCCGTTTCGGACTGAGCCGTCAGGCGCTGACTGATCCTCGCTCGCATCGGTTCGGACCCGAACACCCGAAGCCGCTCGACCGTCCCCGGCGGGAGATCGACGGCGATTTCGAGGGCTTCGGCAGCCCCGGCCAGCGGCCGATGTCGAACGAACGGTTCGAGCCACTCCGTGTCGTCATCTGCCAGCGACCTCGCGACGAGAGCGAGTGCGGTGGCGACCGCAGGCGACATTTCGACCGAGCTACAACTGCCATCCTCGGCATAGGGATAAAGGGACGCGATGAGGTCGAGGGCGCCCTCGTCAAACGGTTCGACCGTGATGTCGCGGTCGGTAACCACCGCCCTGACATCGGGACCGGCCAGAACCGTTTCGGACCCATACTGCGAGAGCGAGAGGAAAGCTGCGGGCGTGATTGTCTCCTCGACGGTCCCGATCTGTTGCTGAAGCCGCTCGTCCTCGAAGTCATAGCCTGGATAGGTGACGCGTTCGACGAGGGACGTGCGCTCCCCGTCACCCAGTTTTGGTGGACGTCGCTGGCTGGTGAGTTCGCGGATTTCGGTGATTGCATCGTGGCTCTCTTCGGGGGGCGTCCGAACCACGAGCACGGAATCGACTCGGTCGTGGAACGAAACGGGCGCGAGGTGACCGTGTCGGCAGAGCCAGTCGAGGCTCCGTGGCCGCGTCACGATTACTGCACCCCCGGAACGATCGAACAGGCCATTCAGCCTGTCCCGGTCGCCGCCGAGGTGCAAAACCGCCGAGACAAAATCGTCGACGACCACGAGTTCGTCGTCGTCGATAGCTGTTGTTTCTGCGAGCCGCTCGACGGACGGACCGACCCGCCGCAGGTGATGTGACTTTCCGACACTGGGTGCCCCGAGGACGAGTGTAACCTCACACGGGTCGACCGCGTCGCACAATTCGCCAGGCGTGACTTCTCGAACCGTTCCTTCCATGTAATTCCCCACGACGGACCCCGCCGACGACCGCGTCCGGATGGCAGACCCTGCCGAGTATATCTGTTCAGTACGCTTGCTGGAGAATATAACTGTTTGCTGTTGGGGTAGATATCCCCGAAGCCGATCCAGCCACCACTCCCCCGACATCACCTGACGATTAGCCCCCGGTGTCTTCGTCGTTGGCAGACCGTCCCTGTCGGCTCTGCTTCGGGTCGCTTGTCTGCGCCGTCAGGGCGGCGCATCCTCAGTCACCCCACGCTCAACTCTAATCTTGCCTGTGGAGGGATAGACTCGGTCGCCCGACGAAACGAGAGCGATTCGCTCTCCCAGTGGGATGAACACTCGCTGTAGTGGTTCTATAGTACCAATTGAACCGATGTACACACTGATCGCACTGCCGCCATGCGATCAGGTGTGCATTGATTTCCAATGGCTACTATAGTGAAAGTTCAACTCTATGTTTGTGAGCGTCGCGTGTTCAGTCACATCGACGGTTGCCGAGGGGACGTGTTGCATACAGAATAGTTACTAAACGACTTGTCAGATAGTGCTAATATCACGGTGCGCCTCGTGGCCACCGTATTTGCGTATTCTGTCAAACTGCGTGGCGCAATGAGCCGCACTGCGTGGAGAATTCAATTTGAGCGAGTGTGCTCAACTAAGACGATCCTGCTGCTCAGTCAGATACCTGTTTGAAACTCTGAATAGCGACTACGGTCTTGTTTTGCGACGGGATATCCCGGACACTGTACTCGTGTGGGTGCTGCTGTTCGTGTGGATATTCGGCCGGTTGTGGGACGTCATACGTTTTGCTGCCTCGGAAATCGCTCAGGAACTCTCGGGTGAGCATCGGTTCCACGAACGCCAACTGTGACCCCTCTGTGTCACCGATAAACCCTTGAATGAGTGTGTTGCTGAAGCTAGTAGGATCACCTCGGTCGTCGGGGCCACTTGGGAGTTCAGGCGCATCGTTGGGAGCTACGTGTTCACCCATGTCTGTGATATACCGCTCGTCAGCGACGGGCGGAGGTGATCGCGCATACCCTTCTGGAAGTTGAGCGAAGTCGAAATTTGTCTCGATTCCGTCCGCTGTTTTGATATCGTACGGCGGAAGCTGAGGCCCCTCGACGTTATCCACTGTTGCAGGGTCACGCGTATGAAAGTGGATATCGAAGTGTGGCTTCTCCCACGCTCCTTTGCCACCGAAATGGCCGTCCGGATTCCAGTTGAGTCCCAAGAAGGTAAACGGCGTGCCAGCCGCATCTGGGAACGGCACAAAGAACTGGAGTGACTGTTTGAAATGGATCGTTGCCGCCTGTCCACTAAACCGATACTTATCAGTCTCCACAGGATCGTTTACCTCACTTATCTCTGTCTCGCTTGGAAGCCCTTCGAGTGCCGTGTGGTCGAACTCGACTCCGTGATACCTCGGCTCTCCTGACGGTGTTTCACTCGTGAATGTTCGCACCTCCCCGTTTCCGAGGGTGACTTTCCGTCCATACTCAGTGATGTCACTCGGCGGAAAGCCCGCTGAGCGATTGTTGTTATCTCCAGAACCCTTCTCGTCGGACTGCACCTGTCTGGCAACTGGTGTGGCCAGACCGACTCCCCCCAATATCGCACTTCCAACAAGGGTTGACTGAAGTAGCGTCCGCCGATTTAGCGTGAACGTCGACTGTGCTGCCGACTGACCCTCCTCTTTTCCTTTCGGGCCGGACTCTTCCACCATACTGGTTAGATATAGCTCCATTTACACTTTAAGCTGTGCGCGAATAGAACAGTCGTGTTTAGTTAAACGTATTCGGGCAGATCACACATGATGTCCAGTAATGACACGGACAGCCGAACAACGGAAGGGGACTCAGAGCTTCTTCACGACAGAGAAGGCTGCAAAGAGGGTGAATAATCCGCCAAGTCCAATAGCGATGATCGGTGCGTTCGACGTTTTGTTTTTCAAAAACGCATCTCCTGGCTCGTCTGGAGACACGTATGCAGTTGTCTGTGTCCCCTGTTCGTAAGAGTCGATCGCTGATTCGGCTGCTGACCGTCTCTCATAGTTCCGCTCAATATTCGCTGGGTATAGTTTTGTCCCGGTGTATGTAGTTCCATTATAGGTGTATTCAAATTCGACGTTCGGTTCGTACTTTACGCCCGGATTTGACGATGTTCCGCTATCCGTTTCGATACCGAGTTCCGTAATGTTCGCGTCCACTTCAACCGAGTTTCGAACTGCTTCAGTCTGCTGAACGTAATCGAATCCCCCGTAGCTAGCGATAGCGATACCGACAACGAGGTACAGTACTGCGCCACCCAGAGTATCTGGACCAGTAACACGAAGCCCTGAATCGTTGGCCATGCTACCAGTCTCCTCCGGAAAATTTGATGGCTAACGGCAGCCAAGTGTCTGTGAGAAGCTCAAGTAATTGGGGACTGAACTGTTTATTCAGATGAATGTGACGGGGCGAGCAGGTCATAGCCACAGTTCGGGCGCTATGTCGTGGGAGTGTGCGATGGTACTCCTGGAGGGCGGAATACACAAGATATCATCATAGGGGCTGGCCACTAAAACCTATATATAGCCACTATCGCAGTGAGATATTCGCTGTGTTCACAGCATTCGAACAGTCGCTATAGTAACAATTGAACCGATGTACACACTGATCGCACTGCCGTCGTGCGAGCAGGTGTGCATTGATTTTCAATGGCTACTATAGGTTGCTCAAAAATCACGGTACTGTTGATTATCGCGTAGTACAGCAGCAACAGGTGACCGGTCTAGTGTTTCAGTCAGTGTTCGTAGTTCGGGGACTCGCTGCGAGAGTTCTGCAGGCGTGTGGCTGTCCGATCCGAGGACGAACTGGATTCCATACTCGGTAAACAGATCTAGCATCGCTGGGTCGGGATGTACCCGGCCGAGCGAGCGATGGACGCGACCGGCGTTTACCTCAGGGACTGTCTCGGAGTCAGCAAGCGCTCGTGCGACCCGGTCGTAATCCGCTCGAATTGTGTGCCGTCGCAACGTTGGAATGCGCTCTGGGAGGTCGAGGTGCCCGACTACGTCGAAGAGTTCAGATTCGATGAGCGCAACGACCGCATCGTAGTACCGCTCGACGGCCCTCCGGCGTTGCGTTGCGGACGCAGTAACGTACTGTGTCCCACTGGTGTAGTCGTACTGGTCGGCGAAGTGGACGCTCCCGATAGTGTATGCGAAGTCGGCGGTGTCGAGAAACGACGCAATACGCGACTCGGTGCCTTCGACGTAGCTTACTTCGGCAGCATCGTACAGTTGGAGGGCAGTCGTGTCTCTGGCAGCACGAATGTCCTCCCGGCGCTGTTGATACGTTTCGACGAGGTCGTATCTCGCACGTCGCCCGAAGTCGTCTTCAGTGACGATACAGTGATCAGTCAGCCCGAGTGCAGACAAGCCAGCCTGTTCGGCCGCGGTAACCATTGCGTCGAGATCCGACCCATCCGAGTACGTGGTGTGCGTGTGGATATCGGTCCGCATCAGATCTCGCTCTCGCCACTCACGTCATAGAGCCGTTGCCCGTCCAGTTTCGGAACGACGTCACGGCTGTCGAACGCGAGTGTGTACTCGTAGAGGTCCGTACGCTTGATCTGTGGTTTCTCCTCGTACTTCGGCCCCTTCGCGAACTGAACGACTTCCCGATAGATATCGCGTTGCTCCGGTGTCAGTGGCTTCCCGTGCAGTTGCCGAGCAATATACAGCGCGCCAACGAGGTCCTCAGGCGAGGGTTTCCCTCTCGAGCCGGCGGCAACGAAATAGGTCTCGCGGTCGCTGTCTGCGAGATAGTCGGCGACCGCTTTCCCGTTAGTCAACCCACCAACGTAGATATCGACGTCGTCACCGCCTGCTAAGCGGATATCCGTGACCGCGTTCCCACCGTTGGTCGAGGTCATCGCAGTCGGCCGACCGGCGACGTCAATATCCTGAACGAAGCTCGGTGAATTGAAGAAGTCGTATCCTTCTTCGCCCCGATAGTCCGGGCCGGAACTCCCGCCGATTTTCGCGTCTGGATGTTCAGCCTTGAATGCTGGTTCGTTCCCCCGTTCCTCGGTAATGTAGATGTACTCCGCGCCATTCGCAAACAGTTCCGGGACCGTCGTCGAGAACTGCGCGACGTCGACGACGACATAGTTCCCTGGATCGGGGTCGTCCGGAATCTTTGCTCGGCCGAGAATAATCGTCTCCAGCAGTTTCGATTCGAGCGAGTTTCCCGTAATCAGGCTCATATCACTCACTCAGTCCGTCATGTCAAAAAGACCGCTAAGAGCCCTATGGAGCAGTTACACCCGATATGTATCCCTCAATATACTGTAGACAGTGCCAGACTGTCAAAGGGTACACTGGAGTCCCTTTTGATACGCTAGTAAGAGAATGAGAACGCGGTAAGGAAACAGTCAACGGCGCGGAGGACATCACAGAAGAAGCGCGAGTCCGGTAACGACGAGCAGAGAACCGGCGAAGAACCCGACATCGACGGGTCGAATCTGCATGTCCGCAAGCCGAAGCTCCGTACTCGCCTCGTCGGCTAGTGAGTGCGAGAATCCCCGGGCTTCCATGGCCTCGACGGTGACGCGACTTCGCTTTGCCACGTTGAAGATCATCGGATAGAACGCACGCACCGATAGCTTCAGCAGGTAGACGTAGTGCCGCCAGCGGAATCGCCCGGGTGAGTCGGGAGCCGTACTCCGTAACCGGAACGAGTTCACCAGATCGTGGTACTCCTCAAACAACACTGGGAGCATCCGGTAGCCGTACGTGATGAGGAACGTGAACTGTCGTGGAATCCCGAGACTTCTGAGACCCTGAGAGAGGGTCTTCGGACCCATGCTCGAGAACACCGCCAAACTCGACACGGAGATGATCGTTAACTTCAGCGTGTACGGAACTAACGCTCGAATTGCCGCAACGGGATCACCCGTGAAGACAGTCACGACAGCGTACGATCCTAACGTCGTTGCCACGGTAAACGCCATCAGTCCGACGAGGAACAGGCTGACCCGTGAAAGTACTGCGAGCACCGACACGAACGCTAGCAGTCCGAGAAGGATGGTCGTGTCGTAGAACAGCCACGGGACGAACAGGAAGACGACGTACCAGAGTAACAGGACTCTGGGGTCCAAGCGGTGGAGGAACGAACCCTCGTTCTCGTAGGCCGTCCGAAGCAAGTCAGCCTTGATCGCCTCGACAGACGTGGCATCACGAAGCGCATCGAGTGTCGTCATCACTGCTCCTCCACGGTCGGTTTCGATGTCTCGTCCGGCGGACTTGCCGTGTTCAGTCGGTCCGTGAACGCCTCGACCGTGAGCGGTGCGGGACTGAGGCCGAGTTCTGTCCCCAGGCGGACCACTTGCGGTGGGTGAAGGTTCGCTCGTTCGAGAGCGGCAAGGTCAGCAAACACGTCACTCGGCGGGCCGTCAGCGATGATGTCACCGTCGTCGAGCACGACGACACGAGTCGCCCACGATGCCGCGAGCTCGAGGTCGTGTGTCGCAATCACGACCGTCTCGACACGGTCGCCCGCCCGGTCGATGGTTCGACCGACCTCCTCGCGACTCGCAAGGTCGAGACTGCCGGTTGGTTCGTCGAGCAGGATAATCGACGGGTTCGTCGCAAGCCCGATAGCCAGTGACGCCCGGCGCTGTTGGCCGACGCTGAGCAGGCGGCCGTCCCGGGACTGCAGATCTTCCAAGTCGAGGAATTCGATCACCTCGTCGACTCGCTGCTCGACGTTCGGGTAGCCCCTATCATCGAGGTAGTGAGCGACATCAGCCCGGACAGTATCGTCGATAAACATCTCTTCGGGGTTCTGCTTGACGTAGACGACCTCCTCGGCCAGTTGCTCCGGGAGCACATCTCCAGTGTCTGTTCCGCCGACGGTGACCGTCCCTTCGTCGGGCGTCTCCAAGCCAGTCACCAGTTGCATGAGCGTGGATTTCCCAGCGCCGTTGCTGCCGACGAGGACGACCCGCTCGTCTGGGTAGACCTCCAGTGTGAGGGTATCGAGAACGTCTTTTGTCCCGCTTCGGAGTGTATCGTACGACTGCGAGACGTTATTGAAGGAGATGACAGGCTTCCCTTTCCGGTTCACCTCCGGTGGTCCGTCAGTTCGAGCCACAGTGGTGTCGCCGTAATCGGTGAATAGATCGAGGCCGTCCGCGAGCGTCACCGGGAGCGGGCGAGCATCATCGAGGACGCGCTCGGCGATCCGCGTGACCTGTGGGGGATGGACATCCTGTCCTCTGAGGTCTTCCAGCTGATTGAGGGCCGTCTCGACCGGTAATTTCCAACGGACAATACCGTCCTCGACGAGGACGACGCTATCGCAGTATTCGGCGATGAACTCTGTCTGATGTTCGATAGTGACCACGGTTTTCCCGTGGGTTTCGTTGAGCGTGGCGAGACGGTCGTAGGTCTCCCGAGCGTTGACTGGGTCCAGTTGTGCCGCCGGTTCGTCGACGACGAGGATGTCTGGGTCTAGCGATAACGCTGCCGCCAGCGCAACCAAGTGTTTTTGCCCGCCGGAGAGTTCCCAGACGAAGCGGTCTCCCAGTCCGCTCAAATCGAGCAGATCTAGTGTCCGGTGGACTCGTTCGCGGTAGTCCTCGTGTCCATAGTTCATCGGGGCGAAAGCGACTTCCTCGAATACAGTCGGACTGACGAGCTGGTTATCGAACTCCTGGAACACGTAGCCGACGTGCTGTGAGAGCTCTGCAACAGAGCTCTCGGAGACATCGTGTCCAGCGACGGTAACTTGGCCTCGCATATCACCCTCGTAAAAATGCGGGATGATTCCGTTAAACGACTTACACAGCGTCGTCTTGCCGGAACCGTTCCCACCGATGATGGCGACGAACTCGCCGGGCTCTATCGTCAGCTCCGCCCCGGTCAACACAGCTTCGTCAGCACCGGGATACCGGAACTGCAGTTCGTCAACGGCAATTTGAGAGTCGTGTGTCGCTGTCATCATCTTACGCCGTTTGCGTTGCGCGGTACCAGACGATGGTGGCGACGATAGCGGAGACGACGATCGGAACTGCGATGTAACTCTGGCCGAACGTCGCGAGGAATTCCGGCTCCCAGACTACGTTGACCGCCCCACCGACTTCGCTGGCAGCTTCGGCAACGAAGGCGAGCGGGAAGGCGATAAGCACCGCCAACAGCGCCTTCGGCGAAAAGCCACGCCACATCGACCCGCCGCGTTCACCCTCAAACGGTTCCATACCGAGCAGCGGTTCGACTTTACCGTGGAGTTTGGGGTAGAGATACAGTGCGGGGATTACGCCGAAAAGAGTCCCCGTGATTAGCATCTGTGTGAGGAAGTCGACCCCTTCGAGCACGATAATGCTCTCGGGGAGGCCGGGTACGGCTTCCAATTCTTCAACCCCGACATACACCTTCCCAATATCGATGAACGTAGCGAAGAACTCTTCGAGTGCCTCAGCCAGAAACACGACAATTGCCAACTGTGTGGTGTTTTCCGGGTCCTGAAGCAGCTTCGCGGCGAAATAATAGCAGACCGGGATGAGGAGCAATCCCTCCATGGCACCCAGTCCATCGAACTCACCGAGCAGTATTTCTCCGAATACGATTTCGCCAACAGGAACGGCTACTGCAGCCCAGTAGGTCCTGAAAAGTAGCACCAGCACGATCGGGATAAAGATGAAGCCACCAACCCCCAGTTCTAGCGGTCCGACCGTGAACTCGGGCATGATTTCTGTGAACGCGTTCTGCAACCCGGTAAGGGACATAACGAGTATGAACACCATCATGTCCTGTTTACCAAACGATAACCAACTCTCCGTATCAGCCGAGAGTGTGCTCATGCTACACTGGAACGCATACTGATGACGTGTTTGAACATTTATAATATGTATACTGACTACTATGAACCGTCCACCGTGACTCGTAATACTATATACGGCCCTGTTTAGATGTCTCCAATAACGTGGGGTGGTGTCTGTGTCGACTGAACAGGACCGGTCTGTGGGAGTCTCTGGTCGATTTCGTTTTTCCGATAGCTACCGGCTCGGCCGACCTGCACCGCGTCGAAACAAGGCCCGTCGATAGCAAGTACTGTTGGTTACTACGACAGGGTAGTTCTGGAACGGTCAGTACCTGAAGGAGACAGTTGCAGAAGGCCATCCGTGGCGGGACCCGGTCAGCAGTCCTGGAGTCGGCCACCCACCCGGACAGTGATGCCCTCTTCGCGAGCGTAGTCTGCGACGGTCTCGAACGGGAGACCGAACGAGTCGATGGTTGCCTCGTGTGGAATCGGCCAGTCATCGCTGTAGACGACGTAGGAGTTGGTGGCAAGTCTGTACTCTCGACCGGCTTCGAGACTCTGGCCGTTGACAGCCACACCGATTAGCCGTCCAGCCTCGGAATCGTACTCGACGGTCATCCCGCTGACGTCGCCGTGCCAGAGCCGTCCGTCCTCGCGGTGGGGACGGAAGGCCGCCTGCAAGAGGGTTCGTAGTTGTTCACCGGAGACGCCGAGGACTTCTACCGTACCGCCGAAGGGGTGTACGCTGGCCACCTCGCCAGCAGTGACCTCGCCGGACAGGGGTCGCCCCGTTCGAAGGCCGCCATTGTGGACGAAGCTGACGTCAGTATCGGCCGCCCAGCGATAGGCGTCAGCCACGAGGTTGCCAACGCGGCTCTCGCCGCGGGTTCGCTCGTCGAGGCCTCGATGGATCGGATCGTCGACAGTGGAACAGTCTCCAGCAGACCGACATCGGCCAGCCGTTCGCGGGTCATGTCGGCCACGGACTCGTCGATAGGTCCCTCGGATGTCGAATGACGGGTGGCAATCGGCGAGCGGTCCCCGTCGAAGAGTTCGACTTCCCAGACCACCTGCCCGTTCGCTCCGGGGCGGACAACCAGTGTTCCGTCGACAGCCTCGTGGCGCTCCCTGTGGACGTGGCCGCCGAGGACCGTGTCGACGCCCTGAACGGCCGCAACGTCGGTCTCTACGTCGTCTCGCAAGTGTGCGAGGACGACGAAATGATCGACACTGTTGCCGAGTTCGCTGACCGCTTTCCGCACGCTCTCGACAGGATTGGTCACGTTCAGCTCTGACGCGCCGGAAGCAATCCGGGGAGTCGCGGGATCGACTACGCCGACGAATCCGACTCGCCGGCCATCTCGATGCAAGACTGTCGTCCCGTCTAATCCAGCGAAGGGAGCGCCACGGGCGCCCTCACTCTCGCCTTCGTAAACGTTCGCGACGACCCACTCCTGTGGACTCTTCGAGACCACGTCCAGAATGGGAGCAGTCCCGAAGTCGAAATCGTGGTTCCCTACCGTCTCGACGTCGGTACTCACTGCCCGGAAAAACGGCATCGCTTGATGCCCCTCGTAGTAATGGGCGAGGACACCCGGTGCAGTGTTGTCGCCGGTGCCAGCGACTACAGTATCCTCCCCGCGGATTGACTGGATCGTTCCGGCAAGCCGACCCATCCGCACGGGGTCGTCGCAAGCGTTCTCAATGTCTGAGTAGTGGAGCAACCGGATCGACATCTTTCGGAGCCGATTCCAGCGGGGCATAGAAGTGGATACCGTTTGTGGCTTCTTGGCAGGTGGCCGATAGCAGAAGCTGTCGATTCTGGGAGGTCGTGCGTTCGTTCAGCGGTGTACGCCAGATTCAGAGCCACCAATTTGCGGAATGCCGGCAGCAGGACGAGCAGAGATCCACTATCCAGATGAGTGTCCCCGTTGAAATTGTCGTCCCGCTAAGTGCCAACAGAACTGACAGCTTCGCCGCGATAGTTAGAATGGATCTGGGAGGTATTCGCGCGGAATGGAGTTTCGCACAGTAACGAGTGGGTCGACGACTTGGCTGATTTCGAGGCCACCAACGAGGCTCGAAAAGAGGTAGGCGTCGGTCAGCGTGTACTCGTGTTCGGCAGCGAGCAATCCGATGAGGTCCTCGTTTGCCGTCTTGACCGCATCTTCCATCGTTTCGGCACTTGCAATCGTCTTCCACGCGTCACCGGTGTCGACGAGTGGGCGCTCAAGGTCGACAGCGGCATCCGAGATTACTGAGACGGTGACGTCGATCTCGGTTCCGATTTCGGCACCAGTGCCACACATTTCGCCGTCTGCCATCGCGGCCTTCGAGTCACCCATCGCTAACATCGCACCGTCCTGGAACACCGGAAAGTAGGCCGTCGTCCCAGTGGTCATATCCGTGGTATCGAGATTTCCGCCGTGGTCGTGTGGCGTCAGGGTCGACATCGATTCCTCGGACGTTGCCACGCCAATGGTCCCGATGACGGGGTCAACTGGTACCTCCATATCCTTGAACGAGAGTGACTCCCCGCCGTCGGTTATCTCCGTCACGCGCGTCGCTGGGTGTTCGATGTCCTCGTGATCTTGAAGGAGTCCAAACCCCGGTGCCGTAATTACGCGACCCAGATCCTCGGTGACTCGGACGTCTTCGATCTCAACCTTGAGGACATCGCCGGGTGTGGCTCCCTCGACAGCAACCGGCCCTGTAGCCGCATTCACTTCTTCAGGGATCGCATCCATCAGATTAGCGTCTGACTGAACGGCTTTGTTCAGGCTATCGATGGTTTCAAACGTGATCGGCTCGCCGTCGGAAGCCGTATACAGCGGTTCCATATTCGGGGAGAACTCGTAGACGTGGCCGTCTTCGTATGATATGACAGTCCGTGTCATCGTATGGTTTCGTTGAAAACTGTCACTTATAAATCTATTTGAGTATAATCCGCTTTGTCTCGTTTTTTCCGCACTTCAGACGGTCTGGCTCCAGTCCCACGAGAATCTAACGGGCCGTCTCATTCCGATTCGTCGACCAGCGTTTTGAGTTCCACCAGCCGCGGCAGTTCTGTGACGCCGCTAAGTACGACCAGGACAGACAACGTGTCCCGGTCTGGCGTCGGCATATCGCCGCTCCGCACCTCCGGTGACTGGAGTTCCTCCGTGAGCCATCGCCGCCCGTCGGTAACGGCATCCCGGATCAACCACGCGGGCGGTCCGGCAAACACGGCAAGGGCTCTATCAACCGAATCCAGCTCGCACTGGGCCGTCAGTTTGCCGCGTACAGCGCGGCGAAGTGTCGTCTCGACGGCGTTGTATGCCTCGATTTCGTCGACGTCGTCCGAGTTGTCGCCGAGAAAACGGTTCTTGAGCTGGTCTATGACTGTCCCGTCACTGCCGCCATCGTCCGCTTGCAGGTCCTGACTGGCGTAGCCAAGCGTAGTGAAACCCGAGTCCGAGAGGGTGTTGATTATTTCGCTGGCGTCGACGACGCTCTGGCCGACTGCGTCGGATGCCGTCGCCTCACCCGCTGCGAATAGGGCACCCAGCCGTGTCACGACAGTCTCGTTCAGCGTCTCGGCGGCCGTCTCGACCGTCTGTCCGCTTCCGAGCCACGCTTCGTTGTCGAACAGTATCTGCCCGTCGACGGTCGCTTCCAGCGCTCGAAGTGCTTGGATGGTGTTGGCGGCTGCTTCGTCGTCCCTGCCGGCTGGTAGTACCGACAGGCAGTAGACCGGGATCGTGTAAACCTCTCTGAGGGCGTCGGCAATGTTGGCCGTAGCGCCACTGCCCGTCCCGCCCGCAAGTCCGGCCACGAGGACGAGAGCGTCGATATCGCTCGTTACCAATTGGTCTATCGGCCGGCGCACTTCGAGCCGTTCGTCTTCGATGGCGGCAGTACCGTTCGTCCGGTCCCCGTTCGTTCCGGCCCCGTTTGTTTCGGAGAGTCCGAAGGCATGCCGCCGGTCGTCCGGAAGTGCGTCGAGTTCGTCGAGCGCTTCGGTGTCCGTATCGACGGCACAGGCCGCGCCGAGATACGTCGTCTCGCGGCGTTCGTTGTCCTGCCACAGCCGCTCGACGATCCGTCCCCCGGCACCACCGATTCCGACTGCCGCGACTCGCATACGTCGTGTTTAGTGTCGGCTGACATTAATAGTCCGACTCGGTGCGAGGCAACCACTGGGACTTCGTAGTATGATGAGTTACAGCGGAAGCGACAGGGGAACTTCAGGAGCGCCTCTCGGGGCTGGTGTTCGGGAGCGATACTGTCATCGGTCGGTGGACCAGAGGCCTTTCGTACGGCAAGCGCTGAGAGGGGCCGTGTCACAGGACCTCGCCAACGAACCATCCGATTCCCTGTCCGTCACCATCTCCGGCGGGTCGATGGGCGGCCTGTTTACCGGCATCGCTCTCGACAATGCAGGCCACGACGTGACGGTCGCCGAGCAATCGGCCGGCGACCTCCGAAGTCGCGGCGGCGGCATCGTCGCCCAGCAGTCGATCCGACAGTTCCTCTCACGCCACGACATCGTCGACCCGGCGACCATCACCACCCGAGCCAGTGAGCGGCGGTTTCTGACTGCTGACGGCGATGTACGGACGTCGACATCGGATTCGATGGTGTTCACCTCGTGGGACGCGGTCTACCGTCAATTGCGGGCGGCGTTCCCGGACGACCGGTACCACACCGGCCGGACTGTCACCGGTCTCAGGGCCACAGACGGCGCAGTTCGGTTCGCCGATGGGGACCGGACGGCGGCCGATCTGGTTGTCGCTGCCGACGGCGGGCAGTCGACGGCCCGTGCGCAACTGTTTCCCGAGACCGAACCGGAGTTTGCCGACTACGTCGCGTGGCGTGGTGTCGTCCCGGAGACTGACGTTTCGGACGCAGTCATCGACGCGTTCGACGGCCGTTTCACGTTTTATCAAGGGGAGCGGACGCTCATCCTCGCGTACTGTATCCCCGGCGGCGACGGAAGCACGGCTCCCGGTGACCGCCGTCTCAACTGGGTCTGGTACGACACACTCCGCGGGCGCGAGCGTGATATTATTTTCACTGACACGACAGGAGCGAGCCAGCAGTTCAGCGTGTCGCCGGGGCACCTCCAAAACCCGGTCGAAACGCGCCAGCGTGGGCGGGCGACAGAGATACTGCCGCCCGTGTTTGCCGACCTCGTGGCAACAACAGCAGCCCCCTTCGTGCAGGCGATTTACGACCTCAAGACCCCCCAGATGACAGTCGATAGGGTCTGTCTGCTCGGTGATGCGGCGTTCGTCGCCCGTCCACACACTGCCGCTGGTACTGCGAAGGCGGCCAGCGACGCCGTTGAACTAAAAGCCGCTCTCGACCGCCATAGTTCGCTCGGAGATGCGCTGGCGTCATGGGACGACGCCCGGACCGACTACGGAGAGCGTCTCGTTGCGCAAGGCAAGCGAATGGGCGACGAACGGTTATCCCTCGGGAGTTGATGGACTACCGTTCTGTGTGTCTCGGGTCTGGGTGCAGTACTGGCTCTTCGATTGCGGGCTGTCTTCTCGCGTCGTAAGAACGGACGGTATGTTACTTGTCTACGGCTCCGGTAATCAGCGTATGACACTCGTTGTGCCGTTCGACGGCTCCGAACTGGCCGAGGCAGCACTCGTTCGGGCGACGGAGTTCGGCACTGTCTTCGAAGAGGACGTGTTGGCCGTCAGTGTCATTCGAAAGGGGAATGCCGAGTACGCCCGGGAACACGGCTGGATCGGGCCGAACGAAGAATTCGATCTGGAGACAGTCGTCACCTCGCTGCACGAGCAGATGACGGATCTGTGTCCGAGTTCGGATTTCCGACATACAGTCGTGGATCGGTACGCGCCGGCCGGGTCGGTGGCGAAAGCCATCCGCAAGATGGCCAAGAGAGAAGACGCATCAATGGTATTCATCGGGAGCGAAAACGCCGGCCATCTCGTCACGAGCATCAGCAGTGTCGGCGGGTCGATCGCCTCGGACGACGCCTACGACGTCGTCATCGTCCGCCATCGGAACCCGTCCAAGATCGCTCAACTCAGGAACACGTCCCCGCACAGACAATCGAAATCCGATTTTTATCTCCCGGAGTAGGTACCGATAGTCTTCGACAAGTCAATACTGTTGGCTGTAACTATTTTAAGATATTCGCCACCCCGGGTGGCGAAATTCTTTACAGACTTACAGCCGACAGTAAAGTATTGAAAACAGAAGCCCGTCCTTGGACCCTTTTTCGCCGAATATCTTCGTGCCCCGTCTCACCAATTGGGAACCTGTGGTATTGTTCATTTAGCAATAGCCGTGGGTACCCGACATGCAGATACGCGCTGTCCAACGGAGTGATGTCCGGTGAAGCTGTCACGGCGCGACTTCCTGACCGCAGCGGGCGCTGGGACGGTCGGCGCGCTCGCCGAAGGAGCATGGGGCGCGACACAGTCCACGGAACCCATAACGAGCGTGGACAACCCGCTCAAGTCCTATCCGAACCGGGACTGGGAGCAGGTGTACCACGACATCTACGCCTACGACGAGGTGGACTGGACGGTGTGTCACCCCAACTGCACCCAGTCGTGTGCGCTGAACTTCTACATCAAAAACGGGGTCCCGATACGGGCCGAGCAGGTGTATCACAACGAGGAGCCCTCGGTCGGCCCGTCGGGCTACGAGGACGCCGGCGTCAGTCAGCACTGGAACCCCCGTGGCTGTATGAAGGGGCTCTCCCTGCACCGCCGGACGTTCGAGCCATCGCGCATCAAGTACCCGATGGTCCGCAAGGGGTGGGACCCCGAGGACCCCAACCCCGAGGGCCGCGGCGAGGACGAGTTCGAGCGCGTCTCTTGGGACGAGGCCATCGACCTCATCGCCGAGAAGATGGCGAACTTGGAAGACAACAAGCGGTTCCACATCTTCAACGCCATCAAATGCGACGGGCTGTTCACCCGGCACGGCTCGGGCCGCCGACTGGCGTCCATCTTCGGCGGCTGTGAATGGACCGAGTACGACTGGTACGCCGACCTGCCGCCGGGCCACGTCATCACAACGGGGTATCAGACCTCCGACTCCGACGCCGTCGCCTGGCGGAAGGCCGATTACACCATCATTCAAGGGAAGAACCTCATCCACAACAAACTCGCGGACAACCACTTCTTGCAGGAGACCCGCGAACGCGGTGGGAAGATGGTCGGCGTCTACCCCGACTACTCGCCGACGGTCCAGAAGTGCGACCGGTGGCTCCCGATCCGCCCCGGGAGCGACCCGGCGTTCGCCCTTGGCATGGCCCACGTCATCATGGCTGAGGAACTGTACGACGCCGAGTTCATGCGGAAGTTCACGAGTCTTCCCCTACTCATCCGGGAGGACACGGGCAAATACCTTCGCGCACACGAGGTGTTCGAGGACGTCGAACCGCCCGCGGAGGACCTCGACGAGCAGCACGAGCACAACGACTGGGGCGACTTCGTGGTGCTGGGTGAGGACGGCCAGCCCGTAGCGATGACCCGCGAGGAGGTCGGCGAGGAGATGCCGACCACGCCGCAGCTAGACGTCGACAGCGAGGTGGCACTGACCGACGGCTCGACCGTTGCCGTCAGGAGCGACTTCGCCCGCCAGCGGGACAACATCATCGAGAACTACGATCCGGAGACGGTCGAGGAGATCACCACGATTCCGGCGGACAAGCTCGCCCAGACGGCACGCGAGTTCGCCGACGCCGAGAAGGGTCAGTGGTTCACCGGCGAAGGGATCAACCACTGGTTCCACTCCAACGACGCGCTCCAGCGGGCGGTGTTCCTCGTCCAGGCGATGCTTGGCAACATCGGCGACGCCGGCCAGGGATACTACAACTACTCCGGCCAGTACAAGATCGAACTGCTGGACGGCTACCCCCACTACGTCAACCCGGACGGCAACGCCGCCCACGGGATGTATCCGGGCTACGCCTTCGCCTTCTTCGGCGGCGAGAAACTCGATCCCCACGAGATTCGCGGCGACTTCGACCGCGAGATGGACCTCGTCCCGCAGGGCGACGCCGAGGAGCCGGTGATGCCGGAGAACGCGGGGTCGTACACGATGTCCAAGCCGTCCATCCTGTGGACGATGAACTGCAACCTCCTGAACCAGACCAAGCATCAGGAGCACGTCATTGAGAACTTCGTCAAGCACCCCGACACCGAGAACGACCTGTTCGTCGTCTCGGACATGCATATGACCTACTCCGCCCGGCACGCCGACATCGTGCTCCCCGTGCCGTCTTGGCTGGAGTGTGACTACCCCGACATCACAGTCGGGCCGGAGAACCCCTTCGTCCAGATGGACCACGGCGTGATGGACCCCATCTACGACACCAAACAAGACGGGGAAGCCGTCGCGATGGTGGCCGAGAAACTGGACGAGAAGATTCCGCCCGAGGAGCGAAACGTCGACTCCTACCGGTCGTACTTCGAGGAGTTCCTGGAGGAAGACGGCGACGTGACCAACTACATTCAGGAGACCTTCGACCGCGGGATGACGACCCAGAGCATCGATGTCGAGGACCTGGAGGACGGGCCGGAACGGCTAGATCTGAAGACCTACCCACGGATTCCGTTCTACTCGCAGGTCCACGAGGATCGGCCGTTCTACACGAAGACCGGCCGGATGGAGTTCCACAAGGAGGAGGACCGCTTCATCGAACTCGGTCGGGACGACATCGACCACGTCGAGAGCGTCGAGGGGACCCCCTACGGCGTGAACAAGAAGTGGGACGAGGCGAAAGACGAGGAGAACCCGCTGTACCACGACGAGGGCAACCAGTTCTACTACAACACGCCCCACCCGAAGTACCGGACCCACTCCTCGTGGGGGATGACCGACTGGAACCTCATCTGGGCCTCGCGTGACTTCGGCAGCGTCAGCGGCGATCCGGAGGGGACCGACCGGCTGGTCGACGACTTCTCGTTCCCCACCGGCGACGGCGAGTCCGAAGACGTCGCGCCGCTCGGTGAGGCGTTCGTCGAGATGCATCCCAGCGACGCCGAGAACATCGACGTGGAGAACGGCGACTACGTCCGTATCACCGGCAAGCGCGGCGACCTCGTCGTCAGAGCGATGGTCAGCGAGCGCCAGCGTCCGCGGTCAGCCGGCGACATGGGGCAGTTGACGCTGTGGCACGGCTGGTGGCCTCAACACTTCCCCGACGACGAGGCCGACGAGGACGGCGTCAAGGGGTACAACACGATTACCAACATCTGGCTCGACCCGCTGCAGGAGACCGACGACCTCGTCCACAAGGCGGTGTTCGGCGACCCGAACGTCTCCGACATCGTCGACGAGGACATCGCCTGGCACGGGGCGGAACTGGAACACGGTTACGAGGAGACGGTGTGGGCCCCGACGGGGACCAACCGGGACGACCTCGTGGACGTCGAGAAGTACGAGGAGGCGGACTGGTGGCCCGGCGACGCCCGCCGGGACGACCTCGTCGAGGACTACATCGGCGGGTCACTGCAGCCCAGCGGCAGCGGCTCTGGTAGTACCGGGACATCGACCCCAGGAGGCGATGACTGATGGCACAAACGTACAACCCACAACTCGGCCGTGAGCACAGTTATCCATACGAACACCGCGAGGAGGAGCGGGACTACCACTGGGGGATGGTCATCAACACGAACCGGTGTATCAACTGCAACACCTGCTCGTTTGCCTGTAAGTCGACCTGGACCAGCGGCGAGGGCGAGGAGTACATGTGGTGGATGAACGTCGAGACCGAGCCCTACGGCGGCTACCCGATGGGCTGGGACATGCGGTTGCTCGACGACCTCTCGGCCGACCAGACCATCTTCGACGCCGCCGAGGACGACGAGCAGGTCCACGGCTACATCGCCGAGAAGCAGGCCTGGGAGTACCCCGCGCTGGGCGACGACCAGGTCCACGGGGAGTACCCCGAAGGCGAGGTCGTCGAGTCCGACCTGGAGAACGACGAGTACCACGACATCTGGCAGTTCTACCTCCCGCGGCTCTGTAACCACTGCAAGAACCCCGCCTGTCTGGCGGCCTGCCCGCGGAAAGCCATCTACAAGCGCGAAGAGGACGGCATCGTCCTGCTGGACCAGGAGCGCTGCCGGGGCTACCGCCGCTGTGTGAAGGCCTGTCCGTACCACAAGCCGATGTACAACCCCGAAACGGGCGTCACCGAGAAGCCCGTCGGCTGCTACCCCCGCATCGAGGAGGGGAACGTCCCGCGGTGTGTCTCCTCCTGTATCGGGAAGACGCGGCTCCACGGCAACATCAACCGCGGGCCGGACGCCGGGCCGGCGGGGGGCAAGTCCTCCGCCGCGTCGGGGCGTTCGCCGATCAACTACCTCGTCCACTCCGACGAGAAGGTGGCCCTGCCGCTGTACCCGCAGTTCGGGACCCAGCCGCAGGTGTTCTACATGCCCCCCTACCACGTCCCGCCGGAGTTCCTGACCCAGATGTTCACGCCCAACACCGAGGTCAAGGAAAACGAGTGGCCCGGCGACACCTACGAGGAGTCGGTCCGCATCGTCCAGGAGCGGGCTCGCAACCCCAGCCACGAGGTGCTGGGCATCCTCCAGCTGTTCGGCGCGACGACGCGGCTCATCGAGACCTACAACGTCAAGGAGAACCGCGTGAAGGGCTGGGACCGCAACGGCGAGAAGGTCGTCGACGTGCCCATCGAGGAGCCCATGGAGGTCCGCGAGGGTGAACAGTGGACCAATCAGCCCTGAGGTGCGTACAATGAAGAACACGCCACACCACCACACGCGACGCGCTGCACTGTACGGGTTCGCCGCGACGGTCTTCCAGTACCCTGACGAGGCCGTCGTCGGCGACCTGACCGACGAGGAGGTTCAGGACGCCGTCCGGCAGGCCGGCGACGCGCTCGGTCTCGACAGCGAGGTCGAGGCGCTGCTGCACGCGCTGGACGGTGTCGACCGCGACTCGCTGGAACCGGCGTACAACCGACTGTTCGGGCTGCCCGGCGACGGGGGAACCTATCCGGTCGTCCCCTACGAGGCCCACTACACCACCGGCGACGAGGTCAACGAGAGCCAGCGCCGCATCGCCACGGTCGTGGGCCTGTTAGAGGAGTTCGGCCTCGAAATCAGCGACGAGTTCGACGAGCGCCACGACCACGTCACCGTGGAACTGGAGCTACTGCAGGTGCTGGCCGCCCAGCGGGCAGTCGCCCTCGACGGCGGCGACGACGAGACGGCCGTTCGCCTCGCACGAGCGGGCGCGACGGTGCTGGACGAGCATCTCGGCGACTTCATCCCCGCGTTCGCCCATCGGGTCCGGGAGACCGTGAACGGCGGCGGCAGTTCCGACCGAGACGTGCCCGAGGCGAGCGCCGTCTACGCCGCCGCCGCGGACTTAGCGGCGGCCCTCATCGAGTTCGACGAGGCGAGCCATCCCGACCCGGTCTCGCCCGGAACGGGGGTGAGAGCCGATGGTTAAGCTTGATTACGAGGCGGCCCGCCGGGCGACGACAGCAACGGCGGTCGTCATGGCGCTTCTGGTGGCCGGACAGATGGCCGTCGCGGCGGCCGTCACCGGCGGCCAGCAACCCCTTGTCGCGACCGACGAGGTCCCACAGACCGCCGACAGCGACCGCTGGTCGGAGGCCCCGTCACGGACCGTCTCGCTGTCGAAACAGCAGATGGCCGTGCCATACGGCGGCGGGAGCATCGACGAGATGGAGGTCCAGGCGCTGACCAACGACACCCACGTCGCTTTCCGGCTGACTTGGACGGACCCGACGAAAGACACGAACATCCGGTCGCCGAAGAACTACAGCGACGCGGCGGCCGTGATGCTCCACAGCGGCGAGAAACCGCCGATCACGATGGGGGCCGGCGGCGACCCGGTCAACATCTGGTACTGGCGGTCCCAGTGGCAGTACGGGACCGACCAGAAGGCCGAATGGAGCGGGGACATGTACGCCTACCCGCACCCGGACGAAGAGACCAAACCGGGGCGTGCGGCCGGGAACCCGCTGTCACAGGGCCAGTACGAAAACTACGGCCAGAACTACTACGCGGCCGGCTACGGGTCGCTGAGCAATGCCCCACAGCAGAACGTGGACGCACAGGGGACTCGCAACGGCGACGAGTGGTCCGTCGTCTTCGTTCGAGAGCACACCGGCGAGGGCAAACACGACGCGGCGTTCCGCCAGAACGAGACGATGTACCTCGCCTTTGCCGTCTGGAACGGGAGTAGCGACGAGGTCAACGGCAAGAAGTCGCTGACGATGCAGTACAGCACGCTCGACACCGAATCGGGCGAACTCACGGCACCCGAGAGCGGCGGCAGCGGGGACAGTTCGAGTTCAGGTAGCGCCGCCAGCGGCGGCGACTCCAGTAGCGGCGACGGCGGTTCGGGCGGCAGTAGCAACCCGCTGTACACGTCGCTCGGGACGCTCATCGCGGCAACGGTCGCCGGCTGGACGGTCCTCTACTGGAGGCTGGCGCGATGAGCTACGTGAACTGGAGCGCACGCGGTCGGACGCCGGGCGAGACCGAGACAGAGGTCCGCAGCGCACTCGACGCCTCACGGGTCCGAACCCGGCAGGACGCCGCCATCGCACTTGTGGATGCGGCCGAGTCCGGCCTCGACCGGGAGACGGTTGACGCGCTGGGAGAGCGCGCACTGGAAGACGACGACCCCGAAGTACGACAGTTCGCCGTCGAGGCGCTCGGAGTCGCCGGGGCCGCGCCGGCCGTCGTCCGGCAGGCGCTTGACGACCCCGAACCGTGGGTTCGGGCCGAAGCCGTCGTCGCCCTCTCGCGGACCGGCGGCGACGCCGACCAGCTAAGGGGGGCACTGGACGACGACAGCGGTTGGGTCCGACGGAACGCCGTCATCGCGATGGGCAAGCGCGGCGACGCCGACCAGCCGCTGCTGGTCGAGTGTATCAAGACCGATCCCCATCCGGCGGTCCGTGAGTACGCCGCGCAGTTCCTCGGCGGCGTCGCCGAGGACGTACCGGAGGCCGAACGCATTCTGGCCGCGATGCTGGCCCGGGAGCCAAACGCCTTCGCCCGGGCGAAAGCCGCCGAGAGCCTCGGCGAACTCGCGACCGACCGCGCGGAGCAGGCCCTCGAAGCCCACGGTATCACCGACCAGAGCGAGGACGTCGCCCGCGCGGCCAAGCAGGCCCTCGCGAGCGCCCGCGGGACCGACCCCGGGGAGCTAGATGTCGAAATCGGGCCGCCGTCGGCTCCCGGAAGCGGACCGGACACGCCTGCAGAGCAGTCCGTCGACGGGTACGACCCCGCCGGCTCCTTTGGCTCGGCCCGATCCGGGAGCGGGTCGCCGGCCCCCGGCGGCGCGCCCGGGTTCGAGCCCCGGCGCGACCTGAACACCGACCCGGAGGACAGGACCTGACGATGCCATACGAACTCGACTCGACCGGACCGGCAGCGGAACAGGGCGAAAACAAGTCAGAGAACGACGATAGCGGCGGTCTTGAGTCGTCGCTGGGCATGACCATCCCGGAGGACCACGTCGGCGCGTTCGTCGCCGAGGCGCTGGAGGACCCCGAGCGAGCGACGACCTGGGACGACGTCGTCGACACGCTGGTCGCGCCCGTCGCCCGGGACGCCTGGGCGGCGCTGAGTCCGGTCGAGCAGGCCACGGAAGTGCTTTCGAAAGCCGCCGAGTTCGACCGGCGGGCCATCGAGCACTTCGAGGCTGTCCCGCTGGACGGGGACCGGAGCGAAGCGGAGACGGACATCGACGAGGGGCTGCGGTGTCGGCGCAACGCCGACACGTTCCGGGACGGCGTCGCCGCCGCCTACGGCGGCGGGCGGCTCGACGACGACGGCCTCGTCGACGCCCTGGAAGCCGCGGAGTTCGATACTGAGATCATCGCCAGGCGCGAGGACCTCATAGAGCGTATCGACAGCGTGTTCGAAATCGACTACCGCCCCTACGGCGGCACGTTGATGGACGACGACGATGGTCCCGAACCGGAAACCGAACACGGGGAGACGTGGTAACATGTCCGGAGAGCAGCCCGAACCAACGGAAGACGCTGTCAGGGACGCGCTTCGGACTGTGGCCACGCCCGAGAGTGACGAGGACGTGATCGCCACGGGGCTGGTGTCGTCCGTGGCTACCACTGACGGGACCGTCAGCGTGCAGACGGCGCTGTCCGGCATGGACCCTGCCACGGCGGACGCGCTCGCCGACCGGATGCGGGCGGCGGTGCTAGAGTGTGGCGGTGTCGAGGCAGTCCGCATAGAGACGGACATCGCAGAGCCGGACCACGGGACCGTCGTGCCCGGCGTGGACCAAATCATCGCCGTCGCCAGTGCGAAAGGCGGCGTCGGCAAGACCACCGTGGCGACCCAGTTGGCGCGCGGACTGGCCGCGTCCGGCGAGCGGGTCGGCCTGTTCGACGCCGACGTGTACGGTCCGAACACGCCGGAGTTACTCGACATCGAGGGGCCACTCGGCTCGACCGAGGACGGCCGCGCCGAGCCGGTCGAGGTCGACGGCCTGCAAGTCGTCAGTGTCGGCCTGATCGCCAACGACGAACCGATGGCATGGCGCGGCGCGATGGCCCACGAGGCCGTCGAGGAACTGCTGACCGACGCCGCCTGGGACGTCGACACGCTGGTGCTCGATCTGCCGCCGGGGACCGGCGACATCGTGTTGACGACGCTGCAGTCGTTCCCCGTCGACGGCGCGGTGTTCGTGACGACGCCGTTTCCGACCGCGGCCCGTGATACGGAGCGCTCGACGGCGCTGTTCCGCGAGGAGGGCGTCCCGGTACTCGGAGCCGTCGTCAACATGGCCGGGTTCACCTGTCCCACCTGTGGCGACGACCACGCGCCGTTCGGAAGCGACCCCGACCTCAGTACGGACGTACTCGCGGAGCTCCCCATCGACGACTCGCTTCGCTCGACCGAGGGAGACGTCCCAGCAGCCTTCCGGGACCTGGGCGACGACGTACGCGAAGCCCTTGCGGACCGGACGACGGTGACGGTTCCCGAGACTGCGCTCGACCTTCGCGGCGTCCCCGACCGGGCGCGCATCGAACAGGTTCGCGCGGAGTTCGGCGCGCTCGCTCCCGGCGAGTCGCTCCATCTCGTGACGGACACCCGTCCGGGCGACGTCAGCGGAGCCCTCGAAGATCTCACCTCGGCACCGCCACGGGTGGCCGTAGAACAGAAGCGGTCCGGCGTGTGGGCGCTACAGATATCCAAGACCGCCCCTGACCCAGCCGAAGACGTACCCTGCTAACCGACGGTCGAACACCCGGGTTACCGGACGCCTCCGATTCGGTTTTCCCTATCAACTAAGTGGTGTGGCCGGTTCGAGATGATATATGACTCTCCGCACCGACGGGAGGGGTGTTTCTCTACCGTCGCTCGACTCGACATTTTCTGACGACGAAGTGACGATGGTTCTTACTAGATGCGGGCTTCTCGTTGACAGAGCGGAGACGCTCGCTCGACTGTACGCCCACCATCGGGACTGGACGGTTGTCGAAGAGAAGTGGATCGAAGAGCGATTCGACGAGCGCAGCACGCGTGGGAGTTCGAAGGGCATTTACCGAGCTCTCAGTTCGCGGTTCAAGACCGCTGGCAGCGAACTTCCCTCTATTGTCCAGCTCCCCTCTGTACTCGACCGGTGTGAGACGGTGCGTGACAAAGCGCAGGTGTTGTATTTCTATTTGCTGGAAGACGACCCCCTCGTGAAGTACACGGTGCATCGATACGTCGACCGCCTGCAGGAGTCCGGTGTCGACGGGCTGGGCTTCGAGCAGGAGACGATAGAGCGCCTCCTGAGCGAGTTCCATTACGAGGACGGGAGCGAGTTTGACTATGCTGAATCGACGACGCGCCGGTGGGGAGAGGGGCTCCGGTCGGTGCTGCGCGATATCGGTGTTCTCGACACACAACAGACCTTGCAGGGACAGATCCCAAACCTCGGGTCGACGCCGTTACTCGTCGCATCAGGCTACTCGTGGGAGATCCACGGCGACGACTGGCTCTCCCAGCCGACCGGCTGGCTCTACCTCTTCCAGTCGGACCAGTACTGGGACGCCCTGGCCGAACGCGTGAGCGACGATCCGAACTGGGAAGGGAGCGGGATTCACGGTGAGTTGCGGCTCCAGCCGGTCGATGACACGTACGGCTGGGCTGAACCGTGGGAGGGCGAAGTGTGACGGACGAGGGCTGGTTCGCTGCCGACGTCGGGAGCGATTTCGAGGAGTCCGTGCGCATCGACCGCGAAGACGACGGTCGGGATCATCGGCTGGAATCGATCGACACCTACCACGTAACGGAGGAGTCCGAGGAGTTCATATCCGACTTCTTCTCGCGGCTACTCGGTCGGTCCGAGGATATGCGGTCGGGCGCGAACTACTGGCTCTACGGGTACTACGGGAGCGGAAAGAGCCACCTCCTCAGCGTGCTCCGCGGACTTCTTGACAGCGAATGGCTGCGACAGCGAGACGATGTCTGGGAACGGCTACCCGACGGTCGGTCGCTAGAGACGCTCGAGTCAACGTGGTCATCGATTCACGAGGAATACGAGGTCATTCCGGTCTCGGTGAACCTCCTGAAGCATCAGGGCCAGAAGAAACTGAGCTTCAGCGAGATCGTCCTCCGAAGCGCCCACACATCGGAACGACTCACTGGTGCAGAGGGAGGGCTCTCCTCGCAACTCGACGTTGCCTTCTTCGAGGACTGGTACCGGACGACCGACGCGTGGGACGACCGGACCGCCAACACCCACACGGCACTCCGGGGTACGGTTGACAGCCCCGAGAAGTACAACTGGGAGGACGTGCAGCAGTACAACGCTCTAGCCGATGCCGTTCTCCCGACACTCTTCGAGCAGGAGACCGGCACGGCGGATGGTCTAGACGACCTGATGCCGTCGGATCTCGACCCGCAGGCGATGGTCGAGCGCCTCGAACAGTTGCGGAGCGATCGCGAATCGGAACTCGGCCGCCCGGTCAAACTCGTGCTGTTGCTCGACGAGGTCAGTCTCTTCATCGGGACGGATTTCGACCGCCTCACCGAGTTGCAGACGCTCGCGGAGAGCGTCGACGAGACCGGCGACGGCGACATCCAACTGGTGGCGACAGCACAGGCCAAAATCGAGGACGTCCAGCCGCAGTTCGCGGCTCGCGGGGCCGACTTCAGCATCGTCAAGGACCGGTTCCCGCATCGGTTTGGCCTGCCGAGCCGACACGTCGGCGAAATATCGACGCAACGGCTACTCAAAAAGTCGGAAGCCGGGAGGGAGGACACGGAGCGCGTCCTCGACCGTACCAGCAACGAGCCCGAGACACTGCTCGTGTACTCCGGTATCGAACAGAACACCGAACCGCCGCTCGACAACATCGATCGCGAGCGTCTCATCGAGTTCTATCCGTTCCTCCCGTATCAGCCACCGCTGTTTCTCGAAATTCTCTCGAACCTCCGGCAGGAGGCCCACGATCCGGCGAAGTCGATTTTCTCGGGAACCGCACGGGCGATTCTGGCCCTCGTTCACGGCCTCCTGCAAGAGTGGCTAGAGGCCGGCGACGAGACTCACGTCATTTCGCTTGTCGACTTCTACGACCTCATCGAGCCGGAACTCGATGACATTACGCCACAGGACGTGGGAGTCATCGAGGAGATCGAGGAACAACACGAGGCAGGCGAACTGGAGGAGATCGACGTGGCTGTCGCGAAGGCCGTGTTGCTCCTCCAGCACATCCCGGACACGATTCCGATGTCCGAGCGGAATCTCGCAGTCGCCGTGTTGAGCGACCTCGACGGCCCGACTCAGTTCCAGATGGAGAACCGCGTCGAGGACTCGCTCCAGCGGCTTCGGAAATTCATCCGTCCGACGCACGACGAAACCGGGCCGAAGTACGCGTTCACGCATCCGGAAGAGCGCGAGATCATCGAAGCCGCAGAGCGGAACCTCGACAACCCGGACTGGCAGTCCATCATCGAAGCCGTGGACGGGTATCTCTGGGAGGACATCGTGCGCGACCTCTCGCTCCCGACGTCGGCCGAGTACGGAGAGACTGGCGAGCAGTACCCCGTTCGCTACGGGTTCAGTATCGACGGGATAGAACTCGATACGACCGTCGACGCTGCGGACGCACTCGATGTCGAGGTCGCCGTCAGAGGTATTTCACCTGCGGCGACAGACGTCGACCACGACGGCGACCCGCTCGAATGGACGATCGGTCAAGACGGGCTCGACGACCTCCGAGATAGCCTCGTCGAGTGGTGGTCGCTCAGAGATGCCGTCGGAGACCACACGCTCCCACAGTCTGTCGAACGGGATCTCTCCGATCGCGCGGCTCGCGTTCAGAGCAAGCTCGTCGGGGCTCTCAAGAGTGGGGCATTCGACGTCAAGGATCGCGGCGATCAGATCGGGGGCATGGGCTCGGGAGTCGAGGAGTATCTCGACGTCACCTATCCCGACGACTTCCATCCCGTAATGTTGCAGGTCGGCGACGAACACTTACAGGAGCTCCGGGGGCTCTCCGCCCAGGACCCGCTCCCTGCGTGGGCCCGGCAGATCGATGTCGCGACGGAAGACCCCGAAACGCACGGCGGGTCGATCCAGAACAACGTACGCGCCTTCACCGGCCGACAGTTGAAGCAACGCGGCGGGAACCTCGCGATGGCGACGATCCTCGACGGCATCGTGAAGAAGAAGCCGATCTACGAGGACGCTCGCCCCGCGCTGTGTGCGATTATCTGGGGGCTCTGCCGGAAGGGGGACTTCCTGCCCGTCGACGAAACGGGCGACTCCCTCGAACTCGACGCCGTCATCGACCTGAACAAACTGACGACGACGCGTCTCAAGATTTCGGGGAGTGGCGGTGTCCGAGGGATTCTCCGCGAGGGCGGCTTCATCGACTCGACGGAGACCATACCGGACGGAATCGTCAGGCTCCAGTCCGCGAACGACACGCTCGCGGGCCGACTCGGGAGTCTCGTAGAAGACGTCACACTGGTCGCCGAGAGTGACATCCAAACGCGCGCCGTTCGCACCCTCATCGAGTCGTTCGCGGAGGCGCTCGAAGCCGAGCAGCAGAGCGCTATCGACCGAAGAGAGGCCGTCAAGTCACGCGATACCGACTGGGCGGCAGTCGTCGAAGCAACCAACGACGCACAGGGATGGTACGACGACGCCGAGGAGGTGTGGAGTTTGCGCCTGCCCGCGCTCACACGAATCGACGCGCAGCTAACGCTCGCCCAGCAGTCGTACGACTGGCTGACCGAGGAGTGTGACACGGCCAGCCAGACGCTCCGTGGGAGTATCGACGGCTACGGGGGCGAGTGGTGGACACACGATGGGTGGGATCGGTTCAACGACGCCCAAACCACCGCACCAGCGCTCGACGACGCGATCGGGACCGCGTGGGACTCGTTCCGAGAAGAAACCGGGGTCGATGCGTTCGTCGACGAGTTACAGGCGCATCCGTGGATCCAGCCCCTGAGCGAGTTCGAATCGAACGTTCGGCCGGCTTTCGAGAGTGAATACATCACACCGCTCCGCCGCGCCGCATCGTGGTACGCTGACGTCTCGAACGCAGTGTCGACGGTGACTGGCGGAACGACCAACGCCGAAGCTGACGACTTCATTCGAGCGACGAACACACTCCTCGACAGCGACCCTCTCGCCGTGGTTACCGGTAGCGACATCGGCGAGTTACGAGCGACGTTCGAAGAGCTACAGACACTCGTTGGGGAGCAGTCTCCCGCGGACGTCACGGCGATCGGGGTGCTCCCGTCGGATCGCGGATCGCTTGACTCCGAACTGGAACGGCTCGTCGAACACCACGACCTCAGTGTCGAACGGACTGAGACGGGGGTGGTCATCCGATGACGACCAACCGTCCCTTCCGGGACTTCACGGACCGGGTCGCACAGTTCGCCGACGGGCGACGGGGCATCCGAAACCCGTTCGTCATCGTTCCCGTCCAGCCGAAGTACGAGCGACGCGTCGCCGAACGGCTCACCGAGTGGGCGACGAACCCGCATCGAACCGAGGAGTTCCCGGACGACGGGACCGTCCAGATCCTCCGGTTAGACGAGGCGTTCGTCGAAACAGAAGTCTTCGAACTCGCAGTTGACCTCGGGAAGCACAGCCAACCAGCGACGATCACCGAGACGATGCAAGACCGGCTAGCGGCAGAACTGGTCGGGATTATGCTCGATAGGATCGAGGCACCGGGCGAGCAGCGACACGTCGTTCTCCTCACGCATCTCGGCAGCCTCTACTCGTTCACGCGTGCGTCGGAGCTCCTCGACGAACTCGACCGTCGCAACGTCCAGTCCACTATCGGTATTCCGTTCCCCGGAGATATCGTCGGTGGGAAGCTGAGTTTCTTCGGCGAGGAATCGCGTAACTACTACCCGGCCCACCAGATCGAAGGCCGGGTTGAGGGGGTGCATCTCCAATGAGCGACACACATATTCACGACATCTTCCAGCAATCACCGACTCGCGAACTCGAAGAGGTCCAGAAGGTAAACGCCAGAGCGCAGGCCGAAAACGACGTCCGCGAGTTCTACGAGACCGACAGCGCTCGCGACGTGCTCACCACGCTGGGGGACCTCGTCGACAAGTATCCACACGAGCAACCGCGTTTCCTCTACATCTCCGCGACGTTCGGGTCGGGGAAGACACACCTCCTGAAACTCATCGGGTTCGCCGCCGATACCGAATCGGAGTTCACCGACCTCGGCGAAGAGCTGGCGAACAGGTGGCCGGGGTTCCAGTCGTTCCGACAGAGCGTCGCTGACTCGCACGTCGACCGGCTGAAACCCGTGTTCCTGAACCTCCTCAACCGGGACGCAGCACAGGAGCCGCCGCTCCCGTATCTCATCTACGAGGCGATCGGCCGCGAACTCGGCTATCCGACTGATCCGAACTGGCTGCTCGAGTGGGCGTGGCAGCTCGACATGAACCACGGTGACTGCTGGGAGCGGCTACAGCAAGTCGAGCACGACGGACAGACGTTCGAGGATGTGTACGACGAGCGGGCGTCGCTACGGAGCTGGCTCTACGACGCCGTTCCGACGCTCGATGACTCACCGTTCGCGTCTCGGGCGGAGGTCAAGCAGTCGATCGACGACGCCATCGCGGAGGTCGATCCCGACGAGTTCGATCCCGAGGAGCTCGTCGACCGCGTCGAAGCGGCGCAAGCGTCGGTGAGCACGCCGGAGACCGAGACGGAGTTGCTGATCGGGCTCGACGAGGTGGCGCTGTTCATCGGCGATGGCCGCCATCGCTACAGGGAGTTCCAGGAGACGATGGAAGCGCTGACCGAGCTCGGCGTCGGGCCCAATCCCCCGGTCATCGGGACTGGACAGTATCCGATCGAGCGTATCCACGGCGAGTTCGACGATACGGAAGTCACGGAGCAACCGTGGTACGGTGCCCAGGAACCGTTGGAGGGTGCCGACACCGAAATCATCGTTCGGAAACGGTGGCTGCAGAAGGATGTCGAGGGCGGACAGGCCGTCGAGACCGCGCTCCGGGAGATGCCCGACCTGACACTCGACGCATACACAGATATCGCCGGGGCCGATCCGGACGCGGTCGAGTCGTACCCGTTCCGGGAGTACGACCTCGGGTTGCTCCGGACGGTGATTCAGCAACTGATGCCGCGTGGACGCGTGACTGAAGAGGAGTACGTGCAGGGTCGGGCGTTGCTCATCCTCGTCCGCTCGCTGTTCACGCGGTTCGAGTGGGGCGACAAGCGGGTCGGTGCTCTCGTCACATGGGACGAACTGTACGACCTGCTGGTCGAGGAGACGACGTACGTCCCGCTCTGGGTACAGGAGATGGTCGAGAACAAACTCGTCCCATCGGCCGGCGGCGACGAGAACGCGTTCTCAGTTCGGGTGGCAAAGGCGCTGTACCTGCTGAATCAGGTTCGGTCCGCGGTGCCGTCGACGCCGGCGAACCTCGCCCGACTGATGGTCACGTCGACCGACGAGTCGTTCGAGTCCGTCCGGGACGATGTCGAATCGGCGCTGTCTGCCCTCCTCAAGGATCGGAAAGTACTGACGGAGACGAACGACCGCGGCGACGAGGAGTACCTGCTGGTCTCCGAGGAACAGGAGGACATCCTGACGCGGGCGAAGACTCGCGCACAGCAGATTCCGTCGCATCGGCTGTCGGCCAAGTTGGAGAACTCCATCCGAGAGGGAAGCGATCGCCTGCTCTCTGCTGGCAGTCGACACGAGGTGGATTTCCAGGGAGAGCGCAAAGTCCCGCTCCGGTTCGGCTACTCCGTCCTGGATCCGATCGAGCAAGCACCGACGCCGGAGTTCGACGCTGTTCGTGTTCGGCTGGTCGCGAACCGCGACGCCGAGATCAGCGACCAGGTTGCTGCGTGGCAGGCAACAAACGAGGGGTGTGACGGTGGTGAGCATATCCTCGTCGCCGTCAGTTTACAGCAATCGACAATCGACCGCCTGCGGGACGTGATGGGGATGCAGGAAGTGCTCTCGGAAGAGACGGACACGTATCCGGACCTGGAGTCCGATCACCGCGACGAACAGCGGGCACTCGAATCGACGATTCGCGAGCAGCTCGAAGAAGCGGACGTCTACGTCCGGACGGGCGGGACGAGAGGGCGGTACGAGGACGCATTCGAGCAGGTCGTTCAAACGGAAGTTCAGTCCGTGTTCAGCGGAACGCGGTTCGTCCTGACGAACGGTATCACGGAAGTCGACGACGCCAAGCGGATGGCACAGTTCTTCCGCGGTGTCGCCGACTGGCCGCTCACGAGCGAGGACGCTGTCACGCTCGGGGTAGATACAGACCGCGCCGAACTCGCCGACGGCCGGTGTCAGGAATTCCTCGACGAGTACGCGGACACCCAGTCGCTTCGTGCGGAAGACGTGCTTACCCAGACTGTCCAGCGTGGCGGCGCGTATCGCGGGACGCCCCAGGAGTCGATCTCGGCACTGCTGATCACGCTCGCAACGGCCAACGAGATCGCACTCCGGCGGGACGACGAGTACATTACCGAACCGGAGGAGATCGGCCGAGCGGTCAGAAACAAGACGAACCTGACCGAGGTACAGATCCGCTTCGAGTCGATAGGCAAGATCGATCCAGAGCAGATTCGGGACACCGTCGAGACGCTGATCGGCGAGGAGCCGGACGGGACCGACCCCGACGCGTGGCTCTCCGCGTTAGCCGAGTGGGGTGACGAGAACAGCGTGCTGGTGAAACGCGTCCTGCGAGGCGTCAGCAGGGAGTTCGGCGACGGCGCTTCGCTGGACGAACTCGAAACGGCGCTCCAGCCTGCACTCGGGGGCGGATCGCTCGAAACGGATGCGTTCGCGTCCGAGACGGTCGAACGGCAGTCCGAGCGGTTCGCTCGGGCCAGCGGGCTCTTCCAGCCGAGCGAAGACGGCCAGTCCCTCTGGGAGCAGTTCAGCCAGCGGACAGTGGAGATGAAGCGGCGCTACCCCGGTCCGGACATTACGGGGGAGATGCAAGCAGTCATCGGCGGGGACGAAGTGCCAGATGCCGACCGGCTTCGAGCACTACTCGAAGAAGCTGACACGCACAGGCGTACCGTCGTCCGTGCGCAGTACGAACGCATCACGGGCGGACCGCCGACGGACGAGGAGCCCGAGAGCGTGGTGTCCAGTCTCGCGACGTGGCTCTACGCTCACGATGGGAGCAGTAAGGAAATTGCCGACCGCGTCGCCGTCGAATTCGACGGCGTAACCATCGACGACCTCTACGATCTCTTCGAGACGGCGTGGCGGGGTGACTCGTTCTCCGAGGAAGCCCTCGTCGACCCGACGGTCGTCCAGCAGGCCAAGCGGTACGAGCGGGCACGGCGGCTCCTCGAAGCATCCGGTGGCGAGGCCTCGCTCTGGTCGCAACTCCGCGACGCGTCGAAACGACTCGCCGAAGACCATCCGAATCACCCAGTCACGGCCGACGTGAGCGAGATGCTCAGTCGGTCGCAGCCGCCGAGTGTCGACGATGTAGAGCAACTCCTCGATGCGGCGGAGAACCCGTTCACGGTCGACGAGCGGCTCGCGGAACTCGCCGCGGACCTGCAGTCCGAGCACCCCGACCACGACATCACCGACGAGATTGTCGATGCAGCAGCGGGTACCCGCTCGCCGAGTGAGGAACGGGTGGGGGAACTGATCGAAGAAGCTGAACAGGTGCTTGCGGGCGTGGACGAGCAGTTGCGGCGGATTCAGGAGACGATGGATGACCTACCGGATGGCGCTGTCGTGTTGATCCAGTCGCTCGACTGACGCCCCGGTGTTGCAAAACACCGAACTCATTTATGTTCAATTCGTAATTACGCAACATAGAGACGTTATCACGGTTGAAACGACGTGCTTGTCCGAAATCGCACTCATCGTTTACTGGTGGCTCCAAAGGATTATCATGCGTCTGTGATACTATCTCGACATCATGCTTAGAGTCGGAGACGAAGAAGACGTTTCCACATTAGAGACAGTCTCCCTGAAAGACGAGGGGTTTCGTGAGGATGACCTCCGAGAGTGGATCATCAATAGTCCCGAGAGCATCCTCGGAGAGGATTTTCGACTCATCGGTCGGGAGGTCTCGGTGAAGCAAATCGGGGACGGCATCGATCTTCTCGCCATCGACCGGGACGCTAATGTAGTCGCCATCGAACTCAAACGAGGCGCGTTGAAGCCAAAAGTCGATTTTCAGGGGCTCAAGTACGCCGCCTACACCTCGCACTGGGATTACTCCAAACTCCGCGACCAGTTCGAGAAGTTCAAGTCGACGTCATGGGGTCGGACGCTCTACGAAGAGGAAACCACGTTCACCGAGGTACTCGACGAGTTCTGCAACGAGGACTACACGCTTAATCAGGATCAGCGAATCGTCTTCGTCGGTGAGTCCGTCCGCGAGCGGCTGGACATCGTGCTCCGGTGGCTCAGCGACAGATCGATCGACATCTCCGTCATCGAGTTCCAACTCCTCAAGGACGGCGACCGGCTGTATCTTGATGCAGAGCAGACAATCCCGACGCCGGAGCACACCGTGACGGACGTGAGTCCAGACACCTCTGACGAGCCGTGGAAGGATGACGGGCAGAGTTGGCACCTCAACGAGCGTTCAAACGAGGAAACAGCCGGTTTGCTGGAAGATGTCACATCTGCACTGCAGGAACTGGAGTTCCTCAACGGGCCGGAGTGGGGGCAGAAGCACTACGTCGCGTTCAACAAGGGCCGAAAACGTCGCATCGCGATCCGGACGAAGCGGACGCTGTTCCACATCGACCTGTACGACGTCAATACGGCGTCGCTAGACGCTGCGGAGATTGCGGATGCACTCGGGATCGATGCTGAATCGGTTGCAGTCAAAGGGGATATGCGGGGTAGTGGTCGGAGCGGAGTGCGAATTACCTGTAACCCGAATCAGAAGATCGATTTTGACGCGCTTGAATCTCAGGGTCGGGAGATACTCGACGAGACTACTGAGTGAGATAGGGACAGCAGAGGCTGCATTCCCATTCTTTTAGAACCTTGACCCAACACTGGGTCGGCTTTCGCTGTGTCGGCTTTCTGTTCACGGAAGACGCTTAGAATGCTGTGCTGTGGCAGTTAGAATCCGCTATTCTCGGCCATTTCCAGAGCTTTCATCAGCACAATAAGGATTAGCGCGACGATCGAGAAGAACCCTGCAAGCTCAAAGAGCGCCATCGGGTTCTCTACGAACCACCAGAAGATTGGTTCGAGAAACTCGATCCCGTAGAAGTCCGCAAGTATCTTCGATATCACGGCACCGAAGACGGCTATCAACAGTAGATACAGGAAGTACCGAAGCTTTCGAGGACCGGCGAAGTCATCAACCATACCTCAGCTTCCACATTTTGGCATAAATGCTTCGTGGGGGGTTACCCCCGTCGGCCTATCACCGAGTGCTAATCTAACCGCCGTCCGAGAGATCGAGGGACAATCTTCAAGACATCGCAATGGCTCTGCTTGAAACATCACGGATTCTCGTATGGACGGACAATCTACCCACCCCCGCAAGGCCCAGCTCGACAAGGAAGAACGCGAGCATCTCGAAGCCGTCGTCACCGAGATGCGCGACCGGGTCGAGGCGAACGTTCGCTACCAGCTCGAAGACGAGTACGGCCTCGACGAGAAGCCGGACACCGTCGGAGCAAGCGCCGACGAGTCCTCCCTCGCTGCCGCTCGCGAGGACGGCGACGCGTCCCTGAGCGAGACGCAGGAAAACCTGGTCGAGGCTATCGAACTCGAAGCCGCCGATGGCCACGATTGGGAGGCCGCTCACGAGCAGTATATCACGGGCGTCGGCTACACTATCGTCAACCGTCTGGCGGCGCTCCGTTGTATGGAGGTTCGGGACTTCATCGACGACGAAGTCACGTCGTTCCGCGACGACGGCCTCACGCCGGCCGCTGACCGGTTGGTTACTGAGGAATTCATGCTGGAGGAGGAAGCCGTCCTCGAAGCCTATCGGAACGAATGCGACGCCCTCGCTGATGAAATAGAGATCCTCTTCGACCGCTCGACCGCCTACAGCCTGATCGACCCCGACGACGACACCTACGAAGATCTCTGCGGAATGCTGGACGAGGTCCCCGACGAAGTCTGGCGGGCCGACGACGTGCTGGGGTGGGTCTACGAGTACTACAACCGTCCCGTTGTCGAGGCGCTCGACGCGAAGAACACGCTCGAACCGGAGGACGTGGGGCCGGCGAACCAGTTCTACACGCCCCATTGGGTCGTCCGGATGCTCACCGACAACTCGCTCGGCAAACTCTATCTCGAAGCCACGGGACAGGAGCCGGAAGTACCGGAGCTGGACGCACTCAGCCCCGAGGAGCGCAAGGAACGTTTAGTCACGCCGGAGGACAGCCCGTCCGTTCCCGAACTCTGTACGTACCTCATCCCGGACGAGGAGGCTGGCGACGCACCGGAGTTCGACCATCCGTCGGAACTGCGGGTCATCGACCCCGCTTGCGGGAGTGGGCACTTCCTCCTGTACGCATTCGACGTGCTGGAGCGCATCTGGTGGGCCGAAACCGATCTCGACCGCGCCGAGATCCCGGCGAAGGTGCTAGAGCACAACCTCTACGGCGTCGACATCGACCTGCGCTCGTGTCAGCTTTCAGCGTTCAATCTCTACTTAAAGGCTCGAACCCGCACCGAGGAGGAAGACGGCCAGTTCGAGATGCCCAGCGTCGACATCGTCTGTGCGGACGCCCGCGTGGCAGAAGTCGAGGAAGGCGCAGAAGTACTGGACGAAATCACCGGCGAAGGGTCTGATCTGCGCGAGGCGCTGGGCGAGATCATCGACACGTTCCAGCACACGGAGGCGCTCGGAAGCCTGCTCGACGTGAGCGGGACGCTTGAGGAGGTGTTCGAAAGCGGGCAGACTGGCCTCTCGGACTGGGGCGACGGGACGCACCAATCGCTGAACTCGTTCCTAAAGGCACTCCGGGAGGAAGTCGACGAGCGTTCATCAGATTCGTTCGGCGAACAGAACCTCAGGAGCTTCCTGAATCTACTGGTGGTGTTGAGCCAAGAGTATGATGTGGCACTGATGAATCCGCCGTACGGATCCCGCGGGAGAATGCCCGATGACGTGCAAGAGTACATTAGAGAGAATCTTGCCTACACTCCTGAGTACTACATTAGTTTCTTTGAAACGTGTGATAGTTTAACGTATGATGGCGGTCGTGTCGGTATGCTCGTTCCGTGGACATTTATATTCAATCGAGCATTTGAAGATTTCCGACGTGATTTCGCCGGAGAAGCCGGCCAGTTTGATTTCCTAGCCGAATTCGGATACGACATATTAGATAACGCCACGGTTGGTACAGTCGGAACGGTTGTGCAGACTAGTCAAAGCGGAAGTGATAAGGGGACATTTATTCGACTACATGATATTGAGAAAGAATCTAAAGAGCAACAATTTATAAAAGCAAGCTTTGGGTTTGACGATAACGACGGTATTCAACGCCGGTTTGAACGTGATACGTCCGAATTCAAGCAAATCCCGGGTGCACCGCTTTCATACTGGGTTCCAACAGAGCTTAGGTCGCTATACGACTCTGATGTAGTATTTGATGCATCCTATGAAGACACAAGCGATGTCGAAAGCCTAGGAACGATTAAGCAAGGACTCTCAACAGGCTACGATGATCGGTTTCTTCGGTCTTTTTGGGAGGTCAACTCTCCCGATTGGGTTCCATTCGCAAAGGGGGGTGTTGATACATGGGTTATCCCAAAAATAAGCTTCGCTCATCCGTAGCACATTGTTGATTTCACAGAGTTGCTCGAACAGCGTATTTGAGAGCATCTCGGCCGGGTTTCCGAAACAGCTCTCGGCGTAGCTGAAATGCTCTAAGATACTGTGT
>NZ_JAYMGY010000016.1:0-46621 GCF_037078445.1 Haloarcula sp. CGMCC 1.2071
GAGACTGTTGACGACAAAATTAAGCAGGTGCTCTTCCTCTATCTCGCTGTCTGCTTGGGTTGACTGCACATCCTCTCCAAGCAGACGCTTACTCTAACCCGATGTGATCGACTGAGTATCGTTCCAGTTCGTTGAAGTGAGATTTCTTCGACTGGGGAACGGCTTTTTCGAGGTCGTAGCGGTTGACGACGGTTGTGTGGCCGTCTCGTGTCGAGAAGAACTCGTCTTCGTCCAGTTCCGGATTCACGTCGACGGTGTTTTCGTCGACGTACTCGTGCAGTTCACTGGCGATGTCTTCGGCGGCGGACAGCTTGTTTTCCGTGTGTTCGGGGTCGAAGTTCAGATACTCACTTTCGTCGAAAGGGATGACTTCGCCGTCACTGTCACGGGGGAGACTGCCGTCCTCGTAATAGTACTCCTGTTTGAAATGCTCCCATGTGTAGATGTCTTTCGCGACTGGTGTCGTGGTTGGGTCGAGATACTCCTCGAACGGCGCTTGCAGTGTTTTACCGGCACTTGCCGCGTCTTCGAGACGCTGGCTGAGTTCTCTCGGCTCGAAGCCGAGGTACACGCTCCGGTCGAACCGCCCCCCATCGTGTACCTCCCGCCGGAGATCGTCCCATGTGTATTCGCCGACCCGTACAGGCTCGTCAGTCAGGTTCCCCCCACCGTTGACCTGATCTGACTCACCTCCCCCAGTATCATCGATAGCCATTGTTATTCATCTCCAGTTAGGCAGGAAAAAACTTTATCCCCACCAAATGTCGATGAAAAAGAAGTTCCGGTTGTTCGTATCACGGTCTCCTTACGGTAGTAAGTGGACCATACTGAATGTTTCGCCGAGATTAATTGTCAATTAAGGAACGATTCGATCCGGGCCATCGCTTCTTTGAGATCGTCGAGACCGGTCGCGTACGACACTCGCAGGTGGCCCGACCCGCCCTCACCAAAGGCAGTTCCGGGTACGACTGCGACCCGCTTTTCTTGCAGCAGACTCTCGGCGAACTCGCCGGCATCGTCCCATGGACATTCCGGGAACGCGTAGAAGGCTCCAGCCGCCGGGAAGCAGTCCAGTCCCATCTCTTCGAAGCGTGTGAGGACGTACTTCCGTCGGCGGTCGTACTGGGCGGCCATGTCTGTGACCTCGTCGCGGCAGTTGTCCAGCGCCTCGATAGCGGCGTGCTGGGCCGTCGTCGGGGCCGAAAGCATCGAGTACTGATGGATACGGTTCATCGCCTCGATGGCCTCCGGCGGGGCCATCGCGTACCCGAGTCTGAACCCCGTCATGGCGAACGCCTTCGAGAAGCCGTTGAACACGACGGTCCGTTCACGCATCCCAGGGAGGGTAGCGATAGACGTGTGGTCGTGTTCGTACGTGAGGTCGGCGTAGATCTCGTCGGCGAACACGAGCAGATCGTTTTCGCGGCAAAAGGCCGCGACAGACGCCATCTCCTCGGCCGTCATCGTCGCTCCGGTCGGATTGTTCGGGTAGCAGTACACGAGGGCGTCGGCCTCGGCCGCACCGGACGATTCCAGCACCTCTCGGGTGAGTTTGAACTCGTCTTCCGCGCGTGTCGGAACGTCGATAACGTCGATACCGGCGAACGTCGCGCCAGGGATGTACGAGACGTAGCAGGGCTGGGCGATAGCGATCGAGTCACCGGGGTTTAGCAGCGCCCGAAAGGCGAGGTCGAGCCCCTCGCTCGCGCCCGCCGTGACGAGGATTTCCTCGTCCGGGTCGTACTGCAGATTGTGTGTCGACGCCTCGTAGTCCGCGATGCGGTCCCGGAGTTCCCGCTTCCCGCGGTTGGCTGTGTATGATGTCTGGCCGCGTTCGAGCGACGCGATAGCGGCTTCGCGGGCGGCCCATGGGGCCGAGAAGTCCGGTTCCCCGACCCCGAGCGAGATGATGTCGTCCATCTCCTCGGCCAGTTCGAAGAACCGCCTGATACCCGAGGGCGGCACGCTGTCGACCCTGTCCGCTGCTTCGAATGTCATGGTGAGACGGACAGGCGGTCGTCGTCGTCGTGGTCGTCGAACTCCATCCCCTGCTCCTTGTACGACTCCATGATGTAGTGGGTTACCGTCTGCGTGATCTCGGGAATCGGCGCGATTTTGTCGCTGATGAAATGCGACACTTCGCGCATCGAATCGCCCTCGACCTCCAGATCGAAGTCGTAGTCACCGCTGACGAGGCGAAGCGAAGTCACTTCCGGAAACTTCGCGATCCGGTCGGAGATGTCGTCGTAGCTGGTCTCACGGTCCAGCGTGACGTTGAGTTCGACGGTGGCGCGAACGCGCTCCTCGTCGGTCTCGACGGCGTTCCAGTCGACGACTGCCCCGTAGCCGCGGATAACACCTGCCTCCTCGAACTCCTCGATAGCCTCGGCTACCTCGCTCTCGGAGTAATCAGTCAACCGAGCGATGTCCTCGGTCGTGTAGCGAGCGTTCTCCCGTAGCAGGTCGAGTATCTCGCGGCGACTGCTCATACAGTGCCAGGAGAGTGACGCGGACAAAAGCCTTGCTCAATAGTGAGAGAGCATCACACCATTCGGTCGGAAATACACCAGACAGTTTTAATATCTCTGACGGTTAGGTGTCGACTAATGTTCGAAGAGGGTGGCCAGCGGGCTGGTTCTGACACGGGATGGGCACACATCGCGAACCACGACAAGGCGGCGACGGTTATTGACACGATACTCCGCCTCGATGCGGACGAAACGTATACGAAAACGGCCTTGAGCGAAGCAGCCGGTGTGCCGCTGAAGACGCTGTACCTCGACGGGACGCTCGAAGAACTGGTGACGGTCGGATTACTGGAAAAACACGAAGCGGAGGGGAAAGAGACGCTGTTCTCCGTTGACGACGGGAGCGCCGCGTTCGAGGCAGCGAAAGCCTTCGATACTGCGGCAGCGACGTCGGAAGAAGCGGACAGTTGAGCAAAAAGCGGTCGTCTCGGAAGTCCGTGTAGCGCGTCCGTGGACTTTTAGCGGCGACAGTCGTAGTAGGGAGCGATGGTTTCACTCGATTCGGAGTCCGACGTGCTCGGGCGTGGGGACGAAGCACCGCCGTTCGAACTCTCGGGAGCGGACGGGGCGACGTACTCACTGTCGGATTTCGCGGACAGGGACGCGCTACTGGTCGTATTTACCTGCAACCATTGTCCGTACGCGAAAGCGAAGATTGACGAGCTAAACCGGCTCGCGACGGAGTACGACGACCTCGCTGTCGTCGGGATCAATGCCAACGACCCCGAGGAGTACCCCGACGACTCCTTCGAGCGGATGCAGGAACTCGTCGAGCGCGGCGAGATACAGTACGACGCGTATCTGTTCGACAAGACCCAGGAGGTCGCGGCCGCGTACGGCGCCCGCTGTACCCCCGATCCGTTCCTGTTTCACAACGACGGCGGGACGTTCAAACTGGCGTATCACGGCCGCCTCGACGACGCGCCGAACCCGGACGACGAACCCAGCGAGCGGGAGATGGCCGCACACGTCGAAACGTTGCTCGATGGCGACCAGATTACAGCCGCTGAAAAACCGTCCAGAGGCTGTTCGATAAAGTGGAAGCCCGGCAACGAACCGGCGTACTGGGACGCCTGATCGGGGCGGCCCAGCGTGAGCAGTGCCTTCGAGACGAGTACGTCGCCCGGAGTGAATCGGTGACCCAGAAGACGTGTGTTAATCAAGACATTCCTAGCTACGGCTACTTTTATGCAGTGGTGAGACAGCCGTCAGCATACATCATCAAAAAGCTCATCCACGGCGCGGAGACGGTCGTCGGCGAGATGCTCGAAGATCGGTCGACCGAGGCTGCCTTCTGGCAACCCAGACCGTAGAGCCCGTCGTTAGATTTCGTCCAGCGACTCGAACCCGCTCCAGCACTCACAGTCGAGGTCGTCGATGGACGTGACCTCGTCCGGGAGCGAACTTATCGGCATCCCGTCGTCAAACTCGTCACACTCCTCGATGTGGATAGAAAAGTCGCTACTCGACATGATTGGCATAGTAAGTAATACGCCGTAGTACTGCAAAAATCCTCGGAATCGAGACGGTCCGGGACATACCCTGAGAACAGGTCACACAGAGGGAGTCGATCCGGACAGTGTCTCATTTTCGAGCGGTTCCTGATTGAATGTTAACATCTGTTAAGGGAACGCTTATTTGTTGATGGCTTTATGGTTCCTGATACGATACAGTACGCAATGAACTCCGGGAGTGGGACAGTGGACCAGCCTCTGAGCGAGGCCGCGTCCGTATTGGTGCTGGCACGCGGTTCGAGCGACGCCGAACGAAAGGGGTGTGCCGGGTTCTTGACTGAACAGGGGGTCAGTGAGTCGAAGGCCATCTGTGTCACAGTGTCTGAGTCCCCCGATTCTCGCCTCTCGCTGTGGCAGCAGCACCTCGACGACGAGATGCCCGAAGAGGCGATTATCGTCGACGCCGGCAGCGAGTTACCGGCTAACTCGCAGGCAGCGGCGTCTGGGGCATTTCCCTCATTGACGCTTGATACGCTTCCCGCGACAGTGGAGCCGATAGACATCGGAGCGGCCGTCTCTCGCCATCTCGGTCGACTGGAACAGGCAGATGCACCGCTGCTTCTGTGCCTGCATTCGCTTACCGGACTGCTTGAGTCCTGGGAACGCGACCGCGTCATCGCGCTGGTGACTGCGTTGAACCGACAATGTGCCGAGATGGACGTCTCCGGCCACCACCACATGGACCCGGAGGCCCATACGGAGGAGACAATCGAGATGTTTCGGCCGCTGTATGACGTCGTGTACGAGTACCTCCCGGACCACGGCTGGACCGTCACAGCGTCGAAAGACACGGAGGAGACGCCGACGTTTCGGGACACCGTCACCCCGCCCGGCGGCGTCAAGAAAGGCGACCCGGAAGAACCCGAAACGATTCCGATACCGTACTCGTTTGACCAGGTTCTGGAACTGATCTCCGCCCCGCGGCGACGCAGTCTCCTGTATCACCTGAAGGACCGGTCCGAAAACGAGATCCCGCTGGACGAACTCGTCGACCGCGTCCACGAACGCGAGAAGTCCATCCCGGCCAGGACGACGCCAAAGTCACGCGACGAAGTGGGCGTGTCGCTGGCACACAATCACCTGCCGCGGCTGGACGATCTGGGGATTCTCTCGTACGAGACAGCGGGAAACACCGTCGAGTACTACCCCAATCCCGCGCTGGAGTCAGTCATCCAGTACGTCGAGCGCCTCGAACTCGGCTAGCTCCGGTCCGGACCCACTCATTTATGTCGCCGCTACCGGCATAGCCCGGTATGGACGAAACCCCGCTCCCCAAGGTCACAGAGCAGTTCGCCCGGACACTGGCGCCAGCCAGCGACCCAGTCATCGAGCAGATGGACGCTAAAGCCGACCGGGAGGGGTTCCCGACGGTCGGCCCCGCAGTCGGCGGGTGGCTCCGCCTCGTCGCCCGAATGGTCGACGCCGAGCGCGTCTTCGAGTTCGGCTCGGGGTTTGGCTACTCGGCATACTGGATGGCGCCCGCGGTGTCCGACGACGGGCAGATCGTCCTGACGGAGATTGACGCCGACGAACTGGAGGAAGCCCGAGAGTTCCTTGACCGCGGCGGGTTCGCCGACCAGGCCGCCTTCGAACACGGGGACGCAATCGAAACCGTCGAGAGTTACGACGGCCCGTTCGACGTAGTGCTCGTCGACAACGAGAAACACCGCTACGTGGAGGCCTTCGACGCTGTCCGGGGGAAAGTCCCGGTCGGTGGGGCCGTGGTCGCCGACAACATGATCGAGGCCGGGCCGCTGGAGTTCGAGGAGGTACGGGCGTTGCTGGACGGCGACGGCAGCGACGCTAACGAAGCGAGTCGCGGTATCGCCACCTATCTCGAACGCGTCGGCGACGACCCGGCGTTCGAGACGGGGCTGCTGCCGCTCGGCGAGGGCGTCGCTGTGAGCGTCCGCGTGGAGTGAGCAAAGCTGTATCGACACGCTCCGATTCTCGCCGACGAAAATGCGGGTGCATAGCTTATGTATGAGGACACACAACTCAGCGGCAACGCTGGTCCTAACGAATGAGTCTGATGATAGATATTCGGAAGCTCGGGTTGTTCAATCAGATGGCTAAAGAGGGCGGTAACACCGTTGCGAACCACCTCAGCCAGATGACAGGGATGGAGACGGAGATGGAGATCACGAAGATCAACTTCATCGATATCCCCGATATCAAAACACACGTCGGCGACGAGAAGCAGATCGGTATCAGTATCGAGATGGTGGAAAAGCCCCACGGGCACATCCTGTTCCTGTTCAACGCCGCCAGTGCGAAGGACCTCGCCACCGGGATGATCGGCGATATGGGGGAAACGGACCCCAATGCCGACGGCTTCACCGACATGGAACGCTCGGCGATTCAGGAGATCGGCAACATCATGACCAGCGGCTTCATCGACGGCTGGGCGAACGTCCTCGATACCACCATCGACATCTCCACGCCGAACTTCACGTTCGGCCCCGGGAGTGGGATGGTGGACCAGCTCGTCGGCGACCGGGACAACGAGATGGCGCTGATGTTCGATTCCCGCGTCCACGCGCTGGAGTCTAACATCAACGTGAAAGTGTACACGTTTCCGGAACTGGAAGAACTGGTCGACCTGATGCAGGAAATCGAAGTGTAAGCAGACGTGTGCGAACGGGGCGGCGAGCACTGCGGATGAACTCCTTTTCCCTCATGAAAGATTTAGCAGTGTTTCTTGTATCGTGAGCCCCTGCATCATGATATGCCAGGAGGCAGCCCGCAAACTCTACGACCGTTCCTGTGGCGTGCAGAAACACTGTATCCGGACACGGAAGTCGTCTCTCGTACCCACGAAGGTATCGTCCGTCACGACTACGCCGAATACGCCGAACGGACGGCGCAGCTAGCGAACGCGATCGAGGAAGCCGGCTACGGCGACGGCGAACGGCTCGGGACGTTCTGCTGGAACCACAGCCGGCACTTCGAGACGTACTTCGGGGTACCGGGAACCGGTGCACAGCTACACACTATCAACCCGCTCCTGCCCGACGAACACATCCAGTACATCGTCAGCGACGCACAGGACGAGCTCATTTTCGTCGACGAATCGCTCCTGCCGAAGCTCGAAGGTGCCGCCGCCGATGACCCCGAGTCCTTCGAAACGGTCGAGCAGTTCATCGTGATGAGTGAGTCCGTCCCCGAGACGGACCTCGATGCCGTCGCCTACGAGTCGTTCATCGCCGACCAGCCGACGGAGTACGACTGGCCCGAACTGGAGGGAGAACGGCCCGCAGGCCTCTGTTACACCTCCGGCACGACCGGACGGCCGAAAGGCGTCGAGTACACCCAGCAGATGCTGTGGAGCCACACGATGGCGATTCAGTCGCCACAGGGGATTCCACTCGACGACGACGACGTCATGATGCCCGTCGTCCCGATGTTCCACGTCAACGCGTGGGGACTCCCGTTTTCCGCAACTGCGGGCGGGGCCAAGCACGTCTACCCCGGTCCACAGCCGGAACCGGCAGACCTCGCGAAGCTCATCGAAGAGGAGGACGTCACCGTCACCGCCGGCGTCCCGACCGTCTGGCTGGGACTGATGGAGTACATCAAGGAAAACGACGTCGACCTCTCGTCGCTCGAACGGCTCATCGTCGGCGGCAGCGCCGCGCCCGAAGCGATGATCCGATTCTTCGACGACCGCGACGTGGAACTCGTCCACGCCTGGGGGATGACCGAGACGGCCCCGGTGGGTGCGGTGGCGTCTCTGCGGAGCGACCTGGAGGACGCCGACTACCAGACGCAACTGGACAAGCGGGCGAAGCAGGGACTCATCGCGCCCGGGCTGGAGTTCCGTGTCATCGACGACAACGGCAACGAGGTCCCGCACAACGGGGAGGACTTCGGCGAACTCCACATCCGCGGGCCGTGGGTGACGACGGAGTACTTCAAGCGGCCGGAAGCGAACGAACAGGAGTTCGAGGACGGCTATCTGAAGACCGGCGACGTGGTGTCCGTCGACGAGGACGGCTACATCAAGATCGTCGACCGGGCGAAAGACGTCATCAAGAGCGGTGGCGAGTGGATCTCCTCGCTCGAACTGGAAAACGAACTGATAGCCCACGACGACGTGAACGAAGCGGCGGTCATCGGTGTCCCGCACGAGCGCTGGCAGGAGCGCCCACTCGCGATGATCGTTCCGACGGCCGACGCCGACGAGGAGACGCTCGGTGATGAACTCCGGGAGCACATCCTCGATTCCTACCCCAAGTGGTGGGTGCCGGACAACTTCGTCACCATCGACGAGGTCCCGAAGACGGCAACCGGGAAGTTCGACAAGAAGTCGCTCCGCGACGAGTACGCCGACGAATCACTCGTCGAGGGCCGCGTCCCCGACGACGCCGCACCGGAATAGGGGAGCAAGCTCGTCTCCGGCGAGCTAACGGTTACTGGACGCCAGTGACGAGATTCCGGACTTCGGTCCGATAGGTGTCGGGCTGGAGTCCGAGGTCGACATCGACGGTGACCGTAATGCCGTCACTCAGGGCGTTTTCGACGACCTGCTCGAAGTTCTGTGCCGGGTACGCGCCCCCGGAGATGACGACGAAATCGCCGTGGTGCCAGACGGCGAACATCGCCGAGATGTCGATGTCGCTGGCCGGTATCTCGACAGCCTCGTTCTCGGTCACGTCGAACGAAATCCCCTCGAAGGGGTACACGGCGGACAGTTCGACCGTCTCGGCCGTCTCGCCGGTGTCGATATCGATGGTTCCCTCGCCGGTTTTCTCGATGTCGGTCAGTCCCTGGGCCTCCATCTGCTGTTCGAAGCTGTCGCGGGCGTTCGTTCTGACTTCCGCCAGCAGTTCCTTGCGACCTACGCCAGCCGGGAGATTGTCCAGATCGGGGCTGAAGTCGACGCGGGTGGCGAAAAACACGGAGAGCGCAGTCTGGACCTGATCGAGGGTACGACTGGCGACGCGTTCCTGTAGCTGTTCGTCGACGTACTGGACCGTACTGGAGACAGCCTCGACCGAGACCGGGCCGTAGCTCCGGTCGAACACTGTTTCCGAGGACTGGTCCGTTCGCGTCCAGCCGCCGTCTTCGAGGCGCTGTTTCGGAACGTCCGGTGGCGGTGCCTCGGCCGCGGCCAGAAACGAACATCCCGCAAGCCCGGCGGTTCCGAGGGTGGCTCCGGCAAGCAGGTAGTCTCGACGGTTCATGCCCGAGGAAGGCCACAGCCATGGAAAAGCGTGCTGGCCGATTATCAGGAGTTTCCGGGAAACAACTATGGCGGTGTTTGGCAGAGTTCCACGGAGTATATCAGTACACAAACCATGATAGTCCCCATGGATCTGCTATCCGAGAAACTCGTTCCGGAGCACGCACGCGAGGTCAAGGAGGAGGCTCGGGAGTTCGCCGCGGAGCACATCGAACCAGTCGCCGGTGAGTACTACGCGTCCGGGGAGTATCCCTGGGATGTGCTCGAAGCAGCCAGGGAGGCCGGCCTCGTCGCACAGGATATCGGCGAGGAGTGGGGCGGGAGCGGCTACGACCTCCAGCAGATGCTTGCGATGGCGGAGGAGCTGTACAAGGCCGACGCAGGGATCGCGCTGACGATCCAGCTCGCCAGCTTCGGGGCAGAGATCGTCGAGGACCACGGCGCGGACTGGCAGAAAGAGGAGTTCCTCGAGCCCGTCGCCACCGGCGACCAGCTTACCGGCCTCGCCGTCTCCGAGCCAGAGACGGGGAGCGACCTCGCCGGGATGACGACAGCCGCCGAGAAGGACGGCGACGAGTGGGTACTCAACGGCGAAAAGTACTGGATCGGCAACGGCGTCGAGGCCGACTGGGTGACGCTGTACGCCAAGACCGGTGACGATCCGAACGACCGCTACGGGAACTACTCGATGTTTATCGTCCCGACGGACGCCGACGGCTACCACGCCGAACACATCCCCGAGAAGATGGGCTTCCGGGCCTCCAAGCAGGCTCACATCGTGCTCGACGACTGCCGGATTCCGGAGGAGAACCTGATCGGCGTCGAAGGGGCCGGCTTCTACATGCTCGCCGAGTTCTTCAATCACGGCCGCGTCGTCGTCGGCGGCCACGGCATCGGCCTCGCCGCGGCGGCCATCGAGGAAGCCTGGGAGTTCGTCCACGACCGCGAGGCCTTCGGCAAGACCGTCGACGAGTTCCAGGCGGTCCAGCACAAACTGGCCGACATGCAACTCGGTCTCCAGTCCGCCCGAACGCTCACCTGGCACGCGGCCGAACGCGTCGCCAACCAGGAAAACGCCGGCTACTGGGCCGCACTGGCAAAGACCAATGCGACCGAAGCCGCGATGGACTGTGCGGAGAAAGGAATGCAACTACACGGGGGCCGGTCGGTGCTGACGGAGAACCGCATCTCCCGCGTGTACCGCGACGTCCGAATTCCGGTCATCTACGAAGGGGCCAACGACATCCAGCGGAACCTCATCTACAAGCAGGCCCCGATGTAACCGAGAGGGCTCAGTCGATCACTGTCGATTGGTTGATTGCGTCGCAAACGACGTATTTTTCGCTGGAACACCACCCTACGAGTGTTCTGACAGCCCTATACAAACGATCCGACACCACCCTACAAGTGTTCTATCACCCCCTACAAGTGTTCTATCACCCCCTACAAGTGTTCTATCACCCCCTACAAGTGTTCTATCACCACCCTGCAAGTGTTTCCAGTACGACTACAACCGGACCAGAACAGTGGACAGGTGTTCACACACCACCCTGCAAGTGTTCGCACGGGGTATGCGTCGTACGGGGGTGCGCGAGCGTCTGAGATTCCCGAAAACACCACCCTGCAAGTGTTTTTGAGACGTTGTTCGGAGTTCCGATGCACCACTCTAACACCACCGTGCAAGTGTTTCCCGCACTGGGAGCGACAGACGAGAGCCCACGGGAACACCACCCTGCAAGTGTTCAGAAAAGCCCGTTTTGAGCGGTTTTCCCGGTGAATTGGTGTTGACACCACCCTGCAAGTGTTTTCGAAACGGAATACCGGGAGGCTGTGGTGGAAACGGACGGACACACCGGTCTGCAAGTGTTCTACACACTGCAGCGGAGGGTAACTGCCACACAATCGCTCGGTAGCACTCCGGGTTCAGGTCTATGTTGGCACACACACACACCACCCTGCAACTGTTCTGGACGGCACAATAGAGGAACTGCCACTGAACACACACACACCACCGTGCAAGTGTTCTGCCGTGTGAGCCGGTGGGGGGAGGGGAGCAAATACGCTGGCTACGTGAACTGCCAGAGGTTCTGTTGCTCGTCGTCGGTCGTGTCCGGTGCCTCGAACTCGGTCGCCTCGTCTTCCAGATAGTGTTCGAGTATCCCGTTGACGTTGCTCGGCACGGCATCGCTGTAGGATGACTGGAGCGCGGCGTTGATGATATCGGTCGCGTCGTCGGTGACCTCGTAGATGTACTTGCGCCCGCCCTTGCGACCGAGGTTGCGTTCGGCCGAACGGACCAGCCCTTGCATGGAAAGCTGGTCGAGGAACTCGTAGATCTTGCGCTCGGATTTCACGCGGCGGCCGCTCGACTCCGCAATCGAGGAGTAGAGGTTGTAGATCCGCTTCGTCGACGCCTCGTGTTTCGGTTCGATGAGCGCAAGCGTCGTCGCGAGATACGTCAACGCCTGCTGTGAACTCAGGTCGTGCTCGAAGTAATCCAGCAGTTCGTCGGTTTCGATGGTGTCTGTCGCCCGTCGCGTATGCGCTTCTGTCACACCATCCGCGCCCTCCATCCGCGCGTACTCCCCTGCCTTTTCGAGGATTCGGAGTCCCTGCCGAACGTCGCCCCGTTCCTGTGCCGAGAAGGCCGCCGCCAGCGGAACGACGTCTTCGCCGAGCACGTCCTCCCGGAACGCGATGTCGGCGTAGTAGCCCAGAATGTCCCGGAGTTCGGTCGCGTCGTACGGGCCGAACTTGATCTCTCGCTCCCCGAGCGTCGATTTCACTTTGGGTTCCAGCACGTCGACGAACTTGAGGTCGTTCGAAATCCCGATGAGTCCGACCTTTGCATCGGTGATCGGCGTGTTCTCGTTCGCTTCGGCCCGCGGCAGTTCATACAGGAAGTCGTTCCGCGCGTCCGCCGGAATGTTGTCGATCTCGTCCAGAATAATGAGGACGTTCCCACCCACGGCCTCGATCTCCTCGTAGAGGAACTCGAAGACGCTGTCAGTGCTGTAGCCGCTCTCGGGGAGCTGGTTCTCCGGATCTCGGAACTCGTTGACGAGCGTGTTGACCAGCGCGTACGCCGACCGGTAGTTCCGGCAGTTTATCGGACCGACAACGGTGAGCGGGATGTCCTCGGCCTCGGCCTTCTCTTCGAGTTTGTCCCGTACCCACTTCGTAACGGCAGTCTTTCCGACCCCCGTTGGGCCGTAGACGAAGACGTTGTTGGGGTCGTGGCCGACGATGACGTCCTGAAGCGCGTTGATGTAGAACTCGATCTCCTCGTCGCGGTGAAAGATCGTATCCGGCGTGAACGTGTCTTTTTTCAGCGGTTGCTTTCGTTCGAAGATCGCGTCAGTCCCATCGAACGGGTTCTCGTTCACGTCGACCATCGTACGCCACCTTTTGAATGATTCTATATAAAACCAGTGACCACCGTACAAGTGTTTCAAGTGTTTTCACGCCGAACAGTCACACACCACCCTGCAAGTGTTTCTTCGATCCCTCTAGAAAACAGCCACGAGCAGTCTGCTGCACCGACCCTTCATCTAGAACACTTGAGTCCTGCGATTCTCGACTGTCTCGTTCTGGACCGAATCTAGAACTAGTACTACTATTATATATTTTATGGTGAAGGCAATAAATCATATTCACCATCGAACGTCCTACCTTATAGAATTCAAGCTACAAGTGCTTCAGGGCACCCAAATCTGCATATACGGATAGTCTTCTGATCATTTACTCTCAGTAGAATCGAACATCCTGCCGCTTCTTTAAGTATGCAGTGGGACCTTCCCCCTCCCCACCCCCACCCCTGCAAACACCGAGAACACTTGCAGGGTGGTGTGTGTGGGTCCCGCTTTTCCACCGACATTTCGTTATAAAGGTCTCTCGGCATCGATATAGCCTGCAATCCCTGCCACAGCGAACGATAGATGATATAGCGAACTAGCCTGCTCCCCACGCGCACGACACTGCTCTTTACTTTCTGACAGCCCGTAGACACCGTATGGACGACCTCACAGTGACGTTCGTCGACCGGGGCCGCGTACAGGCTGATCGAAACTTCGTCGTCGACGGCCACAGCGTCGCGACGGCCTCGGACCGCGACCCGGAACACGAGTACGAAACGTACGTCGTGTGGAACCTCATCGTAGAGACGCCCGAGATGACTATCCTCTGGGACACCGGCTCGCATCCGGAGGCCGGCGACGGATACTGGCCGACGCCGCTGTACGAGGCGTTCGCACACGTTGACGCCGAGGAGCACGCCCTGCCGGCGGATCTCGAAGATGCGGGCTACAGCATCGACGACATCGATGCCGTCGTGATGAGCCATCTGCATCTGGACCACGCTGGCGGCTTGCACAACTTCGCGGGAACAGACGTCCCGATCTACGTCCACCGGGAGGAACTCCCGTACGCGTACTACAGCGCCAATACGGACGACGGCTCTATCGCCTACCTCGCCAGCGACTTCGACCGGGACCTGAACTGGGAGATCGTCCACGGCGACAGCTATCATCTCACCGATGGGGTCGAACTGTTGCACCTTCCCGGCCACACGCCCGGACTCATGGGCGCGTTCATCGACCGCCCGGCACGGCCGCTCCTCGTCGTCGGCGACGAAGCGTACGTCGAGGCGAACTACGCGGGCCAGTCGATGGCGACGAGCCTCCTGTGGAACAACGGCGCGTGGAAGGAGAGCCTAGAGCGGTGCCGCGACCGACAGCGGGCGACGGGGGCTGAAGTGCTGCTCGGCCACGACCTCGCGGTGTTCGAGGATGTGTCTGGGACTGCGGATTGATTCGAGGTCCACGTCAGGTTAGTCCGACACAGCGACAAGTGTCCGGCGCTCCCCGTCGTCAGTCGCCACGACCCATCGGTCTTCGTGACGCTCGATGACCGCCCACACGCCGAAAAACAGGTGCAACTCCAGTTCGAGACCGTTGACGCGCTCTCCGGTCTCCTCGATGCGGAACTCTCTGGACTCGGCCACGTTCGTCATCTCAAGAGCGAATGCCAACCGACGGCAAGCCGTAGTAATGGTCGCGCTGGCCGGTTCGAACGCGGCTCACTGTTCGAGATAGCCGTAGGTCTCCTCCAGATAGTCGATGATCCAGTCGACCGTCGACTCGTCGTAGGTCCAGAAGCCGTAGAACTCGCGTGGCTCGCGCTCCTCGGCCAGCAAGGCGCACTTCTGGGTCGGGTCACCGCCGCCGTCGAACACGACGAACCACGAGTCGGCGATCTCGTCCGACCGTTCCAGATGCAGCGAGAACGTGCTGTACTCGGGTGGTTCGACGTCAGGGACGGCGTAGGCGTGAACGTCCACGTCGGTCTCACCCAGCCGTTCGTAGAGGTCGAGTTCGCCCTGAAGCGTAGACAGTGTCTGGAAGCCGGCGTGCAGCGTTCCCTGTCCCACACGCCACGCGCGGTCTTCAATCTCGCGGGACGCGGCGGTCATCCGCTGGATGGACCACGAGGTGAACATCGTCTCGTCGAGGTGGTCGAGAATCGACGCGTACGGGCTGTTGTCCCGCGTGATGTACTGACGGCCTTCGTCAAGCGAGTCGGTGAACGAATTGAGGCTGGCGGCCGCGATGACCTCTTCGTCCTCGCTGAGAGTGATAAACTCGCCCGGGCGTCCGCTCTCAGTCTGCTCGGTCTGAACGTGGACGTTGCGGTCCGCGAAGCGCTCGCGCAGGTCTTCGGCCGCTGTCGGCCCGGCGTTGAAGATAGTCAGCGTCTTCTGATGGTCCTCGACGCCAGCGATGAGTTCCGTTAACGACATCCTCGACTGTACAACGGTATTCACTGTGTTAGTCGTTGCGGGAGGGAGTTACGCGGCTTACTATTAGTGGCTGACAAGTGTGGCTCGGGCGGATATATTGCCCCTGTGAACATCTCCCAATAGCGACGAACCCCATTTCGAAAACGGCAACCTGAGGTGCCTGAGACGAAAGATAACGATTAATGAGTGGTGATGTAGTGGAAAATCTTTAGTCATGGCCCCCCAACGGGATGATACGGCACCAGAGCTGGGGCCGAGGATTTCACCATGACAGACAACGAACTAATCTGGCGAATCGCCGGTGGTTCCGGTGACGGAATCGACTCGACAAGCCAGAACTTCGCGAAGGCCTTGATGTGGTCGGGGCTGAACGTGTTCACACACCGCCATTACCCGTCGCGTATCCGCGGCGGCCACACGTACGTGGAAGTACGTGCGAAAGACGAGCCAGTACAGTCCCGCGGGGACGGCTACAACTTCCTGCTGGCCCTGGGTGACTCCTTCGCCCGGAACCCGCAGGAAGAGGCCTACTACGGCAAAGAGGAGCTGAAACCGCTGTACGAGAACTTCGACGACCTCCGTGAGGGCGGCGTCCTCCTCTACGACGAGGGGCTGCTCGACGAGGAAGACGTCGACGAGATCGGTCTCGAAGAGGCCGCCGAGGAGAACAACTGGCACGTCGTCCCGATGGACCTCCGCGGCATCGCCAAGGAGCACGGCCGCGAGATCATGCGGAACACGGCCGGTATCGGCGCGACCGCGGCCATTCTCGACATCAGCACCGACGAGTTCGAGAAGCTCATCAAACAGAACATGAGCGGCGACATGCAGGAGGCGAACCTCAACGTCCTGCACGACGCCTACGAAGCCGCAAGCGAACTCGATGTCGATCACGACATCGAAGTCCCAGAGGGATCCCACGACGAGGAGCAGGTCATCCTCTCGGGCTCGAACGCCATCTCCTACGGCGCAATCGACGAGGGCTGTCGCTTCATCTCGGGCTACCCCATGACTCCGTGGACCGACGTGTTCACGATCATGTCACAGCACCTGCCCTCGTTCGGTGGGATCTCCGAACAGGTCGAAGACGAGATCGCGGCCGCCGCGCTGGCCCTCGGTGCGTCTCACGCCGGCGTGAAAGCCATGTCCGGGTCATCCGGCGGTGGCTTCGCGCTGATGTCCGAACCGCTCGGACTGGCAGAGATGACCGAGACGCCTATCGTGCTCGTCGAAGCGATGCGGGCCGGCCCCTCGACGGGGATGCCGACCAAGCCCGAGCAGGCGGACCTCGAACACGTCCTGTACACGTCACAGGGCGACTCCGCCCGCGTCGTGTTCGCGCCGGCGAACATCCGCGAGTGCTACACGCAGACCCGCTCGGCGTTCCGCATCGCCTACGAGTACCAGATCCCGGCTATCGTCATCTACGACCAGAAGATCCAGGGCGAACTCCGGAACCTCCCGGCCAGCCACTTCGACGAGGAACCGAACGCCGATCCTGGCTCGGTCCTCACCGAAGAGGAGATTCAGGACGCCGCACACCACTCCTCCGGGAAGTTCCAGCGGTTCCTCCACGAACCCGAGGACGGCTCGAACGTCAGCCCGCGCTCCGTGCCGGGCCAGAAGGACGGCCGTTTCCTCGCGACGGGCAACGAGCACAACCCATCGGGCCACATCAGCGAGGACCCCGAGAACCGCATCGCCCAGATGAACCGTCGGCTCAACAAGCTCGACGACATCCGTGCTGATCTGGACGAGAACACGTCCCACCAGACCTACCACGGACCCGACGAGGCCGACTACGGCATCCTCGTGTGGGGCAGCCAGCAGGGGACCGTCTTCGAGGCCGTCGACCGGCTCAACGAGAACGGTCACTCCGTGAAGGCACTGGGCGTCTCCGACATGGCCCCGTACCCGGAAGACGAGGTCTCCGAGTGGCTCGAATCAGTCGACGAGGCGCTCGTCGTCGAGATGAACGCCACGGCCCAGTTCCGCGGCCTGACACAGAAGGAACTCGGCAAGTACGGCGACAAGATGTCGAGCCTCCTGAAGTACAACGGCAACCCCTTCGAGCCCGCCGAGATCGTCGACGGGTTCGAGTCCAGCATCGACGGCGAGGAACTCGCCGCGAGCAACATGAAGTACGTCCCCGCGGCAGGTGACTAACCAATGAGTGCATTCTCAGCAATCAACGAAGAACGCGAGATCGAGCGCGACGAGTTCACACCCGGCATCGAACCGCAGGCGACCTGGTGTCCGGGCTGTGGCGACTTCGGCGTCCTCAAGGCGCTCAAGCAGGCCATGCCGGAAGTCGGCAAGAACCCCGACGAAGTCGCGCTGTTCACCGGTATCGGCTGTTCCGGCAAGCTCAACAGCTACTTCAACAGCTACGGCTTCCACACCATCCACGGTCGCTCGCTGCCCGTCGCCCGGGCCGCGAAGCTCGCCAACCCCAACCTCGAAGTCATCGCGGCCGGCGGGGACGGCGACGGCTACGGCATCGGCGGGAACCACACCATCCACACGGCCCGTGAGAACCACGACATCACGTACATCGTGTTCAACAACGAGATCTTCGGGCTGACCAAGGGCCAGACGTCGCCGACGTCGCCGAAGGGCCACAAGTCCAAGACACAGCCCCACGGCTCGGCGAAGTCGCCGATCCGACCCCTGTCCCAGCAGCTCAACGCCGGCGCGACCTACATCGCCCGCACCGCGGCTGTCAACCCGAACCAGGCCAAGGAGATCATCGCCGAAGCCATCGAGCACGACGGCTTCGCGCACATCGACTTCCTGACCCAGTGTCCGACCTGGAACAAGGACGCGAAACACTACGTCCCGTACACGGACGTCCAGCAGTCCGACGAGTTCGACTTCGACGTCTCGGACCGCGCGGAAGCCGCCGAGATGATGCGAAAGACCGAGGAACGACTGTACGAGGGCGAAGTGCTGACCGGTCGGATGTACGTCGAGGACGCGCGCCCCTCCTACGGCGAGGAGAAGCGCCAGATCGGCGAGATGCCCGACGAACCGCTCGCAGAGCGGTACTTCGACGAGGACGCGGAGTGGGAGCGGACCTACGACAACCTCCTCGAACATCACAAATAAGGCCCGCTACTGGACTGCAGACACCACCTCGAACGTGGGTTTCTGGTTCGGAAGATATTTTTTCATGCACCGAAAAGATTACTCCATGAGTGCCGAGTCCACGGAGCGTCGAATCCTGTCGGTCCTTGAAGAGGACGCACAGGCCTCGTACGCAGAAATCGCGGAACGAGCCGACGTATCGAAGCCGACAGTCCGGAAATACATCCAGAAACTCGAAGAGGAGGGCGTCATCGTCGGCTACTCCGCCGATGTCGACCCGAAGAAGCTGGCAGGCCAGTCGATTGCCCTGGTCGGCATCGACATCGCGAGCGATTGCTACGTCGAGGCCACGCGGAACCTCAAGGAGATCCCGGAGATGGAGGAACTGTACACGTCCAGCGGCGACCACATGCTGATGGCGGAGGTCCGAGCGATGGACGGGGACTCGCTGGCGGACGTCATCGAAGACAAGATTCTCGCGCTCGACGGTGTTACCGCCGCGCATCCGTCGTTTCTCCAGGAACGGCTGAAGTAACGGGTTTTTAGACGCTCCAGCGCTGACTGCACGGTATGCTTTCTCGGCTGGTGCTCGGACTCGGGCCGACGGCCGCGGACCTTCTCGACGCGATTAGCGACGACCGCGGCGACCTGACAGTCGTGACCCAGGACGAGCACCGTGCTGAAACGCTCCGAGCGGACGGTATCAACGTACTCGAAGCCGACCAGACTGACCCATCTGTTCTCGCCGACCTCGACGTTCACCCTGAGAGCGTCATCGTCGCCAGTGAAGACCCGGAACGGAACGCCGACGCGGCGACGGCCGCCCGTGACTGCTTTCCCGACGTGTTCCTGCTCGCCTACGCCGGCCGCGGCGCGACGGCGGACCAGCGCGACCGACTCGATAGCGTGGCGGACCGGCTGGTTACGCCGGAGTCTGTCGTTACCGACTACGTCACCCAGTCGGTCGGCGACGAGGGAACGCGGGCCAGACAGCTCCATCAGGTACTGCGGGACATCGACGATCACCTCGCCGTCGTCACGCACGACAACCCCGACCCGGACGCGATTGCCAGCGCTGTCGCCCTCGGCGCGCTCGCTGAACGGGCCGACTGCGAGATGACGATCTGTTACTACGGGGAGATTTCCCATCAGGAGAACCGGGCGTTCGTCAATCTCCTCGAATTCGATCTCCGGAATCTCGATGCCGATTCGCCGGACGAACTGGACGCGTTCGACGCGTTCGCGCTGGTCGACCACTCCAGAGCCGGCGTCAACGACCAGCTCCCGCCCGAGACTCCCATCGACATCGTCATCGACCACCATCCGCCGCGCGTCCCAATCGAAGCCCGCTTCGTCGACCTCCGGAGCGGCGTCGGGGCGACGAGTACGTTACTGGTCGACTATCTCCAGCGGTTCAACATCGACATTCCGACCACAATCGCGACGGGCCTGCTGTTCGGTATTCAGGTCGACACGAAGGACTTCCGCCGGGAGGTCGCTGCCGCGGACTTCGAGGCCGCCGCGCATCTCGTGACGAACGCCGACATGGCGACGCTCCAGCGCATCGAAGACCCGAGCGTGAGCCCGGAGACGCTGTCGGTCATCGGCCGCGCGATCGCGAACCGCGAACAGGAGGGCTCGGTGCTCCTGACCGGCGTCGGCGAGATCAGTGATCGGGACGCGCTCGCGCAGGCGGCTGACAGGCTGCTCGATCTCGAAGGCGTTCAGGCGACGATGGTGTACGGCGTCGTCGACGGGACGATTTACGCGTCCGCTCGGGCACGCGGCGCGGATATCGACCTCGGCGAGGCGCTGCGGGACGCCTTCGGACAGATCGGGTCCGCGGGCGGTCACGCCGATATGGCGGGCGCACAGATCGACCTGGGGATGATCACCGTCGACGACCGCGAGGAGTCGCTGGAAGAGATCGTCCGCTCTATCGTCTCGGACCGGTTTCTCGACGCTATCCAGTCGCGGTCCCACCGGTTGCTCGGCCGCGTCTACGCACGCTCTGACTACGACGTGGCCGCGTTCACGGAGTCGACGGCGCTCAGACGGGACAGCGGAGACACCATCACGACGGCTGGAGACACGCCTGCAGGGTCGAGCGACGACACCGCAACGGACTGGAACAGCGATGTGCTGTTTCTGGAAGACGGCGACGAAGACGGAGGCGACGAGCCAGAACAGGCGGACGACGCGGCTGAGCCGCCGGACGACGAGTCAGAACAGGCGGACGACACCCCGGAGACGCTCGTCGAACCCGACGACAGCGAGCCGTCGTAGGCGAGCCTTTTTTGCCGTCGGTCGAGAACGTCGCGCCGATGGAGGAATCGAGTCGACCGACGGTCGGAGACTACATGACACGCGAGGTTGCCACCGTCGAACTCGACGACACTGTCGGGGAGGTCGCCCGACGTATCGCCGACAACGACCACTTCAGCGGGTTTCCGGTGACTGACGGCCGCCGCGTCGAAGGGTTCGTCAGCGCGCGCGACCTGCTGCTCGCCGAGGACCACGAGCCGATGTTCCGCGTGATGACCGATGACATCCTCGTGGCGCACCCGGACATGGCCGTTCAGGACGCGGCGCGCGTCATCCTGCGGTCGGGCATCCAGAAACTCCCGGTCGTCGACGACGCCGGCCACCTCGTCGGCATCATCTCGAACGCCGACGTGATCCGCTCACAGATCGAACGGGCGACACCGGGCAAAGTGGACAAGCTCGGCCGGACGCTGGAGAACATCCACGGCATCACGACACACGAAGGCCGACGGGAGGTGGAGCTCGACGACCTGACGCCGACACAGACGACGGTGTACGCCGACGAACTCGAAGGCCGGGTGTACGAACTGGAACGCGGGCTGGCGGAACCGCTCGTCGTCATCGACAACGGCGGGGACCTCCTGCTGGCTGACGGCCACCACCGCGTGAAAGCCGCCGCGCGGCTCGATATCGACGAAATGGACGCCTACGTCATCGTTCTCGACGAGACGGTCGAACTGGGGATGGCCGAGACGGCCGCAGACTCCGACCTGGAGTCGATCGACGATATCGAGGTCGTCGACTACGCGCACCACCCGCTCGTCCAGACGACGGAACGACTCCAGGATTAGTCCCCGCCGGTGTGTCTGACGGTAACATCAGGCTTGCCCGAACCTTCTTACTAAATCATGACATACACCGGAGTATGTTCGACGAGTCGGACCTCCAGCGCATCCGCGAGCAGAAAGGCGAGTGGGAAGCCGAGACACTGGACCCCGTACTGGACGCCTACGGCGAACGCAAGGAGCAGTTCGCGACGGTCTCAAACCTCGACGTAGACCGGCTGTACACACCTCTCGACGTGGACGACGTCGATTACGAGGAAGACATCGGCTTCCCCGGTGAGGAGCCGTTCACACGCGGCGTCTATCCGACGATGTACCGCGGCCGGCAGTGGACCATGCGGCAGTTCGCGGGCTTTGGCACCGCCGACGAGACCAACGAGCGGTTCCACTATCTCATCGACGAGGGCCAGACCGGGCTCTCGACGGCTTTTGACATGCCGACGCTGATGGGAATCGACTCCGACGACGTGATGGCCGACGGCGAGGTGGGCAAGGAGGGTGTCGCCGTCGACACGCTGGCGGACATGGAGCGGTTGTTCGACGGCATCGACCTCGGTGAGGTCTCGACCTCCTTCACGATCAACCCCAGCGCCCCCGTCATCTACGCGATGTACATCGCGCTGGCCGACCAGCAGGGCGTCCCGCGCGAGGAAATCCGGGGGACCCTCCAGAACGACATGTTCAAGGAGTTCATCGCACAGAAGGAGTGGGTCATCCCACCGGAGCCGTCGCTGAAGCTCGTCACCGACACTATCGAGTTCGCCAGTCAGGAGACCCCGAAGTTCAAGCCCATATCGGTGTCGGGGTATCACATCCGGGAGGCCGGCTCGACAGCCGTACAGGAACTCGCGTTCACCCTCGCGGACGGCTTCGCCTACGTCGAAGACTGTCTGAACCGGGGGCTTGAGGTCGACGAGTTCGCCCCACAGCTCTCCTTTTTCTTCAATTCGCACAACTCCATGTTCGAGGAGATAGCGAAGTTCCGCGCGGCCCGGCGCATCTACGCCCGGGTGATGGACGACTGGTACGACGCGGAGGCCGACGCCAGCAAGCAACTGAAGTTCCACACCCAGACCGCCGGCCAGTCACTGACGGCCCAGCAACCGCTGAACAACATCGTCCGCGTGACGATTCAGGCCCTCGCAGGTGTGCTGGGCGGGACCCAGAGCCTGCACACCAACAGCTTCGACGAGGCGCTGGCGCTCCCGTCCGAGCAGGCGGTGCGGGTCGCCCTCCGCACACAGCAGATCATCGCGGAGGAGTCGGGCGCCGCCGACATCGTCGACCCGATGGGCGGCAGTTTCGCCATCGAGTCGCTGACCGACGAGGTCGAGGAGAAGGCGATGGCCTACATCAACCACATCAGGGACGAACTCGGTGACGGGTCGGTCCGCGACGGCGTTATTCAGGGGATTCAGGACGGCTACTTCCAGCGCGAGATTCAGGACGCCGCCTACGAGTACCAGCAGCGCGTCGAGAGCGAGGAAGAGGTCATGGTCGGCGTCAACAAGTACACCGTCGAGGAAGACACCGAGCCCGAAATTCTCACCGTCGACGAGGACGTGCAGGAACGCCAGCGGGACAAGCTTGCGACGGCCAAGGCAGAGCGCGACGACGCGGCCGTGGAAGCGGCGCTCGACGAACTGCAGCAGGTGATCACGGACGGCGGGAACGTCATGCCCGTCATCATCGACGCGGTGAAAGCCTACGCGACGATGGGCGAGATCATGGCCGTCTTCGAGGCAGAGTACGGGAGCTATCAGGAAACGGCCAGCGTCGCCTGACTGGACAGAGCGTACGCTCAATCGTCGCTTGAAGGACTGCTTTCGAGGTGTAACCAATCTCCATCATCACCCGATCAGGCACACTGATACGACCCGAGCCGTTTCTGGCTGACGGATTCGGACCCGTTCAGGTTGGTCGACTCGGTCAGGACAATCAACTCCACGCGTTCCATCGCGTCGTCGTGGCGTTGATTCCACCGGGAACACAGATACGTTGCGAGCGACCGTCGAAGACTGGGTTCGTGACGGGCTGTCCCGAGGAACTTCTTCCAGCGCTGGTTCGGAAACCGGTCTGACACCTTCGGCGGCCGAGAGAGAGTGACCGGCTCCCGGGTAAGCGCGTCGACCCGGTTCCCGGACTCCAGGGGTGCCGGGGCCACGTACCACCACGTTTCCTGTGGCGGGTCTGGCGCGAACATGTTCCAGCTCCGGTCCTCGATTCTGTCCGGCGTGCCCGTCGGTGCGGCGACGAAGCCGACTGCGATAGCGTTGAGAACGACAATGGCGACGATCCCGAGCGCCGCTAGCGAAGCCGTCGTCGTGGGGAACCAGAGTTGCGAAGGACCTGTCGCTGAATCCGGCCCCCGCGGGCGCAACGCTTCGATGGCGGCGGGCCAGCGGTCCGCGAGCGCGTCCCAGAACGGCGTCGGGAGAAACAAGACCAGCCCGAGAATCGAGACGAGCGGAAACACACCCAGGAGAAACGAGAACGCCATACAGACGTGTGCGGTGACGAACGCCGCGACCAGTCCCGTCCGGTACCGTCCGGTCCAGATGAGCAACAACGGGGACCCAGCGAGCAAGGCGAGCCAGAGCCAGTTCCCCAGGACCAGCACCGGGTCCCAGCCCGCAACCACGTCACCAACACGGACAGTGAGGTGGTCGAGCTGGAACACGTACCGCACCGCGGTCCCCCGGTGCCAGTACGTACCGCGAAACTTCATGAGGCCGTTCGTCACATACACGGCCAGTACTTGCAGGAGGATGCCCGCAGTGCCGGCGGTGGCGACCCGTGTCGGCGCAGACTCCGGCGACCCATTTTCCCAGCCACAGCCAAGCGGGAGGAGGAGGCTCCAGAACAGCAGCCGGCGAAACAGCGTATCGCCGGCGTTGAGGACGACAGGGTTCCGGAGCTGTATCGATACGAGCAGGACGAACGCGACGCCCGCGCTCAGGCGGGGCCGGTAGCCCACTACCAGCGCCAGTCCTGCGAGCGCCGTCAGTCCGAGGGCCACCAGCGGGAGCCAGACGGTCCCCGAGAAAGCGAGCGGCGACACGTCTCCCAGAACCGGATACAGTTCAGCCAGTGTCGAGCGCGGGAGCGCGCCGCTATCGGTGTAAAAGGCGACGATGTCCGACCACCGTAGGACAATATCGACGATGAGACACAGCCCGAGCCCCGCTCTGAACGCTGCGAGCGCACGTCGGTCGATAGCGATTCGGTGGACCAACCACTGACGGAGGGGAAATTCGGGGCGCATTTGTAGGGAGGGCGGCGAGACACCGGCTTGCTGTCACGCAGGCGACTAGCAGCCGATTTTCTGTCGGATTAAAATAAACTAACGGAATCGGGCATCAGATAGCTGAGGGGTCCACAGCGGTACGAGGAACTGGTTCACACGGCAAGATATACTGCAGCAACGGACACTCAGGAACTGGCCGCGTCGTCGATTCGCTCGGAGACGTACACGACGAGGCCAAGCAACACGCCGAGGACGATGCCGATAGTGACGAACCCGTAGATGGCGACGCCAAACGGCGTCGGTGGCAGCGCGATCACACCGAACAGTTCCGGTTCGAGATCCTCCGGTCGGATGCTGCCGAGCACGAACCCCATCACGCCGGCAAGAACAACAATAGCAACGTACAGGCGAAGGACGATTTGCTGTCCGGACCTGGCCTCGGCTGACTCGCTCATGTGGGAACAACGGCTCGGAGACGATTAGCCTTTTTCACTTCCACGCCGTAGCTATCCTATGTCACAGAAGGAACTGTTGTTTCTCGTCCTGACCGGAATCGCGCTCATGATGTTCGTGACGGCCATGGTACTCGTCTCCGGCGCGAGCTAACAGGCACTGTCAGTTCGGGCATAGCTGCGAACGACAGAAAGTAGACGAAAACAGAATTCGGCCGCTTACGAGTCGTCTTGTTCTTCTTCGCCGCCGTCAGCGAGCAGCGAGGGGTCCTTCTCCGGCGCTTCGGCTTCGAGCTGCTCGTCGAACCACTGGAACTCGCGGTCCAGCATGCCGTCGCGTTCGAGGTTCCACGGGTCGCCGTCCTCGACTTTCGGGCCTTCGAGCCAGGACTGGACGATGTTCCAGACGAAGAACAGCTGGCCGATGAACAGGATGACCGCACCCACCGTCGCCGCTTGGTGGAAGGTGCTGACCTGCGTCAGCGGTGCGATAGCGCCGTCGAATTCGTAGGTGGCGTACCGGCGCGGCATCCCCAGGTAGCCGAGCGCGAGCATCGCGAAGAACGTGATGTTGGTCCCGACCATCGAGAACCAGAAGTGCGCCTTCCCGAGCGTGCGCTGGTACATCCGCCCGGTGAATATCGGGAACCAGTAGTAGATGCCGGCGAAGGCCGCGAAGCCGATGGCACCCATCACGATGTAGTGGAAGTGCCCGACGACGTAGTAGGTGTCGTGCAGAATCAGGTCGACGGGGATGGAAGCGAGGAACACGCCCGTAACACCGCCGATGATGAAGTTCGAGACGAAGCCGATACAGAACAGCATCGGCGTCGTCAGGCGCAGGCGGCCGTTCCACATCGTCGTGATCCAGTTGAACGTCTTGACTGCGCTCGGTATCGCGATAGCCAACGAGACAGCCATGAACGACGCCCGGAGCCGCGGGTCCATGCCCGTCGAGAACATGTGGTGGGCCCAGACGCCAAAGGAGAGGACCCCGATGGCAAGCGTCGAGTAGACGACGAACTTGAAGCCGAACAGCTTCCGGCCCGAGAACTTCGGCAGGATGAGGCTGACCAGTCCCATCGGCGGCAGGACGAGGATGTACACCTCGGGGTGGCCGAAGAACCAGAACAGGTGCTGCCACAGCAGCGGGCCGCCACCCTCGACGGCGAAGAACGTCGTCGAGAGGTTCCGGTCCAGGAGGAGCATGACGATGGCGCTCCCCAGCAGCGGGAACGCGAACAGGATGAGCGCGGACTGGGTGAGGATCGTCCACGAGAAGATGTCGAGGTTCGCCCAGTTGACCTCCTCGTTGCGCTCCGTGAAGATGGTCGCGATGAAGTTGATCGCGCCCATCGTCGCCGCAACGCCCGAGAGGTGCAGTCCCAGCAGCATCAGGTCGACGCCGGGGTTCGCCTGCTCGACCGACAGCGGCGTGTACATCGTCCAGGCCGTACGAGCCGGCTCGATCATGTTCTCGGTCACCGGCGCGAGGAAGAATCCGGCCCAGATAAGCAGGGCCGCCGGCGGAAGCAGCCAGAACGCGATGGCGTTGATACGCGGGAACGCCATGTCGTCAGCCCCGATGAGCAGGGGGATGAAGTAGTTCGCGAACGCCGCGATGATGGGCGTCCCGAACAGGAACAGCATCGTGATGCCGTGACTCGTCAGGATGGAGTTGTAGGCGTTGTTGCCGAGGATGGCCCCGGCGGGCGTGACGAGCTGGAGGCGGATGAGCATCGCCATGATGCCGCCCACGGCGAATGCGATGACCGCGTACACCCCGTACAACAGACCGATGTCCTTGTGGTCGACGGTTGTTAGCCAGCGAATGATACCTGCGGGTTTCTCACGGTTGATGACCGCTGCCTCGTCACCCGTGACGGCCCCGCCACCCGCGAGCGGCGTATACGAACGCCAGTTCTCGACACGGGTGAGAAGCGCGGCGATGCCGACGAGGAGGACGGCCATCAGCCCCGTCAGCACAATATCTCCTGCTACCATAGTCGTCCTTCAGGACTGGGACATTATCAAAGGGTCGATTCCTGCAGCAACGATCATAAAACACGGCTTCCATCCGGCGGTGAAACCGCAGAAAGGAGGGATCACCTCGCACTGTCATCCGGTAGCGACCGCGGTCGGTCTTCGAAACGGTTTGTCTGAACCCGTCCGCTCAGTCTTCGTGGCCGAGTTCGCCGCTCTCCTTCTCGGCGTTCTCGACGGCCTTCCCCGCGTAGTAGGTCAGGACAGCGAGCAACAGGAACATCGAGATGATCAGTGCGAACTGCATTCCGGAGAAGACGGGATCCGTTCCGAATGCCGGGAACGCGGCGAACGCGACGATGAAGAAGAGGAGGATCCCGAGCGGGATAACGTTCACAGTGAGGTCGAGCAGGGTGTCTTTTTCGAACCCGAACAGTGCCATGCCTGTCCGTTAGCACAGGTCGGTAAATAGAGTGTTGGTTTCCGAACCGGGCGGGTACCCGTCTCAGGCCGCGGTCTGTTCCATTATCGAGGCGACGCCACCCATCGCGATCATCACGGTGCCCGCCGCGGCGACGGCCACCAGCCGAGTGAGGAGTGGCCCGGTCCCGACGTTCGAGAGCGCGATATCGGCGACCGGGACCTGCCAGACCGCAAACGCGGCGGCGAGGACGATAAGAACCACTCCCACGCCCAGCAGGGTCGGCCACGGCCGTTCCACGTACCCGGACTCCGTGAGGATACCGGCGATACTGCCGCCGAACAGTATCAGTCCGAAGACGGCTACCGGAAAGAGTCCGACGAACACGCCGATCTCTGACAGTGCTAATCCCAGTGCGACGAACAGCGGCCACGGGCTCGCAGTCGGATACTGGTCGCTTAGTCCCGGCTCCTCTGCCATACACGTACTTACACTCGAATCGGCATATGTCCATCGGACCGCGCCCGTGGGCACAAACTATTTGTCTGCCATCCGGCTTGGTGGGAGTAATGAGTACACGCACGGTCGAACGGGTCGACGGCTGGGAGTCGGTTCCGTTCGACGGCGGGTTCGCGGGCCTGCAAGACCTCGCCGGGCAGGAGTTCTCCGGCGCGGTCATCACGGGTCCGACGCGCCTGTTCATGTTGAACGGGACCGTCGTCGGCGTCCTCGACGGCACTATCGAGGACTTCGAGGACGCGTCGGGAACAGCCAAGCGGTCGCCCCACGAGGCCTTACCCCTGCTTGCAGTGATGCAGGAGCGGGCCGACGAGGTGAAAGCGCAGTACTACACCGAAGACACCGCGCTTGCAGACGTCGATCAAACCCTGTCGAGCGGCAACTTTACGGGCTTTATCGAACTCTCGGAGAACGTCCTCTCGGGCGACTACTACACCGTCTACCACCAGGGCCGCTCGATGAGCGTCGCGTGGGTCGGGAACTCTGACAACCTCATCACCGACGACGAGGCCTTCGAAACGGCCAACGACGAGGTCGGCATCTACGAGGTCATGCCGGTCGACATCGAGCCGATCGAGATTCCGGAACCGCCGGACGACGAGGCGGACGAGCAGTCAGCGGACCCGGCGGCCGCCGGCGTCGATCCGCTCGACGCTGGCGACGAGACGGCTGTCGCCGACGTACCCACTGACGAGGGTGCGGTAGATAGCACGCCGACAGAGACGGCAGCACCAGACGAACCGACACCACAGGGCGACGCCAGCGATGAACTGGCGGACCCATCCCCGGACCCCGTCGGAGATACCGAAGCCGATGGAACCGACGAGGCTGAACAGGCCCAGACCGCAGCAGAGTCGACACCGGACCGCGGCCCTGCAAGCAGCGGCCCGCCGGGGTCGAAAGCCGCCGGTGCGACTCCGGGCCGGTCCCGCCGCAGTTCCGAGTCGGACGAGCAATCGAGCGTGGCCGAGAAGCCGAATACGGACAGCCAGCCAGACAGCGGAGCGACCGACCGGGCGGCGACAGATACTGACACCGCGACCCAGACAGAACCGAACAACGACGCCGCGACACAGACGGAACCGGACAACGACGCCGCCGAACGGGAGACCAGAGTGGGTGAGACTGCCGGGGAGACCGAACCGAAACGCCCGGCGACGGACCCGTCACAAACGCAGGAAGCCCAGCAGGCGAGTGCTCGGAGTTCCCAGTCACAGAGCGACCAGACGGCTTCGACGGACCGTCGCGCCGAACCGACCGACTCGAAACCGAACCAGAGTACCGAGTCACGGCCGTCCCAGGCACAGTCCGGGACTGGAGCGGCAACGCCGACGCCGGACGCCGGTTCTGGCGGGTCAACGACGGACCTGGAGACGCGCTCGGTCCCGTCGCTGGACCCGAACAAGTCCGGTGGTGCTCGTGAAAGCATGACAACCAGCGTGTCCCCCACCCAGACGCCACCGACAGGTGGGCAACAGGCCTCGACGCCGCGACGTGACCAGCCAGCACAGGACGACTCGGCACCGTCGACCGAATCCAGTGTGCAGGGACCAGCACCGGCACAGGAGAGCCGTCGCACACCTGCGAAAGACCCACAGCCGGCCGAGACGCCCAAGACCCAGCCTTCGACAGAGGACCAGCGACAGTCGCCTGCCGACGAAGAGCCGACACCGCGCGAGCAGGAGCGCGTCGCGGAACTGGAGTCCGAACTGGAACAGCGGGCCGAGACGGTGTCGGAACTCGAATCCGAACTCACAGATCTGGAAGCCACGAACCAGGAACTCCGGGACGAGCGCGACCGCCTGGAGTCGGAGCTAGCCGACGCACGGGCCGAGATCGACCGGCTGGAGGAGCAACTCGACGAGCAGGACGACACCGCTGCGGGTGGCACCCGGCTCAGCGTCGGCGAGGCGATAAACGGGACGAACCTCTTCGTCAGGTACGACTCGAAAGGCAAGGCGACGCTGGAGGAGGCCAGGGACGGCGAGGCGAGCCGCGATGAAGTCGAGGCGAACCTCAGGCTGGAGTACCACACGCAGTTCGAGGCCGAGGGCGCCACGGTCAACGGGACGCCCTTCGAGGAGTTCCTCGAGGACAGCATCCAGTACCGCTTCGTCAACTGGCTCATCCGGAACCTCCTCTACGAGATTCGGGACACCGGCCACGCTGGAGCGATGAAGGACCTCTACGAGGGCCTTCCGGCTATCGACCGCGCCGAACTGAACGGCAACGTCACGGTGACCTACACGGAGGACGGCCAGGAGAACCGCTCGCAGGAGCGGTTCGACGTCGTCGTCCGCGACCGGATGGGGAACCCGCTGGTCGTCGCCAACATCAACGACTCGCGCGAACCGGCCTCCGAGGGCCAGATGTCGGACCTCATCCGGAACGCCGAGCGGGTCGGCAACGCCTCCGGATCGCTTGCGTCGGCGTTTCTCGTCACGAGCAGCTTCTTCGAGCCGGGGGCGCTCGAAACCGCCGAAGAAGCCACTTCCAGTGGGCTGTTCAACCGCGATAAGCGGAAGAGCTTCGTGAACCTCTCGCGCAAGGAGGGCTTTCACCTCTGTCTGTTAGAAGCGAGAAACCAGGAGTTCCACCTGGCGGTCCCGGAACTCTGAGAAAGAAGCTTAGCCTTCGATTTCGGCCGCGTCTTCGATCTTCATACCTTCGAGCTTGTCGATGATCTCGTCGACCTTCTCGTCTAAGTCGTCGACGAACTCACCGGTCTGTTCGGTCGTGATCGCACCCTGGCTGGAGGGCTCGATGAGGTTCTCCTCTTCGAGAACGCGCAGGGAGTACCGCACCTTGTGGTGCGGGTAGCCGGTTTCGTTGGACATCTTCACGATACCGATAGGCTCGTTCTCGATAACCATGCGAAGCACCTGCAAGTGGCGCTCCAGCATGTCAACTTCCTTTTCAAGCCTGTCTATCATGGCAATTGTTAACTTGTGTTTGCGGTATTTAAAGGTTCTCCCTCGGCCAATCGCTACAACGTTGATACGTTCGAACAGGGGTATCTTAAAACCGTCGTAACGGTTCACATGGGTACTGCTCACGAGCGTGATTTCCGGACCGTAATCTGTTTATCACGGTGGATGGAAGGTGCGTGCGATGACCGTAACCATCGTCGGCTCACAGCTCGGCGACGAAGGGAAGGGCGGCATCGTCGACCTGTACGGCGACGACGTGGACGTCGTCGCGCGCTATCAGGGCGGCGACAACGCCGGCCACACCGTCGTCCACGAGGGCGAGGAGTACAAGCTCTCGCTGGTTCCGAGCGGAGCCATCCGCGGCAAGGTCGGCGTCCTCGGCAACGGGTGCGTCGTCAATCCGCGAACGCTGTTCGACGAGATAGACACGCTCCAGGAACGCGGCCTCGACCCGGACGTTCGCATCGCCGAACGAGCACACGTCATTCTCCCATTCCACCGGGTGCTCGACGGCATCGAAGAGAAGGTAAAGAGTGAAACAGACCAAGAAGTCGGAACGACGGGCCGGGGTATCGGCCCGACCTACGAGGACAAGGCCGGCCGGCGCGGCGTTCGCGTCGGCGACCTGCTCGACCCGGACGTGCTCCGAGAGCGCCTCGAATACGTCGTCCCGCAGAAGCGGGCCGTCGTCGAGGACGTGTACGGCCTCGACGTCGACGAGCTTGACGATCCGGATGCCTTGGACGTGGACGCCATCTTCGAGGAGTTCCGCGAGTTCGGCCGCCGCTTCGAGGCCGAGGACATGACCGTCAACGCCGGAGCCTTCCTCAGCGCGACCATCGACGAGGGCCAGAACGTCATGCTGGAGGGCGCACAGGGGACCATCATCGACATCGACCACGGGAACTACCCCTACGTCACCTCCTCGAACCCGACGGCCGGCGGCGCGGCGACCGGGACCGGACTCAGCCCCGGCGTCGTCGGCGACGGCGAAGTCATCGGTATCGTGAAGGCGTACCTCACCCGCGTCGGGAGCGGCCCGCTGCCGACCGAACTCGGCGGCGTCGTCGGCGACACGCCCGGCTACGACGAGCAGGGCGAAGGCGAGAACGAGGAACTGGCGAACTACATCCGCGAGGAAGGCGGCGAGTACGGGACCGTCACCGGCCGCCCGCGACGTGTCGGCTGGCTCGACCTGCCGATGCTGCGCCACTCCACGCGCGTGTCCGGCTTTACCGGCATCGCCATCAACCACCTCGACGTGCTCGCCGGCCTCGACGAAGTGAAAGTCGGTCACACGTACACGCTCGACGGCGAGGAACTGGCGTCGATGCCCGCGACGACCGAGCAGTGGAAGCGCTGTGAAGCCAACTTCAAGTCCTTCGACGGCTGGCCCGAGGTCGACTGGGCGAACGCCGCCGACGAGGGGTACGACGCGCTGCCGGAGAACGCGAAAGCCTACGTCGAATACATCGAGTCCGAACTCGACACGCCGGCCTACGCCATCGGCGTCGGCCCCGGCCGCGGCGAAACTATCGTTCGCGAGCACCCGTTCTAGCGGGCTGTTCTCCCTACTTCGACGTTTGAGGGGGCAGACGCGATTACCCAGTGACGTGGCGACACTCACTGGGAGAGCGGCAGACTTTTGCGACCGCCGGTCTTGGTCGACTGTATGAAAGAGGACCTGATGGAAATTATTTGCTGCCCTCTGGACAAGCACGACCTCGACCTCGAAGTGACGGAGCGCGACGACGGCGAGATTCTGTCGGGCGAACTCACCTGTACCGAGTGTAGCGAGACGTTCCCCATCGAGGACGGCATTCCGAACCTGCTCCCGCCGGATATGCGCGACGAGGCACCGGCCTGAACCTTTTTTTCCTCGCCCCGCGGAGTCACGTCCGTGCCTGACTCCCTGCCCGTGCACCTCAATCGGACGGACATCCACAGCCTGGAGGTTCCAAACGAGTTCGACGCGACAGGGAGTTTCGACGTACGATTAGTCAATCACGGCGAGGCCCTGCACGTCCATCTTCACCTCGACGACTCGCTCTCCTCCGTCGCATCGCTCGACGCCACGAACCACCACGTACGGGCCGAAACCGACCGACTGGTCAGGATAACTGTCGACGGTGACGGCCCGGTCCGTGGCAAGCTAAAGGTCGTGACGGGGTACGGCGCCGAGACCCGGTACATCGACATCTACATCCCAGAAGGCGGGACCGAGAACGAACCGGTCATCGTCGACGACGAGCTGTCGAAGCCACAGCCGAAATCGGCGACGGAATCGGAACCCGGGCTCGAAGACCTGTCCGCGGGACCGATACTGGCGGCTGGCGGTTTCACGGTCCTGATTGCGGGCCTCATCACGCTGGTTCTCACCGAGAGCCTGCTGTTGACCGCTGTCGCAGTCCTCGCAGTCACAATCGTGCTGGGACTTCTGTCCGTCGCCGTTCGCTCGTCCTGAACCCCGTTACTGTTCCGTCTCGACGCCGCCGAGGTTCCCCTCGTCGTCGAACAGCTTCGCGCGCAGGAACCGCGCCCGGTACCGGTTGGCTCCCTCGTAGATGTCCGCCTCGCGGATGTCCTCGGCCTCGCCGTCGGCGACGGCATCGATGATGGCCTCGACCTGCTCTTTTTCGCTGGGCGTGAGTTCGAACTCGTAGGTCTGGCTCGTCTCGCCTTCGAGTTTCGTCCACTGGCGTGCGCCGGCGATGACGAGCGAACAGGGTTCGCGGCAGGGGAACTCACCCGACCCGCCGTCGACGCCGAGGTCCGTCTCCTCGTCGTACTGCCACTCCCGGCGCTTGAGACACTGGGAGTCGTCACAGCAGGCCTCGGCTACCCAGTTGACGTGTTCGTAGCCGTCGCCGCGATCCCAGGTCTTGACGACGCCGTAGATTCCCGTCTGGCGGTCGACGGTGTCCCGCCAGTGGTTCACGTCGAGTTCGCCCTCCCGCTCGCGGTGCCAGTTCGCAATGGTCGCCGGGTAGAACGCGTCGACAGTCGTGACGAACTCGCCCGCCGAGAGGGCCGGGAACGCCCAGCCCGTCTGGAGCGACGGCGCGGTCTTGAGCGGACGGTAGCCGCCGTCGTCGTCGTGTTTCGCTATCTCGCGTGCATCGAGCGGGTCGTCATGCGTGTCGAGTGCGCTCGTCCCGACGTCGGCGTCGGCGCGGTGGCGAACACTGTAGGCCCGTTCCCCGTCGGAGAGCGTGACGGTCAGATGGAGTTCGCCCCAGGTCGCGGACACCCCGTCGGCGAGCGCGTCGTAGCGCTCGGCCACGTCCCGTTGCTCTGCCCCTTCGAGCCAGCGGAGGAACGCCCAGCGGTCCGCCTTCTGGGGCGCTGTGGCGTGCCAGAAATACCAGTTTCGGACGTACGGTGACTCCGCCGCCACCGTCCGGAGCGTCTCTTCGTCGATACCACTGTGGTCCACGTCCGGCGTCTGGAACGTGTACCCGCCGCTCTCGTGGGCCACATGGAGGTCGTCGAAGGCGATGCCATCGGGGGCAGTTGCCACCAGCGCGTCCACGTACTCGCCGTCCATACGGGAAAACGGAACTCAGTCGGCAAAAGTCGGCTGGTTCCGGCCAGCCAGCAGTGTCAGTCGGTCTGTGTTCCGGTACAAAGCGGCAGGCGCTGAGCGGTCAGTCGCCGGTCGCGGGCTTCGCGCCGCCGGTCTCCTCGCGCACCTGCTCGATGGCGCTGCTCACGTCGGCTCCTGCGTCAGCAGCCCGTTCGAGTACCACATCGGCCATCAGCGGCTCCGTTCCGACAGCACCGGCGTACCAGATATCGTGGCCCTCGACAGTGGTCGGTACGTCGTAGCCCGTCCGGTAGTCGTCGGTCAGCCCCATGTCCTCGGGGATGTCCTCCTGGGTGTGGAAGCCGTCGGCGATGAACAGCGGGACGACGACGATGTCGTCGCTCTCGAAGTAGTCCGCGACGTCGTCGACCTCGGGGTCTTCGTCCATGAACAGCGACTGCACCTCGTCGAAGCGGCCGCGCTCGCGGATGCGGTCGGCGTGGTACTGGATGGCCTTCGCGGAGTTCTCGTTGCGCTCCGTGCCGTGGCCGACGACCGCGAGGCCGAACCCGTCGCCGACGTCGGGGTCACCGGTGACGGACTCGGCCCGCTGGACGATGACGTCGCTCATCGAGTCGTGCGTCCCGACCGGGCCGCAGTAGTGAACGGTCTGGTCCGTGTCCTCGGCGGCCAGCGTCGCGTTGGTCGCGCTCGTCCCGTCGGAGTCCCACAGCTCGGGGTCCCAGTCTTCCAGGCGGAACTCCCGTGGAATGACCTGCTCGGTGAAGTAGCCCTCAGAGATGAACAGCGGGACCAGATACACCTCCTCGGCGTCGACGGTCCGCAGCGCCTCCCGGAACGACGGTTCCTCCTTCCAGAAGGACTCGCGGACCTCGCCGAACGCGCCGGTCGCCCGAATCGTGTCGGCGTGGTCGTACGTGGGCGTACTCGACTCGGCGTTCAGATGGGAGCCGTGGGCCGCGATAACGAGTGCTTCGTCCATACTCACCGGTTGGGGCGAGCCGTCCTTAGGGCCTTCGTTGGCCTGTCCGGGTAGCCGGCGGGCTGTTCGGTGTTCAACTCGGAAAGTGAGTGGTTACCGATCGATTCCGCCCGATCACAGCCCGAACAGGAGGACGTAGAACAGCAGTCCGGCTGCTGCCAGCAGTGCGGCGTGTCCCAGCGCGCCAGCAGCGACAACAATGCCACCGATGACTCGTTCCGCCGGTTCCAGGGGCTGTCCGAACACTTGCCGTTCGCGTTGTGCAATAGCCATTGTCCTTCCCTCATGTAGAGAGACAGCCTCCTGTGGCACAATCCCCTATGACTGTTCTCACTTGCTGGGAGCGGACCCGCAGTTCTGCGGGTTTAGCGCGTCCGTACCGTGGTCATGACGGGATAGAACGGGCACCGCTGGCTCTCTCCGGTCGAAGCGCGCTCGCTCGCATCGATAGAACCGCTTTTGTCTGCGCCGTTCGTGCCCGACGCCAATGTCACTCGCAGCCGCGACCAGGGACGCCGTCCGCGAGCGCCCGTTCCTCTACGACGCACTTCGGGCGGGCGTGGTTAACTACACGGCCGCCGCTCGCACGCTCGACATCGACGGCGAGGAGGAAGCCGTCGCGACTGCGCTCCGTCGGTTCGCCGAGGAACTGCCCACCGACCCGCCACACGACAGCGACGCCAGGGTCTCGATGCAGAGCGGGCTTGGCCGGGTCGAGTCCCCCGGTGCTGAGTCGACCGCCGTCCTCACAGTCGGCGACGCCGCCTTCGCCGAGGGCGCCGGTTCGCTGACTGGCATCGTCGCCACCGGTGACCTCTCGGCGGCGGCGCTGGCCGAGGTGCTCGGACGCCTGCGAGCGACCGATATCTCGACCGAGGCCGCCGGCGTCACCGACGACGCGCTCGTCGTGGTGGTGAGCCGCCGCGCGGGACCGGACACGCTCCGGGTGGTCGAAGCGACTGTACAGGGGTGAGTCGCCTTCCGACGGCTTAAAGCGGGCGGCCCCAGTTTCCCCCGGTAATGACGCTTCGCGTGACGAACACGTTGACCGGTGAGAAAGAGCCCTTCGAGCCGCGCGACCCCGACTCCGTGCTGCTGTACTACTGTGGGCTGACGACCTCCGACCCACCCCACCTCGGGCACGCGCGCGGCTGGGTCCACGTCGACGTGATGGCCCGCTGGCTCGACCACCTGGGCTACGACGTCCACCACGTCGAGAACTTCACCGACGTCAACGAGAAGATCGTCGCCCGCGTCGGCGAGGACGGCGACAGCGAGGAGAGCGTGGCCCGCCACTACGTCCAGCAGGTCATCGACGACATGCGGTCGCTCAACCTCGGCCGCGCGGAGGTGTATCCCCGCGTCTCCGAGCACGTCCCGGAGATCATCGACCTCGTCAAGCGACTCGTCGAGGGGGGCCACGCCTACGAACAGAACGGCTCCGTCTACTTCGACGTGACAAGCTTCGAGGACTACGGGAAACTCTCGAACCAGTCCGTCGACGACATCGAGTCCCAGGGTGAGGAGACCGAAGGCGAAAAGCGCCATCCGGCCGACTTCGCGCTCTGGAAGGCCGGCGGCGTCGACCCCGACGACATCGCCGACCACCAGCACCCCGAGGCCGCGCCGGCCGCGGAGGCCTGCCAGACGGCCCAGACCTGGGACTCCCCGTGGGGCGAGGGCCGACCGGGCTGGCACATCGAGTGCTCGGCGATGTCGATGACCCACCTCGACGAGTCCATCGACATCCACGTCGGCGGGCAGGACCTCGTCTTTCCCCACCACGAGAACGAGGTGGCCCAGAGCGAGGCCGCGACCGGAACGCAGTTCGCGAAGTACTGGCTCCACGTCCGACTGCTGGAAACCGAGGAGGAGAAGATGTCCTCCTCGCTGGGTAACTACTTCACCGTCGCCGACGCCGTCGAGGAGTTCGGCCCCGACGTGCTCCGGACCTTCCTCCTGTCGACGGCCTACACCTCGCGGGCGACCTACAGCGACGAGACCATCGCGGAGGCCGAGGAGCGCTGGGACCGCCTGTCCCGTGGCTACGAGCGGGCAGTTGAGGCCTGCGACGACGTGGACGCATACGCGAAAGTAACCGACGAGACGCTTCGTGACGCTGTCGCAGACGCCCGATCGGCGTTCGAGGCCGCGATGAACGACGACTTCAACACGCGGGAAGCGATGACCGCGCTGCTCGACCTGACGGCCGCTGTGAACTCCCACCTGGATGCCCACGAGCAACGGGACTACCAGGGGCTCCGCCGCGCCATCGAAGCCTTCGAGGAACTCGGCGGCGGCATCCTCGGGCTGGCGTTCGGCGACGACGACAGCGGCGACGTGTCGCTGGCCGGTGACGTCGTCGACCTGGTTCTGAATATCCGCGAGCAGGAACGAGAGGCCGGTAACTACGAACGCGCCGACGAACTCCGGGACGAACTGGAAGCGCTCGGCGTCGAGGTGCAGGACACTGACGACGGGCCGACCTACCGGCTCTGAAAGGGGACGATAGACCGGTTCTAGGACGTTTATCGACGGTGTTTTGTACCTTAGTTAACAGCTTGGGCGGCCAAGCACTTTATATACTGGACACAGTGTAGAAACAACAATGCGAAAGGGCATCCTCACGCTTCTCGTCGGGTTACTCGTCGCCTCGTCGGGCTGTGTCGGCCTGATAACCGGGGAGACAGTCGAGTTCGACTCCGCACCGGTGTCAGTCGGCGACAGTGCGCTCGAAGAGACCGGCTACGAGCAGTCGATGGCTGACGAACAGACTATCGAGCGGACGGTCACCGTCGCCGGGCAGGAGCGAACCATCCGCGTCACGAACCACGTCCGACAGTACGAGCGTGGCATCGACCTCGGACCGCTCGGTGAGGTCAACGCCGGCCGATTCATCGTCTTCTCGACGCCCAGCGCCAGCGTCGCGGGGAAGTCGCTGAACCCGGCCGCCAGCTGGTCCAACGAACGCCTCGTCGAGGAAGTCGCCAGCCGGAACGACCAGATAAACGATGTCCAGTTCGAACGCAACCGCTCGGTGGAGGCACTGGGCGAGTCCCGTGAGGTGGCCGTGTTCTCCGGAACGACGGCCATCGAGGGCCAGGAAGTGGATGTCCTGATTCATCTCACGAGCTTCGAACACGAGGGTGACGTGGTCGTCGCTGTCGCCGTCTACCCGGAACGGATCGACGACCGCGAAGGGCCGCGTGTCGATACGCTGCTCGGCGGCCTCTCGCACTCGGGCAACTGACTGCGGGGACACTGTTTTCTTTCGGGCCAGTGATGACGGAGGCATGAATCGGCTGTTTGTCGCCGGTGCGGTGCTCACGCTCGTCGGCATTGCTGGCTATGCTGTCGGGACGAGCGTCGCCTACCCCGGCCGGTCTGCGTCGGTGACGGCGGTCATGGTCGGGCTGACGGTGGCGGCCGTCGGCCACGCCACGCCGACGGAGGACACACCGTGATTTCCGCAGTGGTGTACGCCGACGGACAGGCAGTGGAGTACGAGGACCTGGCGGCAGCCCGAACGGCCGTCGGGACGACGTGGGTTCACGTCACCGACGCGACACCCGAAGAAATCGACGCCGTCAGTTCCGCCTTCGATCTCCACTCGCTGGCTATCGAGGACATCAAGACCGACGTCCGGGCGAACGTCCAGGAGTTCAACGCCTACACGTTCGCGCTCGTCAAGTCCGCGTCGCTCACGCCCGGCGATACGACGTTCGACAAGGAGGTGAAAACGACGCCGCTTGGCCTGTTCATCGGCCCCGACTGGGTCGTCACGCTGTCGACGGGAGCCGTCCCGTCCGTCCAGCGCGTGATGGACGCCGTCGGCCGCGGGGACGAGCGACTCCTCCACCGCGGCCCGGATTTCACGGCCTACCGGGTCATCGACGTCATCGTCGACGCGTACTTCGACCTACTGGACGAGATCGAGACCGATATCGAACAGATCGAGGAGGAAGTGACCATCTCCACCGATATCGAGACGCTCGAACGGATCAACGACGTTCGGCGCGACCTGCTGTCCTTCCGCAAACAGGTCTGGCCGGCGCGGGAAGCGATCGGCGTGCTCGCCCGTGGCGACCCCAACCAGATCCAGCCACAGACGGAGAAGTACTTCCGGGACGTGTACGACCACCTGGTCCAGATTGTCGACCTGACCGAGACGTACCGCGACCTGGTGGCGGGGGCGCGAGATATCTACCTGAACACGGTGTCCCAGTCGACCAACGAGGTAATGAAGATGCTCACCGTCGTCGCGACCATCTTCATTCCGCTGACCTTCGTGGTCGGCATCTACGGGATGAACTTCGCCGACAGCCCGTACAACATGCCGGAACTGGGCTGGGCGTTCGGCTACCCCGCGGTGATGATCGGGATGGTGATCGTCGTCGCCGTCTTGCTCGCCCATTTCCGCCAGCGGGGCTACCTATAACGCCAGCGGGACGAGCAACACCCCCATCAGAGTCGCCCGCCGAGCCCCGAACTTCGGGGGCAAGTGGCCGACTGCGGTCGCGGCCCCGAACGCACCTACGCCGACCAGCCCCGCGAAGAGCGCGGAGAGACAGATCAGGACCGCAATCACCGACAGCGAAAGGTACGCCGGGTCCAGTCGGCCGACAATCCGGAGGTAGCGGTCGCCGACGGTCGGGACGAGTATCGCGCCGGCGACGGCAGCGATGGCGACCGCGGCGAGCAGTGCCGGGAGCACCAACGGGACTTCGGCCCGGTCGAGCGCGACGAGAACGCCGGTTCGGGGCGTCCCGAGCGAAATGAGCGCGAACAGCGCAAATACCGCTGTCGCCGTGTTGACGCCGCTCGTCGTGACGATGAACGCTCGCGGTCCCTGGTCGGAGATCAGGCCCAGCGCCAGCGTCGCTGCGATAGCGCTGGAGACGCCCGGAATGTAGCCGACTACGCCCCCACAGAGTGTGCCGATACCGGCGAGAACGCCGACCGTTCGTCGCGGCGTCGTCACCGTCGCGTCGGCCTGTGGCGGGACGCCGTCCCCCTCGATAGCGGCCAGGAGCACCGGCGCGCCGAACAGTCCCGAAAACAGTGGGACCAGCACGTCCGACACAGGCAACGCTCCGGTTACCGGCGCATCGAGCAGCCCGATTCCGAGCAGTCCACTGGCGGCCAGGGAACACGCCGCGCCGACCTGCCGACGGCGGCCGCGTTCGGTGACCACGAGCAGGGCGGCGACCCCTGCAAGGAGCACCGGGAGCCAGGGCCGGACCAGCGGATACGCACGCTCCATTCCGAGGGTGAGCGGAACCGCGAGCGGGACGGCAAACACCACGGCCAGCCCGCTCCCGAGCGCAGACAGGCGAAGCGCCTCCCGACCGCGGCCCTCGATGACCAGCTGGTGGCTCGGTAGCGCACTGGCCGCCATCGCCGGGTCCGGGACGCCCAGCGCCAGCGCCGGAATCACGTCGAGAAAGGTGTGTGTCACCCCGGCCGCAAGCATCGCGACGCCGACGTAGAGCCGCGGCCCGGGCAGGCTGCTCGCCGCCGCGGCGAGCAGGAGCGCGAACGTGTTGGCGTGCAACCCCGGAACGAGCCCGCTGAGCGTTCCCAGCCCGACACCCGCGCCGACCGCGGCGAGTAGCGCGAGCGTCGTCGTCGGGTCGACGGCGGGCGTCCCCGGTAGCATACCGGGGCGTGGCCCCGTTCCCGTACTTGAATCTCCGCGACGCTCGGCCTTTCCGGCCGAATCCCCCTGAACCTGGCGAGCTTTTTGGTGTGCCGGCCATTCGTACCGGCATGAGCAACGAGTCCCGAAAGTCGGCTGGGTTCAAGGACCGAACGCCAGTGACGACGGCCAGGGAGACGCTGTTGGACGCAGTGTCCCCACACGAGCGGACGGAGCGCGTTCCGCTGCGCGACGCCGACGAGCGCGTCGTCGCGGGCGAAATCACTGCCGAGCGAGCGGTGCCCCACTACCGGCGCGCAGCGATGGACGGTTTCGCCGTGCGGGCGGAGGACACCTTTGGCGCGAGCCAGCGGTCGCCCGCATCGCTCCGGGTCGGTGAGACGGTGACCACAGAGACAGCGGCCCGCGTACACACGGGGAGCGAACTCCCCGAGGGTGCCGACGCCGTCGTGATGGTCGAGGAGACCGAGGTGACCGGCGACAGCGTCACGGTGTTCGATGCGGTCGCGGGCGGGGAGAACGTCGCCCCCATCGGCGAGGACGTGGCGGAAGGGCAGACGCTGTACGAGGACGGCCACAGGCTCCGCCCGTCGGACCTCGGACTGCTGAAATCCGTCGGGAACGACGCTGTCGAGGTGTACGAGCAGCCAACCGTCAGCGTGATTCCGACCGGGGAAGAACTGGTGCAGGACGATCCGGAGCCAGGACAGGTCATCGAGACGAACGGCCAGACCGTCACCCAGTACGTCGAACGCTGGGGCGGCACAGCGACTTACCGCGATATCGTCACCGACGACGTGGACGCGCTCCGGGCGGCCATCAGCGACGACCTCGACCACGACATCGTGGTGACGACCGGCGGGTCTTCCGTCGGCGAGCGTGACCTGCTCCCGGAGGTCGTCGACGGAATCGGCGAGGTGCTGGTCCACGGCGTCGCGCTGAAACCGGGCCACCCGGTCGCGCTGGGCGTGGTCGAGGAGACGCCGATTCTCATGCTTCCGGGGTATCCGGTTGCCTGCATCGTCAACGCCGTCCAGTTCCTCCAACCGGCGCTCCGTTGGGCCGGCCACCTCCCGACGGCTGACCCGCCGACGACCGAGGCCGAACTGATGCGGAAGATCGCCAGTGAGCCGGGGACCAGAACCTACGCGCGGGTGGAACTGCACGATGAAGGCGCGGACGAGCAAACGACCGCGACGCCGACGCGGGCCAGCGGGTCGGGCGTCCTCTCAAGCGTTGCGCTCGCCGACGGCTGGGTCGTCGTGCCGGAGTCCGTCGAGGGATACGACGCCGGCGACACCGTGACCGTCGAGGACTGGGAGTGGTCACAGTGAGCGACCGCCGCGAGTTCCGCGACCTGGCGTCGCCCGAGGAGGCCCACGAAGTCGTGGCTAGCCTCGATATCGACCCCGCCCCGGAGACGGTCCCGCTGGCTGACGCCCGGGACCGTGTTCTCGCCGAGCGAGTCGACGCCGACATCGACGTACCGGGGTTCGACCGCGCGAGCATGGACGGCTACGCCGTACACGCCAGGGACACCTTCGGCGCTGACGAAGCCGACCCGGTGACGCTGTCGGTCGCCGGCGAAGTTCACGCGGGCGAGGAGCCCGACGTGACCGTCGAACCGGGCGCTGTCGCCGAAATCTCCACTGGCGCGGTGATGCCGCCAGGTGCCGACGCCGTCGTGATGGTCGAGCGGACGACCGAGACAGACGACGGCGTCGAGATACGCACGTCCGTCGCGCCCGGTGACAACGTGATGCTCGCCGGCGCGGACATCGCGGCCGGGGCGCGCGCGCTCGGTCCCGGCACGCGCATCACGCCCAGGGAAATCGGCCTCCTGTCGGCACTGGGCGTCGACGAGGTTCCGGTGCGTGGCCGGCCCCAGGTCGGCATTCTCTCCACCGGCGACGAACTCGTCCGGCCCGGGAACCCACTCGACAGCGCCGCCGGCCAGATATACGACGTGAACAGCTACACGCTGGCCGGCGCGGTCGCGGAGGCCGGCGGCGACCCGGTGATGTACCCCCACGCCGGCGACGACTACGAAGAGATGGAGCGGCTGCTCCACGAGGCGGCCGACGAGTGCGACCTCGTCCTCTCGTCGGGGTCGACCAGCGCGAGCGCGGTCGACGTCATCTACCGCGTCATCGAGGAGCGCGGCGAACTCAGGCTTCACGGCGTCGCCGTCAAACCCGGCAAGCCGATGCTCGTCGGCACTATCGGCGACTCGGCGTACGTCGGCTTGCCCGGGTACCCGGTGTCGGCGCTGACCATCTTCCAGACGTTCGTCGCGCCGGCGGTCCGGGACGCTGCCGGACGGGACCCGCCACAGACAGCGACGGTGTCCGGAACGATGGCGGTTCAGGAACGCTACGGCGAGGGGCGCAGGCGTCTCATGCCGGCCGGACTGGTCGAAGACGAATCGGGCTCCCTGCTGGTCTACCCCGTCGACAAGGGCAGCGGCGCGACAACGAGCCTCGTCGACGCCGACGGGTTCGTGGATGTGCCGCCCGGAACGGATTATCTGGCCGAAGGCGAGGCGGTCGATGTGACGCTGTTCTCCCCGGCAGTCAGACCGCCGACGTTGCTTGGAATGGGCGAGGACGACCCGCTGCTCTCGCGGTTGCTCGACACCGTGTCCCGCCCGCGCTACCTCCCGCTCGGGACGACCGAGGGGCGCCGCCGCCTCGACAACGGCGTTCCCGACATTGCCGTCGTCGCGGGCCCGGCCGCGGACGACCACGACGCGACGGACATCGGCGGCTGGCAGCGCGAATGGGGACTGGTCGTCGCTGCTGACAGCGACGTATCGGGACTCAACGACCTTGTTGATGGGGACTACCGCTTTGTCAACCGAGACACAGCGTCCGGCCTGCGCCGGAGTTTCGACGACGCACTCGACGCGTTCGGGGACGAGCGCGGCGTCGGCCGGGCCGAGGTCGTCGACGCTATCGACGGCTACGAACTCACGACGAAGGCCCACGAAAGCCCTGCCCGGAAGGTGCTGGCAGGCGACGCAGATGCAGGGCTGGGCCTCCGTGCCACAGCAGCGAAACTCGACCTCGGGTTCGTCCCGCTGGGGACCCAGCCCGTGCGGGTCCTTGCGAACCCGGACCGCCAGGGGAAAGCCAGCGTCAGCGAGTTTGCCGAGACGCTGGACGACATTGATTCGATGGCCGACGGGATGGCCGGAATGGAGTCGTCGTAGCGGACTCCGCTCAGGGGACACACATAATCGAAAAACGACCGAATCTATGTCGAAAGCAGCGGCATAGTCTCGCTGACCACTACATCGCCCGGTTTGTGTTGCTGAGTGGGCCACGCCCAATCATGCGGTGCTTTATCACGCAACAGAGAGATGACACGTCTGTGCAAGGACTTGAGTCAGCGGTGGGGCTTCTGACCCTGATTTTACAGCTCCTTCTGTTCTTCATGCTACAGCTCGCAGTAATGTGGGGAATAACTGGCGGCATCGGGGTGGCCGGGGGCGTGCTGTCCGCTCCGATGTTATCCGTGCTCCCGGATGTCCGTCGCTTCCTCATCCTCGCTTCTGGCGGCCACCCAGACGACGAGACGCCGTCCTGGCGGGTGGTCCTTCGACCTCGGTATCTACTCCTGTCGATGGTGTTCGGTATCCTCTATGGACTAGTTGTTGTCGTGCTTCTTGTCCCGTTCATACGGTTCGGGCTGTTCCCGGGCCGTGGTGAGCTGACCCTGTCACTCGCGCTCCTGCCGGCAGTGTACGTCGTGGCGAGTACACTGTTCGCCTACGGGGTCCACCGCTTCTCGTCTGCGTGGACCGAAACAACCTCGACGCGGTCCGTCCTCATCCAGTGGGCGGTCTTTCTGGGCGTGGTCGTTACCGTCGGGACCGGTAGTGCATACGTCGCCGCGCTCGTGTAGTGGAAGCGCGACCCCGTTCCGCTGTAGCTCGGCGTGGGGTAGCTCGTGGTCAAAAGCGGCTGTCTCGCCACGTCGCACCACGTCAGAGTCGGGCAAGCGATGGAACTACTGACCGACGATAGACGTTGACGATTCACTCGGTAGCCGTGGTGTGATGGCCTCGGTAATTTTTGAGGCCACCGGGAGCAGAAACCTTTGCCATGGTGGCCTCTAAATGTCAGAGAGTGAGAGCCGACACAGCCAGCCTGCATCGTGCGACCGCTATCGCGGATGAGCTGAGGGGGAACGACGATGGCCGGTAGGGAGCATCCAAGGATAGATAGACCCAGACAACAGCGTGTCTGCTCGACCCAGATGGGAGCGGATGCGCGTCAGCAATGACAGAGCCATTGAGTACCGACGACCTCGCAGCCCCGTTCCGCTTCGCATACACTCCAGCAACGCTCCGCTATGGCCCCGACGCCACGCGGTCGTTAGGTGCGGAGTTGGACACACAGGGATTTGAGCGCGCACTGGTCGTCTGTGGCTCGACCGTCGGCGAAACGGCGGCCGTGATGGACCCCGTGCGCGATGGACTGGGTAACCGATTAGCCGGCACCTTCGCGGAAACGACACCCGCCAAACGTCTCGGCACAGCCTACGACGGGCTCGAACGCGTCCGTGAAACCGACGCCGACTGCCTCGTGGCTGTCGGGGGCGGGAGCAGTCTCGACGTTGCCAAAGTTATCAGCGTCCTCGCAGCGACGGACCGCGACCCGGCCGCTGTTGGCCGCGAGTTCGTCGACACCGGAACGGTTGCCATTCCCGACGGAGACCTGCTGCCCATCATCGCCGTTCCGACCACGCTGGCCGGCGCTGACCTCTCTATTGTGGCCGGCGTCACAGCAGACCCCGACACCTGTCCCGTCGACGAGCCAGCAAGCGGTGGCGTCAGCGACCCGAAGCTGATGCCGGCGGCTATCTGCTACGACCCCCAAATGGTCGCGACGGCACCTTGGTCGATACTCGCGGCCTCGGCGATGAACGGCTTCAACAAGGGCATCGAGACGCTGTACGCCGCCAACGCGACGCCAATCACCGACGCGACAGCGGCGCGCGGCCTTGAGCTTCTCACCGAGGGCCTGCTCGCGGTTGGCGGCGGCGACGACGACCCGTGGGTGTATCAGGCGCTCACGCAAGGTATCATGCTCGTCCAGTACGGCATCTCAAGGGCTGACGGGACGACGCTGTCGCTCCTCCACGCTTTTGGCCATGGACTGACTCGGACCTACGAGGTCCAGCAGGGCGCGGCCCACGGAGTCATCGCCCCGCACGCCCTCTCGTATCTGTTCGAGCAGACTGACGGCCGGCAGTCACTCTTGGCCGATGCGCTCGGCGTCGGCAGTGCTGCCGACCCCGCCGCTGCCGTCGTCGACCGAGTCAGTGAGGTGGTGACGACGCTGGGACTGCCGACGCGACTCCGGGATGTCGACGGCCCCGACCGTGAGGCGTTCCCCGAAGTTGCCGACGCCGTCCTCGAAGACGCCTTCATGGCGAACGTCCCGTCAGAACTGGAACCCACACGAAAAGACATCGTCAGCGTGTTAGAGTCGGCCTGGTAGTGCCTTGCTCGGAGACGGGCAAAACAGGCAAAATAGCATACCGCGCGCCATCGGCGCGCGGTTTCACTTCTCGCGACCAGCGGGAGCGAGACGGTCGTTTTTAGCGTAGATTTTTGCGAACCCGCTCCCCGCAGCGGCGCGAAGCGCCGCGAG
>NZ_JAYMGY010000017.1:0-38751 GCF_037078445.1 Haloarcula sp. CGMCC 1.2071
CAGCGACTCCTCACCGCCGAAACTTACCGTTCGTCTCACTTCGAGAACTAGCCACGCATCGAAAACACAGATTCAAGCTCTACTGGAAGGGTTTGTGGGCTTTCGATGTGATCGACTGATTTTGTGTCCCCCCGAGAGGGTGAGGGGTTTTCCTGATTATGAGTACCGAACAGCAGTCCGTCGACGAACAGTCTCCAAGCACCGAAGCCGACGACCGACCGGACATTCGTGCCCAGCACCGGCAGGCACAGACGAGTGGCGAAGTTTTTGCGGGGCGTCCACGGGGTGAGAGATAGATGTGTTGTCCCGACTGCCGCCGGCCACGGTCGGCGTCGGCGTGTGTCGACAAGCGTTACTACGTCAATGGGGTGGCTTCCGACCCGATCCCGTGGGGCGAGGGCAGCCAGTATCTCACGTACAAGCTACAAGTCCTCCAGAGCGACGAACGGGCCGTTACCGTCGATCTCGAACGGTGGCGCGCCCAGTCGTGTCCTGCGTGTGGTGTCGAGCACGGCGAGATACATCATCGGTTGTGCGACTACGAGGAGTGCCCCGCGTGTGGCGAGCTGTTGCTACTGTGCTCTTGTGTCGTCGAGATTGAAGTCCTCACAACATCCGGCCTGAAGGGTCGTCTCAAGCAGTCCCTCGCTCGTCTCCTGTAGACACCAGCTTCTAGAGCGGGCTCGATGTCAGACGGACCTCGTGTAGCGTACTTTTGTGTGCGCCGACGAGGGTGCCGGCGTCGCACTGACTGCAGTGCGTGGAGCGCCGGCAGGTCACGATCTACCAATGCATATGCTCATCTACGCGCTCGTTGAGGCACCGACAGCAGACGCAGCACTCGCCGCTGGCAAAGGCGTTTTCGACACCCTGGTCGGCGTCGACAGGCACTCAAACGCAGTGTTCGACTACTACGTCACGTTCGACGAGAGTTCCACCGTCGCAGGCAAATCCCGGTGGGGCGAGCGTCCGACCGCGGCTCCGGTCGACTCCGAGGCCGGGCAAGAACTCCTTGGCGATGGCTGGGAGACAACGAAGTCAGCGTTCGAGCGTAATCTCCAGACGGTCAAAGACGCCCTCGGCGAGCTCTCAGACGAGGAGATTATGCGCGACAAAGACCTCGCTCGATGTGCGTTCCAGAAGGTCGGAGCCGCCAAAGGACCAGAGATTGCACTGTACGGGGAACACGGATGCGGGATTCGCGATCGGACGCAGCTTGACCGGCTTCTGGACGAGAGTGATACCCTCTGGATCGTCCCCGCCGACGTTCACTTCTGAGGGAGAGCTGCGGCAGTCAGTTTTCGTCGAACCCGATTTTGTGTGTCCCTGGCGGGTGAGGAACACGAATGTTGGAGACTCCTGATTCATGCCCGAACGAGGATTGCGACGCAGATATTGTCAAGACCGAGACTGTCGACGTCGAGGCAGACCCACGGGCTCGTGACCCGCGCACCGAGCCTGTCGTCACCTGCGCCGAGGGCCACCAGCAAGTCATGTAGAATCGCTGGTCTGCGTTTCCGGGGAGTGACGACGCGCACGTCGGGGTCGCGCGCGGTTGGAGACGAGAGGGACACGACTGCACTCGCGCTGGCAGTCGGTCCCTCTCAGCGTGGGGCAGACGGCCGGGCGAAACAGAGGTATGCCAGGTTATGGTGACATAAAACAGTTCACAGGGTAGTTTGGTTCAACACTCTTGAGAAAGAACTGCCTGCCCAGAAGTGTTCGAGTTGACTGTTGAGATTTCTACCAGCTCAAATAGAGATTCTAATTGCCGTACAAGATACAATTCGCATAGTCAGCAGTCACACCGGCATAAGTTAATTTCGACAGAAAGCATAGTGTCTAACCGGTACTGAGCAACGTACTCTAGTTCCGCTTCAGCCGTGAATCGCTAGAAACACGATTCAAGCTGTCTACCGATTAAATCTAGCAGTTCAGGACTGAAGCCGTACTAGTTCACCATCGACTTCTACAAGATGACCTGATTCTGAACTTCGCCCTGCTGAGGAATACTGAGGCCTTTGTTCATTTCATATGGTCCAGAAGCGAAGCCGGATCTATTCCTGAGGCGGTCTGTCCGGGTCGAAATCAACAAAATCAGCATCTTGGTACTTTTGAATCAGTATTTTTGCTTTATGTTCGTTCTCAATGCCTGCAATATCTAATAAAATACATTCGATAATAAGCTGGAGTCGGTATCTGGCTATCGCTACCTGTTTGCTAGTATAATCTCTCCCAAGTCCATGTGCAAGGTCATGCCGAATGTCAGTCACTTGGGAAAGGGTACTGTCCCAGTCGATAAATAGTTCTATCACCTGATGAAATTCATCGATTACCAACTCCAGCTTATTACTAAACGAAGGTAGGTTGCCGATGCTGATGAGGAGGTTTTCAATTCGGTCCTTTGCGTCAGCGTCGTCTGGAATTCCGTCTACAATGCCCTCTCTCAGGTCTCTATATTCCCCGCTGTCCATCAGCTCGTAGTCAGGAAATTTATGACCGAAATAGGATTCCAACGCTACTGCAAGTGAGAGGAATTCATGTTCCAGATACAGTTGTGAGTTGTAGATTATCCCAAAGTAGGAATTAAACATATATTCCGCTGAGCTCTCATTCGCAAACCAGTGCTGAATACTCTGCTCCAAATCCACTTCATCCGGTTTGAATAATATCCCCACAGGACTAACAGAGCGGTCGCCGGGTGCAAACTCAGGGATATTCGTGAGAATTGAAACACCCTGGACGTTTGACGAATCGATTCCGGTAATTGAAGTCGGTTGTACTGGCGCACCTGTGGCAAGAGCAATATAACGCTGAAGCGGCTGCAAGTATTCATTCCTGAACTCTTTAAAAGTCAATTCAGCATCTAAACAAATATTCATCGAGACACTTTCTGTGAGCGTTGTTTCCTGACTACTGCTGCTGACTCCAGGAGATATAAAAAACGTCAGTTGTGCAGATTGCAAATCAATATTGATTTCTTTATGTTCTTTGACATAAAATTTGAGATTTACTTCGTCTAAATCTTCTTCATCTGGCACTTCCATCTCGACTCTAGATGCCCCAAACCATTCCGCTAATCCGTCAAAGCTGACGGAAAACTGTGAAAACGCTGGTTCCGTATCGAAGTGTTCCCCAATATAAATGCGCGAAAATTGATAACGAGTGGTGGAAATGCCGGCGTCACTCAGCACATCTGGATTATTCTCTTCAGCAACAACCGCATCTGCAATTGTAATGAGTTCGGCGTCGGTTGTTTCTCCATGTAGAATCCCTTGGTGGAGGTCATCTATTGGTCGTTCTGGAATATCCCTCCCAAGCTCAAGATCAGTTCCTAAAACTCCGAATAATTCCGCGTTGCCGCCTGACGGCATATACTCGATGATGCCAGCTACCCGTTCCTCAGGGTCATCAGGCGCCCACCACTCACCTTTGAACGTCTTTGAGTCCATATCATAGCTTCTCTTTATGATCCGATATACGCTTGGGTATAATCTGAGAGCGGGGTCAGTACTCGCTACAGCCGGGAAGTAAGCATCTCACAAAACCTCAAATGTACGTGAACTTGTGCTGCATATACGACGCTCTGTGTCCCGCACAGATCTACTGACAGGGTTCTGATAGCTCTAATCCTCTACCAGTAGCTGTACTGGCCATTTGTTGAAAGAGTCCTAGAGGAGCTAGGAGCGTTGTATGACACCCTCGGATGACTGGTGGATAGCAGCGTGGGGCTGGCGGGCTGGCTGAGAGCGCGAGAGACGAGCGTGTGTCGGCGTGGGACTGACGGCCGGACAGATACAGGTGGTTGGCTGGTGTGTCGTCTGACCGCCGGGCAGCCGCCGCTGGGCGGCACGCTCGCTCTTGCTGGAGTCGGTGCGTGGACCGATGGCCGGCGGAGAGGGTTCGGGTGGCGTGTGTCTCGTGTGTAGCGAGCGGGAGGTTCTGGCGCTGCTGGCCCTGGAGTCGAGTCCTGTGGCACTCGTGACGGTGTCGAGGGAGCCGACGGTTCGGCTGGCAGGACTCGTGAGACTGGTGGTGGCGGGACTCGTGGCGCTGGCTTCGACGGCACCACTCCAAACGGTATCGCGACGACGGACTCGGTGTCGGACCAGCACACCTTGAAAGCCCCACGCCGCTGGCGGTCGCTCAGCGACATATCCGCGCAAACCGCACGCGGATAGGGGCCGCTGACGCGACCACGGCAAGCGCCAGCGGCGTGCCCCTTTCAGTCCCACCCGACTGCTACGGCACAGCACAGCAGAATCGAACGCACGCGTCGGAGTCGCGCGCGATCCGGGTGAGGAACCCTCGCGGCCGGCGCTCCCTCGCCGGAACGAGGACGGGCACTGCGTGCCCTGTGTTCCGGGCTGCTCACTTCGTTGCGCTGCCGGGCTTTCACCCATCCGGCACTCGCTTGGCCGCGCGGGATGCTGGCTCACCGCACCCGCACACGATGGGACCGCCCGCCGGGGTGTCAACCACCGACGGTCTTTATATACTATTTTCCCTCGAAACGCGAAATACAAGACGCCGCTTAGAAACCACTCAGACTCCCGAATATTGCACTTGAAACAATCCAAATGGTCCGTTACCTTTAAGTAGTCGGCACCCATGCCGTTAAGTACGGAAAGACACGACGCACGCGGCGCTGGCAGGGCAGTTTCACGCCGCAGAAATCGGGTGTTAGAGCACCCGACAAGTGTCTTTCCGTAGGTTGCGAAAGACAATGTACGCTAGCAATTCCAGCGGTAAGAAAGCATCGGCAAGCAACCAGACGGTTTCCCTTTCGGCCCACGTCGAGGGTGGCCCCGAACAGCTTCTAGAGGCGGTTGCAGAGACGGAGAACGGCGACGAACTCGATTTCAGAATGAATCGAGGTAGCGATAGCCGTGGCAACTTCTACGCCCGGCAGGAGGAGGCATACGACTGGACCCGCTCGACCGAGGTTGGTCCGGACCGGCGGTTTGGCGAACCGCTGGAACAGCAGGAGGAACGCCACGGCCGCGAAGCCGAGCAAGCCCGCCACTCCGAGGTCGCACGCGCTCACGTCGACGGTGCCGACCGCGAAGCCTCGGCTCGCCAGCTCACCGACGCCGAAACCGAACGCGCTGATGGGTTCCGTTCCCCGGCTGACCCGCGGCAGTGGATGGACCGCGACACGCTGGCGCGAGTCAACCAGCAGGCCGCGACGCTGGCAGACAAGACCAGTCTGTCGCAGGCGGCGGCAAGCCGCCGACTTGCGGCCCTTGTGTCCGGGCAGATGGGCGACTGTAACAGCCTGTATGAGGCTTCCTTTACTGTCTTGGACGAGGCCCAGAACGACCTGCAAGTCCCCACGCCTATCGACGAGGTGAGTCCCTACGGCTACGAGTGTACGGTTGAAGGCGAAGTCACGCACATCATCGAGGAACCCGACGCTCGGAACCAGTACCAAGTCCTCTACATCGAGGACGACGAGGGAACGAGTGCGAAGGTCACGGTCTGGGGCAAGTCCATGCACGGCGGCGAGATGGTGCGCACGCTTCACGAGGGCGACAGAGTTCGTATTTCGGGGGGCAAGCCCGACGAGTACAACGGTATCAAGACGGTGGCCGTCACGAGCGACACGCTCATGTGTGTCATCGAGCGCGGCGACGGTCCCGCGCCCACCGGACACGGGAGTAGTATGTTCGGCTCCTCGGGTGATAGCCCGGCGGTAGCGTCGTGGGAGGCCGAGTCAGACACCCACCAGTGGGCCAACGAGCGGGACACTGACCGCGCGGTCGCCGTGACGCTCGGGAAGGCCCGCTGTCCTGAACCCGAGTGTTCGGACCTGTTCGACACTGAGCATGGGGCCGCCACGCATCAGGGTCTCGTCCACTCCGCAGACTGACGCCCGATAGCGAGGGCGTCCCCCATCGAGCGGGGGGCTTCCTCGGGCGGTGCGACGGTGCTCGCGCACGCGGCCTCGCCGCCGCCTCCGGCACACCGGGCGGCGGCGAGACAACCGCGCGCACGGACTGGCACGCCACCGCACCAGCGCGTCAACGTGGGTCAGTCTGGTGGGGGCTGTGAGCGGGCTGGTGTTCTGGTGTGTGCGTGGACGTGGGCCAGCCGGCCCGGGAGAAACTGGGGCTGGGTGGTTGGCGGCTCGCGACAGCGCGCGACGCCACCGACAGACTCCCGCTGGTCGTCTGTCGAGCCCTCGTTCGCTACCGCTCACGAGGACGACGGAGCGCTCCGCTCGGCGCTCTCGCGCGCCTCGCGGCGGTCCATCGTGCCTGCGGTAGCGGGCGCGATCCCGGCCTGCCGCCGGGGAGAAAGGGAAGAAGCCGCACTGCATCGCTGTTTAGATATTGTGAGTGGTCGGAAATCTCTTCAGCAGGTTAGCCAACAGTGGATGGGCTTCGCCCCGTTACGTGGGTTACACTTCGTATCATTCGGTCGCCCAATCCTTGGTGAGTTCGTCGATCCAACCATTGGCTGTATCGTTAGCAGGGCTTTCTACTGTTCTACAGAAGAGCGAGGACCGGAGTTCCGAATGGGAGATTCGCCGGTCACTGATGCCAATATCGGGCCTTGACTACCTCGACTCTCGTTGGGAGATTGTCGTGTCTAATTGATTCCAGACCATCTCGAACGCCGGCGGATCGCCGGTGAGGTCCGGAAGGGTGGTCTCCCACTGGTGGCGGATAGTCTCTCGTTGTTCGTCAGGTAACCCATCTGTTAAGTCGACTGTGAGTCCGTCGTGTTCGCACTTCGCCTTGAAGGCGGGTCGCACGTCGGCAAAGTCAATCGTGACTGAGTCAGTTTCAAGCAACTGGTAGAGGTCGTAGTAGTCACGAGCAGCCCCACGCTGATAGACCGCCCGGAGCTTTTCGGCGAAGATTTCCTCAACGCTGTACGCCTGGAGGCTAAATTCGGGGATATCCTCGTATGTGTGGGTGTGGTGAACCGGGTCGAATGCGACGTGCTCGTCGACCATCACGTCAATACTGGTCGTATTGGGGTGGTTGAGGACTGCCCGGTACTGGATGCTAATGTCGACGTAGTGGGTCGGATAGTGATCCTGTTGCGATTCATGATGCTCTCGAATTTCGAACTCGATACCAGAGCGGTCGGAAATCGTATCGAGGACTGTCCGTAGCTCTCGCTTGGATCCCTGATACTCTCCTTCGACGCCGAAATCGAGATCCTCTGAGAACCGCCATGACTGCGGAAAGTACAGCTTAGAGAGCGCGGTTCCGCCTTTGAACAGGAGATTGTCACCGTAGGCGCTCATGAAGATGCCCCAGAGGAGCCACGAATTAACGTAGTTCTTTTCGGCGTATCCTTGGCGAACACCCAGTTCGCGAGCGAGAATTCGGAGTCGGTCTTGACTGAGCACTTCGATCAGGCCTCCGCCGGCTCCAGCGTTGCTGGTTCGACGTTGATCTGGAGGCGATACGTGCTGTTGTTTGAGCCCGTTTCAGGCTGCGTTGGGTCCAGCAGAGAGTACCCACTCGTGAACGATTCGACGAGGGCCTCGCGGGTGGGAAGATTGATCCCGAGTTGGTCGGCGAGGTAGACGATCCGCTTGGTCGCTGCTCCGTTATCCAGTCGTTCGAGGTACTCGCCGACGGTGTCCCAGGCACAGCCCTGCTGGTCGGCGGTTCGCATCGCGGATGCGAGCTCTCGAAGGCCACCACAGAATTCGGGATGGTCCGCACAGTCGACCAGTGTTTTCTCTAAGTCGCTGACCTGTACGGTCGTCCCATCGATGGACGTCGGTTCAAAGCCGAAGAACTTCCCCTCAGTGACTGTCGTGACGCGGTACGGAACGCCGTGGATCTCCCGGCTTTGGGCTCGGGTCGGTGTGACGACGTAGACCGTCCGAGGGACTTGTTCGGTCAGCCCGTGGTGGCTGAGGGCACTGTAGTAGCCGATGTACATCGGCTCGGCGACGTGGGCGGCAATAAGGTACTCGTGCGTTGTGTACACGCCTTCCTCACCGGCAGTCAGTGGAATAATGAGATATGTGCCTGGAAAGAGCCGGTCGAGCCAACCTTTCTCAGTGAGGCGGGAGGCAATCTCTCGGGCAGTGTTCGGGGAGAGCTCCAATGTCGTCTCGATGTCGTCGACGGAGATGATTTGGTGGCCCGCGCCAGCGAGTCGTGAGAGGAGTCGACTTTCTCGAGTCGAGAGCCCTTTGCGTATAGTATCTGTTTGATCTATTGAACTCATAACTGCGTTTCTTACATAGAGTATAAACTTAGGCTGGCTTTAGCCTTGTGACTCCCTTGGTTGACAGGACAAACAGTATCGCTCTCATGCAAACCTGAGTTGTTGAGTGAGTAAAGGTATCTTCGTTCTAACCAACAAAGTCGGCGCTGTCTGGGGTGCTGTTGGTTAGTCGGTGTCTGGACCCGGTATCCCGGATAGACACACCTCGATTTTGTGTGGCCGCAGGCAGGTGGCGGCCAGACAGGGCTGCCGGGAGGTGATATTTCGAATGGGAGAAATTCGCTGTCCGCGCTGCAAGAAAACGTTCCAGACCAAGTATAACCCCGAGCGGTTTCGCGCTGGGTCATTCTACGACGCAGAGCGCGATGAGGAGTACGATCAAGTCTGCGAGGGCTGTCATCGGGAACTGACAGACAAGTAAATCAGTCGTTACTCCCCAATTTTTTCTCGTACTGGATCGGGTATCGTTCCGAGTTCCATCTTCAGGAGGCGTTCTGCTTCATCAGTGTGAGTATCCTCTTCGATCAGGAAGGCTTCGACGGTTTCCCGATCACTGTGATACTGGATTGCTGTCTCGTATCCATACCGAGTGTTCACGCCTGGTGCTGACCAGTGTATAATACGCACCAGAAACTCGCGATCTTCCCACGTCTCGATCTCGACTGACCGTGGTGCATCAAGCTCCCGCCGGGCGATGTCGATCACTTCGTCGACGACCGGCCCGATCGTTTCGATGCTCGGAATCTGACGCTGGTCGGATGGCTGTTGCTCTGGAGAAAGGTGTGGCTGTGACATGAGAACGGTGCGATTCAGACTTGGCCGTCATCGCTCAAAAAGCTCCGGGTCGGGGTGGCTCCAGCTGGCACACGTCGAGGTACTGGTCCCACGGAGTGCCGGATAGATCGCAAGCGTGGGTCTGCCAGCCCGGGAGGGACCAAGGCTGGATGGCTGGTGGACCGTCCCAGCGCGCGACGCCACTGACAGACTCGCGATGCTCGTCTATCCTGTCCTCGTTCGCTCTCGCTCACTCGGACGACGGGGCGCTGCGCTCGGCGCGGTCGCGCGCCTCACGCCGGTCCACTCGTGCCTGCAGTGGCGGGCGCGATCCCCGCCGGGAATCGGACGGTTCCCCGGCTGAGTGGCGCACTAAATTACGATATTATAAAGATGCGAAAACAAGTCGTGTTGTACCTGTTGGAGATAGGATACAAAGCTCCGGACAAGGTGGTGTAGTCGCCGGCCGGTGACTGTCGAGGTGTGCGCCACGAAGGGCCGAAGCGAGCGAGGGTCGAGCGTCGGTCTGCCAGCACTGGCTCAGTTCGAGTGTGGTCGTGATCGGCGTGGCCCTGGACGTCGGTGGCCGACGACGTGCGTGGCACAGTGGACTCGCATGATGCTCGGTGGGGCTGGCCCGCCGCGTCCAAGTCACGATACGGCTCCGGGGAGTGAGGCGACTTCTATCTGAAACTCGATAGGTTTCCTTGCGGGGTGAGTGTACCAGTCTTCGCTCTGGGTAGGTTCCGCGATCCACTGTCTCTTCCTTTGTTCTATCTCTTATGTTTTTCTTCTTATGTCTCTCGCGCCTCCGCCGGGATATGCACGACAAGGTAAAGAGTGTAGTTTGTATCCGATTCTGGGCGATTCATACCGATGCCGTCCTGCGATTTGCTGATGATTCGTCGCTGTGTTTGAGTGATTCACCGTGATTCAGATTGGCAAATTACCGACGCCGTCTTGCGATTTCGCATATAGAATAGTCCGAAGAAAGTAACTTCAATAACTTTGATACAAGTCGAGTGCTACAGTCTCGACAGGACCCGGTTACCAACTTGTAGAGAAGCACCACCACGTCACGGAAAATGAGAAATATATAGAACGTCTTATAGTTAGAACACGGGGAAATTGATGTAGGTCACATGAACTCAGATGGCCTGCGTCGCTCTCCGCTTGCCTCAGTTTCGTCCCGTTCTTCACTCTTGTCAGTATCAGTCTCCGTGTCCGATTCATCAGGCGATTCACTCTCTTCCTTCTCAGCAGAGTCCGTCTCGTCACTGCTGGGACCTGAGACCGTCTCAGGGGAGTGGTCGCCATCGTCATCGGGCAGCTGTTGGTCCTGATCCGCGCCACCAGAGTCACCCTCTAAATCTGATACATCTGGGTGGTCTGTATCCGGTGACGTGACGGCGGTGTTTGCTGTTGTCTGGTCGAGTGGGTCGCTCGACTCGTCGTCGCCCACCCCATCTGTCGCGTCGGCAGTCGGCTCGACTTCGGAGTCACGATCCGGGCCACTCTCTCTGGACTCATCATCTTCGGTCTCACCAAGTGACCCATAGAGCACATCATCAAGTCGGGCCCGAGTGAACGAGAACCAGCTGTCACTCTCGATGTCGGTGTCACCCTCAGAGGGTTCCGGCTCCGAACTACCCGGCGCCTCCGCACCCTGTGCCGGAAGGCTATCGCGAACGTCGGCCAGTTCGTAGGACTGTCCGTGGACCCACGTCGTCCGTGAGACGGCAACGCACTCACCGGGCTGGAAGTCTCGGAGCAGGCCGGACGTGACCGGCGTCTTGTCCTTCTGTTTGTACGTGTCCCGAGCCTGCGTTCGTGGGTTCTCGCCGCGCCCTTGGTGGCTCATCGACACCATCTCGGAGCGGTCATACTGCCGACTCTCGCCGAGTTCGTCGAGGATGAAGTCCGTCGACTCGCTGTCACCAGGCCCGAAGTAGACTCCCTGTGGGCAGTTGCCGACAATCCCGGAAATCGTACTGTACGTGTCCTTGAGCTGGCCGATTGTCTGTACGCCGACTAGTGCCCGGGCCTTGTGTTTCCGACCTCGGGCCGTGAGGTTCGTTACCTGAGTAAGCGCCGGCAGTGCGTCAATCTCGTCGAGGATGTGGACCGTCGGATTCGGGGTATTCATCGCGTAGCGGATCGACCAGTCCACAATCAGTTGATACATTGGCCCGAGCGTTTCCAGTTCCGTTGGGTTTGAGTCAATGATGAGGACTCGCCCTTCCGGGTTCTCGATGTACTCTTGCAGTGAGAACTCCCCGTAGTCTCCGAAGTCGCCGGTGAAGACGGGATCGACATTCTCCTTGATCGTTTGGTAGACGTTCTGTGCGCCTTTCCCCTTGTCAGGGTCGATATGACCCGAATCCAGCCGGTCGAACTCGTCAAGGGCTTTCTTGAGCGCGATGTGGCCCTCGTTGAGCAGCGAGACGATATCGGCGTGACAGAGCGCGTGACGGCGACTGTTCTTTTTCGCGCTGAGATGCAGATACATCAGCATCTCCGCGAAGGTCTGTTTGGCGGGCCGGTGGAACGGGTCGTGGCCGTCGGCTTCGCCGAAGATCGCGCCGGCGACCTCGCGGAAGTCCGACTCTGAATCGGCGTCCTTGAACAGATTCCAGACCACATCGCTATCTTCGTGGCGGATGCGCTGAACCTCAAAGCCCAGGTCCTCATAGAACGCTTGGAAGTCCTCCCCAGTATCATGGGCGATGACCGCTGTGTCGCTGTAGTACGGGAACTGGTAGGCCAGCAGCTTCATCATTGACGTCTTCCCCGAACCAGTCTCGCCCACGACGGCTGTAGAGACATCCTGATCGAGCGTGAACGGCATCTCAGCCTCTTCGTGTTCGTGAGAGACCTCTTCGAGTGGGACGACGGACTCCCCGTCGTCGTGGTCCCACTGGTTCATCGCGAGTATTTCCGGCGAGGTCCGGCGGAGCAGTTCCCCGGAGAACACGATACCGATTGAGATGGCATACAGGATTACCGTGGTTGAGTACGAGAGCATCGGCAGCGACAGGCCGGGCACAGTGAAGTCAGCGAACAGTGTCCCGACTGAGATTGCAGCTAGAACGTGTGCGAACGGGAACAACAGCGCTGCGCTGGGTGTCTGGACAAGCACGTCGTAGAAGAACGCTGCGCTGATGAGTCCAAACCCGAGGTAAATGTAGCGCCACGCCCAGAACCGCTTCGGAAGGATCTTGTCACTATCGACGATCATCGGTGGGAACAGCAGCATAAATCCAGCCCAGACGAACCCGACGACGTTGTCGTACTTGAGGCTATTCGGCACCTCGCCAGAGCGTTGGCCTGGTGGTGCAGAAGAACTAGAACTCACTGCCACCACCCACGCTCGCGTTCGGGTTCCTGCTCGCGTTCAAGATCAACTTCGGGTTCGCGTTCAGTTGCCGCCTGTTCTTCAGCCCTCTCCGCAGCACGCTCTGAGAGTGGGTCAGTTTGGCGCTCATCGCTCGCTTTCTCAGCCGTGGGCTGTCCGACGTCTTTCTGCTGACTCTTCTCAGTCGCCCGTTTGAGCGCTTTTTCGGCTTCGGGGTTCAGCGATAGTTCTTCCTCATGATACTGCTCCCGTGCTTCTTCATCCACGACCCGACCGATGTCCTCCGGAGAATCACTGGCGGCAGCCGTTGGGTCTCGCGTTCGAGCCGGTTCTTCAAACGCGGTTTCCGCCCGTTCACTGAGTTTCTGGATGTCTTCTAAATCCATTTCCAGCTCTGCCTGCTTCCCAGTAGCTGCGATATGTGCATGAGGAAAGTCTGTATCCCTGTGGACAGCATACACATAGTCGGTTGTCGGCTGGCGGGCAAACTCTTGGTTCATTACGTCCCGAGTGTTGGTCTGGACCTCTTGGGGAGAATACTGTCCAGTAGGATCTGGCGAGACGATCAGATGCCGCTGGAATCCGAACTCCTGACTCTTGTCGACAAATCGGTCTACTTCCGGGTTGGACAGTTCTCGGCCGGCCGGGTTCCGTAGATCAACTGTCGCGCCGGCATCCTGGTCTCGATCACGGCGAATATAATCGACGAGGTTCCCTGCTCCGCTCTGCTGATAGTCCGTTTCTACGATCATGCGCCATCACCCACTGCGCCGGCGGACCCCTGTCCATCTTCGCTGCTACTGCTTTCCCTTGGAAGAATTGCTTCGGACTCGGTGTTGAGCTCCTGTCCAGTGAACCGTTCAGCAAACTTCATCGCAAGCTGTTGCTCGGCAGTAGAGTAGTCGTCTTTAATCAGCTTCCAGATCGAGATAAGATACGCTGTCCGCACTCTCTGGATGTGCCGTACTTCCTCGAGTGTTTCAGACTCAAATTGGTCCAGAGTCTCCCCCAGTTCCTCCTTGAGAGAGTCCAAAATGACTTCTATCTCAGTATCAGTTCCATACCGGCCGTACTGACGCTCCCCAGTTTCACGGTCAATGTGATCCTCAATCATCTCATGACCATACTCCGAGATTGACGTATCCTCTTCATCGGCTAGTTGTTCAAGCCACTCCCGATTTTCGTCAGTCGTATAGATCTGAATGACAGTTCTCTCACTCATTCTTGACCCTCCTTGTTACGGACGTTGTCTACCTCTTCCTGTAGCTTGTCTGTCGCTTCATCCATCGCAATAGCACGCTCCTCTGAGGAGTAGTCTGTCGAAATCAAGTCCCAGAGAGCTACTTCATAAGCCAACTCTTCAGTTGTCTCAATATCTGCTGCCTTGTTCACTTGCTCTGTCACACTCTCAGCGATCTGTTCCAGCTCTGGTTCCAGACCCAGTTCCTCCGCACGCTGATCGTGCAGCTCACGGGCAATGCGTTGCTCCGTAGCTTTCAGGATATACTCCGATAGGTCTTCATCTACCTTCCGAGCCTGCCGTACTATCTGATCTCTCTCTTCTGCACTCATCCGTAGCGAGATTATGTCATTCATGTGAATCACTCCGTAGTGTCAAACTCCGCATCAGTCTCTGTCTCGATACCACCGTCAGCGACAACTGCTTCTGGCTGTGTCTGGTCAAGTGCTACAGACACCACATCCACCAAATCGTCTTCGCTGAGTCCATTGAGGACGTGTTCAGCCTTCTCCGGGGACAATCCACGATTCGCTAGCTCTTGCTCGACTGCCTTCGAGCGTACGAACTCTTCGAAGTCAGCAGCGCGGGAGTCAGCCTCGTGAGCAACAACGTCAAGCGCATCTTCCGCATCAGCGTCGAGGTCAATGATCTGCTTCTCTTCCCACGACGTCTTGATCGTCAACGGGTAATCGCCATGTTCGTCGACACGAACCAGCGCTTGCGAGTAGCCCTGACCGTCGCCCAGTGACTCCTTGCCGGCTTCGGCATGTTGGATGTAAGACTGCTGTTCGTCCGTCAGTCCAGCGCTTGTTGCTGTCTCGTCGCCTAGCTCTGGCTCGCGGTGATGCACCTTGATCGGGCACATTCCCGCGATTTCCTCGGCTGCGCCCTTGTCTTCGAACTCCGAGAGCGTCTGGGACAGCATCACCAGCCGGAGTCCGGCGTGGCGCTGGTGCCGCGCAATCTGGTTCAGCGACTCCAGATTTGCGTCGTCGTTGAACAGGTAGTGAGCTTCGTCGATGATGATCTCGACCTTCTGTTGCATATTCTTGGCCTGCTGGTACAGCGTCGACAACAGCAGTTGCATGATGAACGACTGCTTACCGAGGCCACTACCCGAGCCTTCGACCTGCTGGAGGTCCAGATAGACGGCCTTGCTGCTGTCGTCGATCAGCCGCAAGTCCGACTCTTTCGAGAGGTTGCCGAACGTACTCCCCGGCCGGAACGGATGCAGTGCAATCGAGAGTTCGTTTGCGTACTGCTGGATTTTCTGCTGGGACGATTCCGTCGTCGCTCCCGGGAACATTCCCGGCTCTTCCTGGAGGCGGTCAACCACCTCCAAGAAGTCACTCAGGTTCGGTGAGTTCTCTGGCGTATGCGTTGACGGGTCCGCTGGGTCGATATCGGACTCAGTGAATATCGTGTCGATCAGGAACGTGATCAGGCCGCTGTGCATCTCCAGATCGACATCCCGAGATTGGAGGAAGTTCTCGATGACCCCGTACACTTCGTCTTTCTTCGCTGAGACGGGCTGCATATCCGGGGATTGTTCGAGCACATGCTGAGGCGTCGGATGCATCTCACACGGGTTCAGCGGCGTCTCACCGCTGATCGTGATGGTCTTTGCATCCAGCATCTTCGCGCTGCCGTGCATATCCCCGACCGGGTCGATGTAGATCTGCTTGACGTCCGACCGCTTTTTCAGCATCCGCATCGCCCGAGCCTGCGTGCCGTGCGTCTTTCCGCCGCCGGGCATCCCGGTTACAAGCTCCGAGTGGCCGGTTTCCAGTTCCCACGGGTCGATCAACAGCGAGGAGTCGTTGTGGCCGTGCAGTCCGTACTCGATGCCGTCCTCCATCCGCAGGTAGTTCGACGAGAACGGGAACAGTGACCCGAGCGCTTCCCCGGTCATTGAGGAGAGTCGGTTTTGTCTGAGTTCGTTGGCCCCGATCGGCGAGACGGTCACCAGTCCTGCTTCCTGCCGGCGGGTCGTTCGCTTGACCCCGCAGTTCGACGGTGAGTCTCGCAGGAGCGTTTCGAGCCGGTTCGTTTGCTTCCGGAGGTCTTCTTCGGTCTCAGCGGTCAGCCGGATGAACGCTCCGACACGGAACAGCGACGTGTGGTTCCGCCGGACCATCTGCCGGATGTACTTTGCCTGGTTGACCTCCTGTTCGATATCCTCCGCTTCCAGCTCCCCCTTATCGTTCTGTAGCATCTTCAGTGAGGAGATCCACTCCTTCATGACCGACACTGCTGTATCAGCGTCGTATGGGTCGATGTGGATTGAGACGTCGACGGCGAGGTCCGTATCCAATAGCAGTTGCTCTAGCATTCCACTCGTCGGATGCTCGGGATACGTCTCGATCCAGAAGCACCGGGTGTACGTTTCTTGATCGATGAGAGCGTGGTCGGCTTCCCACTCGATATCCGTCGGCGCAACCAGTGACCGATGGTTCTCTCCCGGTCTATGCAACTGGGAGACGAAGTCAGTCTCGTCGACCTCGTAGTCGGTCCCACCGACGTCGTCGGTGTCCATGCCCTCCGCAGCGTCGTGGGCTGTAGCACCCTTGCCGTGCTTGATGAGTTCCCGTGCCGAGTACGTCACCGGGGAGACGGAGGCCGCCTCTTCGTACTCGCGTTCCGACCGGGTTTCACAGGCCCAGTAGTCCTCGGTCAAGTGCGCCAGCTCATGCGGGCTGACCGACCGACTGCGACACCGGAACATATTGTTGACTGCTCTGTCGACGGTTTCGAGCCGGTCGTGGAGCTTCTTCGCCTTGAATTCCTCTCGCTCAGCGTCAGTGAGCGTGTCACTGTCGAATCGAGTGAACAGCCGCCCAATGACCGGTATCCCAGTCAGGTAATCCGCGATGGAGTCGCTGTTCATCTGGAGGTCGTGAATGTCGTCGTCAGTGACCCAAACGACGATGTAGTACTTGCGTTGGAGTTCAGTCTCAGTCTCGACATTCCCGCTGTCGTCGATGTAGCGGTTGACGAACTCCATGAGCACCCCTCGGAAGATCGAATGGCTCTCCGCGTCGGGGTCGTCGAGCCGGTCGATGTGTGCCTGTATGTGAGACTCGTTGTCGACCTCGGCCGTCGTGACGTGGAGTTTCGCCCGGCCAGTCAGTGACTCGGACAAGCGTGTGAGCGACTTGACGGCTTTGTCCCATTTCTCGTCGTCCTGCAGCGACATATTGGCGGGCTCGACCTCGACCGCGCCGACATACGCTCCGTCGACGCGCTCAATGCCGTGGGGCATGACCCGCTCTAGTCGCGTGACCTGCCGGGTATCCTGATTCCCTTGGCCGTGAGTGTACTGCTTCTTTTTGACGAGCCAGAACAGTTTGACCCGCAGCCACTCAGTCAGGCGATAGTGATCTGGCCGGACTTTGTGCAGGATGTAGAGGAACACTTCGACGACCGCTGTGAGAGCCAACGTGGGGAAGAACAGCGCCGCCGGCACGAATGGCATTCCCATCGCGACGAGGAAGCCAAACGGCGGGATGAGGAACAAGATGAGTTCCCCCAGCGTGTAGTCGCCCCAGAAGTTGGTCGAATCTCCGAGAGATTCGTGGATGATGTTCGTATTGTATTCTTCTTCTGAGTCAGCCATTAGTCGTCATCCTCCTTGTGAGGCAGGCCGTCGCGGTACACATCCGGCCCTAATATATCGTCATCAGTCGCAAACACGTCCTTGAGCGAGTCGTACGACTCGGACTCATCGGAGTCAGTGGTCTCAGTATCGTTCTCGCCGAAGTCGTCGTCGGAGAACGGCGGATCAACCTCAGACTCGAACACTCTGGTATCGCCAGAGTTGATCTGCGTCTGGCGCTCCATCTTGGTCTGGGGTTCACTTACTGAGGTGTCGTCGCTCTCGGAGTCGCCAGACGAGCCAGACGAGCCGGACGAGCCGGACGAACCACCGTTGGTGAATCGGCTGTTGAGGGGACTTCCACTGGACCCGCTCCCGCCGCTGGAGGGCGGTGAGCCACCAGAACCACCAGACCCGCTGCTGCCACTGCCGCCACCAGAGGGCGGAGCGGAACCGCCTGCACCGCCTGAGCCACCGCCGCCGGAACCACTGTTGCCGCCACCTCCGGAGCCGGTGGGGCCGCTGCTGGAACCGCTCTTCATGCCAGCGGGGTTGGCCACCATCTGGCGGTGGACCATCTGAGCACCCGTGGCAGCACTGCCGACACGCCCTTTTGCAGCGCTTGAAGCCGCTCGAATCGTGCCACCCGTCGCCATTGCTGCGCCGGGGCCACCGACCGCGCCAGCGCCGGCTGTCGCCGCTGCACCACCAGCCGCCGCACCGATCTTGAGGGGCTTTTTCCCACCAGCAAGGGCCTGTTCGCTGACTTGGATTGCCACGCGGCTACTGCGCTGGATGAGGACCTTCTGGGACTTTGCCGCCAAGTACAGCGTCACGAGGCTGATGAACAGGGACAGCTCAGAAGCCAGTCCCCAGTTTGTCGCTTCAAAGCTCATGCGTATCAGGATTGCAGGCGGGATACCCGCAGCGAGGACTCCGGGGTACGCGCCGGCGACCTGTTTCGCCAGTCCCGAGAAGCGGTTCAGCGGCCAGACCTCCACTGCCCAGAACGTCGCGACCAGTGGCATCGACAGCGTCAACAGGAAGACCAGCAGCCACCGAGTGATGAAGATGAACGTCGCTTTGAGGTAGACGTACAGTCCGACAATGATGAGGACAAGGAATATCCCCAGACTGAGATCCGCAATCTGCTGGGCTGAGCCGATTAGTGCGGCGACTTCAGTCGTTGATTGACCGGATTTGTAAATCTCGCGACCGATGGCATTGAAGAACTGAGTCCCCAGTGAGGCGACCGGAAGCCAAAAGAACAGTGAGAGGAAGGCAACCCCAAGTCGGCGTAGGAGCTTCTTCCGAATGACCGGGTTCATCGACCCGTATCGAACTCCAATCATTGCCAAGACGATGAACTGCAGCCCGAGTGCCAACCCAACGATTCCATCGAAGTAGATGCCCGATATTAGCGAGTTCCACGGGGCATTACTCGCAGATTCGAACGCAATGTCAACTGGGGCCGATGAATTCGGTCCTTCGGGGGCGGGTGTCCCTACCATCGGGTCAATGAGGCTCTTAAAGAACCCGTCAAGATAATTGACTATCTGCGTTTTAAGTTGAGCAAGGAAACCACTGATACCAGCTGTGATTGCCGACGAGAGTTCTCTCAGCAATCTCTGGAAAACCTCCTCAACGAGGTCCTCGCCTATTCCCGACTGCATTGCTACGTCTCCGTCTCCGTCTCTGTCTCTACTGAGGTAGCAGTGACTTCTTCAGGAGTCCCAATCAGAGTCCGCTCGCATCCAGATGAATTTTCATAGCTGATCGTCTGAGTGAATGTGACTGGATCGCTCCAAAGGAATTCAACGGTTAATTGCTCATCTCTTTTAGCGCTCTCATCAACTTTCGGACAAGAAGAGACGGTGTCTTCAATGAGGGAAAAATATCTGACGACATTGGTTTCACCAGGCTCTACCGGGACAAACACGTCTTCTTTTTCTTTCCCATTCATTAATGCGCGGGTAGCTGCACCGGTTCGCTCACCCACATTCCTGACAACCACCACCAAGTGGCCGAGGCCTTCGCGAACGTCTGGATGTTCAGTGGCAGGAACGACTTTTTCAAGTTCGAATGTAGTGCCCAGTTCGAGTGGAATTTCGGTTTCAACGTCATCCCCACGGAGATAGAGCGTGTGCTGGCCCCGGGGCAATGGCTTGTATTTATCATCTCCCGCCGTTAGCGATAGGCTAGTCCGGGTTTCACCAGGACTGAAATAGTCGCTGACGAACTCCCGACCGGACTCTGTGATGATGCTGACCGATGACGGCTCGATCTCATCGGTCACAGCCACTTCCAGAGCCAATTGGCGGCCGTTCTCGACAATCTCAATCGACGTCTCTTCGATGTAGTCGGACTGCTCGTCTGGCGGGCCAGCGCTTCCGTCACCTCCGTCACCGCTATCAGACAGCCCGCCACTGCAGCCTGCAAGCGTGGCAAGACCCCCGCTAAGGAGTCCAAGCACTGTTCTGCGGTCGATACTGCTATTTCGTGGTATAGTCTTGTGTGTCATGGATTATACCAACCGATGAATTTGCCTCTCGTCCAGACGTCGTAGCCATACAGCGCCAGCACAGCCGGCAACACCGTCAGGAGCGTCACTACAGCGAGGTCGATGAACTCCGCAAGGTCTGGGAGGTTCACTTCGTAGGCGACCCGCTCTTGGGTGTCTCGTACCGGGACAGCACGCCCTTGCTCCCACCAGATCTGAGTCGGGCGATACGTGACTATCGCCGAGGAGACTTCGCCTTGGTCGACGGTGACCGTAATCTCATCATCGCCAGCGAGTGACTGTTTGACCTGGGACTGCCCCGTTGCGACAGTAACGTTCCCTGCCGCAATCGGGAAGCCAGCCGTCGGTTCGACCCGGACCAGCAGGTCCGTCGAGTTGTCAGTCGAGTTGACGACCTCGGAGGTGATGTTGACTTCCCGGATTGGCGTCGGGTTCGTCGAGTCCGCTGGCTGTTCGATACTGTTCCCGCGGACGAGTCCGTTGATCTCGAAGTTCTCCGTCCGGAGTTGTTCCGCACTCCGAATCGTGAACCGATCTGCCGTCGTGAACGTCTCCGAACGGTTGATCCGAATCTCTGGCGGGAGCGTCGTCCTGTTGATCGCGGTAGCGGTCGTGTTCCCCGTCGTGTTTGCAGTCGCGTTCGCCGTCGTGTTCACCGGATACGTCGCTTCGAGCGATGGGACGAACCGCCAGCCGTCGGAACTCTCGTTTTGGACGCGGTTGACCGTGACTGCCGGGCCTTCCGTGGTTCGGACAGCGTGGGTTTCGAGCGGTCGTACTGGCGTCGTCGTGTTCTCCGACCAGTTTTCCCACCCGGGCGGTGAGCGGGTGTAGAACCGCCACTTGCTCTGGACTTCGTATCCGCCATCGAACTGGACGCTCTGCCAGCTGCCGGGGATTACAGTCCCGATCCGATAGTCGTCGGTCGTGGCCCCTCTGCCGTTGGGGACGACGCCGGGTTCGACGACCATCTCCCGCTCGGACAGGTTCTCTACCCGGACCGTCCGTGAGTCCGTAACTGTTAGCTCGTATTCGTCAATCTCGTCATCGCCAATCTCCGAGATATTCGTCGAGATCGTGGTGACCAACTGGAGTTCCGTGGTCCCGTTGATCTCCGTGTAGTTGAGGGTGGGCTGGGCGGCAGTGCTGTTGTCCATCGCAGTGCCGTTGGCGTACAGTGTCGTGTTCGTCGACGTGTTTAGGACGCGGAAGTCGTCCTCGAAGACCTCCGAGATGAACACCCGGTAGTCGTGAATGGCACGAACGGTGCCGTTCGGACGGACTAGACGCTCCGTACCCGACTTTTGATGGACGACCGTCGATGGCTCGATGCTGAAAAACGCGACGTAGGCGTCACGAATCCAGAGTCCAGAGCGAGTATCCGTGACGTTCACTGGGTACGAGGCGTTCTCGATTCCAGTCCGGAACGAGTCGTGTTCGGGTCGGTTCCATAGCGTCGTGTTCGATGGCTCACGAGAAACCATATCTCCCGTGCATGAGGGCAGGACGGCCAGTGTGCCGTTCTCAGCCTCAGCCCGGTCGGCCCGTGTGAGGTTCGGATGATCGGGATCGCCAGACCACAGCGCACGGAAGAACGTGTGGTTGTGGTTGTAGGAGCGGTTCGGAGGCACGACGCCTGCTGTCGCGTTTTCTCCCACTGACGCATTGGCCGGCGGGTTCGAGGCGTTCTCGTAGCACGAGACTTTCGCGCTGAGGTTCTGCCTTGCTCCGAGTTCGACGGACCTATTCACGCCTGTCTGGTTCGCTGCTGGCCCTCGATCAACGGACTCGTTGCCCTCGGTTCCGTTGGCTGTTGTCCCGTTGCCTGCTGTCTCGTTGCCTACTGAGTCTCGGACGCTGGAGTCGTTACTGTCAGTGCGATTCGTCTGTGTTCCCTCGCCCTTGGAGCCATTCGGTGCGGTGGCGTTCTGTTGGAGTACCCCCACGCCACCGTGGCTCGCGTCGGGAAGGGAGTGTGCCGTCCCCCGCTCAATCTGGGCTGGGTTGCCACCAGCGGACGCCGGCCCCGCAGCTGCGGCTGTCGAGAGCAGCGAGCAAAGGGCCGCGATCATCAGCAGTGAGCGGAGTGATGGCATCGTATCTTCAGAATGGCGTCACGCAGTCTGAGAAGCCGAAGCCGACGTTGTCCCCGAACTTCGTGATGAGTTCCGGAGCCACGATTGCCAGGACGACGACGCCGAGACCGACCAGCGAGAGGATGAGGTCCCGGCGGGCCTCATTTTGCTGGTTCGGGTTGCCAGAGGCCCGCATATACGACAGGCCACTGCGACCGACGAATACCATCGTTGCTGGCAGGCCAAGACCAGCCAGTGCTCCGAAGACGACGTCAACGCCGTCCTCGACAGCAGTATCACAGTAGATGTTCCCGACGTCGGTCTGGCCCATCGCCGAGCCAGCAAACAGCGTGAGGACCAGCAGCAGTTGGGTCGCCTGTCGCACGCCGGGCGTGAGCCAGGCGTCAGCAAACCGCCGCTTCGCGTGAGTGTAGAGTGTTGGTTGTGTGGTCGATGCATCCGATGCTGTAGTTTGAGTTGACATAGATGCCTCTGGTTCTGTTTTCTTGCTTGCCCACCGATTCCCCACGGGTAATCCGCTACCGTTGTTGTATTAGCTTTCTTACACAGTTGGTGAATCCTGTTCTGAATTCGCCAGAACGTATTGACAGTGGGACTATCAAAAAACTTGTGAACGAGATTAAGAGTTCTAGATTGTGATAGGTAGTCTTACTCGGCAATGCCTTAATTTTCGGGTCGCATGAATGATAATGCTAACAGAAATATATATTAATACATTAACTAGTAGCTTCGTTAACTAGTCTATCAGCCGCAGAGTTTCCAACCGTATATCAGAAATTACGGCAGTTGGGGAGGTATATTGACAGGGCTAACTGGTGATATATTTAATATAATTGGATACAAGAAGGGCATAGAAGCTGATCAATAGAACATCATTAGGCCAGTTTCATAGAAGGGCAAAAACAGGGGATGAGGCGAGCCAGACTGAAACCAGAACCTTATGTTGCCCATATCGTGGACCACTCCCATGTCGTCAATGTCGCCGCACACACCCCCATGTCGTCAACTCTGCGATGCTGAGTGAGCGGAAATAAAACTGAACAGAGTGGATGAATCGACACCTCCACGCATAGGAATTCGCTCGGTTGCAGGGACGCATCAAGAATAAAGCCAGAGCCGCCGGTATCCCCGTTGCGTACGTCTACCCGGAGTACACAAGTCAGACCTGCCTGGACTGCTAACACGTCGGCTCCCGAAACGGCGACGAGTTCCGATGTACGAACGACAATGTTGGGTAACGGAGTACTACGCAGACATCAACGCGGCAGTCAGCATCTCTGACCGTTTAGACCGGTGGGGTGAGAGCCTGCCGTTAAAATTGGCGGGCAATGATATCCTACGGGATGGGGGCGTCTGTGACAGCGCCACGACTCGCTCTGAGCAGAGCCTATCACAGCAAATGACGCTCGGAGAGTTCGAGTCAAAACCCACTTCCAGTGATTAGCTGGTATCCCCACGCAGGAAACCACCCTGTTCCGTTGCAGACGGTGTCACACTCATTCGCTCGTATCCGAATTGAGGACCACCCCGGGTGTCGAGTGTAAATGGACATTAAATCGCGTATCATACCATTCAGGCCCCCATTTAGATATTCTTGGGATCTATCAGTCCGAAAGTTCGAGTGAGACACCCCGACTGTCGAGTGTAAAATCGTGAATTACTGCTCGGGGGAAAACCGCTGATCAGATTCAATGGCACTTTGTACGACCTTAGGCTCCTCCAGTAGGTAGTAAAAATTGGTCATGCCTTTCCCACGGCCGCGTCCAACCCGATCCGTGACGCCGAGGATATCTAGAAACGCCTGTTCATTCAGCCGATCAGACATCCGTCTTTGTGAGAGAGGGTTAATATCTAGTGACTCCGTGAGCTGCTCGTACCGTTCATAGATTTTACGAGTAGGGAACTCTTCCTGATTGCTCCCCTCCGCAATCAATGAAAGGGCGTACACTGCTGCTTTCGATTGTGTAGGCTGATCTTGGAGAAGCTTAGAGAATCGATCGATATCCGCTTTCTCACGTGCATTTCGGACATGGTTTTCTTGCACAACATCACTGTTATCGTCTTTTGCAAGTTCGCCTGCATTTCGAAGAATATCCAGTGCTTTTCGAGCGTCACCGTGCTCTTGTGCAGCGAATGCAGACGCCAAAGGAATCACATCATCGGTGAGGACACTGCTCTGTTGAATAGATGCTGAGTTGCAGCTAGAGTGGCTCACAGAGCGGTTCTATGTTTGTGATGGCGAACATCAGGACGATTTCGCGGAATTGCCGATACCAGCCAAGCGCTCGCATGGCATCGCCGAGCGAGCGCTTGATGGTCGAGTACGAGGTTTCAGCCATCCACCGCTGAGAGTAGCCTTTTGCCCGGATGAGGGCGTTATTTGCGGTGGCGTTCAGTGACGAACCACGGTAATTCACGAGGTAGTCGATATCTAGTGCAGCAATCTCGTACTCGGTGTTCCAGTCTTGGAAACCGTTGTCAGCAGCGACGGACTGCAGGTCGTCCGCGTTCCGGCGGACGACCTGCGGTCCGGTCTTAGTATCGTGTTGCCACCGTGCAGAGATGTGTACGTCAAGCACGGCAAGTGACTCTACATCGGTTAATGTCGTCACTTTCAGCGTCTGAACGCTGTTTCCGGAGCGTTGGCGGTAGTACGATGAAGAGGCGCGGCGGTCGAAGAACGTGCTGTCGAGTGCTACGTGACCGGACTGCGGGTGTTGCTGCGCTGAAACGCGCAGCAACGCCCGCCAGACCCACATCTTCAGCCGGTCGAAGGACTTGTAGATCGTTGTGTAGTCCGGGAGCTCGTCCTGATCAAGATCAAGAAGCTCACGGAGTTCAGCCATGTATTTCAGTCGATTCGGCGTTTCACGGTAGCTGTGTTCCTCTTCGACCCTGAAACAGTGCAAGACAACGTGAACCCAGCGGGCGAACCCGCCGCTGGCGGGCTCGCCCGCGTGCTTCCCTAACGCTTGTTTGGCTAGACGTCGACACTGCTCAACGAAGTCGAGGATGTCGATCTCCATAGGCAGAGTCGATTTCCTCGGCTTCGTCCTTCTGCTCCGCGATATATGCCGATAAGACCGCTATTCAACAGGGCAGAGGACACCTTCATGAAATGCATCTTGACGATGACGCATAATTTCGCGGAGCTGATTTGCGTCGTAGGGAGGGAAGATGAACTCACGCTCTTGCAGACTACTGAGGACTCGCTCATCGAGAGAATCTTTAGTTCCTGGGGCAGAATCTCGTTTTTATTACTTCTAACATCGATTCCAGTCGCATCGCTGTATCGCCCAACGAAAACTCAACGGATTCAGACTATTACCTCTAATTGATTTATAGAGTGGTCAGAGGGCCTCTTCAGATTCAAGCTCGCGCCGGTGTTCGACATCTCCCAGACTGAAAGGGAACTACTTCCCGAACTCAACACGGAAGCGACCGGGGACGGCGACGCCCTCGTTGCTCGGCTGACCGGTGCCGCCGACGACCTCGGCGTGACGGTTCGGATTGTCCCCGAAGCGGAGTGGACCCACGGCGAGTCGAAAGGCAACTGTGAGCAGCTTAGCCTCGTCGACGTCCAGCCGCTTGTCGAGGTTCGCGACCGGGAGAACAACGCCGATCTCGCCCGGACACTGATTCACGAGTTCGCACACGCTCTGCTCCACTTCGACGTCGACGACGACACCGAGCGGGCAAAACGCGAAGTCGAGGCCGAAGCCGTCGCGTACGTCGTCGGGCGCTACTGCGGGCTCGACACCAGTGGGTCAGCGTTTTACCTCGCAGCCTGGGAGTCGGACGACCCCGAGGTCGTTCGCGAGCGGCTTGGCCGGATTAGTCGAACGGCAGAAGGGCTCATCGACGTTCTCGAGAGCGAATCCTCGTCCCAACCCGGTTAACCAACAGAGTGATGGATTCCTCCCGCTCTGTTGGTTAACACGAGGTGACAGCCGATGCCCTACGAGCCACCGACCCCGCCGGCAGGTCTTCCAGCCGAATTAGTCGACACTCTCAACGAGGTCTCGCCGGAGCAACTTCGGGACGTAGCCCGCTACGTTGAGGGGCTAGCCGAATACAAGGAACGGGAAGCCCGTCTTGAGAAGGAATCGGACGAAGACAACGTTGAGGAGCGACTCGATGACCTTCCGGACGACGTGCCGGCGAAGGCGACGATCACGATCAAGGAGATAAACGACAATCGCTACTACTACTGGCAGTGGAGAGAAGGAGAAAAGATCCGGTCCAGATATAAAAGCCCCGTCAGTCCCGACGAATAGGCGAAATAGCGTTTGAATTGGACGGCCAGTTGTTCAAAAGTATCCCTGTCTACAAAATGAAAGACGAAAGCTGTCAGCGCTCAAGTCGTGGAGCGGGCTCGTATCGGTCTCGTATGGTTTGGTGTCCTCATTCTTGTCGATTCGGTCGTAAATCCGAATACAGGAGCTGAAAAATCGCACTCCGATTGCGACATCGAAGAGACGCACCCCTATCGACTTGTTCAACAAAACCACCTGCGTACAGAGGGTCACCTCTATCGATTTGTTTCGCGAGGAGTCACTCATAGGAGGTCGGTATTGAATTAGTGGAGAGAAGTTCTTTCTCCGCCCTAGTGAGAGGTTTCCATCTCTGATCAAGATTGAGCATAGGACCACTCCTACACGTAGCCGGGTGGATTCACCGCGACCGTGTCGCTAGGACCACACACCCACCCCTATCGATTTGTTCTAACGAGAAAGGGTGGTGAGGGGAGTCAATCACGGGGGAGTCGAGGTGGATATGGTTCATCAGAATAATATCCTTCGGCTAAATCCATTTTTATAAGCTCGATTCTTGTTATAATCGGTGGGCAGAAAGGGGATTGAACAAATCGATAGGAGTGGGTATAGAGTAGTTAGCCGAAGAAACAAAAGGAACAACAAGACATCACTAACCACAGTGTACAAGAACCCCGATCCTGGTCTTCGCCCCTTGGTTTCTCAATTCCTTATTTAATACTCTATCAGGAGGACAAGAGAGCGACGAAGAGTGATTAGAACAAATCGATAGACGTGTGTTCTTCTAACTAGCTAGTAGCTAGAACTAGAAAGAAGAAAAAGAGAAGGTAGAAGAGACTCTCAATTCTGCCCTAATCGTGATGTAGGTGAGACGTCAGTCCAGTCGGGAATTCTGTCACCCCTGCCTTTCTTGAAGACTAGAACAAATCGATAGGGGTGAGAGGGTGTGCGGGTATTCTTTTGAATTGGTTGAGACGATACCCCTAACAAATCGTCGGAGGTTACGGAGGGTAACAGTGTAAACCTCTAATACCGTGGATTTGACCGTCATACCGGTAGAAAAGAAATCGACAGGGGAATGTTTTAGTACCCTGGTAGAGTGAGTTCCGGTATGCCCACGGATCCTGGTCCCGAGGAAACCTCCGAGTCCACGGGTTCTATCAAAGATCTCATTCTCGAGCAGGAAGAAGCCGCGAGTCTCATCAAGAACCGGTCGCTCCTTGAGCCGAACGAGATCGTCGACGAGGAACGTATCGTCGGTCGTGACACGCAGCTCACCGATATTACTCAGCATCTCCGCGTCGCAATAAGTAACGAACGACCGCCGAACCTTCTCCTCTATGGTCCTTCTGGAACCGGGAAATCTCTTATCATCAACGCTGTCTGTCAGAACATCGTCGAACTCTGCGAAAGCCGCGATATCCGGTTCGGCGTCATTCAGATGAACTGCCAGAACGTGGGAACCCTCGGTGCAGCTGTCTACGAACTTTCGCGAAAGGTAGCGAACGACATCGGAACAACTGTCGATGTCCCGGAGCATGGAGTTCCAAACAAGAAAAAATGGCGCGAACTCTACCGTCTGATCAACGACCACTACGATACAGTTGTATTCATTCTCGATGAACTCGATATGCTCGTCGGTCGTCGAGATAAAGACGAGCCAGCCTTCTCTCGCCTTCTCTATCAGCTCTCTCGTGCTGGAAGCACCGACGAGATTACTGCCCAAGTCTCTGTCACTGCCATCACTAACGACACGAAGATGATGGAGAGTGTGGGAAGTCGCGCTCTCAGTTCCTTTACCCCCGAGGACGTTCACTTTAGTGACTACGACGCCAACCAGCTCCGGGAAATTCTCCGGGCTCGGGAGGACGCCTTCCACGAGGATACACTCAGCGGTGACGTCATCCCGCTTGCAGCTGCATTCGCTGCCCAAACCAATGGGGATGCACGGAAGGCGATCGACCTGATGCGAACAGCGGGGTCGATTGCAGAAAAAACAGGTGCAGACAAAGTCCGGGAGGAACACGTTCGACAAGCCCAGGATAAGGTTGAGAAGAACCGCGTGTTGGAGGTGACACGTGGGATTAGTACGCAGAAGAAGCTCTGTCTGTTCGCGACTGCAGCTGTGGCCCGTGAGGCCGGAACTGGTGCAGCAAAGAGCCCGATTGGATACCGGGTGTATCAGTACTTGACAGGTACCCTAGATTCGGATCAGTACCACCAGGAGACGTACGTGAATAAGATGAAAGAACTCACGACGTATTCGTTGGTCGAGACAGAGCGGAAGAGTCAGGGACCACACTCGGGTAGCTACCTCGAGTTCACGTTTGGTGAGAACCCGGAGACCATCATCGAGACGCTCCGAGAAGATTCGCGGCTAGACGACGTCCACAATGACGAACTCCGCACCGTCGTGAATGCACAGCTCAATCAGTAGGGTGTTCATCGAACAAGTCGATAGGGGTGAGGGTGTTATCGATGACTCAGTTCCATCGGTGACAGGAACAAGTCGATAGAGGTGGGTCTACAGATTGTGGTGGTCGCTCACACAACAAATCGATAGGGGCGACTGTTTAGCACTTTGCGTCACCGATACTCTGAAGATCGTAGATGACGCTGTGATCTTTGGACAGGTCGACCTCCTCGAGGATGGCGACCGTTCGCGGGCCGTCGTGCTGCTGAAGACGATCGACGAGTTCGTCGTGAGGTGTCGACTGGGTCCACACGTAGACGGCGTTGATCCGCGCAAACGCGAACGGCCAGTCACCGAACTGTGGGATGACGTACGCCTCCTTGATAGAGGGTGCTGACGCTGGCGCTGGCAGCGACGAGCTCGCGGGCTGCGTCGCGTACGCGTTCTTCGACGACAGCGAGCCCGTCTCATAGGAAACGTAGCCTGCGTCTTCTAGCCGATTGACGGCCTGTCTCACCGTCTCGTACGGCGTGTGGAGGTGTTGGGCGACACGGCGGATGGAGTCACCACTCCGATGACGAGGACGATCTGCGCCGCCGTGTCGTCGAGAACCTCGTACATCTGGTATTTACCAATAATCCGGCAACAGTTAAAATACTCACTGGATCCACTATCTTTCAAGCCTGCTCTTGACTCTGTGGCATCTCTGTCGCGTATTGTTCAGCTAAATCGACTACGTCGTAGACGTGAATTCCAGTTTTGAACCACAGCACTCGATCGGCGGCGCTCCCGAACTCCTCGCTCGCACAATCCAGCTGCTCCGAGACAGCCAATACGAAATTGTCGGCCTCCACCTTTCGAATCTTCTCCAGCTTTGCGTCCAGATACTCGGGTGTCCAGAAGCCAACGATCTCGAGAATCGCACGCCTGCCATCGGGATGTTCGATCGCGAAGTCGGGTATCATTACCTCAGCGCCAAGGTCGAAGACGTCGTCTTCCCGCACCAACTCCCAGTCCGTATTCGCTCGCTCCCACTTCCGGGTGAGCGTCCGCTCAACGTCGCTATCGAACTGGTCGCCGGCGCTGTAGTGTGACTCGAGATCCTCCGTGTGGTCGAGCGCGAACTGTCGGGTCTCGCCGGTCGTCTCGTCGACGAGGATCTCGGCACCCATCTCCCAGCGGTCACAGAGGGGCAACGCCGGCAGGGAGTTCGCCATCCGAATGCCGTACTTCTGTGATTTCGAGAATAGCGACGCCGGGCCGTCCAGTACGGCCTCGTAGCCGGCGGCTTGGTCCGTGCTCGCGACGCGCTCACCGTCGGCGTCGATCGGATATATCCGGTGCATCAACCCGAACAGCTTTACATAGCTGAACACCGTCCCGAAGTGGTCCAATACCTGAATCCGCATTTCTGTGGCGTCGTAGAGCACCGCCTGGGCGAGCGCAAGGTTGTAGCGCGTCAACAGCCAGTCCACGGTGAGGTCCGTGTGTTCGTACTCCGCGTCGCTGCTGCCGGTCAGGTTGGTCGTCGACGTCGAACCATCATCATCACTGGCGTACTGATCGGCCGTCCGCGTGCCGATCCGGACGAGTTGTTTGTTGTCCTCCAGATCGGCGTACATTCCGCGATAGCACTCTTCCAACGACACTCCGAGGTCGTCGGCGACCGCGCTGTACACCTCCAGTTTCTGTGTGTCCTCGCCGAGCGTCGGTTGGCGGACGATCGGATAGCGCCCGTTGGCTTTCTCGAAGAGTCGCCGGCGGACCTCACGCGGGTCGACGGAGGTGACGATCTCGAACTCACACTCGTCTTTGAGGAGTTTCGCCAGCCCTTGGACGATCTTGTAATCAGTATCCGCGATGGTCAGCTCGTCAATCGCGTCCTCGAGATCGCCTTTCGGCTCGCCAAGGTGGTTCTCAAACAGCTGGATGAGTTCACGGGCGGTCTGTCGGTAGCGCTCCTCGTTGGGATCGATGAACAGCGGGGTGACGGTCTCGTCGGTCGTGCGCGAGCGTACGAGGTCAGCCGTCAGCACTGGCACTCACCCCCTCCCGGCGGCGTTGCGAAACGTAGGTCTCCATCGTATCCTCGGTGATGATTTCGTAGAGACGGGCGGGCTGGCGGTCGTCCGTCGGTCGAAGAATGCGGCCGAGCCGCTGGGCGTATTGACGTTTCGAGGCGCTCCCCGAGAGGATGATCCCGACGTTTGCCGCCGGGACGTCGATCCCCTCGTCGAGAACCTGCGAGGTCACGAGCATCGAGTATTCGCCGGTCCGGAACCGCTCCAGGATCTCGGTGCGTTCGTCGGTCTTGGTCTGGTGGGTGATGCAGGGGACGATGAACTCCTGGGAGATGTCGTAGGCGAAGTCGTTGTTGGCGGTGAAGATGATCGCGCGGTCGTCGTGGTGGCGCTTGCTGAGATTGTCGAGCGTGTCGAGTTTCTTTTCCGCTGTTCGGGCGATCCGTTCGGCCCGTTGCTTGGCGATGAGTGCCCGCCGGCCCTGTGGATCGTAGGAGGTGCGCTTGAGGAACTCCTGGTAGCCCTCCTCTTTCCAGAGGTCGAACTCGTGGGTGTCGACGTAGTCGCGATAGATCTGGTACTCTTCGTCGTACTGCTCGAGCTCGTCGGCCGTGAGCTCGACCGACATGTGGATCGTTTCGTACTCGCTGAGGTATTCGCCGGCGAGCTCGTCGACGTCCTCCCGGTAGACGACCGGGCCGAGGAGGTCCTCGAGGAGTTCGTGCTTGCCGTCTGGCCGCTCGTAGGTGGCGGTCAACCCGAGGCGATATGGGGCGATCATCATCTCCGGAATCTGCCGGTAGGTCGGGGCTGGTAGGTGGTGTTCCTCGTCGACGACGAGCAAGCCGAACTGATCGCCGTACTCGTTGACGTAGCGGTATGCGCTGTCGTAGGTGGTGACGGTGATCGCGGTGACGTCGTGGCTGCCGCCGCCGAGGACGCCGACCGGTTCCGTGAGTTGGTCGCCGAAGGCGTTGGTGAGCGTGGCGTGCCACTGGTTCATCAGGTCAATCGTCGGCGTCACGACGAGCGTACTGACGCCAGCGTCGGCGATGGCCTGCAGCCCGAGGAACGTCTTCCCGCTGCCCGTGGGGAGTACGACACTCCCTCGCCGATCGTGGTCGATCCAGGCGTTGAGTGCGGCCTGCTGGTAGTCGCGCGGTTCGATGTGGAGCGCTGGCGTGAGATCGAGATAGGGATAGGCACGGGCGGCGTCTTCGAGAGTGTGAGCGAAGCCCTCTTGTAACGTTGCCTGCTCGTTTCCGTCCGTCCACTTGCCGGCCCATTCGAGCAGGGATCGATATCGATACGCTTGGGTGCGGTACTCGTCGACGCGGTCGTCCCACTCCGCATAGGGCACATCGTCGGGAGCATTACGGAGCAGGAGCGTGCCGTCGTCGAATCCGATTCGCATTCGATGTTGGTACAGAGACCCCCGACCGGATTCAATATTTGGGTTCCTCAAGTTCCATGGAGGCGTACGTCTGTCCTTCTGCGGATGCGGGTGGTTCTATTGTTCCGGAGTTACGGTTGTCAGCGATCGAGCCAGTACTGCCAGTCTGCGATCGCTTGGTCCGTGTTACTACTGGCTTCGATCGACTCTAGTTGCTCCAGTGGCACGCCAAGTTCTCTGTCCATCCACTCTATCGTCACGAACATCTGGCTGAGAGTCGGATCTGTCGGGGACATCCCAACTACGCGTACTGTTTCGCCTTCCTCTAGCGGTGACTCCTCTCGCTCGGTGACACAGCGTGCTTCGAACGGGAAGTCCATCGTGTCGTCCAGATACGCGTACCATCCCCACGCTTGCTCTTCAGGGCTGTAAGTATCGACGATGATCCGCATCTTGATGCGCTCTTCCCGCTCCTCGTCCTTCTCGACCCGTGTCATGCTGACCAATACGCATCCTGACTTCAAGATATTCGGGGAGGCCGAAACCACCTATCGACCGATGCAGGACGCGCTCAATCCTGGCCGTAGAACAGATCCAAGTCGCTGGACGAAGTCGCTCTTATGTAGAACTGTGGAAAGCCCCGATAACGAGACAATCAATGGTTGAATCGACGGATTCCCCAGCCAGGGTGAGGGAGCGAACGATGCCGAAGGTGTGAGCGGCCTGTCCAAGCAGCTTGGAACAGGCCGCGGAACTTCCGCAACCACGGCTGAACAAGCGAAAATAGGCACTCAGCTTGGTTAATATGGACGCCTTCTGGCGAAACGTACCTCTCTTTGTGTACGACCGTTCGGTGGTCAAAGTCCATCTGTCGGTATGCCTGGAGTCCGTCGGTCCAGACCTCTCCCAGCGGCTGGGAGAGGTCTTCAGCCTCCTGAATCACAGGCTCAAGATCACCTTCGTAATCAATACCCAGTTGGCCACGAATTACACGTAGCGAGTCGCGGCACGCCGCGACGAGTGTCAACTGATCACCGTGGCGGCCCCGCCAGCCTGATCGACCGGTCTGGGATGAGCCGCCGCGAGAACGGCTGTTCCGCGGCGGCTCTTGGCCTTTGTAGCCCGAACAGACTTTGCCAGATTCGTCAACTTGTGTCGGTCCATCGATAGTCTGGTCGAGGAGTCTCCAGACGACGGGGAAGCCGCGATGGACCGCGGCTTCCACCTCTCGAATCGCCGTGTGAACGGTTTTGTAGGCCCGATCGAGCAACGGTGCGATCTGGTTGATACTGAGCAACGTATCGGCGTAGAGCGTGAATGCGAGAAGTACCTCGCCGCAGGTGAGGTGCTTCTCGTGAAACGGCGTTCCGTAGGTGTAGACCGGCTTGAAATTGCAGTCACGGCACCAAACGCGGTCGAGATGCGGCCACGTTTGAACGGAGTTGTGCCCGCACCGTGGACAGGACGTATTCTCCCAGAATTCCTTGAGTCGCCGCTCGATGCGGCATCGAGCGGCTCGGTGTCGATATCGACGACGCCCAGCTCGATCAGCTCTCGAAACATTGCGCCGAACGCCGGCTGAGCAGAAGACATACTCCCAGATTATGGCCGGCTCAGTGTATCTACAGGGTCTTTCCGTAGCTCTACACAAGAGCGATAAGAACTCTCGGCGTCTTATCGATGTCGTCGACGTAGCAGACAATAGTGTGTCAGTCTGTTTTGCGAAGTTGGCCATCAACTTCGTACAGCCAGCCTCGTTCGAGGAGCCGATCAAGAACGTAGGTCGCTTCCTCCTCGGTTTCGATATGGTTGGCCTCGGTGACGAGGACCTTGTGGACCGCCTCCCTAGAGAGTTCTTCTGTGTCCGATGCGTACGCTGTCTCGAGTGATTCGTAGGCGTTCTGAATCCATTGTGGTAGAGATGGCTGGTCGGTACGTCGCATCTGGTGTGAATTAGAGGTGATAGCTGGAAATCTCTGTTGAGTGACACTTCGGACATCGTTCTCGATTGGTGTCGATCATGCACCCGCACCGACGGCACTCATATCTGGCTTCTCGCTGAGATCCAGAAACGGCCGCTCGCAGGTGCTGGAGCATATGTCAGACTTTGACAGCCCATGACAAATAGCTAGCCCGTCTTTTGGCCTCACAGCTCGTGATTAGCGCGATAATCACGACCATTCTAAAGCGTCAGCGTCGAAGACAGAACCGATCAATTACTATCGACTGCAACATATGACATCTCAGATGTGCCAAACTGATGTACGACGGTAGTATGTGATTTTATAACTGTCCATTAGAAGTTATATGTAAATGGTTACTACTTCTGACGATACGTACTCAGTTGACGATGCGAAAGAAGAAATAGACATTCTACGGCGTGTTGAAGATGATGTCGTCGACGCTATCAACCATGCAAAGAATGAAGAGGTACTCAAGTACCTCATCGAAAAAGAAAAGCTGGACACCCGTCATGACGGGCAGCGAGGACTTGGTGCGGTCCGACGTGCAGTCCTGCAGTCTCCGATTGCCTCCGACCGTCTCAAACGCGTGGTCAGTCTCCGTGGCGACGAAACGCCGGAAGACATCCTAGTTCCAAAAGACGTGATGCGGAACGCCAAAGTAGCTCTCGAAGCGGGGAAGCCGGTTGTTCTCTATGGTCCGACAGGGACGGGCAAGACGACGTTTGCCAAACAACTTGCGCGTGAGACTGGAATCGGTTACGCACTTCACACGGCCACTCCGTCTTGGACGCCCTCAGACATTATTGGGGGTATCAGTCCCGACTATACTGGCGACTCGCTGAGCTATCGAACCAAACTTGGCTGTGTCTCTGAAGCCGTCCAACGCGCTCGGGAGTTCAATGTTGAGTATGGCGTTATTTTGGATGAAATCACCCGAGCAGATATCTCCAAAATCTTCGGCCCACTCTACACTGCCATCGAGAACCCTCACCAAACGATATTTGAGACCGATGAGGGCGACACCATCGAACTCGACGAGCGGGTCAACATCATCTGCACGATGAATATGTCCGATCGGACAGTCAATGAGCTTGACAACGCCATCACCCGTCGGTTTGCGATGATTGAACTCGACGAGTATGAGGAGGGCAAGCGCAGGCAACTGTTCAAAGACTGGATCACCACGCACGTCAGCGAGCAGACCGACTTAGAGGATAGCGAAATCCTCCGGTTGTTCGAACGTGACTATGAAGGTATCAACCACGGACACGAATCGACCTCTCAGGGCTCAATCATGCGATTCGGACCAATGCATTACCGTGATGTCGCCGTGTTCCTCGGTGTCGGGTGCCGAGAGGGCGGGGAGTACGAACATGACCAGACTGACGCCGTCGCGCAAGCCTTCAGGACGTATATTGTCCCTCGGTTACTGAATTCCGCAGCCTTCCCACAGGTCGAGCGAATTGCAGAACACTACCGTGCACTGAACGGAGAGTTCGAAGACTTCGACCTCTCGCCGGCGGCGGAGCTCGCAGAGCGCGAACTTGAACAGGAACGTCGGCAGATGGGGTCCTACGAATCATGAGCACTGTCGACGAGGTGTATCAGTACGGGCAGGACACATTCAACGTCCCCGAGCGCGGCGAAATTCGGATAGAGGGTTGTCCATCGTCCATCACTGACCAGCTTCGTCGAGCGTCGTTCACGCGCGAGAGTCCGGGTGTCTACACCAAGAGTCAGGCAGCCCTCGATGACGATCAAGAGTATCAGGTCGTGACTGTAACGGTCGACGGAGAAGAAGACGAGGTTCTCCACGTCGAAGCCACAGACATCATCGGTGTGGTGAGCCTGACGCCGTCGTCGAAGGTTCAGGTTGACCCCAAGATCGATTGGGAGTACATCTTCGATATGCTGCTGGCGGTCTACGACCAGAACCGTTCTATTGAATACCACGGCATCCCGTTGCAGGATTTCCTCTCGGACGATATTCACCTCGACGACGTGTTCGTCGTGCTGGCAATCAACTATCTCGATGGATTGGAGACGATCCAGCGCAACGGGTACATTCGGGATCTCATCATCCGTCGGATCGACAGTCTCGATGGCCGTGGCGAAATCGATGTCGAACAGACCCTCATGAACCACGCACGAGGGAATCTGGAGCCACATTGGATACGTAACGAGACCGAGTACAACAATGCCGCAAACTCTCTGCTTCATTATGCAGGGAAGACGCTCCTCCGGCTGTTCCGGGAGAACGCCGCTGAGCACGACCACCCTGCACACGACCGTATCTTCTCGGAAGTTCACCGGGAGGTCGAGCGCTTAGAGAGTATGGGCGTTGGGAGCGGGCTGGACCGGATGGGCGAGTATCGACAACTCTCACTGTACGACTTACCGAAGCAGCGTCGGTACTATCGGAAGGCATTCGACGTCTCCAAAGCTATCCTGTCGTCCTCGCTCGGCCAGCAGCTCCGGGACGGACCGCGAGAGCTCGTCGTCGACTACGTACTCAACATGGAGTCGCTGTTCGAGCAGTACTCGCAGGTCGTTATCGAGCGTGAGCTCTCGTACATCAAGTCCTACGATCACCTCAACGAGCTCGACGACGTGACGCCGGTCAGGTCGCCGTCAGTCAATCCGTTCAAGGATGAGGGGAAAGTCTCTCACCAGCCCGACCACGCGCTGCAGGAGGGCGACGAGACGCTCAGCGTACTTGACTCGAAGTACTACGCAGAGGGACACGACCCGGTGAAAGATTCGTCATCTCGGTCGCGGCTGTTCAGCTATGCTTATCTTCTCCATGCTGATCGGCTTGCATTCCTGTGTCCGCTATTGGAGCCGAAGCGTCGTCGCGTCGTACAGACAGGTGCTGAACTACAGATACTCTCACCTGAAGAGTTCTCCCTGGAGGCGTACGACGGCGTCATCCACGAGTATCTCCACGAGGTACTCGTCAAGGAAGTCCCCGAACTGGAAGCGTTCCGAGCCGTTGCCGAAAACAAACTGTGTCTTGATGGTGTCGATGAATCGGATCTTCACAAGGCAAAGCAGTTGAGCGGCCCATTCACGTTCAAAGATACTCGGGACTTCTCGCTTCGCGTGCTCAAAGCTGCCGCTGACGAACACTCCTTCAACGTTCGGAATCGATACGACCTAGAGCAAGAGGGCGATTGGACGCGAGAGCAAATAGAACTCAAGTGTGACGACCGATACGAACACGCCACAACGTGTGTTCCCGTGTTCTGTCGGGAAGATGGGCAGGAATGGATTGACCTCTACTTCTTAGTGAATGGTTCGGGTGAAGTGGAGAAGGAAGGCCCATTCAAACTGTTATAACGGGAGTATACGGAATGGGGAAACTCTACCCACGGTTTGTTTATCAGCGTGGGAACTGACCCACAGCCTATTTATCGACGTGGGTGCCGAACCCACATCTATTTCAGCGTGTGTCTACAATGTTGTAGTAATGAGTCAGCACAAGCCGGAGCCTGATGGGGAAGACGGTTCCCATGCTGATGAACTAGAAGAGCGCGTTGACGACTGTTTAGACGGTGATGTTGCCGACGCCGACGATGTTGTAGACGCGTTCCTCTCCTCGTAGCGTAACAATACGTTTACTGTACCGTAGGTTGCAGTATTTTCCACTGTGGTCCGAGAGCATTCGTTGTCTACTGACGATACAGCTGTTGCGATTTTTCACTCAGAAGCGGAGAGAGAAATCGGTCGGTTGGATGCTACTGATTCAAATGATGCCCTGACCGCAATCATCAACTGTCTTTCACACCCGGTCCCCGAGTCCGTCATAGAGAAGGGCTACGAAAACTGTAAAGAACTACAACAACTCAGACAGGGAGATCTGCGGCTGTACGTGACTCTAGTAACCGACATACCGGACTATACTGTGCTGTGGGTCTTCGCGGTCAAGAAACACAGATATCGGAACCTACAGAAATTCGATGCACGAGCCTGTGGGAAAGTCCGAGCGCTTCGAGAGATTTCCTCTGACGAGATTGAGGGATACCTCCAACGAAACGAGGCCTTGACTCTTGAAAAACTCCGGCAGACGAGAGAAAAACTATAGAGCAACTCCTGTCGACAACGGCCACCCTGAGCAGTCAAAACGGCGCGAGAAGCCAATTCCCGTCTTCCTTTCGTTCCAACTGCGGACCAAACACTTCCTGTAGTGAGTGCAGTTCCTCGCCGTCGCGAAGGTCGTAGGTCTTCCCACTCCGGTGGAATGACCCGTCGAAGACGAACTGTACGGTCGGACTCTGGTACTCAAGATCGTTCGCTCGGCGGTCCATCTCTTGGGCAAGGTTCACGGCGAGATCACCATCCCGGAAGGCGTCGGCGAGACCAACGACGCTCACCTCATCGGGGACGTTGTCGTCTTTGAGTCGCTGGAGGAACTCCTCGACCGGCATCTGGTGGTCAAACGCCTCGTACTCATCGGCAATGATGAGATTGTAGCGGCCGGGAATTTGGCCTGGACCTGCCATTGCTTAGTTGTAGTCTCTTATTCACGCATATAGTAGTTTGTCACACGTTTTTCCACCATTTCGAAGTGGCTACAGTCAGCCCCACCCCAATAGTGATAGTATGCGATATTGCTAATTCGACCAGGGTTTCAGCAAGCAGTATTTCATCAAGCGGCCAAGGAACGACCCGGCTGATATAAAACTCGAAAACGACGCTAATCGCTGTCGCCACTGAACCTGAGGTCAACAGACCCAATAGAAAAGTTAGCAGCGAGAGGACGGTGCCGCCGTAGATATACATATTCAGTCGATCACATCGAAAGCCCACAAACCCCTCTAGTAGAGCTTGAATCCATGACTTCGATGCGTGGCCAGTTCTCGAAGTGAGACGGACGGTGAGTTTCGGCGGTGAGGAGTCGTGG
>NZ_JAYMGY010000018.1:0-35428 GCF_037078445.1 Haloarcula sp. CGMCC 1.2071
TGCATACGGTGTCACCGGTTATAAAACTCCGGCTGAGTGAGGCTACAGGCGAAGCTGCCGGGTTGTCGGCTTCATCCACACCCCTGAAGGGGTGGGCTTTCGCCTTGCTCCCGCTGTAAGCGACGGACTGAGGATAGTCAGGCGTCGAAAAACCGGTCCGGCTCGATCCGCGACAGCCGCATCGCGTTTCCGGTGACGCCGAGGCTCATCCCCATGTCGCCGACCACGACCGCGAGCGCGACGCTCACAAGTCCCAGTGGGACGCCCAGTGCGAGCAGGAACTTCGCGCCGAGGCTCACCCAGATGTTCTGCCGGATCACGCCGTTGGCGGTGTGTGACAGCTCGTACAGGTAGGGGAGCTTCCCGATATCGTCGCCCATCAGTGCGATGTCCGCCGTTTCCAGCGCGGTGTCGGTGCCGGCAGCGCCCATCGCGATACCGACCTCCGCGGTGGCGAGCGCGGGCGCGTCGTTGATCCCGTCGCCGACCATCGCCACCTCGCCGTACTCCGCCTGCAACTCCTCGACTGCATCGACCTTCTCGTCCGGCAGGAGTTCGGCGCGGTACTCGTCGACGCCGACCGCGTCGGCGATAGCGCGGGCAGTACCCTCGTTGTCGCCGGTCAGCATCACGACCCGCTCGACACCCAGCTCCTGTAAGCGCTGGACAGCCTGCTTCGAGGCGGGGCGTACCTCGTCGGCGATGGCGATGGCACCCAGCAGCTTCGACTCCGTCCCGACGATAACGACCGTCTTGCCCTCCCGCTCCAGTGCGGCGAGTGCATCCTCGGCGAACGCCCCGTCGTCGGACGCAGCCGTTTCTTCCGGCACGATACCACCGTCAGACCGATGCGCTGACGAGGCTCCGGTCGCTCCGCTCCCGGGGACACCGTCTGTCTCGCGGCGGGCCCGCGAGAGGTCGAAGCCCAGTTCCTCGAAGAGCGCGGGTTTGCCCGCGTAGTACGTCTCGCCGTCGATCTTCCCGCGGATACCCTTCCCGGTGAGGCTCTCGAAGCCCGTCAGGTCGGGCAGGTCGTCCACACCCTCCTCGTTTGCACGAGCGAGAATCGCCGTGGCGATCGGATGCTCGCTGCGCCGCTCCAGTCCGGCGGCGTGACTGAGGAGCGTCGCCGCGTCGGTGTCGCCGGCAGGGACGACATCGGTGACGGCGAGTTCACCCTTCGTGAGCGTGCCCGTCTTGTCGACGGCGACGGCGTCAACCCCGCCCATCGCTTCGAGGTAGTTACCGCCCTTGATGAGGACGCCGTTCTTCGCGGCGCTGGTGATGCCCGAGACCACCGAGACGGGCGTCGAGATGACAAAGGCACAGGGGCACGCAATCACCAGCAGCGTGAGCCCGCGGATGAACCACGTCTGCCAGTCGCCAGCGAACGTGACGCCGTACCCGGCCACGCTCACTGACACTGGGTCGGCGATGACCAGTGGCGGAATGGCGGCGGTCAGAATCGCCAGCACGACGACGACCGGCGTGTAGTACCCCGAGAACCGGTCGACGAACTGCTCGGTGTCGGTCTTTTTCGCCTGTGCGCCCTGTACCATTTCGATGATGCGCGAGAGCGTCGAGTCGCCCGACGTCGACGTGACTTCCACTTCGAGGTACCCCTCTTCGTTGATAGCGCCGGCGTACACTTCGTCGCCGGCGGACTTATCCACGGGAACACTCTCGCCGGTAATCGGTGACTGGTCGACCGCGCTCTCGCCCTCGACGACCGTCCCGTCGAGCGGGATTTTGTCGCCAGGGCGGACGACCACGGTCTCGCCGACCGCCACCTCGTCGGCGGGCACCGTCACTTCCTCGCCATCGCGCATGACGGTGGCCTTGTCCGGTGATAGCTCCATCAGCTCGCGCAGGGAGTCCCGTGCCCTGTCCATCGCGTAGTCTTCGAGCAGCTCGGCGATGCTGAACAGGACAGCCAGCGTCGCGGCCTCGACAAAGTAGCCGATACCGGTCGCGGCGATGATAGCCGTCCCCATCAGCAAGTCGATGTCGAGGCTCAGATTCTTCGCGGAGTAGTAGCCGCTGCGGACGACAGGGGCGCCGCTGGCGGCGACAGCCCCCAAAAATAGCACGTCGGCAACGGCCAGCGGATAGCCGAGAACACTTGCCACCGCGATATTCTGTGCTGTCAGGAGAAACTCGAAGAGGAGACCGAACGTGACCAGCGCCGCGCCGATCCACGTCTTCATGGCGCGGGGACTCGTCCAGACCTCCGAGGGCGGCGCGATATCGGCGCCGCCACCCATCTCCGCTTGCTCGTCGGCGTCGGAGGCCGGGCCGCCGACGACCTCGTAGCCAGCGCCCTCGATCGCCTTGACTACGTCTGCCTCGCCCGTGCGTTCAGAATCGTACGTGACACTGGCTGTACCGGTGGTCGGCTGGAGCGTGGTGTCGACAACGCCGTCGACACGCTGGAGACTTTTGTCGACTTTCTGGGCACAGGAGGGGCAATCCATCTCAGGAACTGTGAGGCGGACAGTCAACTCCTGTTGCTGACCGCCCCCACTTGCCTGACCCGTCGAATCCGGATTCTCTGTCATCACTTCATGATAGGCGCGTGAGTTCGATAAGGTTTTGTTGGAATATTCCAACCCAATGGGTCAACGTGATACCGAGGACTCCTCGCCCACTCGCCTGCCCGCGACGTACTGCTTCGCCAGCTGTTCCTCAGCCCGACGCAGTCGGTAGGTGAGCGTCGACCGGGGGACATCGAGGTGCTCGGCTAACTCGCCGACGTCGACCTCTCGGGGTGACTCGTAGTAACCGTGCTCGACAGCGGCCCGGAGTGCGGCCTCTTGCTCCGGCGATAGGGCACCCTGTGTCCCGTCGGATTCTCGCATCGACGCCGTCGTGTCCGCAGTGCGGAGTATCTCCATCTGGGCACTTTCCCCGACGGCCGCCGCGAGGTCGTCGAAGAACGCGGCCACGTCACCCTCGCCGGAATGAATGAGCCGCCACGTATAGTGATGCCCCTCATGGCGCGTCTCGAACAGCACGCCCTCTCCGAGGTGATCGCGGGCGATGTGGGGAACCGAAGCACAGGCGGGGGTGCGTTCCCAGTCGGAGTAGAGGACAAGCGTGTCGTCGGCGCGGTCGAGGACGCGAGTGGTCTGGGTGGCTCCGCAGTCCTCGGTGGCGAGACAGTCGGCGTAGTAGTCGCTGGTGAGAAAGGCGTCTTCGATGGCGTCGAGTGCCTCGGGAGTTCCGGTAGCGTGGTCGACGCGCCAGAGACGGTCAGCAGTGGCGTGCAGCGAGAGCGAGCGGACACGGACGTTGGGGTGTTCGGCGAGAGCGTCTGCAACCCTGTTGCAGCCCGGCTCGTAGTCGAGAGCGAAAACGAGTTCGCGCATACGCATCGTAAGCAGCGGTTCGATAAAACACGTCGGGACGATGCCGTTCAGCCTTGACTTCGGGACGCTCCGCTCAGCGTTGACGACAGTCAGAGCACGTCATCGGTATCGGGCCCCGCATTCGTTGGATCTCAACGGCTTGTCGCTCGCGGTACGGAATTCCGTCGGAGAGATTGTCTATGTCTGCTCTCCGTCTAACAGCAGAACCAGTGGGGTGGCTAACAGCGGAAGCGGTGGGGTTACGGACTTTTTTGCAGGAGTTCTGATAGGCCTGTTTTGATCGAGCTGATGGATTGCTCTAACTCGAATTCCTTGTACTTGCCACCGCCTTTCCCCCGGTTGTACTCCGTCGAGGACACAATTCCGAGTTGTGTGAGTTCACCGAGATAGTCACGGACGGAACGCTCTGAAACCGGGTCCAGACCCTCATCACGGGCTAACTCCTGATACGCACCCAGGATGTCTCGTGTCCGGGCTGGCGTGTCATCGTCTTTGGCGAGCCCGGTGAGCGCATAGAGAACGAGTTGGCCGTGATCGGAGTAGTTACGGATACCTTCAACGACCTGGTCGGTCTGAAGCCGCTGCCGGGCTTCGCGTACGTGATGTTCCGTTACGAGTTCATCGTCGTACTCCCGAGCGAGGTCTCCGGCCTCAAGGAGGAGGTCCAGAGCCTGGCGGGCGTCCCCGGAGTCTTTCGCGCCGTACGCAGCACACATTTCGATGACGCCGTCATCGAGGACATCGTCCTGAAACGCGACAGCCTCACGCTGTTTCAGAACGAGCTGAAGCTCGTTGGCGTTGTACGCCGAGAAAGACACTTCCTTTTCACAGAGACTCGACCGGACTTTCGAGGACAGTTGATTGCGGAAGTCGAGATCGTTCGAGATACCGATGACGCCCAGTTTCGCTTCGGAGATGTCACCGTTCGATCTGGCGCGGGGAAGTTTGTACAGCAGCGAATCGTCTTCGATGTGATCGACTTCGTCGAGAACGATGAGTACCGTGCCACCCAGGTCATCGAGTGCGTCGAAGAGGAATTGATACACTGAAGCCTGTGGATATCCGGTGTTGGAGATTTGATTCGCCGGATCACGAAGTGTATTGACGATTGCGACCGCGGCCTGATAGCTCGAATTGAGTCCATCGCAGTTGACTTCGACCGTACTGAGGTCCAGTCCGTCGACATCTGCTGCATCGCGTTCCAGGGCGGAGAGGAGGTATCGGGTGGCAGCAGTCTTCCCGACACCGCTTTTCCCGTACAGGAAGATGTTCGACGGAGTTTCGTTGTTGATGACTGGCTGGAGAGCAGCGTGATACTTCTGGAGCTCCTCGTCACGTCCGACGAGCTCCTCAGGAGTCCACTCTTCGAGTAGTGCCTCGCGTTGTTCGAATATTGTGGAGGTGGGCGAAAACGTAATATCGCTCATTTGTGTGTAGTTGCAACACGGAGTGTCTTAACCTTTGGTTCCGCTGCTTCCGCTGTTCGGTTGAGTATATAAATGAGTGACCCCGCCACTTCCGCTGTTAGATGAGAGGGGGCACCTGACTGACCACTCCCCCACCCCACCGCTTCCGCTGTTAGATGGGAAATGGGATAGCAATCCTCCTACTCCCCCACCCCACTACTTCCGCTGTTAGATGAGAAATGGGATAGCGACCCTCCTACTCCCCCACCCCACCGCTTCCGCTGTTAGCGCGGTAGCCGAGAAGTTCCCTGGTCGAGGAACGGGATCGAGTAACTGCGAGTGGTTAGACAGCAGGATTTCGCGGGATTGTAGCTGTAGAGCGACACACCCACCCCACTACTTCCGCTGTTAGCTCGATGGAAAGGGGTATACGGTGTGGGACCACGCTGTTTCGCCACCCTGAACAGGACGAGTATCTTGGGATACCTCTTCTTCGACCCTTACCCCCACCCCACTGGTTCCGCTGTTAGGACTGAAAGTTGGTGGTGACCTATCCAGATCGCGGCCTGAATATCTCTAGAGCTAGTAAATAACTTCAAGTGCCTCGGCAAGAAACCATAACCGTACGGCGTTAACACAAAATAGCAAAGCACCCCCTCCCATGGGGGTGGTGCCGTCTATTTATTCCCTAACAGCGGAACCAGTGGGGTGGGGGTGTGGACACATTCCTGTTACAGTTGTTGGGGCAGACCATCCACAACTTCCAGTCGAGCCAGAGAGTCGGCTGAGATATCTATCGACTCGACACAGCGATGAACCACACGGCCCAAACTTACGCCGACAGACGATACCCGGAGTAGACTTTATTCATGAGCGAGAGTAAGACAACCGCTCGGTAAGCGTGCGGATTGACTGAATCCAGAACCGTAATACGACTTGAAGCTGCATTGTCCATTATGGCCGACAAAAAACCACAGCCAAATAATCCATTAGCTCCGTATTATCCCTCAGAAACGCCGAGTTTGTCGGGGAATGGACGAAAGTGGTTTGCCATACTTGTTCTCGGGTTCTGGCTATTCCTGGCGGCGGTTGCGCTCGCTGTTGAGCTTTTCCTGTGACTTCGCCACAGTTGCGACTGAGAACCGCCGGCACGAATAGACACACCCATTATGACAACTGGTGGAGAGACGCTGTGTATCCAGAGGTTTTGAGTAGTGGTGCAGTACGTACTGTCGGTCACCCGTCCATCTGTCAGCTACCCGGCAGCGCCCTAATAACCATTTTCAGCGTATTACACGCGTCTCCTCACCTCAGTGCCCCTCTCCAGTTTCGCTCGTACCAGACTGGGCTCCCGGTCACTCACCGATAATCGCTGTGGAGTCGGCCTGCCCCTCACCGCGGTTCGAAAACGTGGACCGGCCAGTCGCTCTCGTAGTCGAGCGCGACCTCACGCTCTGTGGCCGTCGGCTCCCGCACCGTGAGTTCGACCGCGTCGCCGATAGTGACATCGGCGTAGTCTGCGGCAACGCGGCCAAGCAGGCGGCCACCGTCCGCGAGTTCCACGACGGCGACCGTGTAGGGCGCGTCCGCTGCGAACGCCGGCGGCGGCGTGTGGACCGCCGTGTACGAGAAGATCTGACCCTCGGGGGACTGTGGTTCGACGTCGACGGCGCGACTGCCACAGGCGTAGCAGGCCGGTCGCGGCGGCAACAGGACCTGTCCACAGTCCGAACAGACCCCGCCCAGGAGTTCGCCATCGGCGAGCGCGTCGAAGAAGCCCGGCAGCGTCCGCGGGTCGGTCGCATCGAGGCCGCCGTCAGTCATGCTGTCTCCGCTGGCATCGAGATCGCCGTCAGTCATGGTGCCTCCGCCGTCGTGAGCACATGGCCAACGGTAACCGCGTCCGCGACGCCCCCCTCGTTGAGCAACAGGGCCGTCTCGGCATCCTCGACTGCCCGGTCGCCCGCGGCCCCCGTGAGCTGTTCGTAGGCTTCGAGCGCCTGCAAGAGCCCGGTCGCACCGATGGGGTGACCGCGGGCCTTCAGGCCGCCGCTCGGGCTCAACTGCACATCTGTCCAGCCGTCAGCCCGCTCCGCTGGCGGCTGATAGCTCTGGTAGCCCGTTCCCGCGGGAGCGAAGCCGGCGGCCTCCGCGAGCAGCGCCTCGCAGACGGTGAAGGCATCGTGAACCTCGGCGATATCGACGGCCTCAGCATCGATACCGGCTTCATCGTAGGCCGTCTCGGCAGCAATCCGAGCGCCCGCGATGTCGGTCATGTCCCGCTCGGCGACCGCGATGTTGTTCGCGGAGGCCCCGCTACCCGCGACGCGCACCTGCGGCTGGTCGAGGTCGGCCGCCATCTCGGCGGTCGTCACGAGAACAGCGGCGGCACCGTCCCCGACAGGCGCGCAGTCGTAGAGCTTCAACGGCGGGGCGACGGGGTCGGACTCTAAGACGGTCGCGACGTCGATTTCCTTCGGAAACTGTGCCCGAGGGTTGCGAGCGGCGTTGGCGTGGTTCTTCACTGCGATCTCGGCGAGGTCGCGTTCCGTGGCGTCGGTCTCGTGGAGGTACCGCTGGCCGAGCAGTGCGTACTGGCTGGGGGCGGTGATGCCGGAACGCTGCTCGATGGCGCGGTCGAACGCCGCCGAGAGCGCGTCCGTCGCACCGCTGGTGCCCGCGGACGTCATCTTCTCGACGCCGCACGCGAGCACGGCCTCGTGTTCGCCGTTACGGACGTCCTTGACCGCGTGTCGTAGCGCGAGCGCGCCCGCGGCGGCACACCCTTCGACTCGCTCGGCGGGGACGTGTCGGAGGCCGGCCCACTCGGCCAGCAGCGTCCCCTGCATAATCTGGTGTTCGTAGGTCTCCGACTGGTTGCCGACGTACACCGCCTCGACGATGTCGGCAGGGTCGGGCAGGTCGTCGAACGCCTCCGCAAGTGCGACCGAAAACAGGTCGCGGCCCGGGAGGTCTGTGCGGCCGAGCGGCGAGGCACCGACCGACGCGATGACTGGATCTGGCATTCGTACCTCCCATATCTCTGCGGGCCTAGTTAGTAATTCCCATTTTCTCGATAGTTGAAACATTGGGCCGTCGAACGACGAACATAGCATCGCAGGTGCCGCCGGGGTCGCTCGTCTCCGATCTAACTCACGCCTCGAATCGGCGTTCGGACCGTCTTTCGCGTCGCGGTATCTGGTGTCCAGACTGCTTCAGTCGTCGGCCGAGGCACCGCTTGTCTGCAGTTCATGCTCCGAGAGTTCTGCGGACGGAGCGAGGAACTCAGCAGGGTCGAATGCGGTCAGTTCTTCACCCTCCGAGACCTTCTCAGGCCAGTCCGGATTGGCGAGTGCGCTCGTCGCCAGCGTTACTAGGTCGGCACCGGCATCGACCTTCTCGCGTGCCGCGTCAGGCGTTCCGAGCCCGCCGTTGTCGATAATGACTGTCTCATCCGCTGCGTAGGTAGCCGCGGCCTCGGCCAGCGTCGGTCCGTCGTCGCCAAACGCCGGCGTGGTCGCATCGGGTTCGGTGACGTGGATGTAGTCGGCACCGGCCATCGACAGTTCCTCGAAGAACACCGCTGCGGCGTCCTCGCCTTCGGGCCACCGGTGGTCCTCGTCAAGGGCGGTCGACTGTGAGACACGGATGCCAACGACGAAATCGGCGGGTGTCGCCTCGTCGACCGCAACGACAACCTCTTGCGGATAGCGCACTCGGTTCGCAGGCTCACCACCGTACTCGTCATCACGCTGATTGAACTCTCCCGAGAGGAATTCGTGAAGCAGATACCCGTTCGCACCGTGGATCTCGACACCGTCGAACCCCGCTTCGATGGCGTTCTGCGCCGAGGTAACGAACCCGTCACGGATGTCGGCTAGCTCGTCGACCGTGGCTGCTTTCGGCGTAGGGAAGTCACCGCTCCCGCCGTAGGCTTCGGCCTTTTGTCCGTCCGGTTGCACCGCCGATGGGGCGATGGTCTGTTCCCCGTCGACATGTGGATTCCCCTGGCTCTGTGCTCCGGCGTGCATCAACTGGGCGAAAATCGGGACACCAGCGTCGTGGACCGCCTCGGTAACCTGTTGCCAGGCCGCTGCCTGTGCGTCGGTCGCCAGACCTGGCTGGTTCAGATACCCCTGGCTGTATGCGTTGTCTGGATAGGTCCCCTCTGTAATAAGGAACGAGAACCCACCGTCGGCGAACCGCTGATAGTACTGTGCCATCTCCGCCGTCGCACGGCCGTCGTCGGTGGCGCTCACCCGTGTCATCGGCGCGAGGCCAACTCGGTTGTCTAACGACAACTCGTTGAGTGTAGTTCCGTCGAACAGTGTCACATCACCCGGTAAGCGCATAAGACAATTAACGGCTGGTTCAGCATACGCCGAATCAGTCGCCCGTGAGTGAAAAGATAATACATTTGCCATTTCGAAGCACGCTTCGAACGTGTTCACTCCGGCGTGACTGGGGAGCCTCCAAACGCACGGAGACTCGGGAGCCAGCCGCTCACTTGCTACGTCTATCGTTCAGTTATGACGCCCATATACGCGTACTGTCTGCTATAGAGAGCAATTATAATCATTCATTTTTCATGCCTTGCTGGCAAAGGGTATGGTTCAATGTGGTGGCGGGTACGACCATGTATCGCGGCGGTCGATTCTGAAAACATCGGGGGCTGCACTCACGGTGGGGACCGTGGGGCTAGCCGGATGTAGCAGTAGCAGCGGTGCCAGTGTCCGGCCGGTCGACGAAGACAGCCTCACCATCTGGCATGCCATGGGTGGTACCAACGGTGAGACGCTGCAGGGGCTGGTCGACCAGTTCCAGTCCGAGACGGACATCGACGCGAACCTCGTCTTTCAGGACTCCTACGAGGGGGTGCTGACGAACACACTGAGCGCACTCGACTCCGGCGAGGTCCCCGACGTCTTCCAGATCGACAGCCTGTTCGCCCAACAGGTCCTCGATACGGACGCCGTCGAGCCCGTCGAGAACCTGCTCTCCGACGACTATCCGGTCGATGACTTCCTGTCGAACGTGACCTCGTTTTTCACTATCGATGGGACGCTTACGTCGATGCCGTTCAACAACTCCAACGCCATCCTCTATTACAACCGGTCGGCGTTCGAGGAAGCCGGACTCGACCCGGACAGTCCGCCGACCACGCTTGAGGAAGTCCGAAGTTACTCGCAGACGCTCGTCGACGAAGGCGTCACCGACGCCGGTCTCACTTGGCCGAACCACGTCTGGTTCGTCGAGCACTTCTACGCCGTCGACGGCGAGACGCTCCTCGACGCCGAGAACGGCCACGCCGGCCAGCCGACGACGATGCGAACGGACAACGCGACGGCCCGGTCGCTGTACGAGTGGTGGCACGAGATGGCCGACAACGGCCTGTTCAGTAACCCCGGGATCGAGGCCTGGGGCGAAGCAACGTCCACGTTCCTCACCGGGCAAGCCGCGATGCTGATGACCTCGACGGCATCGGTTACTGGTATCCGCTCCGGCGCGGAGGAGAACGGGTTCGAGGTCGACAACGCGTTCTACCCGACGATTGACGGCGACCGGACCGGGCCAGTTATCGGCGGGGCTTCGTGGTTCGTTCCCTCTGGACTGCCACAGGAGCGGCAGGACGACATCGGCAGCTTCCTCGAATTCATGGGTCGACCGGAGTCACAGATCACCTGGCACAAGGGAACTGGTTACTACCCGATCCGACAGTCCGCTGTCGAGCAGCTCGAGAACGACGGCTGGTTTGCGGAGAACCCGATGTACCGAACCGCGTTCGACCAGTTGACACAGGCCGAGAACACGGCGGCGACGAAACGGATGCTCATCGGCCCGGCTCGTCAGGTCCAGACAACAATTCAGGATATGTCGGTCGAGCTGTTCAGCGGCGAGGTCGGCGTCGACGAGGGGCTCTCCGAGCTGAAATCGGCCGTCGAAGACGAACTAGACCGATACTACAGCTAATGTCCACGCGAGAAGTCTTCACAGACCGCCTGGAGGCCGGTGTGTTGCTGTTACCGACGATGCTCGTGTCGCTTGTGTTCCTCTACTACCCGACGGTCCGTGCGATAGGGCTGAGCTTTTACCAGGCCTCGCTCGCCCGGGGAGACGTGTTCGTCGGGCTAGAGAACTACAGGCGGTTAGCCGGCTCCGCGGAGTATCTCCGGAGCGTCATGATCTCGGTCCTGTTCGCTGCGTGTGTCGTCGTCGGCGTGATGGCCGTTGCCCTGTGTGTCTCCTTTCTCATCCACGAGATCGAAGTCGGGAAGGGACTGTACTTGGTGGCGGTCATCTGGCCGTACGCGCTGCCGCCGGCAGTCGCTGGGCTGGTGTTCCTGTTCATCGCACACCCGAACATCGGCATCTTCACGAGCTACATCGAGGCTCTCGGCATCGATGTCAACTGGTTCAGCAACGGTCCACAGGCGTTCGTCGTCGTGTTGATCGCAGCGGTGTGGAAGCAGGTCGGGTACAACGTTATCTTCATGACAGCCGCACTCGGCAACGTCCCCGAGTCGCTGACTGAGACGGCCGAACTCGACGGCGTCTCCCGAACGCAGCGACTGCTCCGCGTGTACGTCCCGATCATCTCGCCGACGCTCGTGTTCCTGGTGATCATGAACACGATCTACGGCTTCTTCGGTACGTTCGCGATGGTCGATCTCATGACCAAGGGCGGTCCCGCCGGTGCGACGAACATTCTCATCTACGACCTCTATCGGACCGCCTTCCAGTTCTACGAGTTCGGGTTCGCCTCGGCGAAGTCCGTGGTGCTGTTCGTCGCTGTCGGGCTGTTGATGTACGGCCAGTTCCGGCTGAGCGACAGGTACGCCTACTACGGAGGCTAACATGCTCGGGTCACTCCTCACTGCGTTGACTACTGCCGCTGAGCGCTCCCGTACTGCGGGACGAATGACTAGCGAGCGCATCCGGCGATTCGAGACTGAGCAGCTCACGCTGCATGTGCTTGCGGCTACCGTCGCGTTCCTGATCGTACTGCCAGTGGTGATCGCGGCCCTCGTCTCCACGAAGCGGGCCGGAATCGTCACCTCTATCGGCGATCTGGCACCCGGTGGCCACGCGCTGTCGAACTACCGGCGTGCTCTCATTGGCCTCGAATTCTGGCGGTACATGCTCAACTCGTTCGTGATGTCTGTCGCCGTCGTCGTCGGAAAGCTGATCGTGTCGCTGCTGGCCGCGCTGGTGATCGTCTACTACAGGTTCCCGTACAAGAACGCCGTGTTCCTGTTTATTCTCTTTACGCTCTTGCTCCCGGTCCCGGTCAGGTTTGTGCCACTGTATCGCTTGACGACGGAGCTTGGCATGGGTAACACGATCTTCGCTATCACGGTCCCATATCTGGCCAGTGCGACGACCGTCTTCATCCTGCGCCAGCACTTCCTGTCGATTCCGGCCTCGCTCGTCGAGACGGCAAAGGTCGACGGTGTCGGTCCGCTGCGGTTTCTGTGGTCGGTCCTGGTCCCGATGTCCCGTGCCGTCCTCGTGGGCGTCTCGGTGATCATGTTCGTCTACACATGGAACCAGTACCTCTGGCCGCTGGTGATCATCAACGCTGAGAGCCTGCAGGTCGCACAGGTTGGGCTGAATCTGCTTCGAGGACAGGCCAGCACCGGCGAAGTGGCCTGGTCAATGGTGATGACCGGGTCGATACTGACCCTGTTGCCACCGCTGGCGCTGCTAGTGCTGTTCCGACGACAGTTGCTGGAGACGTTTACGATCCAACAAAAATGAGAGGATACCAATGACTGACGTAACCTTACAGAACGTACGGAAGGAATTCGATGGTGTCGTCGCCGTGAAAAACATCGACCTCCAGATCCCGGACGGGGCGTTCGTGACTGTCGTCGGGCCCAGTGGGTGTGGCAAAAGCACCACGCTTCGGCTCATCGCCGGGCTAGAGCGGGCCACTGACGGCACGATCCAGATGGGCAATGAGGATGTCACCGCTGTCGAACCGAAAGACCGGGACGTCGCGATGGTGTTCCAGAACTACGCGCTGTACCCGCACATGACCGCGCGCCGGAACATCACGTTCGGGATGAAGTCGGCTGGCGACTTCAGTGACGAGGAAATCGACCGCCAAGTGAGAGAAGCCACAGCGGTGCTCGACATCGACGACCTGCTCGACCGAAAGCCAGGCGAGCTATCCGGGGGCGAACGCCAGCGGGTCGCACTCGGCCGCGCACTAGTCCGGGACCCGGAGGTGTTCCTCATGGACGAACCGCTGTCGAACCTCGACGCCAAACTCCGGATCAAGATGCGGGCTGAACTGGCGAAACTCCACAGCGAATTCGAGACCACGACAATTTACGTGACCCACGACCAGACAGAGGCGCTGACGCTCGGTGACCGGGTGGTGGTGATGAACGACGGCCGCATCCAGCAAGTCGACAGCCCACAGCGGCTGTACGACTACCCCGAGACTCGGTTCGTCGCGGAGTTCATCGGCGACCCCGCGATGAACATGCTCGCCGTGGATATCTCCAGTGATGGCACTGAATACGAGGCCGTCGGGCCGACGTTTCGCATCCCGTTACCCGAGGGCGACGGCTTGGAAACAGTCGCCGGAGGACAGGCGCTGCTAGGCGTTCGTCCGGAGAGCCTTTCGGTAGCTGATTCGGCCGACCGGAGCTCGTTCGCCGCTGAAGTAACCGTCACCGAACCGCTCGGTGATAGCCTCCTGCTGGAGTGTCGAACCGGCGATCAGGAGTTCAAACTACACGCCGAACCCCGAACGGCCGTCGAGCCGGGCGACCGAGTTGCGTTGACAGTTGAGACTGAGCGGCTCCACCTGTTCGACCCACAGACGGGCGCGGCCATCTATCACGCAGCGGCGGCGCAACCACCCGAAGAAACTGGCCCCATCGATAGCACTCTTTAGGTTTTCCGCCCGATTCTCGATCCTCCGATAGAAGCGACGAGCACCGACACTTTCGGTTCGATCCGGTGCTGTGGTCTTCTCGAACGCGACGACCGGAATCGACCACGGGATAGTGGCAGAGCACTGTCCCAGAGCCGCTGCTAGCGAGAGCGCTGTGCAAGCCCAGTTCCGTCTGATTAGCTTGCTACATGTAGTCTCAACCCAACAAAGCTGGGATTTAACCGGTATTTATGCTATATATTGATATATACATTCACTCTGCAGCCGTTTCTACTGCTGTATAACCCAAATAAACTCAAGAAAACGCAATGGTATATACTGATATGTGCAATCAATAGTTATATATAGATTGTGTAGGTAATAGGCCACGGAATGGTTCGAATACCAGACATATGCCGACGAACCGTGCTGAAGAGTACGTCTGCTGCCGCACTGGGCTCCATTGTAGGCACTGCGGCTGGCAGGGAAAACGATCACAGCAGTACCGAACCGCCTATCGCTTCTCCACCGATCCTCGCTGCACACCGTGGCTACCGCGGGCTGTATCCGCAAAACACCATCGCCGCAGTTCAGCAGGCGGCGTACGGCGGTCCCAGCAGTCACGAGTACAATACCGATATGATGGAATGTGACCTCGTGCCTGCGGGCGGGAAGCCCTGGAAGGGTGAGGACTTCGAAATCGTCGTTTTCCACGACGATAAGCTCGACGACCTGACAGACGAATCCGGGTACGTCTGGGAGAACGACGTGCAGACGGTTCTGAACGCTGAAATCCGTGACAGCGGACAGACGATCCCCCGACTAGACGAGTTCGTCGAAGCGACTCCGGACAGTATCCCACTCGACATCGAGTGGAAGGCCGCTGGTGTCTCTCCCGACGACGACGCGTCGGAATCCGATGTCGAGACCTGGGACCCGTTCACGGAACAGGCACTCGAAGTCCTTTCGCATCACGAAAACGACGTTATCATCCAGTCGTTCCAGAAGGCTGCGCTGGAGTCCGTCCGAAACGCGGACGCCAGTATTCCAATTGCGTACCTGTTCTGGGATTCAATCGAGGACGGTCTTGCTATCGTCCGTGACCTGGACGCGGAGTACATCCAGCCGCCGTACAATATGATCATGAACACGCCCTTCTTCAACGAGGACTACTATCTCGAAGACCCGGATTTCGCCGAGATCGATCTGGTCGAGACCGCACACGAGGAAGGTCGGAAGGTAATCCCGTACACGATAACGACATGGCATCAGGCGGAGAAACTGGTCGAGGCCGGTGTCGACGGAATCATCGCTGACTACCCCGGAGTGCTCGACTGAGAATTGGGTATCGAGACCCTGGAAACAGTTACTCCCCTGTTTCCGGACCTACTGTCCGTTTTCTACGATAGCTGCCAGTTCTGAAAGGTCGGTCACGACGTGGTCCGCGCTCACGTCACTCTCCTCTACGTCCGCCGTACTGGTAACGCCAGTTAGCGGCAGTACCGTCTCCATCCCGGCCTGGTTTCCCATTCTGATGTCTGTCCCGAGTCGATCACCGATCATGAGACAGCGCTCCGGCTCGCCACCGAGCCGTTCCAGCGCCATCTGAAGGATTACGTTGGACGGCTTGCCGATCAACTGGTCCAATTCCTGCCCGGTAACTCCTTCTATTGCCCCGATCATCCCTGCTGCATCGGGTATCTCACCACCATCTACCGGACACGTTCGATCCGGGTTGGTCGCAACGAAAAGCGCGTCGTTCTCCGTAAGTGCGATTAGCGCATCTTGTAGCGCCTGGTAATCGAAACCGAAATCAAGTGATGCGATCACAGTGCCCGCTCGTTCGGGGTCGGACGTCGTTTTCAATCCAGCGGCACGCAACTCCGCGACCAGAGCGTCCTCGCCGATGACGTAGATTTCGCGCTCCGGGTACTGCGCGGATAGATAGTCCGCTGATGCAGTGGCGGACGTGATTATGTCCTCACTGCTGCACTCGATGCCCAGCGCGTTCAGTTTCTCGCAATACTTCTCCCGCCGGTCGATCGGCTTGTTCGTGACGAACAGCGTCGAAAGCCCCGCCTTACGTACTGTCCGCACCCCCTCTGCAGCGTTTTCGACTAACGAATCCCCGCGATATATCGTCCCGTCGAGGTCGATGATGGCACTGGTGTACGTCATCTAGAGTTCCTCCATTTCGAACAGTGACGCTTCGGCAGAAGCCGCTGCCGACGTGACCACAGGCGCTTCCTCTGCCGCAGGGGCCGCGGCGACCCTCGAAACACGCTGATAGCTTTGACTGTTCATATCAATTGGATACTGATAACCACGCCGCTGATTCCGATCAGCGACAAGTAGAGTGACTTTCGTACCACCGGCGCTAGCAGTGAGCGGTTGATACTCGCTGCAAACCCGATTTTAACGAGTATACTGGAGAGCGTCCCGGCCAGCACGCCTTGCGCCGCTACTGCCGGCGATATCTGACCCGTCGACGTCAGCGTCACTGCGGTCGTTGTCGTCGTGCCGCTCGATACGATGCCGCTGAGGAAGCTCGTAATCAGGAACCCGGCTGTTCCGAAGATGCGCTGTGCTCCGGCAGTCAGAATCAAGACAGCGAGGAAGAGCAGTCCGAATTTCAGCGCATTCGCGCTGCTAAACGGCGAGTCGAAATCCAGTTCCAGATCTCCCTCCCAGTCGCTATCGTAATATGCGAGTCCGACGCCACTAATCGCGATCAGGCCGAGCGGGAGTCCAACGCTGACAGCCGACTCGGGGACGAATGCAACGATGATCGCTAAATTACGGACCGCCATCGCCGCGTCGGCTATCAGTATCGTTCCGACTGCGAGCTCTGTGATCCCCGCATTGTTCTTTGCCCGGCCCGCGATTTCGCCGATCACGGCAGTGGAGTTCACCAGCCCGCCGAAGAAGCCAGTTACGGCGATCCCCTTGCTGCCGTATCGCTGCATCACGATATAGTTGACAAACCCGATCCCACTGACTGCGATCACGAGCATCCAGACCAGTTTCGGATCAATCGCGTCCCATGGCCCGTACGTCCCGCCAGGCAGGAGCGGATACACGACAAACGAGATGATCGCAAACTCACCTGCGCTGCGTACTTCTTCTCGCGATAGCTGGTTCGCAAACTCGTGTAGCTCCCGCCGAAGGACTAGCAGGAACGACGACGTTATGCCAATAATGACGCCGATCAGAACGTGATTGGCTCCGACCAGTATCCCGACCGCGTACGCGACAAGTAACGAGGTCGAGGTTGTCAGAGACAGGCCGAACTCCAACTCACTATCGTCGCTGGTCCACTGTGCGACTATTCCCCGGATCCCGAGCAACCCCCCTTGCACGAGTACCAATGCCCCTCCCAAGGCAAGCAGTATCCTCTCGTCGAGTGACATTGCGGCAGCGCCGACCAGACTCGTCAGCGTAAACGTTCGGATTCCCGCAGACTTGTTGGCCCACTCTCGTTCGAGCCCGAGCAGCATACCCAGTGCACCTGCAATAAATAGGTGGAGTATCTCAGTATCGACAGTTATCCCCTCTATACCTCCGAAAGCAGCCGTATTCGCGATTGCACTCATTACAGTCATCTTATCTTACAAACGGTGGTTCCGTCATTTTTATATAGTCTATATACTACTATATTCTATATGGAGACAAATATACTGATGGGTAATAGGTGTTGGCCTTGAGGATCGCTTGAATATTGCCGTGGCCCCTGCGGAACTCGAAGGTCGCCCTCGATTACTGCTTAGTGTCCAGTATCCTTCATATATCTGAATCTAATACTTATTCTAGTTTTTATATGAAGAGCGCGTAAAACTCGGTATGACGGGTTTGTTGTTTTGTCAGATTTAAACATAAATACTTTTTAACCCAGGTTTCGCACATGTCTGCGTCGACAATGAAACAGAACCCAGTTGACCGACGATCTGTGTTGAAAATTGGCGCTACTGCGCTTGCAGCGGGCGTTGCAGGCTGTTCTCAGGAGAGTAGCCAGAACACCGAAGCGTCTGGTGGTGACAGCACTGATAGCAGTGACGGCTCCAGTAGTGGTGACGGTAGTTCCGGACAGAGTACCAACTATCCCGAGTTCGATCCGGCGAACCCGGAGTTCCCGCAGCTGATGCAGACGCTCATCGAGGCAGGGTTCGAGACGGGGTCCCTGCAGGACCTGAAGAACATGAAGGAGCGCGAGAAGCCCCGCTACGGTAACCCCGTCCAGAGTACTCCCGATAATCAAGACGACCTGATTGACCCGGACCGCATCGCGTTTGCGATGACGCCGACGGAGGACCCGGCAGTCTACCGGGATACGATGCAACCGCTGATGGACAACATCGCCGAAGAGACGGGGAAATCGGTCAAGTACTTCCCCCTCAACTCGTACGCGTCCCAGATTGAGGCGATGCGATCCGAGCGCCTCCACGTCGCCGGGTTCTCCACTGGGCCAACGCCGTTCGCTGTGAATCTGGCCGGCGCTGTCCCGTTCTCGCTCCAGATCTCGAAGGAGGGGGACTTCGGTTATCGGCTGTGGCTCGCCACACAGGCGGATAACGACGACATCTCGTCGCTTGAGGATATCAAAGGCAAGCGTGTCGCACACGCCGAACCGTCGTCTAACTCCGGGAACCTCGCTCCGCGTGCGCTGTTCTCGAACCAGGGCGTTACTCCGGGAGACGACTACGAAGTGAGCTACTCTGGCGGGCACGAACAGAGCATCCTCGGTGTGGCAAACGACGACTACGACGCTGCCCCCGTTTGTAGCACCTGTGTCACGCGTGTTGCGGAGGCGGACAACATTGATCCGTCGAATCTCAAAGTCGTGTGGGCCAGCAACCCGTTCCCCACAACGAGCTTCTGTTACCGCTACAACCTGAAACCAGAAATTCAGGAAGGCATCAGGGCGGCATTCCTCGATTACGACTACTCGGACACCAAGATCGCGGAGGTATTCGGCGGTCGCGGAAAATGGACGGGGATTGATTACGCCACTGTCTACGATATCATCCTCCAGATTCAGGAGAACAACGACATCAAGTACAACACCGAGAACATCGAAGGCTAAGAAGAGAACCGAATAATGCTCACTGTAGATAATCTGGAAAAAACGTACGACTCCGGTGATAAAGCACTCAAAGGTGTCTCATTCGAAGTCAGTGGTAACGAGATCGTCGCGATCATCGGGCCAAGCGGAGCCGGAAAAAGCACGCTCGTTCGTAGTATCAACAGGCTGACCGAGCCAACTGGCGGGCGTGTCTCGCTCGATGATACAGAGGTGACCGGCCTGGACAAATCAGCCCTTCGCGATGTCCGTCGCGATATGGGCATGATCTTTCAGGAGTTCAATCTCGTCGAGCGCCTCACGGTGATGGAGAACATACTCTCCGGCCGCCTTGGCTATCTCAGTACGTGGAACGCGTTCCGTCGGAACTTCCCACCAGAGGATATCAAGCGCGCACGGGAGATCCTCAGTCGGGTGAACCTAGAGGGCGTCGAGAACAACCGTGCAGATGAACTCTCCGGCGGCCAGCGACAGCGCGTCGGTATCGCCCGTGCCGTCATTCAGCGGCCGAAAATTCTGCTCGCTGACGAACCGACGAGTGCGCTGGACCCCGATACCTCCCGGGAGGTTATGAGCCTCTTGACGGACATCGCTCACGAAGACGATATCCCGATCATCATCAACATCCACGAAGTCGATCTGGCGGTCGACTACGCGGACCGGATCATCGGACTCAGTGACGGTGAGATCGTCTTTAACGGCCCACCTGACGATCTGGATCAGGCAGCCAGAGACGAAATCTATCGCGGTGGTGAATCCATTGCGGACCGCGAGGAGCCGAGTGCTGGTAGCAGCACCGGCTCTGACGACGTCATTGCTGAACGAGGTGACTAATCAATATGGCTGCTGAATCTGGATCGGCCGTTGAAGGATCTTGGGAGCGGCCCACAGTCTTCTACAACAAGAAAGTCAAGTATCTCATCTACGGGCTTATCTTGTTGTTCTTCGCGTATAGCTTCTGGAACCTTCGGATCTCCCCCAGCCGGTTCGTGCGAGGGATCGGAGCTGGTGTCGAACTCGTCACGAGTATGCTCCCACCAGCGTACACTCCGTCGCAGCGAGACCTCCTCATACAGGGGATCGTCGAGAGTATCGTGATGACGATTGTCGCCACGACAATCGGCATCATCGTCAGCGTGCCGGTCGCTGTCATGGCTTCAAATAACCTCTCGCCGAAGCCAGTCTACTACGTCGGTCGCAGCATCGTTGCAGTCACGCGCTCACTCCACGAGCTCATTGTTGCGATCATTATGGTCAAAGCGGTCGGATTCGGTCCGCTCGCTGGTGTCCTTGCCCTCGCGTTCAAAACGATCGGATTCTTCGCGAAACTCCTCGCAGAGGAGATCGAAGACATCGATCGTGGGCAGATGGAGGCGATCACTGCTGCCGGCGGGACGCCCGTTCAGACGTATCTCTACGGCGTTCTCCCGCAGGTAATGCCCCGGATCGTCGGGCTGTCGATTTACCGCCTGGACATCAACCTCCGACACAGCACTGTCGTCGGAATCGTCGGAGCGGGTGGTATCGGTATCACGCTGCTGAACTCCTTCGATAAGTACGATTACCAGTTTAGCATGGCAATTATCGCTGTCATCGTCGCCATCGTCATGGTTGGTGAAGGTGTCAGCGCTCTCGCTCGGAGGCGGATCCAATAATGTCAAACAGCACTGACTCCTGGAGCCGGTTCGACCGCCGTGAGCGCTTACTCCGGTTCTTCGGGCTGCTAGCTGGACTCGTCATTCTCGTCGCAGCCTGGCGCGCCATGGAAGTGAATTACGGCTACGCCGTGACTGCCCCGCGTGAGCTGGCCGACCTCTTCGGCCGGATGTATCCCCCCAATGTGGGGTACTCCCGGGAGATTGTCGGGCCGCTGCTCGAGACGATCAATATCTCCATCCTGGGGACGGCACTGGCCATCGTGATGGCGATCCCGGTTGCGTTCCTCGGAGCCAGTAACACGTCGCCCAACAAGCCGGCGTACCTGCTGGGGAAGTTCATCATCTCGTTTACCCGTTCGGTCAACGTCATCATCTGGGCGCTGATCTTCGTGGTTATCTTCGGCCCTGGGGCCCTCGCTGGCGTGCTGGCGATCTCGATCAGATCGATCGGGTTCACTGCAAAGCTAATCGCGGAAGCCATCGAGGAGATCGACCGCGGGTCTGTCGAAGCGATCACTGCAGCTGGAGCATCGCCGATTGATGTGCTCATCTACAGTATCGTTCCACAGATCAAGCCGGCGTTCATCAGTGTCGCGACGCTTCGATGGGATATCAACGTCAGAGCGTCGACGATCATCGGGTTCGTCGGCGCAGGCGGGATCGGTGTCCCGCTCCAGACTGAGATCAATTACTTCAACTGGGAAGCAGTCCTGACGATCCTCATCTCGATTCTGGGCCTTGTGCTCATCAGTGAAGCCATCTCGGCCTATCTGCGCAAGAAAGTAATGTAGGCGAGCAGTCCGCTCGTATCGCCTATTATTATCCGTCTAACTAAATACATAATATTGTAGATTATCTATCAAAAAACTTATATGTTTGGGCTGTATATTGCCAGTGGGGCCAACGCCAGTGTCTGCCAACCTGGTTTCCCCACTCTCCGTTTTACAGCAGTAGCGAGGCGAAAGCCCACCCGTTTACGGGTGTGGATGAAGCCGACAACTGGGCATCTCTCTACGCTCGTAGCCACGGCTGGATATTCCACGCCGAGATGTCCAACGTTTATGTAATTAAAAATACTATGCTTACATATGTCGAATCAGGTTGTCACTCGGACACTCAAAGCGAGTATCTGCAACCACTCGCAAGTCTGTGACGACCTCGATTCGCATGGCTTTGCCGCGTCGAAATTGTGGAACGTCGGGCGATGGACGATCTCGCGTGTCTGGGACGCTATCGGCCACATTCCAGACGCCGACGAACTCTGTTCGTACCTCAAAACCCACGAACGCTATGCAGACTTGCACAGCCAATCTAGTCAGCGAGTTCTTCAGGAACTCGGTGAGGCGTTCGTCTCGTGGTACGAACAAGACGACCCGGAGGCGAGCCCACCCGGCTACCGCAAACACGGCGACGACCACCCACGCTCGACGATGACGTGGAAAAACCAGGGCTTCAAACTCGACACGCAGTACAACCGTGTCCGACTTTCCAAGGGCACGAACATGAAAGAGTCGCGCTACGCCGCCGACTACATACTCTGTGAATACACACTCCAAGCAGACGACCAGACGCTTGACGCTGTTGAAAACGTCCAGACGGTGCGTGCTGTCTGGACTGGTGAGCAGTGGGAGCTACATTTCGTCTGTAAAATGCGGATTGAGACGCCTGAGACGCCCGGTGAGAAGACAGCAGGTGTTGACCTCGGTATCTGCAACACTGCGGCTGTCTCTGTCGGTGACGAGACGCTGTTGTATCCAGGGAACGCCCTGAAAGAAGACGCTCACTACTTCCGACAGCAGGAATACGACACGGAAGGCGAGAATGGCCCCAGCGACCACGCAGAGTGGGCACGACAGAAGAAATCCCGGCGACAAGAACACTTCCTACACGCTCTCTCGAAAGACATTGTTGAGCAGTGTGCTGACCGAGGTGTTGAGACAATTGCAGTCGGCCATCCGAAGAACATCCGTGACGACCAAGACTGGGGACGACACGGCAACAAACGCCTGCACGACTGGGCGTTTGAAACACTGCTCAACCACATCGAGTACAAAGCCCACGAACGCGGTATCGACGTAGTGCGTGTGGACGAAGCAGGATTGAAAACATCGAAAACCTGCTGTGACTGTGGGACGGAAGCTAACTCAAATCGGGTTGAACGTGGCCTGTACGTGTGTGCAAACTGCGACTTAGTTGCGAACAGTGACCTGAACGCGGCAGAGAATATGCGAAAAACGGTAACTCCGAGTCCTGCGAAGGATAGGAGTAACGGCTGCTTGGCTCAGCCATCGGTATACCTGTTCGACAAATCCACGGGGCAAGTAGCCCCACAAGAACAGGTCGTTCCGTGAACCATAATATCCCAATCAAGCGGTGCGGTGCCGTGGGAATCCCACGACTTCAGTCGTGTGGAGGAAGTCAAGAGTGCCTCTATCGACGGATACAGCGTCGCGAGACAAGTCATTCCGCAAGGAAGCAGGATATCGGGGCCGTCGGTGCGGCCCGGATACCGGAGTGGATCTCCTGCCTGACCGTGATGCTCGCACCAATGTGTATACGTGAGCTTACGATGTCTTACACCAGGGTCACGCTGATATACTCGAACCAGTCTGTGGCCGCCCCGCTGCTGGAGAGACTGGTAGTGACGGCAGACGAACTCCCGGATACGTGTCACGAGGGCTGCTATCTCCTCACTCAGGTCAGCAACGGAATGGTGGGCAGCCGGGGGGGAGTGGCGTGCAACGCACCATTCGAAGTCGTCATCCACGACGACAGGTTCTGGACTCGGGCCAATCGATGATCTGAATCGGATTCAAGGGGGAAATGGAGCGAGGACCAGAACCCACCTACCGGTACACAGTTGGTAACAAAAACAGTTGTGATATCGGCTTGCAGTCTATCGGTTCTGTGATTGCGCGGCCACGAACGCGCTCTCGGAAGGAAAATTATTCAGCCGACTGTCAGCGAGCCCGTCGGAATTCCGACACTGGGGTAGTCTCGTTCAGAAACCGATTCATAATGGGAGAGTCAAACAGTAGTTCTCAACCTCGGGCGCCAGTGAGATAATCTGTTCTCGGCGCTCTAATTCACGGCGACGTGTCTCGATTCGCTCTTCGAGCTGTTCAAGTCGCTCCTGTTGGCCACGGATCGCGATGTCCATATCCGAGCCGGCGTCGGATTTGCGCTCGTACTCCTCGATGAAGGACTCGATCCGTTCTCGTTCCGCCTGTGCATACTCCTCGAGATTCTCCAACTCCTGGGCGGTCTCCTTGTGACGTTTCTCCTGAAGATGGTTCTTGATCTCGTTGACACGCACGCTCACGTACCGGTCGGCGGCCGTCCGTAAGTCGGATTGAGCGTCGAGAACCGTTCGCAAGCCGTCGACGTCGGGCTTTGCTGCTACCGAATCGCTCTCGACGACACGTTCACCAAGCGCCTGCTGAGCGTCCTCTTGCGTCGCATCCACGAAGACGGGGATGGTCTCCTCTCGAATCACATCGCCAGTGCCGTCCTCGAACGCTACGCGATAGTTGTAGGTGATCCCCGGCGTGTCGACGAACGGCAGCAGTTTGAGTCCGACCGCACCGCGCTCGTCCTCCAACACGCGTGCCATGAGCCGTTGCAGGACGTCCGTGTCCGGAGCGAGGTAGGTGATGTCCTCGTGATCCATCGCGAAGTCGCGGTCGAACGTGAACGGGCCGAACGTCGCATCTTGGCCGGGCGAATTGATCCCATCAGGCAACTCGGCTTGATAGAGGTTGGTACCGCGTTTCTCGAATTCGCCTCCGAAGGCTTCGACTGCTCGCTCGAAGAACTCGCGGATGTCTCCCTCGCTTCCGTAGACGTCCGCTGACTCGTCGACGACCTCCTGAATCTGCCGGCGACTCTCCGCGTCGAAGGTGCTCGTATCGACGAGGCTCCGCTCGTACCACTCCTCGAGCGTCCGCTGGCGCTCCTCGATCAGCTCCTCGAGTTCCGCTTTGGTCGCACTCGGCGGGTCGTCGTTCTCGATGGACTCCATGATGAGCGCATCCACGTCGATGTCGTCGAGGATGCCAAGCACGTCCGCTGTGTTTCCGAGCTGGGAGCGGATCTCCTCGACCTTGGTCTGGAGCATTTCGAAGATCTCGCTCTCGCGGGTGTCGTCGAAGAGGAAGTTCCAGACCTTGACCTCCTCTTCCTGTCCGTAGCGATGGATGCGGCCGATCCGCTGTTCGAGGCGGTTCGGGTTCCACGGAAGCTCGTAGTTAGCCATGATGTGACAGCTGTGCTGGAGATCGATCCCCTCACTCGCTGCATCGGTCGCGAACAGGAGTCGTGACTGCCCGTGATTGAATTCGTCTTCGATCCGGGTCCGTTCGTCCTTGTCAACGTCGCCGTGAATCACCAGAATCTCGTCGGCCCACGGCTCGTCCTGCACGAATTCGAGAAGGTAGTCCAGCGTATCGCGGTACTCCGTGAACAACAGGAGTTTCTCGTCCGGCTGTTCCTCGAGGAGTTGGGAGATGAACCGTCTGACTTTCTGGGCCTTGGAGTCGACCGGTAGATCCTCCGCCAGGGACACGAGGTCGCGGAGCGTATCGATCTCCTCTTGGAGCTGTTCGTCGGTGCTAGTGACGGTCAGACCGGCGATCTCGTCTTCCGCGTGTTGCTTGTCGTCCTCGTCTAGGTCCTCGCCGTCGAGGTAGGCTCGTGCTTCCTCGGAAAGACCGTCTGTTTCTGCCTCTTCGTCGAGAAGGTCGTCCAGTCGTCGTCGGAGCGTCGCGTGAATCGCGCCGACGCTGCTCACCAGTCGTTTCTGCATGAGCGCCATCGCGAACCCGACCGCGGGTTCGTTCAGCTTCTCCGAGCGGTTGTAGACGTTTTTCACGTAGTCGGTGACCGCCCGGTAGAACTGTCGTTCGTCGTGAGTCATCGAGACCGATACCGAGTTGACCTCGCGGTCCGGGAAGACGCGGTCACCGTCCTCGTCGTAGATGTCGGTCTTCCCGCGACGGATCATTACACGGTCGACTGTTTCCTGTGAGAGTTCCTGGTTTTCGGCGACGAGGAACGGATCGATGTACTCCACGAGCGAGCGGAACGCCTCGCCCTTCCCGTCGTGTGGCGTCGCGCTGAGAAGCAGCAACGAGTCGGAGTTCCCCGTGACGGCGTCAATCATCCGTGCCGTCTTGCTCGGTGAGTCCCCCCGCTTTGCAGCCTTGTGTGCCTCGTCGACCACGACGACGTCCCAGAACGCGTCCCGGAGTGCAGGCCGGAACTCGTCCTGCCGCAGGAACGCCATGCTGGTGACGAGCCGTTGCTGGTCTTGGGCCCAGATGTTAGCCTCCTCGCCGAGCCGTCGGCGCTCACCTTCCACCCACGCGCGGTCAGCCACGGTCAGGTCGATGTCGAAGAAGCGGTCCATATCCCGGATCCATTTCTTCTGGAGGTGGGCGGGAACGACGAACAGGACGCGGTCAGCACGATTCCGTGCAGCGAGTTCCTTGAGGACGAGGCCCGCCTCTATCGTTTTCCCGAGCCCGACGTCGTCACCGATAAGCGCCCGCTGCCGGAGCTTCTGCATCACCCAGTTTACGGCGTCAAGCTGATACGGCTCCAGTCGAACGAGCGAGTTCGAGATGCTCAGGAGCTGTCCCTGTTCGTGAGCGAGTTTGAGCTTCGTCGCCTGCGTCCGGAGGTCGAACCACTGCGCCGCGACCGCATCGTGATCCGGATGAAGGTCGTCGATTCGCTGGTTGGCCAACTCCTCGATTCCGGACTGCTGTGGCTGAATCTCTACATCGTCGAGACAGACAGTCTTGACGCCTTCCCCGTCGATGTATGCTCTCAAATATTCGATCTCGCCGACTGTCTGTGTTTTGATGACTTCAGCCGGCGTTCCGTTGAGAAGGACTCGTTGCCCGGACGAGAATGAAGAATCCGTCATCGAGTGCTACGTGTTCCAAAACGGCATAGACTCTTGAACCTTGTCAGCCACCGCCTCTGTCGGAGATCGGTTCCCCACCGCCTCAGAGTACGTTGTCTGCCACCACTTCCGGGACGATGTCTTGCTCGGCGAGCGGCGTGATGTTGATCGCGACGCCGTGTTTGTGGGTGGGCTGGTAGCCCGCGGTCACGACTTCTGAGAGCGCCCGTTCCTCCCAATCGCCGGAGATATCGGTCGCAACCTCGTCGCAGTTTGCAGCGATTTCGTCGGCCAGTTGCCGATACTCGTCAACGTCGGCCGCGAGTTCTGCGAGCAGTCGCCGCCGCTCGGCGACGCCGGTGTCTCCGATCTGTGACTGCTCGGCATCCTCGAACTGTTCGAAGTAGTACGTCATGAACAGGATCCCGTTGCTCGCGTAGTGGGCGGAGCCGACGAGATCGTCGTAGTACTCGAAGAGGTCATACAGGTGAGCTTCGACGGGTTCGGAGCCGTCTTCGGCGTACGCTTCGAAGGCAGTCTGTAGGTCGTCGAGCGCATCGACCCACTCGTCTTTGTTCTCCTGTACCGTTTCGTAGAACGAGGGACTGAACAGGTCTGCCATATCTACGTCCTTCAGGTCGGCGAGGGTTTCGAGAGTGTCTAGCCGTGATGCTGTCCGCTCCCGGAACTCCGCCACGCGTTCGGCTGCCTCGGCCGCGCGTTCCTGATTCACGCTGGGCCAGTCACGCGGGGTGGCCTGCGAAAGGTCGCCAAGCCGTTCTTCGAACGCGCTGAGCTGTTCGAGGGCGCTCTCACACTGGTCGTACTCTTCGGCGGCGTCGGCTCGCTCAGTGGTCGAGAGCGATTCGTCGTTCCGACGGCTGTTTGCCGCCGCCTGCCGTTCGCGGAGGTGTGTCCGCCGCGGTTCGAGATACTGGTTCTGCAGCCGGTCGAAGATGCTCGCGTCCAACTGATGGTAATCGACGAGACAGCCGAAGCCCTCGCCCGTGGCGTCGGAAACGAGTCGCTCGGTCGAGAGCCGCCAGAGGATCGGCGTTCGGTCGAACTCCGCGACGTGGTACTCGAACAGGTCGTTTTCGAGCCACGCCCGAAGGTTCGGGTACGCTTCGTCGCTCGCACTACGGTTCCCGAGTACCGCGTCGGCTTCCGCGAGGCGGTCGGTCGCGTGCTCGCCCCAGACACGTTCGAACTCCGCCTCGATGTGGGTCAGAAGGTCGTCCGTGCCGTCGATTTCGGAAAGCGGGATAATGCCGTCATCGGTGTCGTTGATCGCTCGGAGCGTGAAGTGGAGAAGGAGGTCTTTGACCTGTTGCGGGAAGTCGCTAGACGGCTCTGAGATGGCCGCTGGAGCATACGCCTCCTGTTCGCGTGGATCTTCGATGGTTCGGAGCGCGATCTCCTGAAGGATCGTTTCGCGCTGCCCGTCGGTGATGTCGAAGCAATCGAAGACGGCATCGTCGATGTCGTTCGCACAGGACTGGAGGGTTTGCTCGACTCGCGCCAAGTGCTTCGCGGCGGCAGTTCCGACCTGATTGAGCGAGTCTGCCGTGGACACAGTTTGTGTCGGGCTATCGAGAGCAAGCTCGTCCCGAAGTTCGCGGTGTGGATGGTCGTACTGCGGTAGCGGGTCATCGACACCGAGTGCATCGAGCAGGACAGGCCCATCGTAATGCGGCGACACGAAGTCGTACTGCCGCTTCGAGATGAGGTGCCCGACGGCCTCCCGGGCGAGGGTCGCCAGTTCGTCGATCTCTTCGAGGTCTTTCCGCCACGGGACTTTCGAGACGAACCCGACCTCCCACATTCGCTCGGAGGTCTGTGCAAGCATCAGATACGTGAATAGATGGCTATTCGTGTACGAGAGGGCGTTCCAGATAGCCCGGTCCGGAATCAGAACCGAGCCCTTGTGACCGAAGACGGACGAATCGTGGAGATACCCGAACCTCCGACCGCTTCGCTTTGCGACGGTGTACGTTAATGATTCGTTGAAGTAGGCGTCTGTATTGCGGGGGTAGGATTTCGGGTATCTATCGACTTCCGTCCCGTCTTCTCCCCAGAGGATGGTGTTCTTTATTCGAGGCAAAAGCCACGCATCAGCGCCCCCCTTCGCAAACGGCACCCATTCAGCGCCCCTGTCTTCCCAGAACTTATGCACGAACCGGGAATCGTCTGCGGTTGCGGTACCCTGTTTGATGTCTCCAAGCGTCTCCCGGTCCTCTAAGCCCGCATTATCCGCGTCGAGAACGGTATCGGACTGATAGATGCTTCGCAGGCCTCGCGGCACCCAATAAGAAAGCGGCGTGCCGGGAACCATCGCAAACTCGGACAGGTCTCGATGATAGAGTCGCTTGACACCGGTTTCAGAACCCTCGAAAGACGCGCTGATGAATTCCCCTTCCTTCTCACCCTTTGCAACATCCGGGAGGCGGATGAACGTCCCTGTCTGCCCGCTGTCTGCCTCGGAGCGAACGACTGTCCCGACAGTGCCGACGGTCGCGTTGTCGAGGATGTCGTACCCGAACTCCGAGAAGAAGTCGAACGCACCTCTCCCACCGACGAAATCCTCCCGGAAGGTCTGGAAGGACTTGTTGAACATGAACGACCACGGAACGAGCATCCCCGTGCGTCCGTCGGCTTTGGCCAGCCGATCACACGCCTCGAAGAAGTTGATGTAGTACTCCGTCGTATATTTGTAATTCTCGTTCTCTTCGACGTATTCCTGCACGGTGTCCGGCATTCGTCCCCCCGAACCATACGGCGGGTTCATAAGCGCCACGTCGTACGATTGGCTTAGCACTACCAGCAGATTCAGGAAACTCTTGAGGTTCTGTTCGCCGAACGAATCTGACGAGCGTTCACCAACGGCTTCTCGAAGTGCCTTCAAGAAGGAGTTCAGCGACTGGTGTGTTCCGTCGCCCCAGTCCGAGAGGTCCGTCTGACCGCTCTCGAACACGTCTTCGAGCGTCCCACTCACGTCGAGCAGGCTTCCGAGCGCCTCCGTGTGCTGGAACGTGTCGATGATCTCGCCCAGCGCCTCGCGCAGATCAGACCCTTCGCCGGTGATTTCGTCCAGCACTTCTGCGCCTTCCTCGACTTCTGCCACGCGGGCGTCCGCACAGACGATGTCGACGCTGGGCATCTCGAACTGGCCGTCTTCCTCCTCGGTGCGGGTTCGAGCCTTTAAGTAGAGATTGAACGCTGAAAGCTGACACGAGCGCAGGTCGATGTCGACGCCGTAGAGGTTGTGCTCCAGCACCTTCGCCGGGATCTCGGCGCGGTCGAGATCGGTTTCGGCCCACCAGATGCGCTCCAGTACGTCGAACGCATAGAGGAGGAAATGGCCGCTCCCACAGGCCGGGTCGATGACCCGCAGTTCCGACGGATGGTCGAACTCCGGTGCGTCGCCGGCCTCCTCGTCAGGGATGAGGTACGTACAGAGTTCGGGAACGGACGGGCTGTCCTCCGGCGTGACCAAGCGCTCTTTTCGCTCTTCGGGGCTGAGTGCGTCCGGCTGCGAAACGGCGTCTTCCTGTCCCGTGGCTTCGAGATAGAGCTTCCCGAGCGAGTTGTCGGTGAGCATCCGGACGACCCAATGGGGCGTGTAGAACTGGTTCGCCGGTCCCACGTCCTCCGGTTCGAGCGTGTTCTTCGCGTCGAGCGCTTCGACGACCGGGCGGTTGTAGTACTCGTACACCCAGCCCAGCACGTCGTCAGCCCGCCAGACCTCGTCGGGTACCTCGTCCAGCATTCCACAGAGATCTTCGTAGGTGTCGTCGTCGGGGTCGATCTGGCTGTAGGCGGTCGAGCGGTCGAAGAGGATCTCGATCTCCGCGGCCAGTTTGTCGCACGCGTTCCGATAGGCTTCGAGGACGGCCTCCTCCTCCAGCATGAACTCCTCGGTGACAAGCCGGTCAGCGGCCGGTGTGAGGCCGTCGTCACGGAAGGCCGTCACTTCGTCGTCGATGAAGTCCCGGACCTCCATGCAGCGAAGCGCGGCCAGCCGATTGACGACCGTGTAGCCGACGCCCGTAATGTACTGCTCGTGGGCCTCCTCCCAGTTGTGGCCATCGGCGGCTTCGAGTTCGATAGCTTCCACGAGGGTTTCCTGCGTCTCGCTCAGGGACGCGTCATCAGGACGGTCTGCCAGATCAGACGCTTCGAGCTGGTAGCGAACGTTCGCCTCGATACGGTCTCGCATCTCGGTGACGACCGCTTCCAGGTGTTCGCGCTCTTCCTTGTCGAGTTGCGCCTTTCGCGGGGCCAGAGCGTTCCCATCCATATGAGAGTCAGTGATATTCTCCCAGTACAACTGTGGTCTCTTGAATATTGCCCCATCGCGATGGCTCGACCAGGACAGCTACCCCTGCGTGATGCTGATGAAATCGAGCACGAACTCCTGTGGGAGCAGGCCACCGTGGTAGAACCGTGCGTCCCCGAGGCCCTGCTTTTTGAACCGCTTGAGCGGGCTCGCCAGGACGCTGACGTTGGCATCGAGATACCCCAGCCGGGAGCTGGAGTCGAGTAACACGCCGGGCAAATCCTCGTCCACGTCCTCCCCAGCGATCCATCGGCGTCCGGAGTCGGACGCTTCCGCTGGCCGAGAAATCTTCTCCGGCGACGCGCTGTCCGGGAGCAGGACGAACCCGTGGTCGGTCAGCACGTAGGCCTGGTCCCACTCTCCCTGTTCGAGCTTCGTCCCGATGAACTCCGCGAGCGAGTCGACGCGTCGGGCCAGCATCGCCTCGAGGTCGCTGAGTTCCTTCTCGCCGATGTCGTCGAGGTCGTTTTTGAAGTAGGCGACGCGCGTCGACTGCCAGCCGTCCTCGGTGTCGCGAGTGACCGTCCAGCCGTCGCCGCCCAACAGCGAGTTCCGCCGGTTCGTGTTCACCTTTCGGTTGTTTCGAAGGGGCTGTAACTCGCCGTCGACCAGCGAGACGTCGAACATCTGGATCTCTCCCGGCGTGAGTGCGGCCTTCCCGAACTCGGTCTCCGAGGGCAGCGTCCCGAGCCAGACGTCTTCGTCGACGGCGAACTCGGGGGCGTCGGCCGGGAGCGTCGCCACGTAGTCGCGCAACTCGTCCGCGAGCCGGCGCGCGAGGTCGAGTCGGAGGGCATCGATGACGAACAGTGCGACCGTCTGGCCGCTTTCGAGGCCGTCGGACTCCTTCGTGAAGAACTGATAGGAGTGGTCCTCGTCGACGAACGGAGCGCCGGCCTCGACAGTTTCGGTGACGCGGTCGCCGAGGGCTTCGAGGTACTCGACGTATTCCGACTGGAGCTGGGTGCGGAGGTCGTCGAGGGTATCGACGGCAGGGTGGTCGGCAGGGAGGTCGGACTCGGGCGCGCCGGCGACGACGAGGTTGAGCATCGCGTTGTCGATCTGCCACGTTCCGTCGTCCGGGTCGGCGTACAGCGAGACGACGTCGTCGGTGGCCCCCTCGTCCCACGTCTCGAGTTGGTGTGCGAGGCGGGCGACCTCCGCGGCCTGCTCCCACGTCTGCGTCCACGGACTGTCCGGGCCGTAGGCACCGCGGTAGGTGCCCCGGAAGTCCTCGCTGCCAAGGAGGGCGTCGTAGCGCTCCGCCGCGCGCGTGAGACACGTCTCGTAGTCGCCGGCGTCGAAGGACGCGTGCCACTCCTCCCAGAGTCGCCGTTCGAGCGCGGCGTCGACGAGACAGTCCGCGAGGTCCCACGGGTCGTCGACGTCCGCGACGACATCGGGCCAGGTCGCTTCGCCGAGGTAGCGGTCGGCGAGGAGACCGGCCGAGGTGGTGTTGTTCAACAGCGACTTGAGTTCGGGGAGGTCGTGATCGCCGGCCGTCTCGGCGCGGCACTCCGTCGGGAACCGTTCGGCGTCGACACCGGCGTGGATCAGCCACTCGGCGACGGCCCACCGACGCGTCGCCGCGACGATCCCCGCGGGTTCGTCCTCGCTGGCGACCGCGTCGACGCCCTCGCTGGTCAGCAAGTCCTGCATCTGCTCGATGGTTCCGGGGCTGTCGTCGATGTCGCCCCAGCCGTTCTCCAGCACGAACGCGACCGGGTCGGTGTAGCCGCCGGTGACGATCCGCGTGCGGAGCTGTTCGAGCGTCGGGAGCTGGCCGCCGGTGAGCTGGTCGTGGAGAATCCGCGCGATCTCGCGGCGCTTTGCGGGGTCGTCCGACCGCGTCGTGGTTTTCAGCTCCCACGCGTCGAGTTGCCCGCGCTCGAACGCGTGGACGGTGAGGTCTTCGATACTCATCTCCACCTCGCCGCCGGTGTGCTCGACGTCGCGGAACCAGTCGAAGTCGCCCTCGGCGTCTTCGGGCTCTTTGACGTGTGGAACGTACCAGACCTGTTCGCCGTCGACCGGGTTGGCTCGGAGTTCCAGCGGCGTCTCCTCGGCGACTTTCAGGTGAACGCCGAGTTCGTCACAGGCCTGCTCGATGACGTCTTCGAGGTAGTTCCCGTCGTCCCACCAGAGGACAATCGGGTCCGCTGATTCGGCTCGGTCGAACTCGTTTCGGATGGTGTCTTTCGCGGCTTCGGGGAGCGTTTGCGTTGCTTGCATAATCAGTTGGGACGGAGACCGTCGAGATACTCGTCTACCGGTGCGTTGGTGTAGTCAAGGTAGGCTGCTATCGAGAGAGTCGAAACAACAATGAGCAACGTCGTGCCCATCGCGTAGACATTCATACGTGACTCTGGGACGGCTGAATTGAAAAACTGCATTGTACTGATGAGTGTCACCCACCCGATGCTAGCCACGAGTAGCCAGTACCCGGTCAGCTTCTCCGCAAACCGCTCAGGGAGATCATACAGCACGACTGGGACACCGATGACGAACATCGGGCCAAGAAAGCCCCACATCGCGACGGAGTCCCAACTCAGTACGCCGAGGTACCCGAAAAAGTACGATACAGGGTAGCTAATCGGGAACAGCGATGCTCCGCAGAGCATCGCAAGAATCGCTTTCCCGACCGGGAATTCGACTTCGTTGCTCATGGGTCCGACTTACAGCACTTTGTCCTCGACGATTTCGGGGACGATGTCTTGCTCGGCCAGCGGCGTGATGTTGATCGCGACGCCGTGTTTGTGGTTGGGTTGGTAGCCGGCGGTCGTGATTTCCGACAACGCTCGGTCTGCCCAATCGCTGGGGATGTCTGCAGCGATCTCGTCGCAGTCGTCAGAGATTTTGTCGCCCAGTTGTGTGTACTCGTCAACGTCGGCCGCGAGTTCCGAGAGTAGCCGTTGTCGTTCGGAGACACCAGCGTCCCCGATTTGGGCCTGCCCAGCGTCCTCGAACTGGTCGAAGTAGTACGTCATGAACAGAATTCCGTTGCTCGCGTAGTGAGAGGAGCCGACGAGATCGGCGTAGTACTCGAAGAGGTCGTAGAGATGTGCTTCGACGGGTTCGGAACCATCCTCGGCGTATGCTTCGAAGGCGGTCTGCAGGTCGTCGAGCGCGTCGACCCACTCGTCTTTGTTTTCCTGTACAGTCTCGTAGAACGAGGGGCTGAACAGGTCTGCCATATCCACGCCCTCCAGATCGGCGAGTGATTCAAGAGTTTCCAGACGCGAAACGGTTCGCTCTCGGAACGCAGCCACACGTTCGGCTGCCTCGGCGGCACGGTCTTGCTTCTTGTCGGGCCATTCGCGTGGGTTGGGTTCAGAAAGTTCGCCAAGTTGTTCTTCGAAGGCGCTGAGCTGTTCGAGGCCGCTCTCGCACTGTTCGTACTCCTCGACGGCGTCGGCTCGTTCAGAACTCGACAGCGATTCGTCGTTCCGACGGCTGTTTGCCGCTGTCTGGCGCTCCCGGAGATACGTTCGCCGCGGTTCGAGATACTGGTTCTGTAGGCGGTCGAAAATGCTGGCGTCTAACTGGTGGTAGTCGACAAGGCAACCGAAGCCCTCGCCCGCTGGGTCAGAGACGAGTCGTTCGGTCGAGAAGCGCCAGAGAATCGGCGTCCGGTCGAACTTCGAGACGTGGTACTCGAACAGGTCGTTTTCGAGCCACGCACGGAGGTTCGGGTACGCCTCATCGCTCGCGCTCCGGTTTCCGAGTACCTCGTCGGCTTCTGCGAGGCGGTCGGTCGCGTGCTGCCCCCAGATGCGTTCGAACTCGGCTTCGATGTGGGTCAGAAGGTCATCTTTACCGTTGATCTCTGAGAGCGGGACGATGCCGTCGTCAGCGTCGTGGATCGCTCGGAGCGTGAAGTGGAGGAGGAGGTCTTTGACCTGCTCGGGGAAGTCTTCCGAGGGTGCTGTGATTGCTTCAGGATCATATTGTTCCTGTTTGCGTGGGTCTTCGATGGTCCGAAGAGCAATTTCTTGTAAAATCTGATCTTGGTGTTCTTGAGAGATTTCGAAGTGCTCAAAGATTTTTTCATCGATCAATTCAGCACTTTCTGCGAGGTTTTTTTGAATTACTTCACGATACCGATTAGCAGAAATCGCTACCTCGCGGAGTGTATTTTGTTCGTCCACGGATACCTCGGCCTCATGGGTTGGTGTATTCTCTAACAAATCTCTATGGGGATGTTGATGATAGTCGAGTGGATCATTAACTCCAAGTATTTTTAACAGAAGTGGCCCGGAATAATATGGAGAAGTGAACTCATGCTTCCTCAGTGAGAGGAGACACCCAATTATTTTTTTGGCCATAGCTTGGAGTTCGGCATCATCCTCCAGATCAGGAAACCATGGAAGTTTTGAAACATAGCTCACTTCCCATTTCCGTTCCGGGGTTTGTGCTAACATGAGATAGGTAACTAAACGGCTATTAGTGTAGGCTAGAAGACTCCAAATATCTGAATCTGCGATAATAACGGGGCCAGCATCTGAGAAGATAGATTCTGAGTGAAGGTAACCGAAGCGCCTCCCACTTCGTTTGGTTCTGTTGTACGTGATAGCTTGCCTGAAATAGTAGTCTTCATTTCGAGGATAAGAGCCATCATACCGTTTAAGCTCTGATCCGTCATTACACCAGTTCAGTACTAAGCTTATTCGCTCTTGCGTAGGAGATTGTTGATACTGCAGAGCGGTGGCTGTGGAGTCGAAGAGGACAAGGGCACCGCGTCAGCGGTGCCCGACACGAATGATTCCGCTAGATGTGTTTGGGTCG
>NZ_JAYMGY010000019.1:0-31254 GCF_037078445.1 Haloarcula sp. CGMCC 1.2071
CCACGACTCCTCACCGCCGAAACTCACCGTCCGTCTCACTTCGAGAACTGGCCACGCATCGAAGTCATGGATTCAAGCTCTACTAGAGGGGTTTGTGGGCTTTCGATGTGATCGACTGAGTTTATGGGTGTTATTCTCTATAGTTAATAGCGTCTATTGGTACTCAGGACCAATATATGGAACGGGTCCGTGAAATCGTATCAATTATACCACTAATCAATTGTTAATTCAGACCGGATATCTCCCGGTATTACCTCTCCTCCAGGATTCTCTTTTATTATGGTAGAGAAGATTAACGCATCATGTGGAATTTCATCTTGTCCGGTTGCTCGCTCCGTAATCCGATGAAACGTAACACATTGTTCTGCGATTAAGTCCGCAATTGCCAGTGCAGTCGGTTTATCAAACCAAGCGACCTCTCGGTTTTCTGCTTCGGTTGGGACATCACGCTCATACCCTTCACGTGATGAGACGAGTAATACTCCATCGGCGTCAATGTTCTCTGCATTGTCTCTGGCTTGGATGATGTGATCCACCTTCAACTCGGAAGGAGTATCTCTTTGATCCTCTCCCCAGCCCTTAGTCTCAAGTGCGACTGTAAATATTTCTCCAGGTTGTGTTTCCCACTGTACCTTAGCATCGTTATTTTCAATCTCTCGATGGGGCGTATCAGTTCCAAGCAGTTGGAATACTCGAATATATGAATCAAGAAGTTCTTCATGATCCGAAGAAGTGAGTCGGTTCCGCCAATAGTCTCTCCAGACTTCAATGTCAGTTAAATCAGAACCTTGAATATCATCTTCGAATTCCTCAATGTTGTACTGATAGTGCATAAAACCCTCTTGTCGCAAGCGCATCTCCGTTAATTGCCGTTGGGATTCATCTGATCCAGAATCAGTATCTGGTTGTGCTTGGCGTAATGCAGCGACCAAAGCATTACTTGGGGGGTTTCGTTGTAATGCTTGGTCTATTAGTGAGCTTACATCCCTACCATATATTTCTCTTAAATCTACGTCATCCACAAGACCACAACAAACCCCCTGAAAATCAAAATATGATGCTTCAGCATTGAAACCCTCAGAGTCAGCGTTCCTAGCAAGTGATTCAAACATCCGTGCAGCCTCAGTAAAGTTCCCCCTGGCAGAATAAAGATTGGCTTCCACTACTTGATCCGGGCTTGGTGAAAAATCATTAGTGCTACCCTGTAGATACCGTTCACGAGCCGTTTCCTGTCTTTCCCTATAACGTTCTCTGAGGTCGTCATCACCGTTGAAGAAATCACCTACTTCTTCTATCAGCTCATCGTCATCTGGTAGTCGATAGTCTCTTTTTATACCACGCTTACCAATCAAGATATCTAAAAGGACAGCAGGATCGAGTGATCTGACAAAAATTGATCCGCGAGTAAGAGGTAAATCGCCCGCAAGAATTAAATGAACACTTTTGTCATCTGGGTCGCGGTTCAATCGTCCCAATAGTTGGGATAGTCTAACTGCTAAACTGGCGTCAGCGACATTACCTGAGGATTCAACATCACCTGCGATTGCCTCATGGCCAGAGGTTGAGTACGGTAAGTCCAAGTGAATTCCAACTTTACATACCGAGGACCGTATATCAATACCAGAGGGTTGGTTAACTAAAGTGAGGACACGAGGTTCCTGTAAAGACTCAAAGTCATCTATGCTTTGATCAGACTGGTATCTGTGCGTGGAAATATTGCTATTAAGACCAGCAGCTAGTCTCGCATAAGCTGCGTCCGAAGAAACCGAAACTAAGACGGACCCAAATTCTTCAGCCCATTGTTCAATAATGTTTAGCTGAGATTCGTTGGGCGGTGAATACGCACCTAAATCTGGATATGGAATAACTATACGACTACCCATCTCTGGAGGCTCTTCAGCAAGTTGAGCTTGATTCACATTGCTGGATAACCCTAGCCGATACTGGAGAAACTCTTCAGATTCAGTCGTTGATGTCAGCAATAGTAATTCCTCTTCTTCAATATTATTGTGAGGAGGTTGCCCTGAAGCCTCAAATGGTAAAACAAATGGCCGCCAGCAAATTGAATCACTTGTTACAACGCAAGGCCAATTGATAAATTCTGGATTCGCATCTAAGCGCTGTCGCAATAGATACTTGTGATAACCAGTCCCATCAGACAGAGTGGAAACTCGTTCACGTATAGCTTCAACTGCTTCTTCATTCTTTGGCGGGGGGACAAGTACTGCGTCGCCTTCCCGGTGTACGGGATGTTGTAGGCCATTAATGTGATCTTCTAAGAGAGGGTTTGTTTCTTTTATTAGATCTAATAAATCATTATATCTTCTCCCCCATTCGCTGCGATTTAATTCTACTGCACCAAGACTAATGTCTTGAGAAACTACAGCATGAGCATCGTCGATGATGAGATGTTCTGCTCTTGGTACCCCACTGCCCAAAAAGTATCCACTATAAGAAAAGACTCCAGTATGAATGCCGATATTGTAATCGTCAATGTCCCATTGACGTTCCTCAATTTCAGATTCGTCATCCAAACTTTGTTTGCCGGGAATATAGGCCACATCAGTGCCAATGAGTTCTGCCTCTCTGAGAACTTGTTCTGCGTGTGCTTCGGTTTTTGCGATGTAGGCGACTGATTTCCCCTCATCAATCAATTGTTGCGCATAGTATAATGCCACCCTCGTTTTTCCGCTTCCAGTCGGCATAACTAGCGATTTATTTGGCCCACTACAGTCCCGAATTGAATCAAGAGCGTCTTCTTGATAAGAACGGAGATCATAGCTGTTCGACATATGAAAAAAATATTATTATAGATATTTAGTAGTTGTTGCGGAAATGTCACCCAAAGCTCATGCTTAAGAGAATCCACTTCCAATCAGTATAGGCTGTCATTCTTTCAGTCATACCTGATATCGTACTCCGACTCATTGTACACGACTCATTGTACACATATACTGAGCGGTCGTTTCATGTCGCTTGCTCAGCACCGATGTACTCGTAAAATAGCTAACCAACATGAACCGACATTATTGCCATACGTTGGTTAGGAATTGTCGTCATCTCGTTCACCCTGTCTGCCGCCATGTAGAGTTTTCATGATACAGCCCATCTTGATCCCCGCTTCACTATTTTTGTCGCCCACCAGTACCCCTACAACCCCAGAGGTCGACGGAACAAAAAGCAATATACTCCTACATCGTCGCCGCTACGTGCTGATACCCAGACTGCGACGGCGTCGGCTGCAACGTCAACCCAGCCAACGCTAATTCACGTAACACCTCTGGCAGCACCCCTCACAGTCCCGAAGCACTGCATCAAGCGTCCATTCACCGTACTGACTCGCGCTCGGTGCAAGCACATCCACCGACTCGGTCGGCACTTCCTCCTGAATCGCTCTTGCAGCCCGCCGCACCCGTCGCCGTTCCTCCACAGTACAACTGACGCCTCAACACCTCGGAGAAGGTCCCCGACAAGCGACCCACCAACGTGCGGGCCGGTGTCTCACCCGCGCTCGCCACGCGTGTATTCGCACCAGTCGGAAAGTGTCTCGAATGGCGTCTCTGCCAGCACAACCTTCTCTTCCTCACCGTCAGCCGTCACAACGGTCACGGCGAACTCGTAGCTGTCCCAGTAATGCGCTGCACCCTCGCCGTCGCCGCCAAGGGAGAAGGGTCATTGGTGAATTCAAACCTACACCTTATAATCTAAATCTGGTTCTGACTCTACTAAACAAAATCAGTAATTCTCAACAGCAAAGTATCAGAAGCGGTCTTTGGCGAGAACCTCTGGTATGCTATTTTCGGACTGCCTAGACCGCTATACGGCCAATGTAACCCTAGATTAAAGTTAGTAGGAACAGAATATTGTATTGTTCCCAAAAATCCGAGGCACCCGAAAAAACACCCGCCTCGTTTGAAAATCAGCCGGGAACAAGAGACGAATGAGTTTCCAATACCGACCACTCATACGAGCTGTACAGATACTGGCGTATCCCTCCAATACTGGGGTGGGGGGATCGCTATGAAATCTTCTCAAAATAGAGCGAAAACCGTCTATTCTGAGTCACTCAGATCACTAAATGGGTTCTTTGCTCGCGTCCGTCTGACTCGTGGCGGAGTAATAGAGACATTCCAAAACCGAGAGACGGCTGATGGTCTGATGATTGACCATCAAGAGTTAGTCCGGCTTCAAGACCGGGATGTCGCTACCGAGAATATTCCTGGAATACACACCGACCGTCCGCTGGTGGCAACCAGTACAGTACCAGACGATTATTTGCACGGACTTACCCTCCATGATGAGCTTGAACCGGTCATTGAAGTAGGTCCACACTGGTACTGTCCGTTCGATGTTCCTACTTACAAAGACGAAGACATGGATCCAAAGCAGCGGCAAAAGAATCTATCAAACTATATTCATGGTGTTCGTCGGGCAGCGACAATTCTCTCAAAAAGTCAATGTGTGACTAAAGTACTCCCCCTATTGAAAGGCGTCTATCCTGATGAACTCCAACGCTGCTACGAGATGATTGAACCGATAGCAAATGGGTTCGTCGGAGTCTATGTTGGACAGTTCTTTGGACCAACAGTCGGAAACCGCATTACCGAATGTAGGGCTTGGCTTCGGACTATTGACGCAGTCTGTAACCCAACCGGGATAGTACTCATCGGGCTAAGCTCCCCGCAGTATCTCAGCGGGCTCCCGGCGTCAGTAGTGGGCGCGGCAGGACGCTCTCAGTGGCTCCAAGCAACGAATTATCTCTCTCTTCCACAAGATAAGTCCCAACAACAGTTGAGACTACTTTGTGGTGATATACACAAAGCGCTTGAAACGGGATACAATCAACTCTCTCTTCGACAATTTACCAATGGTACTATTCATGGGTAACACGCACCGAACCTCCGGCGACTCCAGTACAGATGAAACAACAGACAGGCTTCCAGAGGATCTTCAAGATCCAGAGCAGCGAGAAATAGACGATGTCCCTCCAGATGAAGAACTAACTGGTGATGCCGAATCACAGGATAGCCAAATCAGCGCTGGAGGTACCGCAGGTGCTGGAGGGGGAACATCATCTGCTGGTTCCGTAAATCCCGACTCAGCAGACGGCTCAGAGGACGATAGTTTACTTGCAACGCTTCTAAACGGAGTCCTATCAACAGATGATGAGGAACTTACAACTGAGGGCGCAGGGATTCCTCCATCTAAGTTGGAGGAGTGGTCCAAATCCGGGCCATCTTCCTCACCCAAGCGGACAAAAGACAAACTCTCTCGGGCGTTAAATCGGAGTTCGCAGTTGGACCGAGACAATATTGATTACCGAATTTTCTTGCAGGGGTCCTACAAGAACCATACGAACATTCACGGCAACAGTGATGTTGACGTCGTCATCCAACTCACAGCCCCATATAGACGGGACAGTGATGGTTTGCTTCAGGACACCGAAAGCGTACACAAGAATGGGCAGAAAGCAGAATACGGATTCCAGGAATTTAAATCAGACATCGTCACCGCTCTTCGAGAAGAGTACGGCCACGATGCGGTCGTCGTTGACGACAAGGCAATCAAAATCCAGTCCGCTGATTCCACACTCAAGATTGATGCAGATGTCGTTGTGTGTCAAAAGTACCAACCAACGGATGGGCCAGAGTCGATGTGGTTTCGGACTGAGTCCGGACAGGTAATTACTAACCACCCAGAGGAGCACTATAAACAGGGAGCCGCAAAGAACAATGAGACTGGAGGGAACTATCGTGAAACTATTCGAGTATTCAAGCGAGTACGCCAGAATCTTGTCCACAAGGGCCGTCTTTCCAAGGATGATGCCCCGTCGTACTTTGTAGCAGGCCTCCTCTCAAATGTACCCAACGAAGCGTTTGTCGACAATCGGCAGGAACGCTATGCTCGAATCGTGAATTATCTTGATGCCAATCGGGACCAGCTCTCTTCATTCACTGCACAGCATGGACAAAAACCACTGTTTGGCCGAGGATCGACCCGATGGAATCAGCGAGATGCCAAGAAATTCATTGATGAGCTTATCTGGCTCTACAAGAACTACTATAGCTAAGCCTGTCTAACTCTATGCACACATATTCGACCGACAGCGAGCGACGATTACTGACGATTGGATTGTTAGGAGCAGTTAGCTTCGCTGTGATTGAAATATTCAAGCAATCAGCACCTGCCGTCTCACTGGGTGGATACGCTCTACCTGTAGTAATCCCATCGTTCGCTGTTGTCTTCGGGATCGCATTTGGGATTTACAATCGGCACATCTGGAGGGTCGGTGTTCTTCACACGATTGGACTTGTTCAGGTTCCAGATTTGAATGGTGAATGGAAGGGATATCTCAAAACCTCATATACTGGTGACATTCCCGCGTCGGCAACCCATCCGGATAATGACGTTGAGAGTGAGTATACGAAGATTAGCGCTAAGTTGACTATCCACCAACGGTGGCGAAATATCCAGGTCAATCTGGATACCAACCAGTCCAGTTCTACTAGCGAGGGAGCAACATTACTCGTTGATGACGGTCGGTGGCCAACACTCAGCTACCAATATAAAAACGATCCCAATATGGAGTCACCGGACAGCATGCAACTGCATTATGGTACAACAAACTTGGAATTTAATGGCCAAGGAGGTTCGGAAACACTGGAGGGTGCGTATTATACTGGACCACAGCGAGAGAATTATGGGGAATTATATTTTGAGCGCGTTGATGATGCGGACTAAATTGCTGCATTAAGCAACACACAGAAGCCAGTTCAAAGAATAGCTAACCAACGAGCTGGCCTATACTCTTCAGTTGTTGGTTAGCACTCTGCTATTCTACACCGTCGCACTGACGTGCTGATACTCAGCTTGCGACGGCGTCGGCTGCAACGTCAACCCGGCCAACGCCAGCTCCCGAAGGACCTCTGGCGGAACACCTTCCGCGTCCCGAAGCACTGCGTCAAGCGTCCATTCACCGTACTGACTGGCACTCGGCGCAAGCACATCGACGGACTCGGTCGGCACTTCCTGTTGAATCGCCCGCGCGGCTCGACGAACCCGCCGCCGTTCTTCCACAGTGCAGCTCACGCCTCGACACCTCGAACGAGATCGCCGACCAACGAGCCGCCGACGTGCGGCCCGATATCCCACCCACGCTCCCCACGCGTGTATTCACACCACTCGGAGAGTGTCTCAAAGGGCGTCTCGGCTAACACTACCGTCTCAGCGTCGCCGTTAACCGCCACAACAGCCACAGCAAACTCGTAGCTGTCCCAGTAATGCGCTGCACCGTCGCCGTCGACACCAAGGAAGAGCGGTCGACCTTGGGTGAGTAGTTCACGAGCGGTACGTTCTTGTGGATTGGATTGCGTAGTTGCCATTGGTTCTTCCTGGAACCACGCGCCTCGGTGTCCTACCACCGGGGCGATTTCGTAAGAAATCGACCAGCGGCGCGTGTGTTCCTACTTAATCTGTTGTGGCGGCACACCAATAAAACTATTGTTCTGATACAACAATAGTCGGTTAGACACCTATGTCTACGAAGGGTCCGGAACCAACGGTCAGTGATAACGAGCTAATCAAGGCAATCAGTCAAACCAGCAGACCATTCGCAACAGCTGGGGAGATTGCTGAATTGGTCGATTTATCCAACTGGAGAGTACGCCAGCGGCTGGAGAGGCTCGACGAACAGAATAAAATCAAGCGTTCGCGGATCGGCGGCGGGCCGTTTATTTATTGGCTGGATGGCTCTTTTTCGGACGAATCTAGGTAACGTCGCCCGTTGTCAGTGAGCCACCATGCTCTGGCATTGCCAATTTTATCCGATTCAATCAGTCTCTCTTCCTCTAATCGACTGAGTCGTTTTGATGCCGCCTGTTGGCTGATTCCAACCATATCTGCTATCTCCGTCGTCCCGAGAGCCGGTTTGTAGGCCATATGCATGGATCTAAGCAGTTCTTCGTCAGAGACAGTCGGGTCTGGCCCACGACGGTTAGTCACATCCTATTCGTCGCTCTCCTCAGTAAAAGGAATATTTGTTCTAAAACCATTGTGTCTGCACAACCTATAAGTGGGCCCAACTGCCTTGATTATCATATACGACGCTGACCGAAGCGGTTGGTTCGGGGAAGCGTCGCACTGAACCCATGACCGTTCGCAAGCCCACCCACGAAGAGTCGCATCGCTCCCCAACCACGAGACAGCGTCCCATTCCAGTTTCCGGAACCGACCCGAGCAGCCACGTCACTCCCCCTGCCGGAGGGTTGGCTGCATGACCGCCTGGCACGAGTGCTCCGCCCTCCAGCGGGACCTCCTGAAAGCGATTGCCGACCACGACCACTACGACCGCGCGGCCACCGCCGACGCCCTCCAGATCGCAGTCGAAACCCAGTGCGAGGCCACGCTTGAGGACGCCCGCGTCACGGACACCCTCGACAACCTCGAAGCGAACGAGCTGGTCACCACCACCGACGGTACCTACGCCCTGACCGACCGCGGCCAGGACGCGATCACCCAGGCCGCCCAGTCGCTGGCCATCGCCACCGGCCACAACCTGGTCGTCACCGACGGCGGCACCATCCCCTCGCACACGGCGGCGGCCACCAAGCTCGAAACGGTGCTACAGGCCGCCGAACCCGCCCTCGCTGACGACGAACTCGCGTTGCTGCAGGCCGTCAGTACGTACCTTCGGACCACCGACGGCTTCGTCATCGAGACGCATGCTGAACCCGAAATCCGCAGCCATGCGCTCGATCACATCGCCACCGCCGAAGACGGCCACGGCGCACCTGCCGGCGACATACTGGATACGCTCGCCCAAGAGTTTGGAGCCGACCGGGCGATGACAGCCCTGCTGGATCTCCTGGTACAGGGTGAGTGCTACCAGCCACAGCCAGCGACGCTCCGGCGAGTCGAGAACACGGGAGGCGACCGATGACGATCTACCACGAACTGACGGGCTTCCAGCGCGATCTGCTCGAAGCCATCGCCGCCGTCGACGATGATCCCTACGGCCTCGCGCTCAAGGATTACCTCGACGAGCGCTACGCCGACCCGATCAACCACAGTCGCCTCTACCAGAATCTCGACCAGCTCGTTGAGCAGAACCTCATCAACCGGGACGAACTCGACGCCCGCACCAACGTGTATACGCTGACTGACGCTGGCAGACAGCTACTCCAGCGGCAGGCGGAAACACTCGCAGGCCTGTGTGAGCTGCCCCGACCCGTCGCTGGAGGTGCACAGTAATGACCCGGCACCCAACGCAGCGCCGCCCCTCAGTAGTCAAAACGGAGGGCACAGTCGGTCGATGTTGTCAGAGGCACGGTATCACTGGGCGGGTGATTACCGACTGGTACCCTACGGTAATAATCGAAGAACACCTACATAATCGTTGCTGTCAGGGAGCCTTTCACAGTTCGATCCGTGAGCCAGTCCGCCGACAAACGCGACGGCGGACCGGATCGCGTGCCTCTGACAATATCCCAGTACAAAGTGCCCAACCTTGTGCTGGCAGTATCAGACTCAGGAGCCACCACAATTGTAATTTTCGCCTCGTTATAGATTCTGAATACAGCGCACAGCTCCCCGAAAATTGGGGTCCGGACCCACGGAAGGAGGATGGGGAGATCGGAGAGCGTGTGTGGCGCTTCGATGGCGGGGACCGAAACCCATTCGACCGCAGTGGGGCGGTTTCTAAAAAAGCTGGCTTATCCAGACCTACACCCGTCGGGCCACGAGGAGGTGTGCCGGCATGACTGTCCCCAGCGTCGGCGACGTGGTCTTCCTGACCGAACTCGACAGCGAGCCACATCTGCTCGTCACCGCCGTCGACGAGGCTGACGATGAAGTCACTGGCGTCCTGCTGGCCGACCTTGCCACCGAGACCCTCCAGCGTCTTGAGGCCACGGCCGGCAATCGCCAGCGCCGCCGGGAGCTGACGACGGCCATCCGCCGAGCCGAGGACCTCATGACGTTTCGTGTCCCCGTCAGCGAACTCCGCCAGCGCGACCAGCCGGCCACACAGCGCAGTGAGTCGGCCACAGGAGGAGATAAGTGATGGCTACGACCGATGCCCCCGACGCTGCCGGAAGCGACGCAACACCCACACAGGCCAGCCTGTGGCGACTCCGCTACATGGTCGGTGATCTCGAACACTACACCGAGTGGACCAGCGACTTCCCCACCATCGAGAACTACTACGACCAGTACCGCCGCGGTGACTACGCGCATGATGTCGTCATCGAGCGCCGGGCGGTGGTCGAAGGATGACCGGGCACGGGAATCACTACGGCGTCGACCACGACGATGGCGAAGCAGACAGTCGGTGGGGACAGGATTTTGCTACCGATGAAAGCGGGACCTCGCTGATCCAGGGAGCGGCGTCCGATGAGTGCTGATGGTCGCTGCCAGGCCGTTGCCACGAGGCAAATTCGCCGGACAGGATGGGATTGCCTCGTGCCAACTGCCACGTCCGGATAGCGACCGGCACATCACCAATAGCCCGTGCCGTGGTCGGCACTGCCCGGTTCGATTCCGGGGACGGGTACTGTGGTCACGATGCCACGACACACCAACCCCGACGACAGCGGGACCGACAGCACAGCGACGGACCAAGCGCTCGCCGATGAGCTCGGTATGGACATCGGAGGAGATGGGGCGGACATCGACGCCCTCCAGTCGCTCGTCAGTGACCTCGGCGACGAAGTGGCACCCCCCGTTTCGAGTGTTCTTGAGCTGCTGGTCGCGACCATCGATGACCTCCAAGAGCGCGTCAACGATCTAGAGGACGACGTTGAGCAGACCCACGACGTTGCCACCACGGCGGTCGGCAACGCCGCCACGAACGACCAGCGCCTCGACGAACTCGAAACACAGCAGGAGGCGACCCACGATGTCGCCAAGAGTGCCATCGCCAAAGCCCAGCAACTCGAAGCCGATAGCGACCACCAGGAGGATGCCGAGCAGTTGCCAGAGGGGATCGAACCCAGCAGTTCGCCGCTGGATTTCTTCGCGAACTGCCGGCAGTCGAAGGTCAAGACCATGTTCGTCGAGCGGTCGAACCGCCAGAACACCTACCGCGCCATCAGCATCGCCAAGCGCTGGCCGGAATTTGCCACGAAGCGAACCGACGGTAGCGGCGTCTTCATGACGAAAAACGATATAGAGACGGCCCTGACCGCCGAACTCGGGAAAGAGCCCCACCGCCAGACGATCAAGCGCGTCTGGGAGAAGCTCATCGAGATCGGTGGCACTGATATCGTCGAAAAGACGCGACAGGTCGGACGGGACCAGACACAAACCGAGATCCTCGCGATGGATATGGCGACCGCCGACGGACTGCTTGAGAAACGCTACGTCGGTCTAGATCTGCTGGAGAACAGCGACCACAAAGCCACGATGGGTGGCGTCACACCCGTTGTGGTGGAGTCCTCGCCCTAACCCTGTGACACGCACCGGATAGGACGAGGACCAGCACTGACCCGACGCTGTTGGACGTGGTGGCACATGCCCTGCCGCCGCTGACGCCGCTGTCTGCTAGCTGCAGGAACCGGGAGCGACCCCCTGTTTTCAGGAGTGTAGTGAGTAATCGTAACACGAACGGAGCGACCAGAGCAGTTCAGTCGTTCACAACGGGTGTGACGGCAAGTTCCAGCCACTCGTCCGTGGTGGGGGTTCGTATCTTCGAAAGCCTCGACCAGCAATTGGGTGAGAGCTGATATATTTTCGAGTGAAACTACGGTTCCGCGTAGCTAACCAACACAATAGACAACTATCGGGGACGTGTTGGTTAGCACATGTCCGACCACACCCACGCCAGGACCGCACTCGAAGAACTCCAGGCCATTGACCGAGACACACTCCCAGCAGAGCTGACTGAGGCATACGAGCGAGCACTCGAAGATATCGAGACACTCTCTACAGATCTCGAGGCGGCGGCTGAAGCTGACGACCAACCCACAAAGCAACCTGACACACCAGCGGAGTGGGAAGAAGACGAATGGGACGACCAGCTCGATGCGGCTCGCCAAAAAGCAGCGATCCCGCCAACAAAGGGAACTCTCACGACGAAAACCATCGATAGCCGCGACTATTACTACCTACAATGGCGGGATGGCGACTCTGTCAGGAGCCAATATGTGGGACCCGTTAATCCAGCCTGACTCACGAATGGGACCACACACACCCCCCGTTTCGAGTGTTTTGCTCCGAGCGACGGTCTCCCCGACAGAAGAGCGACTCCATCCGATTTGTATATAAAGATAGTCCGGACCACCCCCCGTTTCGAGTGTTTATCCTAGGTGTTAGTCGTCTACTACTACTACTAACGTTACCTAGTAGAAAAGAATATATATAACGTTCAAGACAGCAGTACCATCCGGCCTGATTTCCAGCTTGGTCTGATCTGAGCCCTTCCCCTCAGCAGCCTGCTATCGGTGGAATTGACACCTTCAGATTCAGTCGGTCTTGGGGGAACGGGTGATCTCGGCAGAACACTCGAAACGGGGGGTGTGTGTGGATTGGATTGTCTGATTAAATCACGGGGCCTTGAGGTCATACGGAAATCAAAGATTTCCGTGTTGACGAAACGCTCCGCGTCTCGAACCACTTGATCCCGAGGCGGATAGCGGTGTGTTCGTGTCTTGATGTTCACTCCTCGACGCGAAACCCCTGTGCGAGCCCGGTAGGATATTCCGGGCCGATGATCGCGTCACAGCCGTCCACGGCGAGGGTCGCTTGGAGCCTGTCGGCACTGTCTCGACGGAGTTGAACATACCCGTCCCGAGAGCCCCGTGGGGCTTCGTCGACTGAGGCACAACTGGCTGTAAACCACGTCAGCGGCATCAATTCGGTACCGTCTATCATTAGTTCGATCTTGTACTCCTTCTTCCGCGCTCCGATATCCTCGAACTCAATACCGCGTTCAGATGGGAGTTCGTACTGGCCCTCTACGACGGCGTTCCCGTTCTCATCGAGGACACGAACGGTTGCGATTTCTGTCGTGGTTGTGTAGTTTACGATGTAGAGGTCGTGTGGCTGCTCCGGCGTCTGTGCCGGTGTTGAGGATTTTGTCTCGGAGTTGGGGATCGACGTCTCCGTTTCGGCTTCTGTCGCTGTTGCGGTTGGAGGGTTATTTTCAGTGCCATCACTCAAATTCACCCCCATACAACCAGAGAGAGACAAGGAGAGCGCTGAGATTGAAAGAAATTGTCGCCGATTCATACTGTTGTGTGGAAATGAGTGTGTAAGTGCTTTGTGAGGGTCATGTGAAGTGGTCGTAGTTCAGTCAGATTGTGAGAAGGGCGCTATGTCCATCATCTGTCCCACTCATCCCCTCCGAGACAATACGAAGCGTAACCGTCGTACTCGCACCACCGCCCACTCATCCAAAATCGAAAGAACACTCGAAATGGGGGGTGGCGAATATTCACTGATTCGATAGGAATAAGAAAATCACACCAGCAGTCGATACAGTCCCTCTATTTGGTGGTTACACTCGAAACAGGGGGTGAAACGGACCACTACGAACTAGAACAAGAGAAACACTCGAAACACTCGAACTAGGGATTTATTATCGATTGGTCTGAGAATACATCCAACATGGATTCCCCGTTCGACGAGCCTGGGAAAATCTTCGCCGACAAGCGGCCGCTCGACGAGGACTATACTCCCGAGACGATTCTCTGTCGAGAGGACGAAGTCAGCCGCTATTCCGAAGCCCTGCAGGACGTCATCGAAGGCTTTGGCCCGAACAACGTCTTCATCTACGGGCAGACTGGCAACGGCAAGACTGTCGTCACAAAGAAGATGATGGAGTTCCTCCGCGCCGAAGCCGCCCAGCACGATGTCCCGGTCACGATACTCGAAATCAACTGCAACAAGGACGACAGTATCTTCAACGTCCTCATCTCGCTCGTTAACCAGCTCCGGCCCCCAGACGATCAGGTTCCCGAACAGGGGCCGACAAAGGGCTTCCTCTGGTCGACACTGTACGACGAGCTTGACGACCTCGAGGGCGACGTCGTCGTTGTCCTGGACGAGATCGATATGCTCGGCGCGGACAACGACAAACTCCTGTATGAATTCCCTCGGGCCCGTAAAATGGGGTCACTGGAAGACACCCGCGTCGGTGTCATCGGCATCTCGAACAACCACATGTTCAAAGACTCGCTGGACCCGCGGGTCAAGAGCACGCTCTGTGAGTACGAGATATTCTTTTCGCCGTATGATGCCACCGAACTCACTGATATCCTCCAGCATTACGCCGATCTCGTATTCCGGGACGGGATCATCGACGAGGGCGTGATCCAACTGTGTGCTGCCCGGGCTGCCCAGGAACAGGGTGACGCTCGCGAGGCCCTCGACCTGCTTGAAACGGCTGGGAATATCGCACGCAAACAGGATGCCGAGCAGGTCACCAAAGCCCACGTCGAAGAGGCTGGCAGCCGCGTTGAGGAGCAGCGCGTCCTCACAATCGTTCGCGAACAGCTCACTTCGCAGATGAAACTCGCGTTGCTAGCGACGGCCTTCCTCAACATCGACGACGAAGCCTCGCCCCGTGCGAAGAATATCTACCAGGTCTATGAGAACATCTGCCAGGTGTGTGGCTACGAACCTCGCTCGAAGCGGCGGGTCAACGACTTCCTCGATTCGATTCGTCTCTATGGCTTACTCGAACGCGACGAGCGGAACCTCGGTCGGGCCGGCGGGCGTTCGTACATCCACACCTTGGAGGTCTCACCGGAACTCGTTTTCGAGGGGCTCAAACAGGATCAGGACGGGTCTGAATCGACGTTGGAGCGCTACGATCTTGTCCCTGATCCCGACGAGGCCCAGCAGGCCCGGCTGATGTCCTATGTCTGAAATCCATCTGCTAAGGAACTCCGCAACTCGTGATAGGCATCAGCAATTCCAGTCACTACAGAGCGCACATCTTACACAGCGTACCAGAGTAAACTGAGCCCTATTCTTGCCCGAGGGGAAGTGTATCCTGCCCGGCTACACGAATTGTCTCGCCGAGGAAACCAGGGCGGGACGCCTGGACGGCGAACGAGCAATGCAAGCGCTCAGGAAGAGGTGCTGCTCCCGGGTCAAACATAGCAGGGATTTGAATCGTCCCCTGTGTGTGGGCGTTTCGGAGTTCCACGGTGGTCTGGCGGACAGAGCTTTGTATATCGTAGTACGTGGAGAATCCCTCCCATTGACCCGGTGGTGAAACCCGTACTTCGTGACTGATACGCCCTTCATATGCCGTCGGTGGCCAAATACGGAACCGGAACCAATCGGGTTGGTACCCTTCATACGGTGAGCTAGACGCGATGCCACCGATAGTTGAGTTGAATGTGAGGTGCATCTGGGGACGCTGGCCGTCGCTCTGTATGATCCGGTCAACCTCGACCGCTGCGTATCCGATCCCATCCTCGTCACCTTCTCGTGGTGGATACTCCCACAGGACACGTGGGTCAGCGTCGGTCTCGACTGTCGTTTCAGCATCAAGCTGTGTCGGCGTGGTCCCGGGAAGTTGTCCGCTACAACCACTGAGAGCGCTGGCGGCTATTGCGCCAAAACTTGCAAGGGTCCGCCGTCGAGTGGGGCGGCTGTCGGTATCGGTGAACGTGGAGGGCATTGGCCCTTGCTACTGTTGCATCGGCCAAACATTCTCTGTTATTGAACAGGTTTTCACCAATGGAAAGACGAACTTCGGTGGTGCCCTGGATGCTGACGCTCCGCCGGCGTGGGCTGAGCGCTTCCCCTTCCTTATTGCGGCCGGGGGAGGTTCCGCCGTGATGGGGACGCCGACTCAGCCGCCATCTAGGAGGCCGTCGACGAAGAAACAACACGAGATAGATGAGGGCTTCGTCGCACACCTGGAGCCGTGGTGGTCTTCGACGTCGCCGGTGAGCGAGCCAGATCACGACGACACTCCGTACCCTGGGTCACCGGCCGGCCATCCGTCGCACATCCTGCTGGGCCCGGTCTATGACTCCGGGCTGCTGGACATTCCGCCGGACGAATACGCCGACCTCGGATATCTCGATTATCAAGACCTTCTTGACGAGCTGGGACTCTCGCGATGGCGCCCTATCCTCGAGCCGTTCTGTAGCGATTGCCACGAGGCAACTGCCCCATCGCATACTACGGACTCAGAGCTATCTTATTCGGACCACTCAGGCGTTCGAATCGGGCCGCAGTCGGTGAATCAGGACACTGCTCAGGCATCGATTACCCAGACTGTTGCCGACGACTAACCGACTATTTCCCGCAAAATCAGCTTCAATGGAGAGAGTCTGTCAGGTTACTGGTGTGGGGATTGAGAATTGAGTCCCACAAGGAAGGCCCTATAGTATCACGAATCGCTCCAAAACTCTCGCACCTTTTGAACATGATCTTCCCAGAGCTGCCGCTTCTCAGTATCTGTCTCAGCTGTCGGCTCGTTCCGGTTTGTGGTGGCGTTAACCATGTTGAAATACTTTCCACCTGGCATTGGATTCGAAGTATCTTGTACGACCAATGCAGGCAAGAGCGGTTGATCTAGCTCGTCCTCATGGAGTCCTAACGTACCGAGAACACGGGATTGGCGTGCGGTGAAGATTCCTGTCGATTTTCGCGTTTCCATGTATGTCGTGTAACCGTTTTCCTGTCGAGCGACTTCGATAAGATAAGGCTTCAACTCTTGGAGTTTCTCTACCATCGTCCCTATCTCAGTGTAGGGATTTCCCATTCTGCTCTCTTCGACGATAATCTGATCAACGATATCGGGGTCAATCTCAGCATTCTTGCTCATACCGATGGCAATGACCACTATCATGTTAAGAATACACGTAGCCGCTGTGTCGTCACCAATGTGATGAAAAGAACTGCAAATATCCCGTGGATACCCTCTATATTCACCACGCTGGTATCCGTTGCTAAGGGTGTCACCAGATTCAGCTAAGCTGATATTGCTCTTGAATCGTCGGCGAGACCAGCTCGTAATCAATATGCTCACCGGTGAACTCAGCGTTCCACACAAACTGATTGGTGATGCCGTACTTGTTCCTGATATCGGCTGGCAAACACCACTGGAGGCCGGTCTGGATGTCGACGATATCGATATCGTATGCGCCCGGCCCGAGCGTCGTTTCACAATAGTCCTGGTCGATGTGGAGTCGCACCGTCATCGACGAATCCTCGATATCACGGAGGCCGAGGCGGAAGACCCCGTCAGGTTCAGTCCCGGCCGCAGCCAGCCACTCTCTCTCTCTTGATACCCAGGTACAGAGACGTCCCGCCGCGCTTGATCACACTCCGGCCCGCAGCCATAGTGTTGGCCATGCCAGACACTTACCGAGTAACTAGGATAAACGTATCGTCTGAATCGTCGAACCCCTGTTAGATGTCTTGAAAATGTAGATATGCGGCATTTAGAATATCGGCTTTGCTTGACAGCGTGCTAGTAAAAATAGCAGTTAAGTCAGAAATAGAGGCCTTTTCAACGAGAACTATCCCATACCATCTCTTTCAGCCGACCACGAAGTGGTTTCATTGGCTCCTTGACCTGCTCTTCCACCGCATCAGCTTGTTTTGCCTGTCCTTTCCACCAGTGCTTCTTTCCAACTATGACACACTCTCCTGTTCCCATCCGTGTCAGCTCACCGGCGGTGATCGGACGACGATCTTCGGTCCGGGTGGTGTGACTCTGTGTCGTCTGGTATGAGCCGCTGCTCTTGTTTTTCGACCGCGAGCGTGACTGCGATACTGTCTGTTCTCGCTCTTTCCCGATTTCTGATTGGATGTATTTTGTCGTCTGGTCATCACCAGGTTGGAAGTACAGGCCCTGTGGGCAGTTTCCTAACACTGCTGCCGACTCCTTCCCATAGACAGACTCGAGCTGGCCAACTGTCTGTGCCCCAATCATAACTCGTGCATCCTCACTTCGCCCCCGGGCTGCAAGGCCTGGTAACCCTTCTATCGGCGGGAGAGAGTCGATCTCGTCCAAGATGAAATTCGTCGGTGTTGCCGAGGACCGCGCGATCCGGATCGACCAATCAAGCATCACTTCGTACATCGGAGCAGCCTTCCTCGCCATCGGTCCAGAGCGAATCAACAGCACTCGGCCGTTGGGATTTTCGACATACTCTCGAATGGAAAAATCACCATCAGTCTTGAATTGACCAGTAAATACATCCTCGACATTTTGTGTGAGTTCTGTGTAGACGCTCTCCGGGCCGCCGTCATCTCCTGGCCTAATTTTCTGCGCTTCAGTCCCCAGGTCATCGTACTTATTCAGCCGTCTATGTATCTCGTCTTTGGGCTCGTGGACCAAATCGTAGATATCGTCATGGCCGAGTTGGTCAATCGCATCTTGCCTTTCAGCTTCGCGATGGAGATATTTCAGACAGGCAGTAAACACGCTCTTTGCCTTGCGATGGAACGGATTCCTCCCATCAGGCTCTCCGAACACAGAGTTGGCTACCTCTTGATAATCCTCCTCTTTTTCAACATCTTGAAAGAGGCTCCAGCGGACATCCGTCTCTTCCACCCCGACTCGAAGCACCTCAAATCCACGCTCTCGATAGAATTGTTCGAAGTCGGTTCCGGATTCGTGTACGATGACTGCCGTCTCTTCATCGTGGGGATATTGCTGTGCAAGGAGTTGCATCCCGGTTGTCTTGCCACTCCCGGTCTCACCGAGCAGCGCTGTCGAAATATCTTGCCGAAGCCTTGGTAGTATCGAGATATCGTCTCCATCTGTATACTCATCTGACGTGGTCGTTATCTCTTCCATTGGAACGACAAATTCGTCAGACTCTCTGATGTACTTGGGTTCTTTCAGATCAAAGACGTTGTCGCCCCAGCGTCGGGTGAGGGGCAGGGCCGCTATCGCGACGCTGAATGCAGCATATGGCCCCAAAAAAAGGACATCAGGAATACCCGCGAAACCGACGCCAGAGATAGACGCCCCGGCAACCTCGCCAAGGAATACGAGCGGGGCCATCACGTGTGCAAATGGAATCACAAGGATCGGCCAGACTTCTCCTTGCAACAACGCACCGGCGAAGACGACACTCCCTAGCAGCGCATAACAGGGGTAGACCCACCACCAGAGCCAGAACCGACGTAATTTCGGCTGGTCCCATTCGACGTACCACCATGGAATCAGCAACCGCGGCAGCACCTCTGTAAACAGAACATCGATGAACATCTCCCCAGGACTCTCTTGTCGTTTGCTAGTCCCAGTCCCGGTCCTAGTCTCAGATGTCATCGTAGTCCTCCTGTGCTCGAGTCACTTCTCGCTCTTCCTCCGCTGTTATACTCCGTTCTTGAACGCGTTCCCTGCTTCTGAGTCGTGTTCGCTCCCGAAACTGTTCTCGTGCCCGTTCTCGAAGGGCGGTCAGATCGTCTGTCTCCATGTGTAGATCTCGCTTTTTGCCGATCGCAGCGGCGTGGGCGTGTGACTTCCCTGATTCTGGACGAGCGTGGACTCCGTAGACGTACTCGACAGAGGGTTTCTCTGCTTTCCACTCGTTGAGCGTCGACCGAGTACACTGGTCAATTTCTGCTTCGCTATAGCCTGCATCCGGATCAGGCGCAATGATGAACTGGCGCTGCATATCCGCTGTCTCAGACCGCCCGACGAACGCTTCAATTTCTTTTTCGCTCAGCTTGCGACCAGTCGAATCTCGAATCTCGACTGTCCGCTCTGCATCTTCACTGATGTAGGTGATGAGATTGCCAGCGCTCCCTGTCTGGAAGTCTGATTTTACGATCATTCGAAATCCCAATCCCGGTCATCAGATTCTGCTGCAGCACTGTCAGTGACCTCAGATGACGTCCCATTCTGTGCCCGCGCACTCTCGATATCTCCGTCAAGTGCATCCATGTCTTCTCGGAGCCGTTCAGTGCCAACATCGAGGGCGTGCTGTCGGCGCGGGTCGTCATACTCGTCTTTGACGAGTTCCCAGACGGCTATCGAGTAGACGCCTGATTTTGCGACGAGGTCTTCAAGCCCCTCTGTCGCTTCACTGACCTCATCACGTGCCTCGGCAACGAGTTCCTGAATGCGTTGTTCGGCCCGATGTTCACGCGCTTGTTCCTCGACAGCTTCGCCGTGGATGTGTTGATCGAGAACCTGTGCGATGTAGGTTGACGCAGAGACATCTTCAGCCTCCGCTCGCCGCTCGATTTCACGCGCCACCTCGGCGTCAACGTAGGTCGTGAGCTGCTCATTTCGTCCCATCGCGTTACCTCCTTCTGGCTTCTCGGAGGCTGTGGTTTTGACCAATGGGCAAGTTAAAGGTCTGCAGCACACCTCTTCTATCCACTCTCTGTCTGGCGGTTTTGTATGCAGTAGATAGGGGCAGTGCTGCAGATCGTGCAGTACGAGAATACAGTCCTTGGAGGGCTGCAAAGCGCGGTAAAGTCCAGCGCATACTCCCGGCTTTTCACCCTGATATGAAAGGCGTTATTAGACCACGGTGAAAGTGAACGACTCTTCGAGCGTGATATCCTACCCCCGGCTTCCGCCACCGGCACCGACCTGCACACCGGTCTCGGGCGTGTCGCCAGTGTACCAGGAATCGTCGACACAGGAGTCATCGAGCACAGAGATTCGCCACTCACCGGGCTGTTCCATCTTGATGAGGAACTGGATGTCAGTATCTGGGTCCCCATCCTCATCCAGGAGCCCACACATCTCGAGTTCGTCTTTTGGAAGCGTTACCATCCCAGAGCCGCCGCGGACAGAGAGCTTGTTAATGCTTGGCATTAGTCTTTCACGGCCATCACCAGTCGATAGCCACACTCCTGCTGTTCGGTGGAGACTAGGGTAAAAACCACTCCCATTTTGACACCAATCAGTTGACATCTGTCAAAATGGGCTTGTGCTTTACTAGCCGTGCCAGCGGATACCGTGCTATGGTGACGTCCGTGACCTGTCTGAATTGTGGCGAACCAGTCGATGCACAGTACGCACGTGTGTTCGGGAACGATGATGACGAGGTTCATGCCTGTCGGAACTGTTCGACGCAAGGCGCTATCGCGAACGGCGCCGCCGTCGACGCGGATCGAGATGGGACGCCGCTGGTGTACCGTCCCGACGTCGACGAGCCCGTCGAGGCTGTCTTCCACGAGACAGAGTCCGAGGAAGACACTGCGGACCACGTTACGCTCGAGGAACTCCGCGAGCAATCGACCACCACACAGACTACCTCACGCACCGACCATCACGATGACGAGGCGTTTGCTGCTCTGGTTGCGGAGTAACTATGCCTGGATCCAGAAATCCACTGGATGACATTCTCCGTGATGTCCAGACTGACACCGACCGCCCCACTGCTGCTGTCGATGTCTCGTTCACCCCGGCGTTGGACAAACTCAACGATCACCAGCGGACGTGGCTCTCCAACTGGATTGACGCCGGGTACGACAGCCGACGGGACCTCCTCCTTTCGCTGCATCAGATGCAGTTTTGGTCACTTGGGCGCGTGCCTGATGGGTGGTTCGTTGATGTTTGCTCGAAGCCAGTTCCGTTGTCGATCGCAATTACCTCAGAGAACCGCTTCCGATGGCGGGAGGACCCGGCCAACCCGGGAACCGCGAAGGCGGAACGGCGACAGCTCGCGGCGAAGTACATTCGGCCGGCGTTTCGAACCGCCTACCGGAAGCTTCGCACCGAAGCCCAGCAGTATACGAACGAGGGCGAACGCGTCGAGGAGGTTGACTCGACGGCGTTCTTCGCGATGCGGCCAGCACTGGATGAACTGTATCGCAAGCAGAGTGACCTGCTCCTCGCATTACTGGATGGATTCGAGGATATGGCCGCCGTCGACGACTGGCTTTCCCGCCTCGACAAGGGGACACTCGGCGAACTGCACCGGGTCGAACCGGACTTCGACTGGAAGATCCACGACCAGCGTGGTGCCCAGCAGGTTCTCCTCACCGACGACCCGAAGTATGCCCAGGAACGGGAGCTCTGGGGCGCGGTGTACCTCCTGCCGGCGTACAATCGCGCTGTCGAGCGGTGGGCCGAGGAAGCAGATGAACACCGTGAGGACAACACTGGCGAGACCAAGTCCTCGCGAACGATGTGATCATGCCCGAGTTACACGACCCACAGGAACTGGGATTTCTTGCCCCACACTATGGAAGCCAGCAGTGGACTGGTGATGATCGCAGACATTCCGACGGACGGCATCTCCGCCGGCTTCATGGCATGCCGAAGTTCGACCCAGACCAATTCAGCGCTGAGGGGCTTGTCCCTGCCTTCTGGAACCACACATGGGACGGCGGTCGAAACCAGCCCAGCGGCGGCGTCGAGTGGTTCGCGACGGGCCCGCCGAACTCGGGGAAGACGACGCTGGCACTTCGGGCCGCCCAGATCGACATGGAGGTCAACAACTCACGGGTGGTCTGGCGAGCTGCAACAGGCTCACGGTCGGAGTGGCTCCCGTACGCACCCGTTGCACACGTCTGTCTCCCCAAGGGGTACGACGCGACCGCACGCGTCGTTCCGAAAGGCGGGGACCGGAACTCGGTAGGCAAAGAAGTCCCGCTCGAGGACGTCGTCCGCAACGTCACGCACTATTCGGATGTGATGGATTTGAATTTGAACGTCCTCCAGGACGGCGTGTTCCACGTCGTCTATCCAGATCCGGAGATGCGGGGCTGTCAGTGGGTTTACGAGGAGTCAGACAAGGTCATCGACGGCGTCGAATTCCAGCATGGTGACCCGGTCGATCACTGGTGGTTCGGCTGGGCGCTATCACTCGTCGAACGCGGCCCGTTCGACTGGACGACCTGGATCTGTGACGAAGTCGCCTCGCTCGCCAGGGAAGGCGTCTCGAAAGACCAGTACGCGACATTGCAGAAAGTCCAACTCGCTGGGACGGCCGTCGAGGACTTCCGGAAGAACGGGATCATCGGCCTGTTTTTCGGCCACAAGGACAAGCACCTGCACAATCTCTGGACCGACCGGATTCGCTGGCGTGTCGCGATGAACGGGACCGCGAACCCACACGGCGGGTCAGCGCCGAAGGGATTCGAGTCTGTCCCAATGGAGGAAGATATCGCATCGGACCTCGACATCGGCGAGGCAGTGATGTACAACGAACAGGCGTTCACCTGGCCGCCGATCACGTGGCCGGAGATCTCGAAGCCAATTCACGGTGAGCTGAAGATATATCTCTCCGAAGCGGACCGAGATGGGGCCACGGTGGCAGGGGGTGTGTCGGTGTGATCGTTGGCCCGCCGATGGCTGGCCCCGGCCACTGCTGTGTCGACGTTCTCACGGACTAGTCCAACCCGAGTCAGCTCCTCGTTGAAACCTGTCTCTTTTTGAAGACAAAACCAGGGGGTCGGACCGACGGAAACAGGTCCCCGTACCGATTTCGCGGTGATCGGCGAGATTTTTCGCGCGGGCGCGGTACATGACATGACGAGAGTACCCCCGTGGGGGTGCAGGCGCATTATGCGACGCGAGCGGACGCGGTTGCTCTCCTCTCAAAAACCTGATCGATTATCTCTCGAATCCGAACTGATTTTCGACGAGCTCGCTTGTTGAGCTACGAAGTACAGCGGCACTGAACAAATTAACCGAGCCCCTCAGTATTCCTCTTGGAGACACCGTCTTCACTGAGATTGTTCAGCGAATGGTTCACCACTGCGACCCTAGCCGATCCGCCATCTTGAACAACCAGGAGGTATCATGGCAATCGCCTTGCTGTAGCACCCAAATGTTGATTCTAACAGACTGTCAACGATTTTAACAAGGATGTCACATCAAGTTCGTCTTGAGGACGATGTCTACGAACGGATCAAAGCGAACAAGCGTGACGACGAGTCGTTCAGCGACGCTGTGGGGCGGCTCATCGGTGGGCGATCACTCAGAGACCTTCGCGATGTGTTCGACGAGGACCAGGTGACTGAGATACGGGACGCTATCGAGCAGGCTGATCAGGACGACTGCGACGAGGTGCGGGATGTTGCGGAGCGATTCGACTGATAAGTCTGTTCTCGCCGGCGACAGCCACTTTGCGAACATTCCGAGTGGTACCCACGAATACTATCGGCAGCGGTAGGTCCCCCGTTCGCGTTCTGCGAGGGCGGTGGCGATTACATCCCCGCGGGGGACATTCAGGTAGGATTCGATAGCGGCGAAGGAGTCCCAGTCCCATCGCGACGCGGGAGAATCGAGATCGGTGGTAGCGTGGGCTCTACCAGTTGAGAAGTAGTTGCTTGCGGTCGCCCGTTCACGCACTGGCCGGTGTAGTATCGATGTCGTCGACGAGTGGGTAATCGATGTGCATCTCAATTCGGTCGAATGGGACGACTGGTTGCATCGCGCCACCGGGGCCACCCTCTTTGAGTTCGAGTATTCCGAGGACCTCCAGATGTTTGAGATCCGAGTGGACATCGGAGACATCGCGATCAACGAGACGGGCGACCTCGCGCATACTCTGGGGGTTGTTCTCGGCGATGGCTTGGATAAGCTCCAGGCGAAGGGGGGTGAGGCTGCCGACGAGGTCGTCGTAACTCCCGAACTGAATGACTACCTTCTCATCGTGCTCGCTGTGTTCGTCCGTCTCCGCCTCCTGAACGAATTGCAGTGCGTCCTCACGGAGCTGTTCTCGGTCGCCGACGGTGATGTGGAGTGTCGTCATGATTGTCTGGTTGGTCGCTGTGGTCAGTAGGGCCGATCCGGGCCGCCGTCGACGGCATCCCAGTACTCGTCTGCACTCGTCCAGAATTCGATGAGGCGTTCTTCCATTCCGGGGAACGCAACGTCATCGACATCGCCAGCCGCGGTATGATGTTCGTGCCCTTTGGTGTCTTCGTGTGCGTTGTCGTACCGGACGAGCGTCAGGTCTTCCAGTGTGCCCAGATGGAGCGTGTACTTCCAGCCCGAGGGGTATGTCTCGGTATCCTCCGTCCGCCGGACGACAACGTTCTCGACGAGCCCGGCTTCGACATGGGTATACTGGAAGGTTTGCTCTGTGGGCATCCGCTACCTGTTGGTCTGTTTCCCAACACTGTAAGTGTGTTGGGCAGCAACCCAACATCACTGGTGACAGACTCAGGGTGTCATTGAACAGTTCACACGGTGATTGATTTCAAGACTGCTGGAGATGAACCACCTGCTCAATAGGTGTGCGTATCTAACATCGCTGGCAAACGCCGGTCGTCTCCACACTCTGTTCTAATAGGCAGTCAACTCTATTCATCAGGGTTCTCGTATTCCAAAGAAACTGGATTGAAACTATGATCTGCACCGCACTTCACACATGATCTCGTAATGTTATTCTCTTCTTGATAGTCTACCCAAAGCTCGTCCTGCGTCTTCGTAATTGGAAATGTATTCTCTTGACTGCAATGGGGACAGAGGAACTCGAGGAACCAATCGTACTGTCCTATTGATACTGGCTCATATTCATTTCTGAGGTAAGATACGACCTCATGCATTGTCTCTATTTCATCATCGTAGACCTTCACGCCGACAGTATTAGATATAAACCCACTAAGAAGGCTCGAACTTTCGAATATCGGCAAAATGAACAAATCATCTGCATGAGCATAGCCAATTTCTTGATTAACCCAGATATTGTTCACAGATGATTCTGTGATATATGGGATCATGACCTCACTTTGCTTCAAATTTTCTTTGATTAGCTCATTTATTTTGCCGAATTTCCTCTCATCTATTGCCACGTATAGATTGAAAGGCAAATATTGTATTGGGAATAATAGATCAGTAATCGTCTCTTTTTGCTCTCCATAATGTGAAACAAAAATCTGAGGCCGCTGAGATTTCATGATTCGACACCAGGCAGTTCCTGAACTCTGTTCAGTAGATCGTATTCATTCTCCCAATACAGTAGTTGCTCTCGCTCTTCTAATAATTCAAAAATCTGCTCTTCCAATTCGCCCCTCTCAGGTTCGTCATCGTCTCTCTTGCGCCTTAGGACGTATGTCTTATCTATATATATAGAGTTGGTTAGAAATTCGAGTTCGACTAAGGGACTTTGGTTCTCTGTCGGATCCGCCAGTATAACGACGTAATCAACTAGCTCGGCAATCAATCCAAACTTCAAAGCAATATTTTTAATATTTTCGGACTCATTAATTACGTCATTAAAAGAGGTTGCAAGTGTAGATGGCTCTTTATTCAAAGTACTAATAACACTATTAATTCTGCGAAGATCATTGCCATAGTTACCAACTATAAGATATGTGTTCTCAATTGACAGGTTCGGTTCTATTTGACTGAGAAACTCTACCAAATCTTGATATTCGTCTCTAGATAATTCATAGTCTTCTGGCAATAGTTGCTTAGTTTCATCATACGTATGTTCCCCGTCTTCACTTTCGGAAGTCCGACGGGGGTAATGTGGAGGCATTTGCGAAAAGTTGATTACCAGCAAATATAAGATTTGGGCGCTAGCTCTTGATCGGGTGTTAGAAGTCCTAATACTGCACAATCACAGTGTACTGACCGAATCAAGGAAGAGCGGGTATGTGAACCGTTGTATGAGGCCCTCAAACGATTACTTGACTCCCTATCAATAACCTGAAGCGGCATAGACCTCTGTGAGAATGGAGTTCAACATTCTCAAAGAGCAAACTGAGGAGCGTTCCCAGCTGTAAGGACTCATATGAAGTCGGCCGGAGGCTTGCCGATATCCCCGATTAGACGTACTCGTTGAACCAGTCCGGTGCGCCCGTGTACTCGGCCCAGCATCGTTTGTGACAGGGCTCTCCTCGAGCATTCGGTATCGCGCGGTCAAGATCGACCATCTCCCCGCACAGATCACACTCGGCGCGATGGCCCATCTGCCGCTGTTCAACCGAGAGGTCTTTTGTCTCGATATGAAGCTCGTGCAACGCCCTCGGCGTGAGCCGGACCAGCACTTTCTCGCGGTCGTCTTCGTCTTGCTTCTCCGGCGTGTATGTCAGCACCCAGTCCTGTCCTTCCTCGCCGTCGCCGGCTGGCCCGAGCGAGATTGTCTTGGCGAGTTCATCAGGGATGTAGTGCCATTCGTTGTCGGCGAACCGTGGGTAATGGCCCATTGGTCGCGGGTCCTCAGGGTCGACATCGTCTTCGGTCATAGAGACTCGACCTCTTGGAACGCGTCGTCGATGACGTCTTCGCTCGGTGCGTTCAGGTAGGGTTCAATCGCAGCGAAGGAGTCCCACCCACCAACGGCCATCACCACTCGGGGGTTCATTTGCTCGTCGACGAGCAGGCGTTGGGCGAACCGACGGCGGAGATCGTGCGTACTCACCTTCTCGAAATCGTCGTCGCCAGTTGCTTCAGCAGCTCGCGCAGCTGTCCGTCGAACCACAGCACGGACACCAGGTTGGGTTAGATCGACAATGGGGTCTTTCGGTGCGATGTTGTGTTCGTTCTGGAAGCGCTGGAGATCACGCTCGACATCGGCGGGAAGGAAAGCATCCCGAGGCTTCCCACCGTTGCCGCTGGTGTCTTTCCCGGCCTGGACACGAAGCCGGTACTGACCGCTCTGAGTCTGCTTGACGTCAACGGGTCGGATCTGTGGGATTTCGAATGCCCGGAGGCCAACGAACGCTCCGAGCTGAATGATAAGATCGTCGCGCTGACTGTTGGTGGCCCGCCGGAGGTCCTCGATCTCAGCGTCGTTCAACCATACTTTGTACTCGTTGCCCTCGGTCGCTTCAATACGCATTACGATTCTTTTAGTTTCCGTCACTAAAGTATCTAGCGGCTGGTAGGAACGGGGGTGTCTCACCCCGTGTGCCGAGTGAAAAACGGGGAGTCTGTTACGACTAATATAACAAGTCGTGATTCAGGGGTTCAATAAAACAGGTTACGAATCAGTGGATACCGAGCGGGGGGTCGTGCTTCGGCGGCTTCAGCGGTGGGAGCCGCGGACGGTGCGTCGGCGGATGCGTGTCGAACGCGAAGGGGTCGTACTGGGTCATGTATGGAAAGGGTGTGTGGTTGAATCTACTCTACAGGCCGCCGCCGGCCCCGGGGTCGTGCACCCGATTGTGGTACATGTTCCCCGTGCCGGGGTCCTGCTCAATGACGTCGTAGTGGTCCCCGTCCTGACGCGTGTTCAGGACATCCGTCCCCTGCCGACCGACCTGGCCATGGTCGAACCCGGCGTTGTAGTCGCGGCCGAACAGACCGTCCTTATGGGGGGTCTGGTCCTGCGGGGTGGTTGGGAGGCCGTGTTGGGTGCCGTTGTTGTCGATCGTTTCGCCGTCGAGGTACGAGTTGACCGCGTCGAAGTCGTTGAGGTTGCCGTCGTACATTGTTGGATTTGATGTGGTCGGTTAGTTATGGGTCGGTGCGTCTACAGCCGGGGGTCGTCGAGGCCGATCCGGGCCGTACCGGTGTCGCTCTTGATGGTGTGGTGCCAGCCGTCGGTAGTGTCGGTGTACCCTGTGATGTGGTGGTTGGGGTCCTCGTTCAGGACCTGGACGGCGCGGCGGCCCTGGTTGCTGTAGTTGATGTACGATCCGTCGGACAGCATTCGGTCGGGTGCGGTGTTCTGGGGCATGGTTTCGGTGTGGTCGCGATTAGTTCGGAGTGCGGTACTTCTGAGCTGGAGGTGATCTACACCATCAGCGGGTCGTGGGGGTCGACGAACAGCGCGCCGTCGCTCCCGTTGAGCACCGACGGCGTGTTCGGGCTCGGGAACTCCCAGGTCAGGTATTCCCAGTACGTTTTGGGGGTCATGTGGTCCAGGTCACCTCCGTACATAATACATGGACCCCCAGGGATAAATCAAAATGGCAAATTCCCGGGGAAGAAGGTCTGAGGTCTGGGTTTAGATACTGGTGTCGGGGGAAATCCTCTGAGAGCGGACAGTCTTCGACACACACAAAATCTTCGAGAGCGATGTCAGCTGCCCAAACTTTATTCTATGCGCACTCAAACGTGTCTGGTATGTAGTCTCCGACGGTCAGGCTGTGTTCAAATTATTGTCCAGACGCAGGGGGAGGAGTCTGTCCTCTGCTCTGGGCACCAACCCAGCCATGACCGCACGACAGTCCCTACACGCCGTCGGAGAATCGAAGCCGCAAAACACGGCGAGCTGCTTCAAGCTCGCGCTCCCGGCCCAGACCACGAGTCTCGGCCTCTTGGAGGACGACGAGCCCATAGTGTGGCAGTTTGACGAGGAGGTCGGCCTCCCCGTCGTTTCCCACTATGAGTACTTCATGGCAATGAACGAGAAATACGGTAAGCCGGATATGCGCGAGAACGGGCAGACGACTACCCTGCCCGTGACCTACACCCCGTACGCACACGAGGGCGGGCACCCCCAGGTGAACTTCACGCGGGACGACGTCCTCGGGTTCTTCGCCCCTGAGTCGAAGATTGCGAACGACTTCCCGCGCCTGTATGTCGGCACCTTCGACGACTATCAGCGTCTCTCTCTGGGATGCACCCAGGTCATCTGGGGCGAGCCATACAAGCGCCCGGCGTTTGCCCCGAGTCAGCAGAAGGACATCCGGGAAGTCTGCATCGCCCAGCCGGGCGAGGAGCCTTTCCGAACCACGCGCCCCGCCGCCGAGGGCTGGGTCCGCTCAGAGAAACTCCTCGCCCAGGTGCCGACGCTCGCCTCCTCGACTCCTTCCCGGCAGACAGCGGATGACGACTAACGTAGATAGGCAACTCAGTCCCCCCCTCTCCAACGAGCACCGATTAGTCGTCGGCCATAACCTGGATCTACGAGCAGCCTGGAACTTGCGCAAGAAGTCCCAATATAGCCACTACTCAGAATGTAGTGGACTCTACGCATAGCTGGGGCCATATCCACTCGATACCGCAATTTTTTGTGTGAGCGTCTACTACATCTATGTGAGTCCAACCATCCGCGGGAGGTGGCCGATTTCACTTCCCGCAGTTCAAACCCCAGTAAGAAGCATCACTGCTCGTTGTTTAGCAGTGAATTTTTCTGCATAGAGCATCTGATAACACTCGGTGGCGAGAGCCACCTCCCTGCAAGATGGTTGGACTCATCGTTGCAGGCTGCACCGGTGCAGGTGCGATGATGTGGGCGGTGACAACCGTCCTTCGGCTTGCGCTCATCATCGTTCTTGTGGTGCAGTTGAAGCGGGAATAGCCGGACAACGGCTCTCCCTATGACTAAGCACGGGGGCGGCAATGTACCGCCCTCCGTCAGTGACGAAGTGCGATTAAGTTCCGCCCCGTCTTGCAGGGATTTCACATTCATTCTGCGTTTTAATCCTGTCTGCGAATTCGGAAGGTTTGTGCAATATATAACTGAATTACCGATATTCATTTTCGCTCAGAACGAAAAGGTCGTCTGTGGATGGCGTGATTTTCGAGCGTATATTTTACCACTGTTTTCAGCGACTACATTTTCTTCCAGCAGTTGGGCGATGTAGACTCTTGTCTGATCTCGAATATCGCTTTCTCGCTGTTGTAGGCTCTTGATATTTCTGTAGCCTTGTATCAACTCCTCCCAGCCCATATCAAGCACCTCCTGACGAGTCATGCCGTCTTCACGGAGGAGTAGGTTATAGATCTGCTGCAGTAACAGGCTTGCATCCCGGTGTGTTCGATCGGATGCACTTCGATAAAATGTGTTGACGTAATGTAGGTGGACGCCGCCACGAATCCGCTTCAGATATTGATCGGGGAGAGTGCTGGCTGCTGCTGCCAATTCAGATGAGGGGTTGATAATCTCTGCTTGGTCATTCCGTCTGGCAGCGTTTATGAAGCCTTCTCCATCAAGTTCTTCTCCACTTTCTGTCTCAAGTGGCGGGAGAAGATGAATTATACCTGTCAGATTAAACAGCTCTGATATCCGGTTAATTTCGGGGTGGGTGTCTTGACAACCGACTATAATATCTGTGTCAACGACTACAGAGTTGTATTCTTTTCGGACATGTTCTTTGAAATCTGAGTCTGATCGGCGGTTAATCAGCATCGGGTTGCGGATCGGGCGTTCCTCGCGTGCCCGCTCTCGGATCTGATTATATTTTTTCGAATGGTAGCCGTCTTTCATTCGAGAGAGGTAGTCCGACCCATTATACACCTCCACAGGAATTTGCTCGTCACGGATCAGCGCAAGGGCGTCTACCTGTCCTCTGAACCCTGTCAACAGATGTGGGTAGTTTCCACTTGGCATCACTCTCATTCCTGTTACGCTCTTGTGAAGCACGTTGTTGATTTTTAGAGGGCGGCGTTGAGAGCATGTTTGAGCGCTTCGTCACCTGGTTTTCTGTAGAGTTCACAGCGGAGCTGAAAGGCTCGGAGATACG
>NZ_JAYMGY010000020.1:0-25990 GCF_037078445.1 Haloarcula sp. CGMCC 1.2071
GATTCCGACACGAATCGACTTATTGGGAACATATCGGGCACCGCTGGCGCGGTGCCCTTGCCCTCTTCGACTTTCAGCCGCAGCTCTCGCTATCAACAATCTACTACGCAAGAGCGTTCTTCAATTTCGTCTTTGATTGCGACACCAGCGGGTTTGGATTTTCCAGCGACTACGAACAATAAGTCTCGTTGAAATGCTGTCAGGTCGTGCATATTCGCGGTTACAATATTACATATATGAGCAGATTGGTATGAAATCGCTGTTTTCACTCCACGTCATACAGGTCCTCAACCTCCCGCCGGTAGTAATGTCTGCTGCTAGCTATCCTTTACCAGTTCAATCACAAAGACTGCTCCTCTAGGATTGTTGTCTTCAACCCATACATCTCCGCCATAGCTCTCAATCAGTGTGCTCACGAGATACAGTCCAATGCCAGTCCCGCTGCTTTCTAATTCTTTTTCACCCTTCCCAAATATCGACTCTTTCTGTGCATCTCGGACGCCCGGACCGTTGTCTGCGATACGTAGTTGTACGTATTCTTTCTGATCTATCGCCGAAATTGTTATTTCAGGGTCTTGTTTGTCATTATGTTGGATCGCGTTTTTGAGAAGATTGCGAATGACTGAATCAAACATTTCGTTGGCTCTAATCATAACGTCCGGAATCGACCCATCAATCGTAATTTCCGCATCTGTCTTTGCTGAGCGTATTTCTTCAATCTGCTGTCGAACAACACGATTAAGTGAAATCGATTTGCTATCAGTCCCATTCTGAAGCAGTACCTCGGACAGTTCCCGTGCCGACTGGGTCAATTCAACTGCGTTTTCCGCACATCTCAACGCAGCGTTGACGTGTTCCGACTGAGCGTCGTTAGCCTGCTCTGCGAGTAAATCAAGGCGGCCGAGCAGGATCTGTAGATCGTTCCTGATGTCATGCCGAACAATTTGATTGAGAAGGTCCAAATTATCTCGCTGTGATTCGATCTGTTGCTTCTGATTGATACGGTCAAGTGTCGTGGCTAGAATTGCCCCAAGCAGTTCAACGAGATACTGATCGAATTCATCGAATCTATTAGGTGAGTCACCAAGTGTAACCAATACGCCGTGATTCGTCATTGGTTGAATAATCCCACCACTAGAGGGCATACCACTGATTGTCTCTGGTATCTCTGCCCCAGTATCAGTAAGAACCCGCGTTTCTCCTGAAGTATACACATCCCAAACCAGTTTGTCTATCGAACTGTTATCTGCGGTCCGCTGGTATACCGGTGTGTCTCCTACACCCTCCTCGAATGCATCGGTTATGGCTGCAGGTTCAAGTTCACCGTCCTTTCGTTCAAGATGGACACTGCTAAGGGGAAACGACAGTGTCTGATTAGCAATCTCGACCGCAATTGTGGCAGCTTCATCGATGCTTTCGGCCTGAATGAGTTTCTGCGTCTTTTCCAGCGTTTCACGTAATTTGCGCTCACGCTGCCGATTTTTTGTGATGTCCCGATACAGCCAAATGTTTCCCGTTCCATCTGGCAGCGAGTACGACACGTAGCTCCGAGCTAAAATGCGGCCATCTGCCATCAGCAGTTCTTCATCGAAAACAGCATCTCGCGTAGAATGTATTTTATTGACCCTTTCATTGAATTGATCTGGATCAGCGAACTGTGTCTTCAGAGTCTCCGCTATTTCAGCGTACTCGCAGCCGATGAGTCCACTGGGGGTCAGAGACACATCTAAAATGTCAAGTAACTTTTTGTTCGCTGTCGTGATTGTTCGATCAGCATCTTCAATCAGAATCCCGACTGGCATATTTTCAAGAACCGAAGACAAGACGCTGTTAGTCTCGGTGAGTTCCCGTTCCTGCTGCTTGCGGTCCGTAATATCGATATACACGCCGAAATACACCTCGTCTTCGCCGTCTACAGCCGGTGTAGACCGTAACAAAAAGTCACGCTTTCCATCAGCCGCCTCTCGACGGACTTCGTGGGTAACCTGTTTGCCAGAGGATGATAGTTGGTCAATACTTTCCGCTTCTTCAAGGCTTCCGTCAGGAACAATGAAGTCATTGATGTCTCCACCAACTGCATTGGATGCCTCATATCCAAACGTCTCCTCAAACGCCTCGTTTACATTATGTATGAGTGTTTTGTTGCCAGTATACTCAACTACAACGGCTGGTTCCGGGATGCTCTGAAATAGCCTTCGGAACCGATCTCGTTCCTGTTGGAGCTCATTTCTGTGCTTGACACGCTCTTCCTCATACTCCGCAAGTGTTTGACTCAACTCATTAAATGCAGTGAATATCTGTCCCCAGTCACCAGTTGCCTCTTCAGCTACTTGCTGCCCGTATTCTTGCCGTTGCAGTGCTTCAAATCCGCGAACCAGTTGTCTGTGGTACCTCAGTATCTGTGTATACAAAATAGATCCGAACCCACCGATGAGAGCCAGAACTAGCCCAATCCCACCAAGCTGATAAATAGTAACCGTCCGGAGGTCTCCGGCGAGAACGTCTCGGCTTGTTTGTACCTGAACAATCCAACCAGTCTCGTTGACAGTAGCATTCGCTGTGACCGGATCTGAGCCGAGCTGAGCGGACTGGTTATAGATCTGATTTCCTGCCTGTGTTCGAATGAAAACACTGCTATCGCGGTTAGCGGTTTTTGAAGCCATTCTAAAAATCGAACTATCCTGGAGGTGAAGTGCAGCATTGAGTGTCCCGACAACGGTCCCATCTCGATAGATTGGTGTACTTATCGTAACAATATAATTACCAGAATCGGCGACTACAGGTGTACTAATATAGGTTTCGCCATTACGAGCTCGCTGAAAGTAGTGCCGGTCACTAAAATCGGAGCCAATTAGCTCAGACCGTGTTTCTGGATCAAGCCCCGCTGCTATCCCGGTCATCGTTCCGTTTCGATGGATAACTGAAACCCCATTGAACATAGTCTCGTTCACCATCGTTTTCAGCGCATAGTGCTGTTGTGGGGTACCGTGTGCAGCGATAGCTGGATTTGTCGCCTGGAGACGAACAGTTCGCTTTAGTCCCTTCAACCTGGTATCAAGTCCTGCTGCAATCCTCTCGCTATGCTGGGTTGTCTCATCCAGTTGTCGATCAGTAACTGACTCTTTGTTCAACTGAAACCCTGCAAAGACGATCCCAGACAGGAGGACAGCAAAAACTATTAAGAGAATACTAATTTGGGTACGAAGTTTCATATCAGTCGTTGGCTTTTTATTAGTATTATTACTCTCACTACCCTACGATAATAATATCATCGCATCTATCCATCCGATAGAAAATACCATTTAGGTGTCTTGTTCTCTATTGAGTACCGGCAGTCTTAGATTCTCCTGCAGAAATTTTCGCTAAGCTAAGCTGGAAACAGACCTTGTTCAGAAGCTTAACACCTTCCTTACATTTTCTAGAGGTATTAGGGTATTACCAAATAATACGTTGAAGTCTGCAGAATGGCTTTTCATTCAAGTAGTCACAGTAATTAATCAAAGACAATATATCATGTAGTAAACATACTTACTAAGCGGTCATTTCAATCGCTGCCATGAGCAACGAACCGTTATAACGGCTATGACGGGTCGTACAGGTCTTCGACCGAGCGCCGGTAGTAATCCTGACTGGAGTCTGGAACAGGATCAGCCCCCTCTATGTCCTTCGCGATGATACTGGCGAACTGCTTGGGTGGCTTCCAACTATCGTCAATTTCGCGGGCTTCGGACTCTTTCAGGACTGCATACTCACCGTCGGCGGTAACGTACAGAACACGAATTCCCGGCTTCTCGCTCAGCGGGCCCCTGAGTAGCTTCCCTGTTCGTGTATTGACCAGCCACTCAAGTAAGGGTCCAGCCCGACACTGGATTGCGTACAGATGCACTTCGTTCTCCTCGGGAGATTCTGTGCGACCGTTGTCGGCCCACGATTGGGGTAGCGACCGATTGTCAGTCTCATCTTTCCAGCGCCACTTCAGCTTTTTCGGCCCGGTGTTCCCTCGTCGGTATCCACTACTCATTGTTGGATTCTCTCAGCCACTAGAGAAACACAAAATACGCTCTGTATCGCCTCTATAGCAACTTTTTGCGGTTTGAGAATATACGTGTTAGTACGAGGACTCATCATGAAAACAGCTGAGTCCCCCACCACGACTAGCGAGTGTTCGCCCCCAGACCAGTGGATATCCCGCCAGCCCAGCGGCACCCGCGATCTTGACTTCCAACGGATTCGTGACGACCGGTCAGCAACGTGGAACGCTGCCCTCGATGCCGATGTCGATGTAACGAAGGGCGGTCGCCCGGACCTGTTTCTCGTCTCCGTCGACGGCGAGTGTCCTGTGAACTGCTCGCTGGCCGAGCATCCCAACGGGACCCACGCCGGCTGGTGCAGCTGCGAAGTCTTCCAGGCGACGACCGTCTGCCCGCATCTCTGTGTTCTCCGCCAACACGCTGCCCTCGGCGATCTCGACCTTCCAAAGCGAACAAGCGACGGTCAGTCGTCGTCAGCTGTGTAAGCACCCCACCGGTGTTTGATTCTGTGGATTTCAAGCACTGAGGCATCATGTGTAAGCACACACGCATACAACCTCAGAGAATGGATTTTGATGTGTGTCTTCAATACGTCTAATCTGACATGATCTAAACCCCGATTGAAAACTTTGTAGGTTGAGTTGGTTAGGATTCAGTCTAAAAGCGCGAAATATGATACGAAGAACTACCGATATCGCTGTCAGTTCTTAACAGCAGCCGCCGGTGTCACAGGCATCGTCGTACTTGATTCCGGTCTCCTCACTGATCGCCTTGCTACATTCCTCTAGTATCGTCTCAAACTCAGAATCGGTCGCTTCGGATTGTTTCTGCGTTAGTTCCTCCCCCAGTGCTTCGGCCGCTTCCAGCACGTCTTCGTCAGTGATACTCAACAGCAGCCACCCCCAGTTGACTGAGCGAATTTCCGACCGATTTGCTCAGTTATTACCTCGTTGGTACCCTGCAAGAGTTCGACGAGCGCTTCTCGTGCTTCGCGGTGTCGCTGGATAGTGTCGTTATCTGCCATCTCCGATTTGAGGTCCTGCAGTTCGCTCATCACCGACTGGTCGAACTCACCCTGTTGCATCTGTTCCTGTTTCTGGTCAAATTCGTGGAGTAACGCTGTAGCTTCCGAGTCCTCATCAAGTGCTTCGCTCGCCTCGGCGAATTCGCGATATGTCTCGGAGTCTGTGAGTGTCTGTATGAACGTTTGGAACTTGTCTTCGACGGCTTGCTCCTCGAACTGGAGCTCACTCATGACATCCTCACCTCCTGTTTCTTCGTGAGTTCCGAGAGGCCGGTAATCTCGTCACCGAAGGCGCGCAGTTCGTCCAGCCCGACCGGCTCGTCCCGGCGCAGCGGCGCGAGCATCATCGGGGTCTCGAAATTGTCCTTGATCTCCCCGAGATACTTTTCCTGCTGAGCCCGCCGATTCGCGAAGAAGGCATTGTCACCGTATTCCTCGGGCAGGAGATAGTTCGCGACGACGAAGGCCGTCTCGATACCGACCTGGTCTTTGAGGTCCTCGGCCGCTCGGTAGGCCTCCATCATGGGCGTGAACTCGGGATACATGACGAACGCGAACGAACTCCGGTCGGGGTCTTGCATCGTCTCGATGACCTCGTCGTACTGGTCGCCCTTTGCCGGTGCGGCCCCCTTCGTCAGCGAGCCCAGGTCCATGAACCCCTTCCAGTCCGACGGCAACTCCAGCAAGCGAAGCGTATGGCCCGTCGGAGCGGTGTCGAAGACTACGATATCGTAGCCATCTTTCTGGAAGTAGCTCACGAACTTCTCCAGTGCGGCCATCTCCTCAGCGCACGGCGATTCGAGCTCTTCCTCGACGTTCGCGATCGCAGCTTCGACATCTAGCTCGGTGTCATCCTTGTCCTCGTACATCTCGTGGACGTGGTCCAGCACCTGCGTTCGGTACTCTTCGAGGGCTTTCTCTTGGTCGATTCGTGCTGCGTCGAGGTTCGATTGACTCACCGACGTCGGCTCGTGACCGACAGTTTCGCCGAAGATATCCTCCAGGTGGGCAGCTGGGTCGGTCGTCACGACCAGCGTCTCGTAGCCAGCTTCGGCGAGTTTCGTTGCCGACGTTGCGGCCACGGTACTCTTGCCGACACCGCCTTTCCCGGTGAAGAACAGGTACCGCGTACCATCTCCCGGCTGGAGTTGGTCGGCGACCGATTCCGGGTCGGCTAGCGTATCGATATCGACGGAGTGGCCCGAATCGACATCAGTAGCCGCGCCCACGTCCACAGTAGGCTCGTTGCCATCGTAGATGACACCACCTACGTCCGACAGCAGCTCCAGTCCGGCGATTTCACCGGGCTGGAGCGGATACGTCGCCATCGCATCAGCGTCGAACTCGGTCTGTGCTCGTTCAATGACTGCCTGTTCGTCCTCGCGTTTCCCCTCGAAGAAGGGGTCCTCACAGACCGACTCGGGGAGGTACCCGTTGATCACGAGGAACTGGGATTCGATGCCCAGTTCGCCGAGGTCCGACGCACTGCGTTCGATCTCTTCGAGTGAGGAATCCTCTGGCTTGCCGACGAACGCGAAAGTCGTCCGTTGTTCGTTCTGCAGGGTGTCAATGGCTCGCTCGTACTGGGCCTTCTTGTCCTCCATGGAGGCGGCGGGACCGATACAGGTCGAGCCGCCCTTCTCGAGTTCGGCGTTCCAGTCCGAGGGGAGCTCCATCAGCCGAATCGTGTGGCCGGTCGGCGCCGTGTCGAAGACGACCACGTCGTACTCGGGGCTATCCATGAAATCGACGAAATTGTCGAATGCCGCAATTTCCTCGACACACGGGCTGTTGAGTTGCTCTTCGACCGTCTCGATTTGTTCGTCGTCGAGCAGTTGTCGCATCGGCTCGATGGTCTCCTGTCGGTACTCTTCAGCCGCGGTGTCGGGATCGATTTCGATGGCAGAGAGGTTATCGATATCGTCGATTGTGGTTACCTCGTGGCCGATGTCCTGCTCGAAAATGTCCGAGAGGTTCGGGGCTGGATCCGTTGTTACCAACAGTGTCTCGTAGTCGTTGTCGGCCAGCCACGTCGCCGTGGCACAGCTGACAGTGCTCTTGCCGACGCCGCCCTTCCCGCTGAAGAATACGAACTCTGTCTCTTCGCTATTCGGCTCGACAACTTCTTCGGCTGGTGTTTGTGTGGTAGCCATCTACGCTTCCTGCGGGTCGGCGGAGTTCTCGATAGTCGATGCAAGATCGTCGTACGAGAGATACGCCTCTTTGGCGACGATCTCGTCGTCAACGACCGTGATCGGGAGAATCGACGGGCCGTGCTCTTCGACTAGGTCAGCGATTCGCTGGGTTTCGAGGAACTGCTCGATGTTGTGTTGCATATTCGCTCGCGACACATCGACATCGAACTCGTCTTCGAGTTGATCGAGGGCGGCGCTAACCTCGACGAGTTCGTCGTCGGGGTCCGGTCCACAGACGCCTGTGGAACAACACATCGCTTCTTCGTACAGGGTGAGTTCAGTCATAGTTTTGTAGATCGTTCAATCGAACAGTCAAGATGTTCGAATTGAGTTCTGTATCTTCACTCCTATCCTACCGGCTTCAATTTAGAGTTTGTTCATATGTACTTCAACCCTTTGGTCAGCCCACGAAGCTATCGATCACCCATGAGTCGCCGATGACGACCGTCGCTTGCCCGTCGAAGTGGCGGTATTCTCCGTGGCCGTTCTCGCTGTGTTCCTGAGATCTGTTCCGCCAGCTAGAACCATAATGTACCATCGAGGTGTCGGCTAGTTCGCTCTGGAGAGACTCTCTGAGACCGACATCGTGCCCGAAACCGACTCGACACGCTCGTAGTTCATCCACTCGTACGTAGACATCAGCAGTGACACCGCTCGTGAGTCGTCGCTGTGACCGACGCTATTGGTTGTACCAAGTGGCACTGTCGGAGCGCACCACCGTACTCAATGGTTCGGGCTAATCTGAGTCATTACTAAATTGTTTAGAATTCCACAGTCAAATTATACAGTACCCACTACGCAACACTTACTTTACTGTCTACTCAATCTGTGCGTATGTCATCAACCGAGCGGCTACAGCGGTATCTCTCCGATGAGCGAGGTGGCTGTGGCGACGAGGAAGCGGCCCAGCGGCTCGCTGAATTAGAAGAACTTGACGCAGCTGCGGGCGGTCCGGATCTTGAATCAGATGTGAGTGTGCTGTCCGCACTCGCCAATGAGACACGATACAAAATCGTCCGGATTTTGCATATGGCCGATGGGGAGCTCTGTGTCTGTGAGTTTTCACCACTGCTAGATGTGAGTGACAGCGCTATCAGTCACGCGCTCTCCCAGCTCACCGACGCCGGACTCCTGAGTCGACGGAAAGACGGAAAGTGGCGGAAATATCGGACGACACCACGGGCGAGTGCATTGTTGGTCGCACTCGATGGGTCTCGAAAATGACTCCACGAACTATCGAAAAATACAGAGGTCAATATAGGTCACATACGAGAACTCTTGATAGACAAGGTAAATGGAGTATCTATGTCCGCTGACTCAACGATGAAATTTGGATTTGTTTGTGTACAAAACGCTGGCCGCAGTCAGATGTCGACAGCCTTCGCAGAGCGTGAACGTGAGCGGCGGGGTCTTGAAAATAGCACTAAGATTCTCACCGGTGGGACACACCCTGCTGACCACGTTCACGAGGAAGTCGTCACTGTCATGGGCGAACTTGACATCGATCTCTCGGACCGGACACCACAGGAGGTCTCGACCAAGGAACTCGAATCCTGTGACGTAGTCGCCACGATGGGTTGTTCAACACTCGAACTCGACGCCGAGACTGTCGATGTCCGCGATTGGGCGCTGGACGACCCGGACGGGCAGGACATGGAGCAGGTCCGTGCGATTCGAGATGAAATAGCACAGCGCGTCTCGGACCTTTTCGACGAATTCTATGCTGACGGATAAGGCGTAGCGATGGTGTAGGTTATTCGGTGCGGATTTAATTCCGTTTCTGTAAAAACACATAGACAGTAGCCATAGTCCGTCGCGAGAATTCATTCAACGATATGCTCCTCGATCTCTTGGAACCACTGACGGGCCGTGGTAATATGTACATCCAGTGGCTCGCAGATCGTCGCTTGTGTGAGCCGGATGTCTGACTCCTGACCAGCGAGATATAGAGCGCCGGCTGCGACACCGTCTGATCGCCCGTTGACCTCAGTGGACTCGGTCGCCTGCTCTGCGAGTTCGAGCGCCCGCTGGCGAATCTCCGGGGAAACGTTGAATGGAAGGTCTGAACAAATCCGCGCCACCCAGTCCACCGGGAGCGACACTGGGATTGGGAGATCGAGTTCCACCAAGAACGTCCGGTAGCAGTTCCAGACGTGCGATGCAGAACACCGGGCAACATCGGCTACCGTCTCCATCGTCACGAGGCCGTTGCATCGGCAGGCAGCGTATACAGCGGCCGCTGCACCGCCCTCAATCGACCGTCCGATTAGGAGGTCCTCGTCCTGAGCCTCCCGGAAGAGCGTGGCTGCCTGTTCTTTCACCACCTTACTCTCAGACAGCGCACTCGCGATGCGTCGGATTTCACCGAGCCCGTGAGCGAGATTCCGGTCGCGCTTGCTGGTGAACTTCGACCGGCCATGGAGTCGTCACTGGCGAGCAAGCCGTCGACGCCGTCTCGGAGAGATGTCTGCACTCTCAACCGAGCCGATGTTCGTCGACAGGCCTTGGTCATGCCGAGTGGCTGTTCGGGGTGCGCCCGTCCGTTTCTGTTCCTCCTTGTCGTACGTCCGCCACTCCGGCCTGCGGTCGATCTGGTCTTGCTCGGTCACCAGGCCACAGTCCTCGCAGTTCGTTTCTCGCCCGGTGCTGTCGAGTTCGCCGCCACACTCGGGACAGCCCGGCGTAGCTGCAGACAACGCTGTCTGGACGGTTTGTGAAGACATATTTCGAGACATCCTCTCACCTGACCGGAGGGGCAGAAAACACACTGCGGCCCCCGGTTAGGCGTCTGGCAGTTTTCCATCCGGGCGGGGGACTCGCTGGGCGTCGATCTCGATCTCGACCCGGCGACGGTGTTTGCATCGCTCGGCCTCATCGGGACAACTGCACGTCTCCTCAAGCACATCCACCTCGTACCGGCTATCCGACGCCGAATGAACCTCGTAGCGACCGGGCTTTGCGAGAAAAGAGACATCCATGTCCTCCTGCTTCGCTCGTTTCGTACGCGGTTCATCCTCGGAGGTGACAGCCAAGGGGTCCTCAGTTGGGTTCGTGACGCCGCCGTCGTCGAACCGGACCTGCATGACTCCGCCGTCAGCGACTGCCTTGCGGGGTTCGCCGTCGACGTGTAGCCCGAACTGGTCGTCGAGAGCGTCGTCATCAACCCACTGCGGGATCGGTCTCTTGCCGGTGGCGAAGGCGACTCGCTTCTGGTGCTTGCACTCCTTGTCGGGGTTGTACTGCTTCCACTTGCACTCGCAACTCCCTGTTTGAGTGTCAACAAGGTACTCTGAACCGGACCCGGAGTTGACTAGGAAGAGGTCGTCGGCGTTCCGTGCCCGACCAATCGAGTCCAACACGGTCATGACTTCGGTCAGCGCCCGAACGGTCCGGTTGTTCGGGTCAGCCTCCTCCAGTTCGCTCTCGTCGATGCTGCTGGCGTCGCTACGGGATTCTGTAGTAGCCATGAATGACAGGCGGCACGCCCTCTCTGGGACGCCCCTCACCCCGCTGGGGCGCAGAAAATTCGGCGACTAGAGTCTGTGCAAGCGTAATTCTATTCCCAGACAGGAGTGGTCAGTACAGGGGAGACAGCGACCAGCTAGCTGTTTGCGAAATGCCAATATTCGCAGCGTCAAAAAACGCTATCAAATAGCCTGCCAATCAGGAAGACAACGACGAATGCACCGAACAAAATCACCACCGCTAGAAGGAAATCGGTGGGACTTCCCGACCCCTCAAGACCAATTTGTAAGGCGGGATACATCGTGTTCGGAAGGTTGGGTTAGAAGAGTAAATAGCCAGTGGGTGACGTGCTAAATTCGCAGGTCTACCTTGCAGCTGTTTCACTCGTCTCCACAGGTGAAGAAACTATATTCAGTGGCTGATATCATAGACCAAGACCCATTTTTTGGCCCCCAGTCGGGTGCGGGGCGGTCCAGTGAGAGCGTCCCGACAGTACCCATGGCATCGAAGACTACCAACGGCAAGCAGACCGGAGAACAGCACCCAGTATCCAGCGAAGCGCAGTTCCCAAACCTCACAGCCCACGCCGTGGGGACCGCAGATCGACTTCGGCGCGTGAATGAAACCGCGAAAGCCGATTCCCTCGAAACAATTGAGGTTAAGCCGATAAGTGGCGGCTGAAAACTTGAAAGCGTGATTATAAATGCCGTCGCCAAGGGAGCATTCACCATGATATTTAGATTCATTTATTACACATAATCAACTGGTTGGCTTGATTCCAGCGGGACTGTCCGCAAATCATAATATATAAGTAGTTTTTAGGCCAGCCTAAAGTATGCAGAATAAAGATATCTTGGACTGCTGTCAACGTCGGAGGGAAATTCTGAAAGCTGGCTGTAGTATCGTTGGCGGCGGGATAGTTGCCGGTTGTCTCGGTACCACCGACGACTCGTCGTCGGATGACACCACTCCTACGTCCCCATCTGGTGAAGAGTCAATGACAGAAGCTGACGATCCAACACCGTACGAAGTGACAGTCAAACCAGCCGGGACCCATACGTTTGACTCAGTGCCCGAAACCTATGCAAGTTTTCCCGGAGCTTGGATGGATATTGCGATGGCATTGGGTATCAAGCCATCTGCAATGATGTCTCTTGAGGAAGAGCAGCTGAAATACTACAAAGCACTTCCTGACGTTGCTGTCGATCTGGGTTCCGTAGAGACTCTTTTGGATTCCAATGATTCGGAATTCGACAAGGAAGTGTTCTACGAGGTTGATGCTGACGTACACCTGATGGACCCGCGGATTCTCAAGCGGTACTCGGGGTGGAACGATGACGATCTTGAAGAGATAGAGCACAATGTCGGTCCGATACTGGGATCGATGATCCGCTTCCCATACGAACGCCATCCGTACTACACACTGTACGAAGCTGTCGAGAAAGCAGCAAAAATCTTCCAGCGGCAAGAACGGTACGATGCATGGGTCGATCTCAAAGACGAGGTGTTTGCCGAGATACAGTCTCGTCTGCCTGATGACAAACCGACTGTCGGCGCATTTATCATCGATTTCGATATTGAAGGCAAAAGCCTGCGGGCGGCAGAGATCGATGCATTCCGAAACGACACCAGAACCTTTCGTAAACTGGGCGTCAACAGTGCGTTCAAAGGGGACACCTACGTCCGATACAAAGAGATCGGTTACGAGAAACTCCTCGATGTCGACCCGGAATACATTGCACTCATCGATAATCTGACGACGGAAAATAACGAGTCCTTCCAGCAAACCCTTCAGGCAGCCAAGAATCACGAAACGTTGAGTGAGTTGACTGCAGTCCAAAACGAGAACTTCGTTCGGTCGGCTGGGACGAATATGGGACCGATCATTGACCTATTTTCGGCGGAGGCAGTTGCGATGCAGTTGTACCCGGATGAGTTTGGCGAGTGGCCTGGGTCTGTCGGCGACGTTCCCACCGAGCACCAGTTATTCGACCGACAGCGGGTTGCTGATATCATCAATGGAAGAGTGTGAATCGGCGATCGGTTGTAGTTAGTTCCCCCAGAAACTGCAAAAGATCTCCTGAAGTTGCATACTATGGAGTATTTCGGGACAGGAGTGTTTCTTGTGAAACTTTGTTTTAGTTAACTAAACCATAATTGTTTTATTAGCGTCCCTACCGTATCTCACATGATGTCGAGATTTATACAATACCTTCCGGCAAGCAGCTCCGTGAGGTCATATTCTTCTGTCGGCAGTGAGGTGAGTGCTAATGCCTAAACACTGTTCGAGACGGGAACTGCTGGGCGGTGCTGTGGCTGGAGCTGCTGGCCTGATTGCAGGCTGTAGTTCCTCAAAGGCCGATTCTGAGGATTCATTTACTGTTGCGTTGGCGCGAGATCCAACACGGCAAAAGTGGGATGTCTACAACGGTATCACACCGTATTATACGCATGTGTTTGAACCGCTCGTTGACACCACAGCGGAGATGGAAACCGCGCCGCTGCTTGCCACAGAATGGGAGGCCGTCGACGAGACGACGTGGGAGTTTTCCTTACGCAATAATGTCACATTCCACAACGGAGACCCGCTGACAGCCGACGCGGTTGTCCGCTCCTTTGACCGTGTTTTTGAGCAGTGGTCGTGGGTCCCGGGCTGGATTGGTGTCACGTCTGACGGCGTCACGGCAGTAGATGACACCACTGTTCGGTTCGAGACAACGGACCCCTTCCCCGCGTTTCCTGGCACAATCTCACACCAGTATTTCGGCATTCAACACCCTGATGAAAACGAGACGCCGACTGGGACAGGCCCGTTTGAGGTCGATGAAGTCACGGCAGGACAGTCAATCACGCTTACGCCGTTTGCTGACTATCGAGACGGGACAGCTACTCCCACAGAACTCACTTTTGAGTGGATCAAGGATCCCAACACGCGCGTGCTGTCTCTTGAAAAAGGTTCAGTCGATATCGCACAACAAATCCCGAAAAGCCGGGCTACGGCGCTTGTCGAGGCTTCGGAGATGGGGATAAACACGTATCTCACACCTGAGGCTGGGCTCGTCGCAGTCAATCTGTATCGGTCGCCGACCGATGACGAGCAACTTCGAAAGGCACTCAACTGGGCTGTCGACCAGAGCCAGATCGTCGAGAATGTTCTCAACGATATTGGCAAGCCAGCACATGGACCGATTTCGTCTACTATTCCATGGTCAATTCACGATGAACTCCCGACCTACGGGCCAGACCTAGATCGGGCACGGGACCTCGTTGAGGCGTCCAGATACGACGGCGAAACGCTATCGGTTCTGATCAATAGCAAAAATGCCGACGATAGAACGATCGCACAGACGCTTTCCGGTTGGTTCAAAGAGATAGGCGTCACAAGCGAGATTCGACAGATCGATCCGGCATCGTTCAACGATAGGTTCACCACGGGCGAAGCGAACCTGACGCTCGTCGGTTTCGGATCGAATAGCGCTGCCTGTGACTATCTTATTCGGGCAATGTTCCACTCCGAAGGCAGTGACAATCGGAAACGCTACAAACAAGACGGCACCGGCATCTACAATCCTGGCCCAGAAGTCGACCGCCTCATCGAGCAGGGATACCGGGCAGAAAATCTGGAGGCAAAACGGGACTACTACGGTGAAGTCCAGCGGCGCGTGGTCGATACCGGAGCGGTCATCCCACTGTACTACAATGAGTCTGTCTTCGGCCGGCGGGCGGATGTCTCCGGTATCGACAGCCACCCGGTAGACAACATGATCGAATGGTCCGGACTCACGCGAGAACAATGAACAGGGATGGCGTGAGCGTAGGGTTCCTGCGTTCCCGGTCTGGTACTGGCTGGATTCGCCATCTGGGGCCGATATGCCAACCGCCACCAGCCAGTGATTCTGCGGTAATAGGCCAGATGGTATCGACGAGAAATCGAATGAGATGGATACAGTGTGTGATATCGTATGTATAAATTCACGCGACGACAGACATTGTTTGCAGCTGCAGCCGGTATTTCAGGCCTCAGTGGGTATTGGCTACAAAGCGGCGAAAGCGTAGACGATGACACGTTCAGGGTTGGCTCACCGTGGACGCCGGATGCGATAGATCCCGTGGCAAACGGCTGGCTCTGGCGACGCCTCAATGTGCTTGAGCCACTGCTTACCGTCGATTACGACGCGACTGTGTCACCGGGCTTGGCCACTGACTGGCACATGGTCAACGACAGGACGTGGGAGTTCACACTCCGTGAAGGAGTCACATTCCACGACGGGACTGAGGTGACCGCAGAAACTGTGCTCCCGTCGCTCACACGAGCATTCGAATCAAGTTCGATGGCTGCAGTCCCGGTCGAATCAGTCGAAGCCGCTGCTGACCGGACGATTATAATTCAAACTACAGTTCCGTTCTCACCACTGCCAGCACACTGTACCCGTGGGATTACCTGCCCTGTTTCACCGTCTGCAATCGCCAACGATGGGTCAATCACTGAGCCGATCGGTACTGGTCCGTTTCAATTCGAAAACTGGGAGCCAAGCTCGACAATCACAACGACCGCTACCCCGGACTACCACGGGTCGACCGCACACATCGAGACACTAATCTACGAAGGCATCACTGACGACCAGACTCGGCGGCTAAAGCTCGAAAACGGGGAACTGGATATGGCACGTATTCTTCCGAACAAGGCAGCGGATACACTTGCATCCAGTCCCGATCTCACTGCTCACACGTACAAGATTCCGCGAGCCCGATACCTTGTGTTCGACCTCGACTCTGCACCGTTTGCGGACAGAAAAGTCCGTCGCGCGGTAATGTATGCTATCGACCGGGACCACATCGTTGATTCGTTGCTGAATGGGCTGGGGTCGAAAGCGATCGGTCCGTTCCCAGCGGATGTAACGGAGTGGGCCGCAGAGCTCGAACCGTATGAATACTCGCCTGATAAGGCACGGAGGCTCCTCACTGAAGCGGGATGGGAACCGGATGGGGACACCCGTACCCGTGACGGTGACACACTCTCGGTGTCGATCTGGACGTACAATACCCGTCCACTGCTGCCCACGATTGCCGAAGTGATACAGACACAGCTTCAGGCGGTTGGCTTCGATGTCGATATTTCAGTCATGGAGTCCTCGACAATCAAAGAGCAAGCAACAAACGGGGAGTTCGATACCGTTCTGTGGTCGAGTTCAGTGTTATGGTATCCTGACCCGGACCGACTGTCTGACCTCGTTCATTCGGAGACGGCGACGATGTTCAGTGGCTACGAGAGCGAAGCGGTCGATCGGCACCTCGAAGCAGCTAGGCGGACAGCCGACCGTGACGAGCGGTTCGAGCGATACGCAGCGGTCCAGCGGCGTATGCAACGTGACCTCCCTCTCGGCTGGCTCACCTACTACGCAAACGTCATCGGGACTCGTGCCGACGTCGAGGGATACCAGCCCCATCCCATCGAATCCTGTTATCATCTGGAGGAGGTCACACAGCGGCGATGACTGGGGCGGGACTCTGCAAACGACTGCTGACGATGGCAATCGTTCTGCTGGGCGTGTCGCTGCTCACGTACGGGCTGGTCTTCGTCACACCGGGGGATCCGGCGCGAACGATTCTGACCCAACAGATGGGTGGACAGGCACCATCTCAGGATGCAGTCGATCAGTTTCGAGCTGAAAATGGGCTTGACGACCCATTTATAGTCCAGTATGCCCGCTGGATGGGGAACGCACTGCAAGGCGACCTCGGTCAATCGTACTACAGCGACCGGTCTGTCTCTGATATGATTGTCCAACGGTTGCCGAATACAATCGCACTCGCTGTTGCATCGATGCTCGTCGCGCTTGTAATAGCTCTCCCGGCCGGAATTGCCAGCGCGAGTAATCCGGGGAGCCGGATTGACTACGCCGCACAGATCGGCTCGCTAATTGGAGTCTCAATGCCGAACTTCTGGCTTGGGTATCTGCTTATTATCGTCTGTGCGCTCCGTCTCAACCTCCTTCCGGTGGCCGGCGCGGCTGGACCGAAATATCTGGTTCTCCCCTCACTGACGCTTGGCTCTGGAATGGCTGCGGTTATCGCGCGACTGGTTCGAACAGCGATGCTTGATGTTCTGGATGACGCGTACATCCAGGCCGCCAGATCGAAAGGGTTGCGCGAACGGATTCTCGTCTATAAACACGCGCTCCGGAACGCGCTTGTGCCCGTCGTGACGATTATAGGTTTGCAGTTGAGTTACGTCCTTAACGGCGCAGTTGTTATCGAAGTAGTGTTTCAACGGCCGGGCTTGGGGACGTTACTCGTTGATGCAATCTTTGCTCGTGACTACCCGGTCGTACAGGGCGTAACACTGCTAATCGGCGTCATCTTTGTCTTGGTGAACTTTGCAGTCGACCTGACGTATAGCCGACTTGACCCACGAATCGACCTCGGAGGTGAGCACACATGAGCGACCGAACAGCCGACAGAAGAAAGCAGCAGGAAGCCACCAAGCAACCGAGGGGAACTGACGGACTCGCAACGGACCGCCTCGGACAATTCGGAATCGGAGTTGTGCTCACGTTGCTCGTCCTTGCGGCACTTGGACCAGTTGTTTCGCCCTACGATCCAGTCGAACAGGACCTTTCGAACAGGCTTGAATCTCCGTCACTGTCTCATCCGTTCGGGACCGACCAGCTGGGTAGAGACGTACTGACAAGACTCCTTCATGGTGCGCGATTCTCGCTCGGTATCGCCGTCGCTGTAACCACTGTACGACTTATTATGGGGACGGCAGTCGGCCTCCTCGCCGGCTACGCCGGTGGCTGGATTGATGAGACGCTGATGCGACTTGTCGATACACTGCTTGCGTTCCCTGGAATCGTCCTCGCACTTGTCATCGCCGGGATTCTGGGGCCGAGTCTGGTGAACGTGATGCTTGCACTGTCGGTCGTTGGTTGGGCATCGTACGCACGGTTAGTTCGGAGTAACGTACTCTCGCTTCGAGAGCGTGAGTTTGTAAGCGCCGCACGATTGCTCGGCCGGTCACGAACGCACATCGCAACCCGCCACTTACTCCCGAACGTCGTTGCACCAGTTGTCGTTCTGGCAACGCTTGACATCGGCAGCGTCATTCTCGGCACAGCGGGACTTTCATTCCTTGGGCTGGGCGCACAGCCACCTACACCTGAATGGGGGACAATGCTTGCATCCGGACGCAGCTATCTCAGACAGGCGTGGTGGCTTGTCAACGCTCCGGGCCTTTGTATCATGCTCACCGTGCTCGGCTTCAATCTTCTCGGAGACAGCCTTCGAGATATGCTTTCACCTACGCAGACAGCCCAGATGGAGGAACTGTAGCAATGAGTGAACCACTGCTTCGCGTCGAGAACTTACAGACTCGTTTCGACACTGATCACGGGACTGTCGACGCGGTCAACGGGGTGTCGTTCACCGTCGACCGGGGCGAAATTGTCGGTATACTCGGTGAAAGTGGGAGCGGCAAGTCTGTTACTGCCAGATCAATTTGCCGACTTGAAGACCCGGGAAACATCGTTGGCGGATCCATTACCTTTGCTGAAAGAGAGCTAACAACTGCCACTGAAGCGACACTGCGTCGACTACGTGGAAATAAGCTCTCGATGGTCTTTCAGGACCCGACGGAAAGCTTGAACCCTGTGTTTTCGGTCGGCGAGCAGATCGCAGAATCGGTTCGGGTACACGAATCGAGCGAGACACAACGTCTGCTAGATTTCCTCGGTGTGTCACCGTTCCGTGACCGGTCAGCGTGGGAGAACGCACGGGAGCGCGCTATCGAGTTGCTGGACCAAGTAGGCATCCCGAACCCGGAAGCAAATGTATCGTCATTCCCACACGAATTTTCTGGTGGCCTCCGGCAACGAGCAGTCCTCGCCATTGCACTGGCCAGTGAACCCGCGTTGCTGGTTGCCGACGAGCCAACAACAGCACTTGACACAACCACACAGGCAGATATTCTCAGTCGATTGCGCTCGTTACGTGACGAGCAGAATATCGGCATACTGCTTATCTCCCATGATATCGGTGTGATTGCACAGACATGTGACCGTGTCGTGGTACTCTATGACGGACAGGTAATGGAGGCCGGTCCCGTCGAGCGAATACTGACCGCACCGGAACATCCGTACACGAGAGCACTCCTTTCGTGTTCGGTCCGAAACAGCGACGCTGACAAGCAAGTCCAGTCCGCCATGGCACGTCCACGAGACCCCAGCAGCAGCCACGAGGGCTGTCCGTTTGCCGACCGCTGCCAGTATGTGACCGAAACGTGTCGCTCTGGGCCGATTCCGACGACTGAGGCCGCGTCGGACCACCGACTCGCCTGCGTCGAAGCACCGTTCTCTGAAGCCAAGTTCGTGTCCGAACAGCAGGAGATTCCGGCAGCTAACGGAGGACAACAGAATGACACAGCGTAACCAAACTCCAGATGATGTGCAGTCTGGTACTCCTGTGGTCGAAGTACAAAACGTCTCGAAAGCGTTTTCATCGACACGATCCGTCCTCGGTCGGTTGCGTAGCAGCGACTCACCGGCGAAAGCGGTCTGTGATGTATCCTTAGCCGTCCAACGAGGCGAAACACTGGGACTTGTTGGTGAGAGTGGCTGCGGGAAATCAACACTCGCGAAACTCATCACCGGGCAGCTCACCCCGGACGATGGGCAAGTTCGTCTCGATGGAACGCGCGTCGGTGAGCTCTCAGAGCGTTCCACCGCGCAACGGCGGCGAGTCGGCGTCGTGTTTCAACACGCCCGGGGAAGCTTTGACCCCCGGTGGCCCATCGGTCGATCAATTGCTGAAGCCAGTAGCGACGCCACCTCGGCTTCCCTACATGACACCGGTCCAGACGAGGTCGCTGAGCTGTTGTGCAGTGTTGATCTCGCGCCAGCAATCGCTGACCGGTATCCCCGGGAACTCTCCGGCGGCGAAATACAGCGCGTCGCTCTCGCCCGAGCGATTGCACACGACCCCGATATAATCGTACTCGATGAGCCAGTCTCCGGACTCGACATGGCCACACAGGCGAGAGTTCTTTCACTTCTCGCAGACATACAACAGCAGTTCGGTGTCGGCTACGTGTTTATCTCCCATGACCTCAATGTCGTCAGGTTCCTCGCTGATAGGGTCGCGGTAATGTATGCTGGCGAACTCGTCGAAGTCGGGCAAGCAGGCGACCTGTTCCAGTCCCCAACCCATCCCTATACTGAAGCGTTAATCCGTGCGATTCCGAGTGATGACCCACGAGATCCCCCGCCAGTGCCGCTTCACGGTGCTCCTCCTGACCCAGCAGATAGACCGGAAGGCTGCCCATTCCATCCACGTTGTCCGGCCGTGACACAATCCTGTCAGGAACACCATCCGTCACTCGAAGAGGTTCGAGAGACACACGTTCGGTGTCTTCATGCTCCGGAAGCGACAGGCGAAACAGACATAAATGAGTCCCATACTGAAAATGGACTCTGAGATGAGTCGATTCTGAGCCCATGAAAACCGATTATTCTACTCAAAGTCAACGTTTTTGTGGGTGCTTTCACCAGTCATCACTGACTTCACTCTCGTCACAGAAGATGTCCTCATCAAGATAATCAACGAGTAACCGGGCAGGTCATGCTCACAACCTCTTCCGTGTCGTCTGTATAAATATTGCCGCCGATCAGCGTGATGACGCCACACAGTGGTGGACAACACAGGGACGAGTAGCCAACTCGTCCAGTTTCGGTCTCTGTCGGTTTGTGCTTCCCTCGGGGCTGGAGTTTAAATGCCATGACGAACGCAACCAAGCGTGTGACTGACCGGAATCCTGAGTACGATCCCGCTGATATCCGCGGCGCAGCGAGTTCCGATCCTGACACGAGAGGGAACGGACGGGAACAAGTCCTCGAATCCACCAAGTATCCCGACCGTACAGAGGATGATGCTCGCACCTGTCGGACCTGTGGCCAGGATATCCCACGGGATGAACGCCAGTGTCCGTTCTGCGCTCAAACCGGCGTCTCAGAGATACCTTCCGACAATCAAGGTAGTAGTCCACTTGGGGAGTGGACGTTCGGTCAGGTAGTACTTGCACTCGTCGAAGCGAACACTGACTTCCATGCACGAGCCCTCGGCGCTGCGGCCTTCTCCGTGTCTGATAGCATCGCGAGCGGTGAGGGTGTCTCTCATGGAACCGTGAAGTGTCGAGCAGCCTTCGGGACCGAGCCAGCCGCCACTCTCACGCAGGGCTGGCCCGACCTGCCGACCGAAACCACGCTCGACGAGGAATCCGGACAGGCGCTCTTGGAGACAGCCGACGAACAGACCAACTGGGGCGGGGATGGAGACGACGTCCAGCCACGGATCTATCTCGAGGACGGGTCGCCAGTCACCGACCGCTCGGAGTTCCAGCAGCTCACGGATGAGTTCCGACAGGACGACGGCACGTACTGGCTTGTTCCCGGCGTTGTGAAGCGCCATCAGGCAAGAGCCGAACCGGAGATAGTCGGAATCGGGTTCTACTGTCGCCAGTGTGGCGCCGTGACGGGACACGAATCTCACGGACTCGATGGCTTCGAGTGCCATCCGCATTGTGACCGCATGGTCTGGACCTGTAGAGAGTGTGGACAGCACCGACACGAGCCCGACCAAGAGGATGACACGGAGGATGTCACGGGCTATGAGCATCTTCCCGACGGCGTCTCACCCGAGGACATCCACGGCGACGAGCCAGACTTCCAGGAACAAGCGTTTCAGGACCAGATCGGTGCCTATCGCGAGCGGAATGGCTTCTTCCCGTGGGAGCGGTGACTATTCCGTTGCTTCAGAAAGGACTTTTGAGTAAAGCTCATCGGAGATCCAGAAGCCAGTGTCACGAAGGGCGTCAAGTTCGTATTTTAATTCAATGTCTCCAGCATTGGCTCCGCGGAGTAGTATCCCGATGACTCCCGTTACCGTCAGGTTGTGTCTCCGAGCGACCTGTCGACCGTCTTTTTCATCCAAAAGGATGAGGTCAGCATCGTGCTCGATGGCATGACAAATAGCAGCTGTTTCCCCGAGATCCAGTTCGTGGAAGATTTCAGTGAAGAGGTGCGACTGTTCGACCTCGGTGATCGTCAGGAACTCATCGTCACGCAACGAGCGAAGCGCGTCTACACCTGCCTCTCCATCAGTGAGTTCGTCCCACACCTGACGTGGAATGGTGATGCTCGAAAACTGCGATTTGAGAAGGGTGAGTTGGTCGATAAGTGCAAGATTCAGCAGCGGTGACGTGTCCGAGACTACAAGCTCGCTATTCGGCATAGTCGAGGTCTTCGGCAAGTTCAGTGTCGGTGTAATGGCGTGGGATTTCGCGGTCTCCGAGTAACGCTTGGAACTCTCGGTGGGACAGTTCTGCCAATGCACGCGCTTTCCCGAACGAAAGGATATCACGTGCGTAAAGCGAGACAGCTAATTCTTGTTTCATTGCCTGCGGCCGCTCTCCCTCAGGAATCTGGAGCGCCTCATACACCTCTTCGTCAATTTCGATAGTAGCCATACTCGTCTGTTGGATAACCCGATTATTGAGTGTTTGGCTGCGCTATTCGCATATCGCGTCGTGTAGTCTCACCTGTGCGGTCGAAAACGTCTGTTCTCGTAGATGGGAGTGCAATTTGGCTACGATACGATTCGTGTTCGACGTCCATGACCGACCGGTGAACAGCTGAGGTTTTGTGTCTCCCTCGGAGCCAGAGGAAATCATGAGTACGACAGCGCCTGCCTTTGAGCGGAGTCCAGACTGTATGGCAAATGATACTGTAACCCGCCGTTCTGTGTCTCCGGCATTGTTGAAGAGTTGGCTGGCTTCGCACTCGGACAGCTATACTTTTGTTACGACCGAGGATATCATAGAACGATACGAATCGTATTCCTTTCGCTGCAATCGAGATGAACTATCCGTTCACTACACCTGCGTGTTAAGTATGCGCAACTGGGGGCTCAGCGCCGTGCGGAGGTGGTGTGACAATGAAGAAGACAGGTGAGTGCTGATGCCCGGCAAAGTGAAAGAGTACGTGAAGATACCAACCTTTCATACAAAACCAGCACAGTTTCACCAGTAGTCAATATAGAATGCCCACTGATCAGGAAGCATTCTGTCGGCTGTGTTAAATAGTGCCCTCTGAGCGACGCTGAAGTGACACCGATCTTTAGACCACCGGCACAACCCCTGAGGGCCCAACTCAAATCTGACTACTTTGACTAACGCCGCTACGCAACAGAGCAGTCAACTGAGCTAGAGCCAAGTGCCGTCTAGAGGCTCGAGAGCCAATCCAACACCGCGGCTGGATCTCCCAAAAGGGCGCGTGTATACCGACGAGATAGCCACGCCACGAGGTTGACGATATTCAGCGTTAGCAGAAACAGGACGGCGCCGATGGCCGAGAACAAGAGCGCGTCAGCCAACGAGTCGACAGCCCACTCACTGACTGTGACTACGAACTCCGCACCAACTAGCACGTTGCCCCACGGAATTGACAGTGACGGCGCAAGCGTGACCGGGTCAGCGGGAAAGATACCGACGCGCAAGCCGGGTTCGTCGTAGAACACCGGTGTGGCAAGCAATGTAATCGACATTGTCAGTCCAGTCACGAGGAACACGAAAGCACCGATACCGACGGGAAATTTCAATAGGAGATAGCCACACTCGGCCCACGTTCGACGGTTCACTATGAGCGCTCGCAGGCGGCCTAGCACACTGCCGTCCCGGAACGGATACGTTGGCGCGGCGATGTCAGTACTGAGTAAGACATTGGCGAGCAAACGCTCAACGGCACCCAGTCCTCGAACAATAAGTAATGTCACGATGAACAACGGTATGCCAATAATAAGGACAGTCAGCGGCACTGCAATCGAAAACCCCGTAACGAGGATGACAAAGTACGCTATCCCGAAGGGAAAAGCCAGCCCGAGATAGAGGAGATGGAGGTAGGTCCGAGGTTGCAACGGCGTGACAACGATAGATCGGAGGGAAGGTAACGACGCGGGCACAGGCATACTTTGGAAAGCCGCCGTCTAAAGATATCGGGGGACTGCAATGTCTGAGACGCAGGACTGTAATTAATACCCCGGGCGGCACAACCACATTTTGATGGAGCCGGCCGGCGAGCCGGACGAGGAGCTCCTCACGCTCCTCGATGATGAGAACGTCCGGACGATACTGGTCGAGACAAGAGAGGAGTCTCAGTCGGTTGAGGCGCTGAGCAACTGCTGTGGGGCCGATGACTCGACAGTGTATCGCCTCGTGGACCGGCTACAAGACCGAGACCTCCTCATCGCTCATCAGGAGCTTGACCCCGATGGCCACCACTACAAAACGTATTCGGCCCGGTTGGAACGGGTCGAAATCGAATTTACGAACTCGGGCGTCGAGATTGATGTCGACCGCCGTGAACCGCCTTCCGACCGCTTTACACGCCTATACGAGGAATTTACCGGATGATCTGCAATAACCACATACCGCTGCAAGTGACTGTGGAAGGTGGTGCAACGGTGACCAGCATTGCGGCGCTGATTACCTTTCTTGTGGCGACAGTGCTCGCCGTGCTCGTTACATATCGATTCCTGCAGGGATATCTCCAGTCGCGTTCCAGGCCCATTCTACTACTGGCCATCGGGATGTTCCTGCTGGCTCCAGCGCCAATGCTCCTCCGTCTCACTGCAGGGAATATTATCACTGTAACTACTCCAGTACGCGTTTTATCAACCACCGCGGTCGAAGCAATGGGATTGCTCGTTATCCTCGCAGTAATCTATCAGGGGGACCGATGACTGTGCTAGATACCCTCGCCACGGTTGGTGCAGCCGGGACTGCACTGCTCGGTATCATCGTCGCGTCGTTGGCTTTCCGCGGCTACCGACGCAACGACAGTCCGGTGATGCGTGGGTTGGCAATCGGTATCGTGGCTATCGCTGTTGTTCCGTTCCTCGTCGTCGAGGTAGTTACCCCACTACTGCCGCTGACTGACGCACAGGCCCTGCTGGGCGCAACACTCTCACACACTATTGGTCTGCTTGCCATCTACCGGACGTTCAGTTCTAGTTAATAAATCTTTCCCACAGCTGTCCAACCGACAGCCGTCAGTGTGTATATACCATCTATTCGGACCTCTGTCTACCCGTGAGACAGATGATGGAAACGACTGCAGGTGACACGCTCCAACAGTTCGTCACCGCACCGGTTCGTACAGCGACGTACAAGCGACTGCTCTACCTCCTGCTCGCGTTCCCGCTGGGGGTGGCTTACTTTGTTGCATTCACCACAGGGTCCTCCCTCGGCCTCGGGTTGGCATTCACACTGGTGGGCCTTCCGGTCTTGCTCGTGACGCTCGTCGCCACGACGGGAGCAGCCGGACTGGAAGCTCGCCTCGCAACGGTCTTGCTGGATCAAGAAGTGGCAACCCCTCTATCGCCACGAGAGACACTTGACTCCGATGACGGCTATCTTGCGGCAGTGTGGCGTTTTGCCACTGAACCGACCACTTGGACGAGCGTAGCGGTAGTCCTCCTGAAATTCGTCTACGGGATAGTGGCTTTCGTCGTCACTATCACCGGCACCGCGCTAGTCGGCACGCTGTTGGCCGCCCCTTTCGTCTACGACGATCCAGGAGCAAACTACCAGTTCGGACAGTACGCCGTCTCAACCCTCCCAGAGGCAATCGGTGTTGCCGCCGTCGGTGTTGCCGGAATCTGGATACTGTGTAATGTCATCAACGTGGTTGCTGCGGCCGGCGGCCTCATGACCGATGCATTCCTTTCCGTCGGACGGGAGCGTGCGGCCTAATGACAAGTGCCACCACGCGATCATCGTCGGGCTCCGACGAAATGCACGCCGGACCGACGGCCGACGAACTACTGTCGTGTCTGGAAGACCAGTACACCCGCCAGATTGTGACTGCTTTGCAAGATGGCCCCATGCCAGCGCGTGATATCGTCGCGGCCTGTGACTGCTCACGACCGACGGTGTACCGTCGACTCAAGGAGCTGAAGGCAGCTACCGTCGTCACCACGGCGATGCGGTACGACCCGGACGGTCACCATCGGAAAGTATTCACACTCCAAGTCGACCAAATTACGCTTAAAATCCAGTCAGACGGGATTATCGTCCACACCTCGTAGTCCTGTCACAACTGCGTCGGGGGCACTGTCTAGTTCTGGATGACCTCAGCTGGCGTTCGTCCATCGAGTGCTTGGTTCGGTCGTTCGTGGTTGTAGTGGTGTCTGAAGCGTCGTAACCACTGTTTCGCACTTGATTGACT
>NZ_JAYMGY010000021.1:0-25808 GCF_037078445.1 Haloarcula sp. CGMCC 1.2071
CGCCGCCGACAGCGACAGCTCCATCCACCCTCAGCGAAGATCGACCGCTACAGACGGCTCATCGAGACAGAAGAAGTGACTCAGATCGGATTAGTGGGTGACGCTTTGTGAGGTACTGAGACTGGCTAGGTGGGGGAGCCAAATAAAATTTTGTGATTCTGATGATTCGGGGCTGTCGGGAGACGATTGATCAGCGTATACATATCCGCCAACAGATTGTTGGATGGCGGATTTTCCAACCTGCTTTCAGGCGGTATCTCTTGGCTGTCTGTCCGGATTATCGGGTTATCGCCCGTTCGTGAGTACACGGAACCCCTATTCGCTGTTGAACGTTCGGTGTTTGTAGAAGTACAAGGCGTAGAGGATCCCAGTCGATATAGAGTCGTTCTCGGAATCCAAGTATCGGACGGGCGCTCATATAGAACTCCTCTTGATCGGGCGAGATGACATCTCGATCTGTTAATATATAACCTCGATCAGCACATTTCGATCATCCGCATAAGTCTCCCAAACCTCCGAATTTTAATCTGTCGCGAGGCCAACAGTCCGTGTATTGATCCTCACGGGGCACTCTTTATACCCGTTCGATCCAGCGAGCAAGACTTATGTCCTCACCGTTGTTGAGTGTCATCAACTCGATTCGTTCCGAGCGTTGTTTCTCTTGTTTGCGCTGGTTGAGAGGCTAGCCTCTCGTGTTCTTCGCATCCGCCGGCGTCTTGATTCGAGGTCTGGAGGCATCTACGATTCCACGATATCTAACAAGAGGTTGTATCGGGCGCGTAAATCGCCTGCAGTCCAATCACTCTCCGTATCATTACTCATGTAGTGAACAAGCGGGTTGTAATGGGCGACAGCATCGCGAAGGTCCTTGATATCTCTTATATCCGCCTCATATGTCTGAAGATTAGGCTGAATCCTTCCCATCTCATCGGTCTCAGAAAGGATGTCGATCAGGTCCCCAATCGTCCCACCAGATAGCTTATCTGGAGCAAGCTCTCCGACATATGCTGACGAAATATACACATCCGTCTCCTCTTCCCAGTTCGGAACGTATTCACGGATGATCTCTCGCAGCTGAATCTCAAACCGGGAGAGCATCACATACAGATATTGGTAGACTGGGACCTTATTCAGGTCAAAGCGAGTCACGATTCCCTCCGGACTGTCTGGCGTCCCGACAAAACAGAACCGCTCTCCGTCTCTTCCCAGTCGCTCAATCACTGTTCCGACCTCTTCTTCTGGACCGATGCAGTCCGAGTCCTCCAGTGGTAGTACGTGCTCGGTGACAGAGCCTTCGCCTCGGATATTCATCTCCGCTCTGGAAACGTACCCCCGAAATCCTTCGAATTGCTCTGGGTCGTCAAAGACGAATGCAGCGTCGTAGTCCTCATAGTAGAGATCCAAGTAGACGAAAGCGGCATCATCATTAGTTCCGTAGACGTCTAAATTCGGAAAGCATGTCGCTATACAGCGAGCAGGATCAGTAATTGTTGGCGAAGTTGCACTCGCCATCAATTGGGTCTCAACTTCCGATGGATCTGGACGGATTGTTGATATCGCGGGGTCAAATTCATCTGATTCCGGACTATTGACTTTCAGGAGCATATCTGGAATATCGGCCTCAAAATAGTCATGGTCAATTTGTTTAATATCCGCAACTTTCGGAGCTAGGTAGCTTCGGAACGGACCTTTCTTCTCTTCCGTTTTGAAACCTCTCGTAGTCAGGAATACACCGTTCCCGTCCTCTGTTAGGACGTGGAGCGATCGCTCAAGAAACAGCAGCCCAGTGTGAATACGGGCCGTATCCGGAGATATTTGCGCAAAAGAAGTAGCATACTCCTGTTGTTTTTCCTCGCTAATCTCACTCCACCTAACTGTCGGTGGGTAGCTAAGGACGAACTCGAACGAGTCAAGGCGTGCGTCCGCACTCAAATAGTCTCCTTTCTGGACCGTCACTCGGTCACGGTAATTCTCTCGAACAGTCTCAATGCTCTCCTCATTGGTGTCGATTGCAACCCCGGTTGGTGGGCTTTTCACAGAGTCTTTGAAATATCGTTCCACAGCTGCGATTAATTCGCCTTCACCGCACCCCGGATACAGGATTTTCTTCCCGTAGGTAGAATCGGTGTCTTCAAAGAGAAATTCAACCATTCGATCAGCGATCGGATTGGGAACGCGAAAAGTGGACATACTCTCTATTTCGAATCCAGCCTAATGATATTATGCCGGAAGCAGTACTGTTTTGATGAGGAGTTGGGAGGCGGGGAGGTCGTAGCGAGAATTGATCATGGAACTCGCGGACCTACTTAGAGAACGCTTAAACGTGTAGAATCAAGATGTTTCAAAGAGTAAACGTACGCCGACACCCGTCCACTGTTTCGCGGTTAGACTTCACTCGATAGGATGGTCATTATGTGAAATCGAGGCCATCTTAGGCTGGTGAGCGTCGATCGCTATTATCAAGCGATTTGATACTGGAAGGACACTTGCCGAAGACTAGAGCGCCCGCCGACGGCAGCGTAGTCGCAAGTCATGGCCGATGAGAAAACAAGTCAAGGTAGACGGTCAAGAGAATGGCTCTACACCGCTGTCGACATGGAACCAAAGCTACTGCTTGAAGTAGACGTGTTCAGCTGCCACGGGACTGTCCCTGCGGCGGCGTTTCTGTATCGATTTGCCAAGAAACACTATTTCGCCGATTCAGATTTTCTAGTCAAGGCTGGTTAGCATCTGACTGCCTTCTCTTGTTCCGGTCTGAACGGTCACCTCAGCTACCACGACCGGAACCCCATTGAAAAGAGGTTCCAGACGATGACTATGCGAGTCGACCGCTTACATTTATTCTGGCAGGGTAGTCAGTCAAGCGTGAAACGCTGGCTAAGACGGTTCAGACGCTAATACGACAGTAAAGACCGAACCAAGCGTTAGACGGGCTCAACTGCGGAGGCACAGAACTAGACGGTACCCAACCCCCAGTTCAGCAAGTGTGACAGATCCATCTTGGTACTGGTCTGGATCGCCTGCCTGTTCGGATATGGCTGATAGGCCTTCTCTGGAACGCCTCTCACCCGGTGGAGGCTCACAAAATACGGGCGAGTTCCCTTGCTGTCAGACTAGGATTGCTCTAGCGGTTCGACCCACTCGGGAGCGCAATCATGGGTCCCGCCGTAGATCGAGCGGTCGGGATACTGGTCGTCGTCAGCCTCGACAGAGACGATCACGTTGCCGCCGGAACACGAAATCTCTGTAACGGTTCCGACGACTGCATCGAGTGGGCCGTCTCCGTCGGTCCAGTCGGCTCGAACGTGGTCGCCGCGGTCGAAGTCATACTCCTCGAAGGAAGGTGCTGTCGTACTCATGATCTCCTCCGGCTCCGAGGGAGACACAAAATGGCTCGGATACCAGCCAGAGTGCTGATACTGCTTGCCGAGAGAAGAAGAACTGATGACCGAATTGCGGGTCCGGAAACCCGATAGTTGGACAATCGTCTCCTTTCCCGACGAAATCGGTACAATCTCGGTAGCCGGTGGGAAGGTCGACGGCCAGCTGTGCCTGACCCTCACCGCCGAACGGGAGGATGGTCACCGTCTCGTCGAACCCGGTATTCTCGACGTCGACGAAAATGACGAGCACTTGCTGGAGAATACAGTGTCCCGGACCGAAGACGGGACGAGTGTCGTTTTGGATCGGCTACTGCCGAGTTAGCCGTCGTTGTGAATCCGGACACCTCGGTAATAGGTCCCCGGGCGTTATCGAAAATACCGTACCCGCAATCCATGCAGAATATGACCGACGATTGCCGCTGCTATTATCAGTACTGCATCTGATTTGGAACCGGTCGTCTGGGGTAATGCCATCACAGCCGCCGAGAGCAGGTAGAGCAGGTATCCAGTCATCCACATTAATGTATTTCTTGAAACCATCTGGCTCAATATGTAGAGTGGTGGGGAATTTGATTACGGTATCCTGTTCCCCGAGAAGGATGCCTTCACCCTTATCTATTATCATCTATTTCATCGGCCCCTTCATCAAGTAGATCGTCTATTTCATCAGCAGCTTCTTGTCCTACCTCAACAGTCACGTCAGCGGCATCGTCAGCGAAACCCTGCAAATCTTCTCCAAAGTCTTCGGCGGTCTGTTCTTTCTCATCTTTAGAAATGTCCGTACATTCTATCATGACCACCAGTGGATGATTCGGATTTGTCTCATTCCAATAGAACTCAAGATTTTGGGCACCACAGGGAGTGTTCTCTCGAATTGCATCGCTAATCGCACAGCCTAAAACAGTTCCAGCACATATGAAACCTCCAACGGCAAGGATTGGTGTGTTTCCGGCAACATAGCCACCGATTACTTCATCAGAGCTATTTTGCGTGAAGCCTCTCTTCCCTGTACATGGATGATTCGGAATATGGACATCTTTTAGTCTTTGTCGGAGTCATTCAGTTGCTACTCGTCATCGCCGTTGGGTATGCCCCTCAACTGCTTTCAGATTCGTATACTGCTCGTATCCAACCAATGTTTGATACGAATTCACTGTGGATGGCAATCAGTTGGGGTGGAATTCTCCTTATCCATATGGGCCGAAGCGCACAGGCTGGGCTCGTTATATTTGACGAGGACAGGCCAGGAAGAAGCAGATTCTACCTTGTTTCTGCGGGAGCAGTCGCAATCGGGTTCCTAACCTTGCTCCTGATGTTTTTCTTACCCAAGTAAAGCTGTACTCTGTACCGACTGCTCAGCGAGAACTACAATGTGAGCTACGAATGGTTCTATGGCACCCTGAACAACCGTTACGCTCTGCCGACACGACAGCTACCGCTCCCACGGGAAGAAGCCATTCCGCTCGCGATAGGCACCGATCTGGTCCTGAAACGCTTGTTCCTGGAAGTCTGGCTCGTCGGCGTGGATGTCCTCGGGTGAGACGCCGTCGGGAAGATGCTCATAGCCCGTGACGTCCGCCGTGTCATCTTCCTGTTCGGGCTCGTGTCGGTGCTGCCCACACTCCCTGCAGGTCCAGATCAGCCGGTCAAGATGTGGGTGACACTCGAAGCCATCGAGCCCGTGAGATTCGTGTCCCGTCACGGCGCCACACTGGCGACAGTAGAACCCAATTCCGACTATCTCCGGTTCGGCTCTTGCCTGATGGCGCTTCACAACGCCGGGAACAAGCCAGTACATCCCATCAGCCTCTCGGAACTCATCCGTGAGCTGCTGGAACTCCGAGCGGTCGGTGACTGGCGACCCGTCCTCAAGATAGATCCGTGGCTGGACATCGTCTCCATCCCCGTCCCAGTTGGTCTGTTCGTCGGCCGTCTCCAAGAGCGCCTGTCCGGGTTCCTCGTCGATCGTGGTTTCGGTCGGCAGCTCGGGCCAGCCCTGCGTGAGAGTGGCGGCTGGCTCGGTCCCGAACGCTGCTCGACACTTCACCGTCCCGTGAGAGACATCCTCGCCGCTCGCGATGCTGTCGGAAACGGAGAAGGCCGCAGCGCCGAGGGCTCGTGCATGGAAGTCGGTGTTCGCTTCGACGAGTGCGAGTACTACCCGCCCGAATGTCCACTCCCCAAGTGGACTACTACCTTGATCGTCGGAAGGTATCTCTGAGACGCCGGTTTGAGCGCAGAACGGACACTGGCGTTCATCCCGTGGGATATCCTGACCACAGGTCCGACAGGTACGAGTCTCATCCTCTGTACGGTCGGGATAGCCGGTGGATTCGAGGACTCGTTCCCGTCCGTTCCCCCTCGTTTCAGGATCGGAACTCGCTGCGCCGAGGATATCAGCGGGATCGTACTCAGGATTCCGGTCAGTCACACGCTTGGTTGCGTTCGTCATCGTATTTAAACTCCAGCCCCGAGGGAAGCACAAACCGACAGAGACCAAGACAGGACGAGTTGGTTACTCGCCGTCCGTGCTGTCCGTCACTTCTGCGATGAACGTGTCCGTGGCCCTGTCCAGATCGTACTGGTTGATGAGTTCGAGGGCAGCCAGCGCTGCGCCTGTGTCTACGAGGTCTGCGGCGAGCAACCGTTTGAGACGAAGAGAGCCTTTGTCGGCACGGTCGGAATCTGAACCTCGCATCTGGGAAAATTCCATGAAGAGTCGTCGCCAAGCAGTCGCCGAGCCGGTCACCGTGAGATTCCAGTCCGGGGCTTCATACCTAGAGGACGACTGCCGGCGGTAGTGGCCTTCAAGTCTGTCGAGCAAGTCGTCGATGATCGTGCCCTTCTCAACGGTCCGTCCGTGTATGGCGTAGTCTGGGTCGACGAGATTGCGCCACTCGTCGAAGGAGTTGATATCGTACTCGACAGCTAGCTCGACCTCGACTGTTTCGAGACAATCGGCCTTGGCAGTTTCGTTTACGAGTGTGAGGGGTCCCGCCGCGTTCACACCCCTTCGACGGAGAACAGCGAGTCGTCTCTGAGGACGACCTGCACGCGGCGGTGCCAGGCGTCAGCGAAGGCCTCCCGTTGGTGGTCGCTTGCCGACCCGTCGAGAATCCCCTGGAGGTTCCCTATTACGGGTCCACCGTCAGGAACATCGCTGACGTGGTAGGTCACTTCGATGGTCTCGTCAGTGTCGGTTCGACGGAACCGGAACGTCGGCTCCGCCGTGCCCGGGTCGAACATATCGAAGCGCAGGAGATCGCGGCGGCCGCCGTAGCCGCCGGCGAGCCCGCTGAAGCCGTCTTCTTCGGTCGCGCCAGTTACGTACGAGATGATACGGCTCATCGTGCCGTACGCGGCGTCATCTCGCGGGCCGGCCGCCTGCACCTCGATTTCGCTCCGGACTGGATAGTCATCGGGATACAGGGCGTCGAGTCCGAGCTGGACGATCCGGTAGGCACCTGAGGCAGTCGGACAGGAGTGTCCCGCCTCTTTCACCGCGTCTCTGTAGGTGATGATGAACGGCTCGCTCGGTTCGAGGACGCCGAGGGCCTCCGCGACGGGGTCGCGGATTTCGATCGGATCGACGTCGTAGTTGACCTGCCAATTGGTTCTAGCCTGGGTCGCGTCAGTCGCAGTGGAATTCGATGTCATGAGTGATGGTGATCGTGTCTAGTGGTCAGTAGCGGAGCAGTCGCATCCCGTTGAGGATGACGAGGAGGACGCTGGCCTCGTGGACCAGCATCCCGGCAGCGAGGGTGACGTAGCTGGTGAGCACGCCCGCCAGCAGGACGGTCACGGTCAGCACCGCGAGACCGACGTTCTCGAGGACGTTCCAGCGCGTCGCCTTGCTGAGTTTGACCGCATACGGGATGCGTTCGAGGTCGTCGGCCATCAACGCCATGTCAGCCGTCTCGATGGCGGTATCCGTTCCCGCAGCACCCATCGCGATGCCGACATCGGCGGTCGCCAGCGACGGCGCGTCGTTAATGCCGTCGCCGACCATCGCGACGACGTGCCCGTCGGCTTGGTAGCCCTCGATGACCGTCTGTTTGTCCTCGGGGAGCAGTTCGGCGCGGTACTCGTCGATGCCGACCTCCTCGGCGACGGCGGCGGCCGTCCGCTTGTTGTCACCGGTGAGCATCACCGTCTCGATGCCGGCGTCTTGGAGTGCCGCGACGACGCTAGGGGCAGTCTCCCGGAGTTCGTCCCGCAGCACGATTGCACCGACGATGTCCCCATCGCGGACGACGTGGACGACCGTCTCGCCGCGCCCCTCACGCTCGCGGACGTAGTCGGCGACCCGACTGGGGATGTCGATGCCGCGGTCGGCCAGCAGTGCGCGGTTGCCGACAACAACTTCCTGGCCATCGGTATGGCCGATGACGCCCTTGCCAGCGACCACGTCGAAGTCGTCCGGATCGGGGACCGACCTGCGCCCCGCGTCCGTATCGTCCGCCCGGGCGACCGTCGTTCCGCCGTCCGTCGCAGCAGTCGGTCGCTCGCGGGCCGCGTCGACGATGGCATCGGCGAGGTGGTGTTCGCTCTTCTTCTCGGCGGTTGCCGCGAGTGAGAGGACCTCGTCATCAGCAACGCCGAACCCCTCAACATCGGCGACGGTGGTCTCGCCCTTCGTGAGGGTGCCGGTCTTGTCGAAGGCGACAAGGTCGGTCTTGCCGGCGCGTTCGAGGTGTTCGCCGCCCTTCATCAGCACGCCAGACCGAGCGGCGTTGCCGATGGCCGAGACGATGCTGACCGGTGGCCCGATGACCAGCGCGCCGGGACAGCCGATGACCAACAGGGTCAGCGACAGGATCGCGTTCTGCGTGACGGCGTACGCACCGATAGCGAGCACGATGACTGCCGGCGTGTAATACTTCGCGAACCGGTCGATGAGACTCTCCGTGGGCGACTGAGCCTCTTGGGCCTCCTCGACGCGGCGGATGATGCGTTCGAGCGTCGTATCCGAGCCCGCACCCGTCGTTCGGATTTCCAGTGCGCCTTCTTGGTTGACCGTCCCGGCGTAGACCTCGTCGCCGTCGGCCTTGTGGACAGGCGCGCTCTCGCCGGTGACCGGCGCTTGGTTGACAGCGCTCTCGCCGTCAATCACATCGCCGTCAACCGGAATCTTCCCGCCTGGCTTTACGACGACGACTTCGCTCTCTTCGACCTCGCGGGCGGGGACTTCTTGGAGTTCCCCGTCGCGACGGACAGTCGCCGTGTCGGGCGTCATCTCCAGCAGCTCCTGGAGGGCTGTCCGGGTCTTGCGCATCGTCCGTCCCTCGAGGTAGCTGCCGAGGCTGAACAGGAAGACGACGGCGGCGGCCTCCCAGTACTCCCCGATGACGATGGCCCCGATTGCGGCCAGCGTCACGAGCGTCTTGATACCGAGCGTCCGGTTGGTGACCTCGTGGTAGGCGGTCTTGGCGATGTCGTAGCCACCCACGATCGTCGCCAGGACGAGGATGGCGGCGCTTGCCATCTCGAAACTCGTGAGGTAGCCGAGACTCCAGCCACCGCCGTAGAGCAGGCCGCTCGTCGCCGTGACGATGGCCTTCCGGTGTTTCCGGTAGTACTGCGTGATTGATTGTTTGTTCATGTTTTTAGGCGGTCTGGGGCGTGTACCCCTGGCTTTCGATGGTCTGTACGAAGGCGTCGGGGTCAGCGACGCTGTCGTCGTACTCGATCTCGACGCGGCCGGTGGCGTAGTGGACTTCGACGTGCTGGACGCCGGCGACGTTCGACAGGACGCGTTCGACGGTGCTCGCACAGGACGGGCAATCGAAGTCGAGGACGCGGAACTGGGTTGTGTCGCTCATTACAGTTTGAGGTAGTGCCCGTACCCCAATAAGTATTTTTTAGATGATATGTTTGAATACAGATATGGGGAGTTGGAACAGTCAAATCGGTCGTCTAGAGCTTTCGCTATTGCGGGTCCATTCTGTACTCGATTCTACGATAGACACCTGCCTAACTTTTGTCCCGCTACCTTTTCCCGCATGCTCGCGCTCAGTTCTCGTATGAGTAATTCCGATACCGACCACCGTCTTGATGACATCGCGGTGCGAGATACTCGGGTTTCGGACGCCATTGACGAGCCGATGCGGGCGATGATCCTCGACATTCTGTCCGAGGAGGCTCTGACCGCGACCGAGGTTCACGAACACCTCGACAATCGTGGCGTCGACCGGACGGAGAACACAGTTCGCCACCACATCAACGAGTTACGGGATGCTGGCCTCGTTGACGTCGTTCGCTTCGAGGAGGGCCGCGGCGGGACGACAAAGTACTACCACGCAAACACGATCGTTCTCTCGTACTCACTACCAGATTCCGCCGACGTCGCCGTCGAGGAGATGATCGACGCTGTCCAGCCCCAGATTACGGACGCACTCACCACGCTCACCGACGAGTACGACGACACTATCGAGGAGATCGTCGGGGATATGCAGCCCTGCGAGCACTGTCAGACCCAGAAGTACGAGTCGTATGTTCTTCTGACCGTCCTGCGACGTGCGTTTGTTTGTGCCCACAGAGATTCCTGAGGGAGAAACCTCGGGATTGTGGGAATTTCATTAGATACGACACGGCACGAAACAACCGGTCGCTGAAGGCTGTATACTGATCGTTCTGATTATGACTGAGTGACTCGCCTCGGGGTATTCGCCTTATCCACCGATAAGAGACTGAGGAACTACATAAGATCGAGTCTCGAATTAGGCACCGAATCAGTCAAATCTACCGGAGTGTGTCTGCGTTTTAGACTCAGCTTGCTCGACGACGACGATTAACGATATGACGAGCGATCCGACGACCAACCCACCGAGGACTACGACCAGCACCGCTACCGTCGTCTCGGGGGAGACCTCCGCCATTGGGACGAACAGTCGCAGATCGGTAACGAGGACGAGCACCGCGCCGACAACGTCGAAGAACAGGTCCAAGACCGTATCCCGGCGGCCATAGTGATCGAGTACAGGTGGGAGGTCAAACTTTCTCCCGAACTCTCGCGCGAGAAGTTCGATCAGCTCCCAGTATACTCCTGACAGAAGCGTAACCAACACGACAGTGGTCCAGATCAGACTGTTTCCGGCCGAAACCGGTGCATACTCGAGGGCGACTATCACGCCAGCATATAGCAACGCTGCCACGAGTGCCGCCGACAGCGTATGGGTGAGGTGGTCCCACCAAGAGATCTCGTCGTATGGACCGAGCATACCGTAGGAGTGAAACAGACCGGTGACGGCAATCCATAGTGGAAGTTCCGGGGTAAGTCCCACTCGGACTCCGTAAAACCAGTGGGCAAGGACATCGACGAGAACCGGAATGAACACCAGCAGAAACGACACGGCCGTGTTGACTACTGCGGGAGCGTTCCTCTGCCGGACAGCAATATAGAAGATGACTGTGATGCCCGCTAGACAGGCGAAGACACCCAGAAACAATAGTCCCTCCATCCGAACCATTATTCTGGCATAGGGGATTAATCGCTTCGATTTCCGTCCCGAGAACGAACGGTTTCGACTGGTACTCTCCCTGAAGAATCAGATGGATGAGGTATAGCGGCAGGCGAGCAGTCGATTTCAACCTCAATCGATTCTCCAACCGTGGTCGAAATCTCTTCATCGAACAGTTCGTCAACAACGTGTTCGAGGTCGATAAGGAAGCGATCGACCGGCGTCTCTCGACGGCGGTCGATCGAAGCCACAGCCAAGCCAGACAACCGTATTCTGTAGCTCCCGTTCAATCGGACGAATGCCGAAGGTGTCGTGGTAGTAGCAGTGGAAGAAACCACGCATCAGCCCTGGTGGCTTGTGCTCTCGTGTTCGCCCCGTCTCCGCCGGGGCGAACACGTCGAACTCTACGAGAAACTCGAAGGAGAAAGGCTCAAACAACGCTAACGTCTCGGTTTCCGCGACATTGAAGAACGACTCTACCGAAGGATCATCTTGCAGGGTCGCTGAGCGCATACCACCTCAGCATAGACCCTGCTCTTTGGTGTGTTGGTCGTTTTATGACACCCTCTAACGTGTCTGTTTCCTGAGCGCGGCGAACGCGGATTTCCAACGCGGCGGACAGGATATGGACGATATTTTCAGTCGACCCATTCAGCGTGAGTGATATACTCGGCACTCTCGTATTCTATCAGCCAGGTACCGTATCCTTCACCTACATTGAGTCCCTCATGCTCGCGAATCCGGTCAATCACGGACTGGAAGGCTTCGTCCCTCTCGTAATATGCACTGTCGATCGCTTCTTCCACGACCTTTCGTTCAGCGTCTGTGAGGTCTGTGAGAGTGAACAAGTACTGTTCTCTAATTCGGTCGGCAAGTATGTCACTATCTGGTGCGATTTTCGTCACCTCATACTGGTACTTAGTCTGGGATCTGGAGTGTGAGCTAACATCTATCTGATACCGATTGCCGTCATGGATCAGCACATCGTACTGTGGGTCTGGAACAAACACTGAGTCGTCGCTGACTTCTGATACAGGGCCATATTCAATGTCAATCGAGTCTTCACCGTCGGCTGGCGGATTTTCGTCCGCAAAAAAGTAGTCGAAATGCTCACGATCACTTTTGGGTAGATTCTCGTATTGAATCTCACCGAATTCCGGTGCCGCTTCAGTTGGATTGAAATCAAGAGACACCTCATAGACAGTCACCTCACTTGTTCCAAGCATAGTCTCAGAAACCCGATAAAAGGAGTTGTTGAACCTAACAGTATCACTGCCATCTAACAGCGGGTCATAGCCTTGCCGTGTCGCGGTACCGTTTTCAACGGCTGCCGCCATGACTCCGTACGCTCCTGAATCAGGTTGCGCTATCATTGAAACTTCACTAGCGATGTCGTCTGCTGATGCCGCTCTCATGTCAAGCGAAACGGCTGGATGTGCGCATCCGGCTAGCGCGACTGGAGGGAGGGCTATTCCACTTGCGAGGAATTGGCGACGCCGCATGCCAGACCGAACATTCAAACAGGATGAATGTTTTTCGATCGCGTATCGATGGTGTGTCATGTCTGGCAAAGATTCCTATCGGCTTACAAGATCAATCGCTGAATATAGTTTCATTACCTGTATACGTGAGTGAAACAAGTGTATCGTGTACTTTCGAATATGGATCAATCACGTCCCTGAGAACCACTATCCCTCGGCAAATTTAGGGGCGAATTATTTTATCGACTACCCCGAACCTGTATATCTGCCCCACGAAGTCGAAGACGAAACGACAGTGAACGAGAGCTATTCTGTGACGGTCCCAGCAGTGGTACGGAGAGAGGCTGTTGTTGAAGCTGGTGACAAAATCCGATGGCATGTCGACGACGACGGGAATCTTTCGGGGCTTGACCCCGAGGCGATTGACGCGTGGAAGGGTATCCTTGCAGGAAACACGCTTCTGAACAAAAAACTCTTTATATGCACCGACAAAGGCCCACTGTGGACCGACGTAGATTCCTCCATGGCGCAGCCCTCCTTCCGACAGCCGGTCTGGTCGGACTCTCTGGCTGTAGTAGCTCAGAGAGCCCGCCGCCACGCCGATCCCGGGTCCTCAGCACAGTTACAATCGATAGCGCCCAACTGCTGGCTGAGCTCGTCGACGACCCGTGGGTAGCCACCAGACGAGACGGCGTCCCAATCAATGGACAGAACGCGCAATCACTCGACAGCAACGCCAAGGATTCACCGAGTGGACTGTCGGTCATCGGCTCGCTGAGTCCCGTTGGAGCGGCCCAAGCACAGAAAGGCGGTGGTGGCGGTGGCCGCGGTGCTGTTGGTCGTGGCCGAGGCTCCTCCTATTCTGATGCGCCTCGTACTGGACGAGGCCGTGCCAAGTACCACGGTGGCGCCTACGTTGGGACGTGGTACGATGACCACGATGACGAGGTGCGCCGGGCCGAAACCGAGATCTCCGAGGTGGGCATTGCCCGCATCGGCCCAGTAAGCGACACCGACGAGGAGCTGCCTGCGCCAGGGCCGGTTTCGTGGGATGAGACGTGGCAAAATCCCGATGATACAGTTAGTATCGACGTCACGAACGCAGGCTGGTACCGAGTCGGCACGCACACTACCGCAGCCGACGGCACTAATCTCGGCTGGGAGGCCGTCGATGTCCTCGTCAAGGACGACAATGATACCTACAGCATAGCCCAGAAGTGGAAGGTCTCACCCCGAATTTGACCCACAGCTCGCCCGTCCGCCGTCCATCGCCCTGAGTCCCCCCAATGACACCACGACCGCACCATCCGCGCCACAGCGTCCCGCTGCTGCACGCGCTCACGTTTATCGTTGCGCTGTGTAGCTTTGCGTACGAACTCGTCTTTGCCGAACTCTACACAGTTGTCTTCGGCGGGAGCGTCACTCAGTACGGCCTCACCATCGGATTGTTCTTCTCGTCGCTGGGGCTAGGATCGTTCCTCTCAGGCCGATTGGAGACAGACCCCGAGTCGAACTTCTTCCGTGTCGAAACGTACCTCGCCGTCGTTGCACCGCTTGGGTTCCTCCTCGTCATCCTGCTCGGAACGCTCAGATACCCCGCTGCATACGCGCCACTAGTCGGCGCGATTGCCCGGCTCCCAATTGTCACAATCGGGTTCCTCTCAGGGTTCGAGTTGCCGCTGTTGACCACACTATCGGAATCTGTTCGGGATACGGCGCGGCGCCCCTCCAGTATCGCCCGCAGGGTTCGACGGCTCACCAGCCATCTGAATCGGGCCTTTGGAGTGGTGTTGGGCGCCGCTTTTAGCATCAGGCAGCGAGAGGGCACGCCGAGCGACCCAGCCGATGAAACAAGTGCCTATGCAGCAGTATTGGGCTTTGACTACCTTGGCGGGTTAGTCGGCTCACTTGTCTACGTGTTCTTCCTCTATCCGGCGGTTGGACTCATACCGTCGGTGTTCGTCCTTGCGTTCCTGAACGGCGTCGCTGCGCTAATCTTCGCGAGCACGACGGCGAACACACACAAACCAACGCTTCGAAGCCGACTCCCACAGCCAGTAGGATCAACGGGGAAGGCGCTGTTCGCAGTCTGCCTGCTCGTCACAGCAAGCACGGGCGTCGCGGCTGTCAACGCGGGCCCGGTTGGCGAGGACGTCTCTGAGTACTACTTCGAACGAGAATTCGAGTTGGAGTACGCTCCGGGGGCGATGGACGTCGCTGTCACAGACACGTGGACGACGAGGTACCAACGCGTCACGGAGTACAACCGAACGTGGACCGGCAGCGGCGACAACCCGTACTTCGGTGCCACCACGGAACGCTGTCTCAGATTGGATTCCGCTGTCCAACTCTGTGAGTCGTGGGCAGACAGCTATCACCAAGGGCTCGTCGACGTCCCGCTGTCAATGTTCGAAAATAGTACTGACACGAAGGTTCTCCTCATCGGTGGGGGCGATTGGGCGGCGATGGACCGACTGCAACGACACGGGGTTAGTGTCGACCACGTCGATATCGACGGCGAGTTCATGCAGCGGGCGAAGACCGATCCGTTCCTTTCGCAGTACCACGATGGAGCCTATCGATATGAAAACAAAACGACGCGCGTGCAAGACGCGGTCCAGTACCTCGAGCAGTCCGAGCAGCGCTATGACGTAATCTTGCTGGACATCCCTGGGGCGACCGACGACGACCTGCTCCCGCTATACTCTGTGGAGTTTTACAGTCAGCTGCGCCAGCATCTTACAGCAGACGGCGTGATCGCGACGTGGACGTATTCACGGTACAGCTACGCCCAGCACAGGACTGCGTACTACAACACGGTTCACAAAGCCGGCCTGACGAGTGCAGCACCGTATTTCGCATGGGCAGATATTGACGCAGATGGCGAGACAGAGCGCGTCGAGCGGTTCACCCTGCTCGCACCGGCACCGCGCGATTCGCTTGCGCCACATAACGGCACAGCATACATGAACCGCTATCAGCACCGCTACCAAACGGTCGAGTGGGTAGACACGCCGAGATACGCCGGTGTCCGGCCGAATAGTGTGTTCCATCCAAACTACGATATCCTCATTAAATAATGGGCGATACAACATACCAGACCACGACTGAACTCTATCTGGCACATCCTGATGTGCCGCCGTCGTTCAACGCGATGGATGTAAAGCAAGCACAGACGCTCCCCTTCTGTGGGGAGACAGCTACCTTCCGCGTCATCGGCAACTCACACGCCGTTACTGCCGACTCGCTCGGGTTCCATGAAATTTGCTCGTGCAAACCCATCTCCGAACAGGATGCCGAGGTCATTCCACTCGAACAGGGCTGTACGGACTCACTTGCGAGTCCACACGGTGTGTCTAGCATGGCAATGACTCTCCCACTATCGGAATTTGATCCGGAAGCGGACTACGACCTTTGCTACAAGTTCGGGCCACGTGCCTATACGGCGATCACGACTGACGACAGGACGTTCGAGACGTATCACACCTACCCAGAGCACGACTTGCTGGTGGTTACCACCACAAGCATCACGCAGTACTGGGCCCCGACCACCATCTAACGGACCGATTCACACCATGAGCGAGTACACAGGCGACGTAACTCTCAACGGCGGCATAGAGACACCGGTTCGGATGTCCGGACTGGAAGACATGTATGTACAGCCCGACTCGATTGACGGCGATCTCGACTTGCGGAACGTCGAGTACGTCTTCACCGGCGTGCCAATCACACCGGCTGCTGACGTGGCCGACCCGGTGACTGATATCACCGGTACGCTGGAGGATGGCTACACGGAACCGGATGGCGTCCATGGTGACCTCGCGGTTGGCACAGCCGAGGACGTGTTCATCGCTCACGGCGCTGTCGATGGGGCACTCTCAGCGCGTGGCCCCGAACAGGTCTTTGACGCCGGCACAAGCAATGCACCGTCTCGTGACCCCGCAACCTACGACGTCACGGTGAGTGGCTGGCAACAACAGCGAGAGGTAACGGATCCCAACACTGGAGTCGTTCTCTCAGGCTGTCAGTCCACCGTTAACGTGACAGGCGCGACAGGCAGTGTCAGCTGCTATCTCATTGGGACGAACAACGAACTCATTGTTCGCGGCGATGCCTCTGTCGAGGTCCATATTGTCGGTCGGGACAATCGAGTCGACCTGGGTCCCTACATCGACGTCGACACGGCCGTCGAAACCGGGTTCGACAATACGATCGACGTGCAGCCGTTTCCGGCTGACGATCTCATTGAGACGACCGAAGACGAAGCGTACAGCGCGGTCACGTTCGGCCGCGCGAAGGTGACTTATCAGTCGGTTGCCGAGGATGAGGACTGGTGTCGAGGGTGTGGTGAAGCCGCTGATGCGATCATCGAACGCCAACAAAAGGAGGCGTTCTTCATACTGGGGATGCCAATCATTACGTACGAAGAAGGGGGCGGCAGCTACGAGTGCGAACACTGCGCACACTCCGCCCCGGATACATCGCTCACTCCGGAGGAACGGCGTGAGATTTTTTGAACGACCATGCCCCAAAGAAACAATCACGCTACTGAATAGCTACCCCAATGCCCAGTTCACTCTCCCCTAGCGACGTATGAGCTCAGTCCCCGACGCCGAGACATGTTCGTATCGCTTTGACCCGTCAAACGAGACAGACGCGTATATCGAGACAACATGGGAGTGCCCACACGAGTCTCACGCAGAGAGCGACAACTGTATCTTCCATATGTCGCGTGCCGAGCGCCGGTCACTCGATGTGACCGATGACGATATCGTGCAGACACTCCGTGAGAACCTCACCTCCCAGGACCCGCGAAGTAACGAGTACGTCGGGGCCGACCTTCCCACAATGTCGCTCACATATCAGCAAATCGACGGGGCGACAAACCATCTGCTCAATTTTCAACATGCCGATATCGCGGCACTAGACGTCACCCACGGCCACATTGCGCAAGGAATCAATCTCCGGGAGGCGACCATTGGCAGTCTCAAGCTCGACGATGCCATCCTATCGGGTATTCTTGAGGCGACAGCAGTCACGATCACCGACGAATTCTCGGCGAATGAGACGACGTTCCACGAAGATGTCCGCTTTTCTCAGGCACAGTTTCACGGTCGTGTCGACTGCGATGAAGCGACCTTCGACGAGGATACGAGCTTCCGAGACGCATCATTTACCGGGGAGACCTCATTTCGGAACATCACCGCACGTGGCTCCAGCCACGAATTAGACGATCATATCTCCTTTGCTGGCGCTCACTTCGAGTCAGCCGCATTGTTCAATCGCGCAGCGGTTGAGTGTGCGACGTTTGCCGACACGCAATTCGACGATGATGCGACGTTTACCCACGCGATATTCGGCGATGACACCACATTCGCGACTGCAGAGTTCCGCCGGTCAGCAACGTTCAATGAGGCCACGTTCAACGAAGACGCTACGTTTTCCGACGTTACTGTCGATGGACGTGCCAACTTCCGGGGAACCGAGTTTAATGGCGGCGCCCGTACCGTTGAAGATGATATCGCATTCGACAATGCGCACTTCCGTGGGGATGCTGATTTCAAGCTAGCCCGGTTCCGGTACGCTGATTTCAGCGAAACCACGTTTGATGGGCGGCTCAACCTCGACCGTGCGGAGTTCGAAGCCCGGGTCGACTGCCATGATATGCACGTGCTCGGCGACCTCTGTCTCGACCGGGCAGTGTTCAGCGATCCCGTACACGCCCACGACGCCACCTTCGAAGGCTCTGTTGGTGCCTTCGAAACGGAGTTTTACGGCGACGCGGATTTCGTGAACGCGACCTTTGGTGGGCCTGCGACCTTCGACGAAGTGCGGTTTCACGAGGACGTGAGCTTCAAGAGAGCGACGTTCAAGGCCGAAGCCAGCTTCGTGGGTGCGCTCTTCGAGGGGGAAGCAAAATCGCTCGAAGATAACGCTACATTCGAGGAGGCGGTCTTCGAGACCAACGCTACGTTTCGGGAGGCTACGTTCACGAACCTGTCTCTATGGGATACCAGGTTCGCGGTCGAGGTTGATTTCACCGGCGCGACTGTTACTGGTGAGGTGCATATCCGTCTCCACGCGCTTGACGATGATATCTATATGAACTTCGTCAGAGCGAGTATTAGTGGCGGCCAAATCGTCGAACCCGGCGATTCCAATATTCCATTCGACTTCACCGAGGCCACGGTCGGAAACGTCCAGTTGGGAAGCGAGAACGGGTCCGGTGAACTGCTTGATCAGTTTCGGTTCTGCCGTACTGACTTCGACCATTTCGACTTCTCGGATCACCACTCGTACTTAGAGCGGAACGACTGGGTTCTACACGAGTTCAGCGGGAACAACGCGACTGGGGATTTCAGCGTGGAAATGACTCCCGAGGTGATTGAAGAGACCTACCGGAAAGCAATGACGAGTGCCAACGACGTCGGCGATACACCCGCGAGTCGCGAGTTCGAATACAAGCGGTTCCACTATAACCGGCGAAAAAATCTCAGTCTCATCAGAGACGAATACTCGCTGGACGCAACGACGAAGGCAAAGAAGGGGGCTAGTGTCGTCCTGAACCGTGTGATGCAGTTTACCTGTGGCTACGGGAATCGACTCCCGCGGATTGCTGCGCTTACGTTTCTTCTTCCACTCGTATACGGTATTTTGTATGTCCTCGGAGGCCCCTTGGAGACTGGGGCAGGCGTTGTCTGGAATGCCGAGGACCAACTGGCAGTAATAGGAAACGGCATCTACTACTCATATATTTCCTTTTCGACCATCGGCTACGGCGGAATCGGTCCTATCGGGTGGGGAGCGAAGCTCCTCGCGGCGAGTCAGGGGATGCTCAATGGACTCCTGTTCACGCTGCTCACGTTTACCCTGTTCAAGCGGGTGCTTGGTGGGAGTTAACCACGCCAGAAAGGCAGTTGAACGCGTCTACCGGGCAATGAAGCTACCGGAAACGGACCCCGCCAAGGTACAATCTGTTAAAGCCGACAAACGAACCGAACGTCAAGTAGAGTATTGCTGCGGAAAGTTCAGGATTCCCACCGATGGCCCAGCTATTGACATCCTCCTCCGCAGCCCTGTTGATCCTATCGTTCCAACATTTGTCTCGCTGGAATAGCCGTTCGGTAGGTGTGCTTATTGACCGTTGAGACGGTAGGTAAAGTCGTATTTTGTACTCCCACCAGACCCTTGTACAATTGTGATCTCCCCAGTCCGTTCCGATCTATCCCACTCAGCGTTGCTGTCCGCAGGAACTGCAAACGGTGCATATGTTGTCTCGAACGGTGCTGTCTCGCCTGGTGAAATGACTAAATCCAAGCGATTCGAGGACTGTGGGCGGTTTGATCCGGTTCCTAATACGCCTGGGCCAAACCCAAGAGTCGAAAAGTCGAACGATTCGCTCTGTGGATCAACTGTTGGATTGGGTACCTCGCCAGAGATAGCAACAAACCGAACGAGTAGCGGCCTTTCGCCTTGGTTCGTGATATCGAACTGTGCCTGACCTTCTGGGCCGACGTCGACATCTGACACACGACCGTGGGCAGGGCCCTTCCAGATCCATTCGGTGACTGTCCCTCTAGCTGTTTTCAGTTTGAGGTGAAGCGATTTCGTCGCATATGTCTCCAAGCGGTCGGGGAACACCACCTGAAACCGGCAGTTCGATGAGGGCTGTTCTATAGACGCATACTCTGCATCGCTCGACGAATTGTAAATGCTGGCCTGCTTGATGTCAAACTCCTCGCTGAGTTGGACGACTAACTCGGTCCCCTGATAGTGGTAACTCTTGACAACTTCTGTAGCATCAGGAGGGTCACTCCCAAACGGAAGTGACTCAGTACAGCCCGCTACAGACCCAAATACAGCGGTACTGAGTGAGGCGAGGACCCGGCGACGATTCATAACAGATGCTGAGGAACTGTGCGTCAAATACTTTCTCCAAATCGAATTGGGAGATATGCCTTCTGTACTGACCACAGGAAACCCTTGATACAGACGACCGATGAGCGCTTATTCGGTCGCTGAAGACGTGTGATAGGACGCCCCGGAATCAAACGAGGTCAGATCCTCAATGCGGTCTTCGAGTTCCGCAATCTCGTCTTGGAGCTGCTGGACTTCCTCATTATCAGCATCGCTGGCGACAAGGCGATCTTTCAGTCCCTGAAGCCGGGTCTCTTTGGTCTCCTCGTCAACATCGGCTTTGCGGACGTACTCGGTACTCTCGATATCGTACAGATCTGTCTCAGACAGTTCAGTCACCTCAAGAGCATCGTCCACCTTGTCTCGATCAACGCTTGTCACGCGCTCACGGTCAATCCCAGCGGCCTCCAGTGCGTTCAGCACAGTCTCCTCGTCTTTGAGCGAGCGTTGACGGCGTGCAGTTCGCTGGACGGAGCCAAACTGCCCACTGACTGGCTGGTCATGATGGAGCCGACTCAGGATGACGTCAGCAACCTCTTTCCGAAGGTCGTTGGCACTGCGCTGGACATCCGACAGCATCGTGTACAGGTCCACCAGTGTATCCGTCTCGATATCGCCAAATGTCTCGACGTCGTGGCGCTCAAGCGCGTCGGTCAATAGAAGTGCGTCGCTGTACACTTGCAGATCCGGTTCAGTGCGCTCGGTGTCCTCGTCCCCATCACCGGTCGTAGCGATCTGTGTCGTGGTTTCGAGGTCGCTTTGTCGGATGATGCCGGCGTCTTCATCAATCTCTATTCGTGGATGAAGCGACCAGACCGTAGCGAACGGCTCGGCGTCGGGTGGCAATCGGTCAAGAGCGAACTCCTGATTTGGTTCGTCATGCACCCGACGAAACAGCGTTTCGAACTGTTCGCGCTGGAGTGGTCGTGTCTCATCCTGTTCCACGTAGTCGACGATGATTCGGTGTTCCTGTGTCTCACTGATCCGGAACGGCGTATGCGAGAGTGGCGTCACCAGCACTGCATCAGATGGGAGTTCATCAGCTTCCTCCAACAGCGTATGCCAGTTGACACTGAACGACATATTTGATCCAGCACTGCCATCATCAAATGACTACTGCTCACGCGTGCATACACACCACCGTTTCCGGTGAAAAACCACCAGACGGCAGTAGTGTTTACACTCGAAACACGGTGTGGTGAACCTGGGATATGACCATGCTCAGCGCAGGAATGATCTACACTTCGAGTGCCTCCATCGGCTCAACCTCGAAGGTCAACAGATGCGACCGAAGTTGGGCGTAGGCCCCGTCGCCATCAGTTGTGACACAGAACCGATTTGGCCTTGCCGCACGAGGATTGCCGTCGTTCTCTTGCCACTCCTCCAGCGTGAACTCAAGCGCCTCCAACTCGCTGTCAGCACCCTCAAAGACGGCTGCAACCGACGGCGTCCCGTGGTTGTCAGCGACGTAGGCCACCTTGACCGTGTCATGATCGGCGTCAAGTCTCTGCCACCCATCGAGTTTGTCTGGCGGGTCCTCGGCGAACTGCTCGATCTCACGTTGGATCAGTTCGGCTTCTGCGGCGTCGCGCCACGCTTGCTTGATGTCCTCGGCTTGGGACCGCTCGATCTCCTGAAGGACGTCGCTGTTGATACACTCTCTGGCCCACGTAAGCACCGTCTTGGCTTTCTTGTGTTTCTCCTCAGGTCCGCCGTTTAGCTGCCCGAAGTTCATTTCTTGGGGCGACAGCAAGAGAACTGACGACCGCCAGTAGCCGGGGTCAGCATCGCATTCCTCGTCAGCATTTGGAGCCCACGACTCCATCGAGGTCCGGACTTCTTCGTGGTGCCCGAAGCCGGTTCGGACGCCGCCGGCACGTAGGATACGTTCCGCGAGGTCGATGGTTCGCTCGCGCTCGTCAGCGGGCACTTCATCGGGGCGAGTGACGTCGGCGTAGAATGGCAAGCCGACTGTGCTGATGATCGCTCCTTCGTAGTTTGGACTGAGCGGCGGTTCCTCGAGGAAGATCGGGTCGAACGGTGGTTCGGCTGTCGGCAACATACTGGAAAGCCTCCAGCCACCGAGGCGGAACAAAATCGCTCGTAAGAGTACGATCTAATAGGCCGCGAATGCAGTGAGTAGTGCTTGATTATGAGCCATTCAGTCCGTCAGTATTCTGACCTCACACTGATTTCCTGCTGGAACCAACCCAAGGACCACACACCACTATTTCCGGAGCTTTTCGACCCGACCAAGATCATTCAGCTAGTACTCTACTCATCTAGTTGACGGGCTAATAGAGAAGAAACCATCCTCCTATACACACCACCGTTTCCGAAGCAATCACGTCGAAATCCAGCCGTAGCCGGTGGAAATAGTGGCTTAGGTCCCAAAAGAAATTGTGATCCAAGCATGGTAACGACACACCATTGTTTCCGAAGCTATTCCTCTCAATACGCCAGATTTGAGAACGCTCTTGCGTAGCAGATTGTTGATCAGGTTCCAGATGCAGCTAAAAGTCGTATCGGGCAAGGGTGGCGCGAACGCGCCACCCGACGAAGCATGATTCCACTCAAGACGTTCGTCTCGGAGCGTCGGACCACGAATCTGTTGTCACAGATTTGCTGGCGCGATCTTGGCTCTCGCCCCATCGAGGCACCTCCAAGGACAAACTGATGCCGTATCTCAGAGCATTCCAACTTTGTCGTCATGTCTATCGAAACTATCGAAAACCGGGAAAAGAAGCGCTCAAAACGGCCCTCTAATCCACCAACAATCTACGCCACAAGAGCGTTTGAGAAACAACAGCTGTAGTGATGCCAGATCATGAGAGCGTGTGAACCCCTTATCGAATCAAGATTCGAATTCGCTGTGAACGTATGTAGCTCTACAGGCGGACAGTCAGAGTGGCTTGAGGTCTGAGTTCGAGGGTTTCACTACCAAGGTCACTACAGAACCCTCCACCGTTTCCGAAGCTTTTGACAACTGCAAAATGGAGTGACCCTCACACCACTGTTTCCGAAGCTATGGGAACAACATGTGGATGGGGGTTGTAGATTCCAGCAGTAATTGGTAGATTCAAGAACATCCAATTGTCAAACTGTTAGTTGCTAGTGTTTATATTTCGATTGCTTATTATTTTTATTGCAGTACGGGTTTGGTTAACTATCTATAGTAATAAAACCTTTCATTATATAGAATGGAATTCGAAGGCCTATGCAGATATTCGATAGCTTCGGAAATAGTGGTGTCTGTGTGTTTTATAAAGAATAGAGCATAGGAAATAGTGGTGTGCCCTTCTTTATATACTTCTAAGCTCCGGACGCTTCGGAAGCTTAGGGACCGGTGGCTTTATGATATCGTGCTAAGAGTTACTCTCTCATGGGGATGTTTGAACGGGATCAGCAGATCTTTGCAGACGCGACCCCTCTTGACGATTCTTACGAACCAGAAGATATCCGGGAACGAGATGACGAACTGGAAAAGTACCAACGAGCTCTCCAACCGATAATCGATAACCGACCCACATCCAACATTTTTCTCTACGGAAAAACCGGTACCGGAAAGACTGTTGCAACGAAATTCATGCTCTCTCATCTCGAGTCAGATGCAGTGGCATACGACGATGTGGAACTATCGACTATCTGGGTCAGCTGTGAGAATCTCTCCTCATCGTATCAGGTTGCCGTTGCACTCGTGAATGAACTCCGTCTTGGTCAGGGGAAAGATCGGATTAGTACGACAGGCTATTCACAACAACGGGTATTCGATCTACTCTATGACGAATTGGATTCTCTCGGTGGCACTGTCGTGATTGTACTTGACGAGATTGACAACATCGGGCAATCAGACGATATTCTCTACGGACTGCCTCGCGCTCGGTCAAATGATTACGTCGACGGTGTTCGTCCCGTTATCGTCGGAATCAGCAATGACTTCCAGTTCCGGGAGAATCTCTCACCGAAAGTCAAGGATACACTCGCAGAAAAAGAGATTCTGTTTCCGCCATATGACGCCAATCAGTTGCGATCGATTCTCAATCCACGGGCTGAGAAGGCGTTCCACGACGATGTGCTCGAAAACGATGTTGTTCCCCTTTGTGCAGCCTTTGCCGCTCAGGACACTGGATCAGCAAGGCAGGCGATTCGTCTCCTCCGGGAAGCAGGTGAAATCGCTCAGGCTGAAGAGGCTGAGACCGTGACTGGCGATTTCGTTCGGAATGCGCAGGATGAACTCGAAAAGAACCAGCTCTACGAGGGTATGCAAGAACTCACGACACAGGGACACGCTGTCTTGTGTGCGCTTGCATATCACCAAGCGCTTGACGAAGTTCCTATCCGTTCTCGTGACCTCTATGACCGGTACATCAAAATTTGCGACCGGCTCGACGCCGATAGCGTCAGCGAACGGCGTGTCCGTGACCATCTATCGGATATGAATATGCTCGGACTCATCAGCGTGTACGAGCGCAATGAAGGTCTTTCCGCTGGTCGCTATCACGAATACGAGCTTGATGTTCCGCTCAAAGCCGTCCTTGATGTCTTGCTGTCGACCTCACGATTCGAAGAAGTCGCGAATATCATCCAATCAACCGCTGAAGACAATAATATGTTGCAAGCGAATCTTTCGAATTACTGAATCACGCTCTTCATCAAAAGCTTCGGAAATGGTGGTGTGTAGCTGCGGAAACAGTGGTGTGTTTCGGTATTGGCTTCACATGAACTAACGGTGTAATGCAGGACTGGTAGCTCTTTCTTGTACTATGACCACTCGCTCAGGGTCGTATCTCGAGTTTCTGTAATATGGCTGGATGTCCGTCCGGTCAAATCCATGTGACGAGAGAACGCTCACAGCAGTTCGAATGAGTTGTATCTGGTAGTAGTTCGGGTCGTAAAACGCAACACCTTCATGAGCCAGCGTAACCCGATCTCGTGAGGATTTCTCATCGTCGACAGCCATGTACTCAATATCTTACCTGGGTGAAATGATGGTTGTATCGGATTAGACAATGTGGCTATTTCTCTAGTGAGTATGCGACACATGTCCTGTGTGGTTCCTGAACACGCTGGGCTCGAGACCGTCCATTTATATGCTCCCCTCCCATCGGATGTGATGCGAAGGTCGCGCCGGGCAGCGTTCTCGGAACGACACCCCAACGCCACCAACATGGTGGCCTGGGTCACTCGCTTAGAATGCGAGGCCACCGAGGCTTCGTGTTCGTGTATGAGGATTCCACCCCTGCGGTCCGCCGTTAAGATGGAATCTGATGTGAGCCCACGGACCCATGCAGTAGTCAACACTGGTGTAGGAACCAGTGTGTTAGCTTCCGACGGAGTGCAACCACTTCCGCCGCTGATGTATATCAGCACATTCCGGTTGATCCTGCCGGAGGCCATTGCTATCGGAGTCCGATTTAGCCATGCTAGTTGCACGAGTTCAGACTCGTAGCATATAGCTCAGTAACACGTGGCCAAACTACCCTACAGACCGCGATAACCTCGGGAAACTGAGGCCAATAGCGGATATAACTCTCATGCTGGAGTGCCGAGAGTTAGAAACGTTCCGG
>NZ_JAYMGY010000022.1:0-25677 GCF_037078445.1 Haloarcula sp. CGMCC 1.2071
GCCGTATCTCCGAGCCTTTCAGCTCCGCTGTGAACTCTACAGAAAACCAGGTGACGAAGCGCTCAAACATGCTCTCAACGCCGCCCTCTAAAAATCAACAACGTGCTTCACAAGAGCGTCGACGAATTTGCAGTCCTGACCGACCAGTCGTGGCTGTATCGCTCAGTACCGCACGAGACCCATATCCGAGAAATCAACGCGAGTGGACACGAGGGAGTAATTGAGGAATTGAACGAGACACTTGATCCAGTACGAGGGTCGGCTGTTGTCCCGTTTGGCGGGCTTGTCTCTTGGACAACTGACGATACCACGTATGATTTGAAATGGGACTCGCTGTACTACTCCAATAAAGAGAAGAGCGCATCATATGATTTGGAACGGCTGAAGCAGGTGACTGTACTGTTTTCTGAGGATGCCCTCCGTCTCGATTGGAAGCCGGTATCCGAGGAGTCGTTACTTCGTCGAACGGTTTGGCGAGTCCTGAATCCGGAGAGTGCCACTTCATCAGCACACGTCGAGATTCCTGCCGGTGAAGACCGAGAAGAGGTACTGGAGGCGTTCCGTCAGCTACGTGAGAAACTTGGATATGAATATCGCGTTGAGACTGTTTCGGATTAGCACTCTTGATCAGTTAGCGTCAATAATTGGTTCGTCTGTACTGACCAGCTCATGTCACGAGTAGTCCCGGAGTGGCGCCCTCCGACAGACGGATTTTGTGGCTCTCTGCTGGCCGAGCGAGTATGGTTTCGCCACAGATCGACGTCGGCGTGATTGTTGAAACGCTGGCGTAAATCCGTCAACGCGGACCCAGCGCTCACACGGTCTTCCGAGACTGGGTCAATCTTTCCTGCATGACAAATATATAATGGTTTTAACTCCTTCTGGATGCTTGAAAGTGACATTATGAAAGTATATATGAGAAGGTAATAGTTCCTCCTGTAACCAGCGGAACCACCGATCAGCAGTTCTACCTGTAGGCCGTCCTCAGAGCGGCTATCCCATTCTGATGGGGTGGACAAAAGCGGGCTCTCATAAACGCTACGAGTCCGAAAAGATGCAATATTCTCCATAGCGGCTTTCTTGGACCATGACAACGGATAACACAGAAATCCTTCTCAAAGGACTACAGCAAAACACGATGCTGAGCCTCTATGTTTCTCGTAGGGAATACGAAACATCCCTGAGTTGTACTTCAACGAGTTGGGACCGATCTCTGATAGAACACTATGGAAATCGGACTGCTGTCGAATATATGAGCCAAAGTACAAGACAAAGAAACTCTCCGTTTTCATATGTTTGTGACACGACGAACCGAGCACCGCTGGAAATTGGCTTTAGAATTTCGCTTGCTGACACAACCCTCTAAACTAAACACTACCGGTTGACCGTCCACAGCAAGCTTACACTGCTTGCCGTTGAACTCAGTACTTCGGATATAGTAACAATTGGCAGTGTATCGCTACGAGTGCGTAGAGGTCGTGACAGTCACTGTTCGCAGCCAGCGACCGACGGACGCGGCGATCGAAGCACTGGTCCTTCGTGCAGTGGCCAGGCAGTCGGATGAGTTGGATACCCTGATGTGCTGGAACTTCGAGTAACACTGGACGTCGACGTTGACAGGAAAGCACCGCTGGTGGGCAGATCGCGACAACCGTTTCGGTAATCGATTTTGACACCATGCTGGCTGGATATCGATAGTTTCAGCCGTCATGGAACCGCTCCCGTTGCTGTGTTTTTGCACCGGCTCACCGAGATACACAATTGCATCCGGGAGTCGGTCAGCTAAGCATGAGCGGTCCCACCGAAAGCGTCTGTTTAGCGAGCGTCGCGAGCCGGAGGATGAAGGAGATGAACAGGAGAAATGGCAGCGTAGAGATAGCGAACGCGGCGCTAACGACCCAAAGAACGGTCTCGATGCCGAAGACCGTCCCGAGGAACGTTGTCGGGTCAACGAAGATGACCATCCCTCCAGCGGTGGTGAGTGCAACCAGGGCGGCATACAGGATCGCTCGTGAGAGTTTCACCAGCGCCCACTGGATGTAGAGGTTCTTGATGTACTCGCGGACTGGTCCGTACATTGTAAGCACCTCTAGCAGATCTCGGAACGCGCTTCGCTCCTCGTTGGTGAGGGAGTCTCGGTTCTCCATCCCGAGCCGGCGGACATGGTGTATCTTCCGGTCATAGTTGTAATCGAGTGCGGGCGATACGACGTCGAAGGTGCCAAAATCTGCGTCTTCGAGGAGGCTGTGTGCGTGATTGGCGTTCTCCAGTAGATCGGCGACGTACTCGTCCACTTGTTCGTGGAGCTCCTGATTTTCAGTTTCGGAGAGTGTATTTCGCAGTGTCTTCGCTCGCTGTTCGCTTGTCTCGATAAGCTCATAGAGGTAGTCTGCAGGGTCGGCGGGTGTCGTCATCCCGAGGAGGCTGTCCGTATTCTGGCGGAAATCCATCGTCAGGTCCATCCGACTGCGCTGGCTCCCAAGCGAGCTGATCTCCTGGGAGAGGACGAGCTGATTGATCGTGACGACCAACGTCGTTCCCGTGATGATAGCCCCGATAAGACCGGAGAATAGCGTCTCGACCATGTCGCTCGACTCCATCGTCGAGTGCAGCGACACCGGTTTCAGCAGGCCCCAAGTCATGAATACGAAGAAGATCACGAAAGCGAGTCCGACGGCGAGGAGCCATCGGTTGGCCTGGAGCAGTAACCAGAACCAGTACTTGTTGATGTCCGTTCGCTCACGTAAGGTATCCCCCGTAGAGAACTCACTCATGTGAGACTGGACGTTTGAACAGCAGTAGTTTCGTCCCGCCACCGTCGTAGCTGATGGTCTCGACGAGTTCCCAGCCCTCTGTACCGAGACGGTTGAGTTCCTCTGTTGGATCGACCGTCTCTCGCTTGGTCAATCCCTTCGGCGGTTCGAGCGTCTTGTACTCCCATTGCTGGTGCATTGTGATGTCTATGAAATGGTAATGGCTTTCACGTTGATTACTCTGTTGACAGGTAGTTCCTGTCGCGTAATGACCGAGAATAGTGTACTCATGCATCGGCGTCTGTCGCGGTTACGAGTCTCCCGTAGCGAACGTACTCATCGCTGGTAGCGCCGAGTCCGGATCTCGACCTTGTCGGGTGTCGAAACACACCATTATTGTCGCTCAGTTGTCGGCGGAAGACGCAGTGGCGTCTTCCGGATGGGAGGGCATCGAACCAGGCGGCGTTGTCCAGCTAAGTTCGACCGTCCAGCGATTCGCCCCTTCCTCGTCCGTCGCCTGTTCGACGAGGTGGACAGTGCCTTCCGGCTGTGGAACCAACTCTTCGCCGTCGGTCCCTTCCACAGCAGATTTCCTCGTAAGTCGCTCGTTCAGCGCCCGGAGATAGGCTTCGACCGCAGCCGAGTCGAGCTATGCCTCGCGACGTGTCAGGTACGGTCCGGCTTTCCCGTCGACACCAACAACACGGGTCGAGTATCCTCCCAGTACCGCGTTGATAATCTGTTCCGCGAGCGCACGTCCGTCGGAAACCGAAACCATACGTACCGTTATAGTTCAGAGGGGAAAACACATCTGCTGGCCCCTGCGTGAGCCTGGCCGATATAGAGGTCCGTTACTCGGGACCCAGAACGGACGCACACTCCACGCCACTCGAAGGCCGAACTCACCTACACTGCGATTGCTTTGATGTCCTGCCGGAGTTTGCTGGCCTGCTGGAGGCGTATCTTCCGTGCTGACAATTCGCCGAGCACCGGCGGGCCGCTAAATTCCGGTGCGATCGGGTCGTACTCCGACGGGTCGAATCCCATCTTCCGCAGGTAGGTTACCACCGCCGTCGATTCCAGTCCCGAGTGGATCGCCTCTTGACTCAGTTCCCGAAGCGAGGGAAACTCCGGTACTCCGATCCGATCCGAGTACACACCGTGATGGCCATGAGCGAGTGGCTTCTCGCCGGTCTGTGAAACCAGCTCCCCGACATCCACTGCCAGTTGGATCACTTCGCTTGGCAGTGCAGCGTCGGGCGCTCGCCACTCGACGGTCGGCTGGCACCGCCGGAGTCGGACGGGATTGAGCACGGTATTCTCCGCTTCGAACAACTCATCGACTTTCGCTGCGCTCACACCGCGGCTGCTCGCTAAGTCCTTGAAGTGGTTGTACGCCTGATCGACTCGGTCCGTCCATTCCTGTAGACTGCCTGCGTAGGGCCAGAGCTCGCAGAACTGCTGGAACTCTTGCCCACACTTCGTCCGATAGGCTCGTGCTCGCGAGGAACTATCACCGGCTTCGCTACAGTAATACGGGGAAGAGTTCAGCAACGCCAGTGCCGGGTCGAGTGCAGTCAGCAGGTTCAACTGGTCTATCACACTCCCTTTCTGGAAGTGAATGTGTGTGCCGGCACAGTTCTTTGCGCTCTGTACCCCGTCACCGTAGATCTCCTCGAACAACTCCCCCCGTTTGCAGTTCGCCTGCGTATTCGATGAGGTGAGTGGTGTTCCCAGTGGGACGAGCTGTTTGTCGTGCTTTTCAGCCACCCGGACGCCGGTCCGGAGTGTCGTCTCCAGGTCACGTCGCAATCCAAACTCGTCCTCGTGGGGTTCTGTTTGGACTTCAACGAGCGGGTCGATGAACTCCGGTTTTATCTGTTCGTGCGCAGCAACGATCTCTGAGCCGTCGGCCAGTCGCCCATTGTCGTCTACGACCCACAGTTCGAGCTCTACCCCGGTTTTGATATCGCACATGGCTATGCACCACCTCGTTTGATCTTGTCGTCGACGGATTCCTCGGTCGTCTCGCTGTCACTGTCGGACTGGATTGACATATTGGCCGAATGAGATCGGAGGGAAAGAGCGTTTGGGTCACTGTAGCGTGCGTTCTCAATCCAGTTAATTTCGCACCGATTAAATGGCATCCGATTGAACGTACGGTGAGAATGAGTGGTATCAGCTCAATCAAGGGGGGATAGACGATCGTAGACATCTCTGGGCATCTCGCGTTCGGCCTGTTGTTCGCGCTGCCGGCCTGGCTCCGGTGGAACGACAGGCGCAGTGTCGGGTTCGTCATTCTCGCCGTAGTCGCATCACTGGTACCTGACATCGACTTGTGGCTCGTTGCGGCTTTCCCGAACCAAGTTCATCATCACGGTGTAACGCACACGGTTCTGTTTGTCACGTCTGCGAGCGTCGTCGGTGCGGCGATAGTGGCGGGTGTGTTCACCGATCAACTCGACGAGTGGGTCGGAACCGAGCGACTCGACCGTAGACAGGTGTTTTTGTCGTCGTTTCTCGCGTTCTTCGCCGGGGGTCTCAGTCACGTTTTCGCCGATATGCTCTCAGCGCCCGATATCTCCACGCCCATCGAGCCGCTGTGGCCTCTCGTCGACGGGTCCTGGGGTATCGACCTCGTCTGGTACAACAATTGGTGGATCAATTTCGGCTTCTTCGCAGCGATGGTGGTCGCACACGTCGTCGCGGCGTACGCGCTGACACCACCTGAACGCCGGCGTCGACTGAGTCCGTTTTGAGACTGAGCGGGTGAACCAGCTTGTAGGGTGGTACACGATAGTCCGCAGAACTCAGAGGCCATACCCGAGTGGGTACCCGCAGATCCAACTCGCCGTCAACGGCCCTTCGCGTCATCGGCTGCTTTGGTCAATCCGTCGAAAAACGCCGAACAAGCTTCGTTGAACCCGCCCGACTGGTCCTGGTTGACGAGGTGTCCGGAGTCAGGTATCGATTGCGCGGTCCCCGTCTGGACAGTTCGGGCGATTCGCTCACCCTGTCGCTTGACGAGTGGTATCTCGTGGTCGCCGTACAGGACGAGTGTCGGCGTCGAAACGTGTGAGAGCGTCGGAGCCACGCGTTCGTAGAGCGCTCGGAATATCTTCTGGAACTCGGTTGCAGAAATCGAATCGACGGCATTCAGCGATTGCTTGCGCACCGTTTCGTCGAGCGAGAGCCAGTGGCCGCCGTTCGTCATCCGGATCGAATCCAGCAGTGTTTTGAACGTCAATTTCGGCCCAACGGCGGAAAGCGACCCCGAAAGTAGCGGAAGGGGTGAAAACAGCTGTTTCATTCCGTGAGGAAGTTCTATCGGCGGCAGCGTCTGCAACGGTCCTCCAATGACCGCGCCACGGGCACTATCCGGGTGTCGGTCGAGATAGGTCTGAATGACCATCCCACCGGCGGAGATGCCGGCCAAAACCGGGCGGTCCACGTCCAACGTCGCCACCAGCTTCTCCAGATCATCTGCGAATAGGTCGACAGAGTACCGCCGTGACCCAGTCGGGCCGGTCCGACCGTGCCCTCGAAGGTCGACGGTTATAACTCTGTACTCGTCAGCGAAGTAGTCGACCTGTGCCTGCCACGACCGGTGGTCCTGCCAGCCCCCGTGGAGGCAAATGAGCGGCGGCCCGGTCCCCGTCTCTTCGTACCAGAGGGAGCCGTCTTCGATCTGAATTGTTGGCATCGATGAAAACCAGTGCCCCCAACTAATGAATCTTGGTCTTGCAGCGTCACGGTCATGAGTGGCGAAGTCACTACGTCGTTTACTGAAATGATGATACAGATGAAAGTACCTTGGTATGATATGTACTCGTCTCGGAGAGTGGAGTATGGTACTCGCACAGTTAGCCGCGGAAAGTATAATTCCAGTACAGAACGTCGTGCTTCAGTTTGGCGGTGATCTCATTGGTCTCGCGATACTGTTCCTCGTGCTCGCGCTCATCACAGGGGTACTGGGGGCGAGCGGCGTCGCCGGCCTCAGCATGGATATCGCGAAGTGGCTCGTCATCATCTTCGTGGTGCTCGCCGTCCTCACCTTCATATTCTAATCCGAGACGGGCTATAGCCGGGGCCAAGCCCGTATCAAGCCGGATAGCGAATCATCGGACGAGCAGTCTTGCGCTGGATGGTTATCAGAGGACAACTGAACGAATGAACCGAAACGAGACCAAGACAGGACAGCACACGACGAAGCGCTATCAGCGTCCGCTTCAGCAAGACAGCCGTGGTTTAAGGGCTGCTGATCCGAGGGGTCCCGCTCGCTGTCGGGGCGTAAATACCCGGTTCGACGACCGAACGGAGCCGTTTGTGTATTACAGGGCCATGCTGGAGTGGGCAGTTGCAACGAACAGCGATGAGTTACTGTCAACGTCGACGTGCGGGGTTCCCCGATGGATTTAAAACGCTTCGGATGGCTGCGAAGTTGGTTTCCCATCCCGGTGGGACGACGCGGGTTCAAATTCAGCCGGTGGATACTGCTTGAAGGACACCGGATCGCGGTCACTGGGGCATTGCTTTCTGTGACGTTCGCGAGCATCGTGTTCATGGGTTCGATCTGGACCTTTGAGATGAAGATGCTCCTCACCGAGACTGCGGCCGTCCAGACGATTCTCAACTCGTTTCTCAGCGGGATCATCCTGCTCGTGTCCATCGTCGTCTCCATCAATTCTATCGTCCTCTCCCACGATATCACCTCTATCGGCGCGCAGGAGAAACGCATCGAAAGCATGATCGAGTTCCGGCGTGACATCGGCGGTCTCACTGGTAATGACGCTGCACCGAAAGATCCGGATTCGTTCCTCAAGGTGATGGCGACGGTAATCAAAGAGCGCGCGCACTCGCTTGAAGGTGCCAGTGAGGACCTCGAAGACGATATCGGTGACGAGTTCACCGAAGATATCACGACGTACGTAGACTCAGTTGCTGCGACGGCGGAAGAATTGGAGATTGCGGTTCAGCAGGTCCACGGTGGTGACCTCTATGCCCTGTGGTTGGGACTGGAGACCGATTACGGGCCGTTGATGAACAGTACGCACAATATGACCTCCACGTACCGGAGCCAACTGAACGACGACAAGATAGAGGAATTCACAGACCTGATGGAAATGTTCGAGATGTTCGCGACCGGTCGCGAGTACTTCAAAACGTTGTACTACGGCAAGGAGATCTCAGAACTCTCGCGAACGCTGCTGGTTTTCTCCCTTCCATCGATCATCGTTACCATCTGGGCGATACTGGCTATCGACGCTGGCCTCCTGCCTGATGTCGGGGTTTTCGGCCTGTCACCGTTGCTTCTGTTCGTTGCCCTGACGTTCACAGTCGCGTTAGTGCCGTTCATCATCCTGACATCGTATATGCTCCGCGTAGCGACAGTGAGTTCGCGCGCTTCGACGTCGGGGCCGTTTAGATTACGGTCCTGACCGGCGGGCTGTCCTGACACCCTACCGATATCGGTGTATGTACCGATATGCGGTCTGGATAGCCTCGTCGAACGCTGTACTGCGAAGTTGCGGCTCTACTCGACCCGCCTGAATAGCCTCGACGACGGTTTCGGGGGTGAGCCGTGACGCCTCGATTCGGGTGAATGCGCGGCCGACTTCGAAGGGATAGTGTGCGTCGCTCCCGCCGACAATGGGAACCGATAGTGTGTCCGCGAGCTTTCGGACACGTTCTATGTTCCCCGGGTGCTTACCGTTCACTTCGACGGCATCGAACTCCGCGCCGCTCTTGCGGACATCACTTCGGCGGAACGGATGGGCGATAATCGCGGCACACCCTCGTTCGTGTGCCAGCGAGACGACCTCGGTCGGGGTGAGCGTCCCCGGTGTCGTCCGTCGAGGCGGGTCGGGACCGACGACCAGAACGTGCCCGGCCGTCGTCGAGATTTCGATACCGGGAACGAACAGCGTCTCGGTCGTCCCACTTTCGTACCCGGGCGAGTAGTCGTGATTAGTCAGGGCCACACCGTCCAGAGAGTGCCACCGGCTGGCGAGCCGCACCAGTTGGGCCCCGAGTGGGTCGTAGGCTGTCGGCCTGCTCTCGAACCCGTGGAAGAACCGCGTGTGCGTGTGGAGATCTACGGTGTACATGAAACCATTGGCAGACAGTGGATAATCACGACAGTCTGTTCTGTCGGGTTCATTCCGGATCCGGATCGTATCCGTCGCCCACTGCGACGGACAACGTATCCGGGCGAACGTCGATTGTAAGCTCCCGGTGGCTGATTATTTCGCCGTCTAAACTGAAGCTGACAGTGGAGGGGTCGTGGTTCGTGATCGTGAGCGACGACGCCTTCGACCGTATGATGTGTTCGGAATCACTGCCCAGGAGTCGCTCGGTGATCCGGTCGCTCATCAGGTCCAACGTCGAGACGTCTTTGATCACCACGATGTCGAGGAGACCGTCCTCCATGTCTGCCTGCTCGCCGCCCGTTGTGGTAAACCGACGACCGTTGCCGATGAGCACACAGATCGCCTCGCCGGCCCACGCTGCGGACTGGTCATCGTCGGCGGGGTCGATAGTAAGCCGGAGCGAATCGAAGTCCGACATCGACCGGAGGCCCGTGACGACGTACGCCAGCACACCGAGTCGGTCTTTCATCGCGGGGGACGTCTCGCTGCTGGATTCGGCGGTCAGTCCCGCGACACAGGAGTTGACGAAGGGGCGGTCGCTGGCCTGCCCGAGGTCGATTCGACGTCGCTCGCCGTCCGCCAAGACATCGAACGCCGTATCGATGTCAGTGATTCCCAACTGCTGTGCGAAGTTGTTTCCCGTGCCGAGTGGGAGAACCCCGAGGGTCACACTGTCCAGTGCGTCCGCCTGGTCGATACCTCGGATGACCTCATTGATGGTCCCATCACCCCCAGCGGCGACAATCGTTTCGTACCCCGTCTCGGCGGCCGCTTCCGCCAGCGAAACGGCGTCGCCAGCCGCTTCGGTCTCTTCGATATCGTACTCGTGTGCCGCTGCCCGCTCCCGGACGGCGTCACCGTGGTCACCACTTCCGCTCCGGGGGTTATAGATCAGAACTGTTCCGGACATCCCTACATTGCTCCTTCCACAACGGTGTTTTGCGGCGTCCGCTGGCCAGTGTCCTGGCGCTTTCTGTCTCCTACGAGTCTCTGCATACCATAGACATGCTCTTGTAGCATTTTGTTAGGAACACTATATCTCTCCTCGACGATATGCTGGTGCTTTCAGGGCAAAATAATGTTATATTACTGGCGTTCTGATCGACACGGCCTGTTATGTCAGGCTCGCGGGCGTGTCATCAGCGGTCGGTCACTGCCGCACTACTGTGAACCGCTTCAGCGGCGATGCTGTGAGAAGCGACGCGTTTCGTCGTCACAGAAATCGTGGTTCTCTGTATGATTCCTGGCAGTTGTCTCGACTCACACACTGATCAACTCCCTTTCCCTGTGCCAACATCACTGTGGTGCGACGAGTCAGGCGTTTTCTCAGCGGCGACTATCGTCACTCGGTCCGCTGTGTAGCTCATACTGTCGGCTGTAAGTCTGTGAAGAATTTCGCCACCCGAGGTGGCGAATATCTTAAAATAGTTACAGCCAACAGTATCAGTCCAGCCCAGCAGTCCACCCGATGCCAGGCAAACGACGCTCGATCAGTCTTCGCGGACTTCCGAAAGCGCTTCTCTGGGGGCATCACAGCTCGGGCACGCGGACGGAAAGCTGTCTTCGAGTTCGCCCATCTCTCCGCACTCCTCGCACTGCCACATCAGATACCCCTCGCCGAACTCTTGCCCGGGGATCTCCTCCTGATCGACACCGTCACTGGCCCCCGTTTCGACTGTTTCGACTTCGAATCCATCGTCTGTGAAGCCACTGACGCGGCCCACTAGTTGTCCGGCTTTCGTGTAAACGGGTTCGCCCGGCTCGATAGACTCGTCGGTGGTCGCTAGGTTGTCGCTCATTGTCAACTAGTCACCCGTCCAACATATCAAACTGTCGACTGCCGCCACGCAGACCGAAAACAGGTCACTGGCCGGCAAGACACGTCGCAAGCTCGAAGGAGAGACGGAGAGGATAGTAAACGGAGGCAGTGCCGACCGGCCCCGGTTGATGCTCCCGACAGAAGTGTGTGATCCGCTCCGACCGCGTACTCTCGATCACTGCGTACCGCATAGATGAACCGCTACATACACTCTATCCTAGCAAACAACGGGCGTAAAAACCGTCTTGCTTCGGCTACGAGTGCTACTGCGTACAAGACGCGCTCGTTGTATCCCGAGGCGTAGCGTCGGCAAGGCTACGGGGAATGCCGACTCAACTCAGGCGACGACCGAGTCGAAGCAGTATCGAGACGGCCACCCCGATACCCGGGACACGCTGGGAGAGCGCCGCCGAGGCGATCAGCAGGAGTCCACTTTTCCACCGGCCGCGGGAAAACGCGACCGCGGCATCGACCAGTGTGGAAACGATTCCGATCCGTGAAAGCGTATCCGACGCTTTTGCTGTCTGTACCATCGCCTCGAACAACACGGCCGTCACACAAGTAAACTCGCCCTATTAAATTAGGAGTCCGGGTAGATTACTCGGTTACGCGTTCGCCCTCCTCGCTGAACAGCACGGCCGCGACAAGAGGTCGGAGCAGATGCCACAGCGATAGCGACGGCTTCCGCTTGTCGTGTAAACCGGTGGAACACGGCTCCCAACCCTGAGATGCCTACAGGACTACTCTGCCCGTGATTTTGCCAGAAATTGTAAAATCCACAACACCTATCCGGCTGGTCGCTGAAGGGAGTGTATGGCAAACGACCAGTCCAGCAGTGAGGAGACAGCCGACTCGCGGGAGTTGGGCGTCGACTTCGGCAGCCTCGGCGACGAACTGGCGTCTGAAACGTATCCAATCGAGCGGGAGATGCTACTTTCGAAGTACGGAGACGCCGAAATAGAAACGAATCGTGGTTCCCAGACGTTACAGTCGATACTCGGGGGCCAAGAGATAGAGACTGATAGTCACGAGTACGACTCAGCGGACGCGGTTCACCAGGCCGTACTCAACATGATCGGTTCCGAAGCGATCGGACGGGAGGAATATTCGGACCGTGGCGGGTCGAACAGGGATCAGGGCGACGAGGGGGAAAACCAGGACGAACAATCTCTCTGAGACATCGAATCCATCGTCTTTCCCCATAGTTACTGGCCGACTGGCCCAGTCTCGAAGATCCGACCGTCAGTATGATCGACCGCATTCGAACTACAACGTTCATCAGTACACTCGGGATGCTCTCAGGGGTACTTGCCGGCGGGTTGGAAACTCATGCGGGACTCCGCCACCTCGCTCTGTTCCACAGAACGTAGCCGCGTCCGTTGCGTAGCGACTGACCTGAACACTGTCTGGGCCAAGCGAACCTTTTCGGGCTCTGTTGCGTTTCTCAGCAACTGCTGTATCTCGCCCCAGCTTCAGTCACGACAGGGCACCACCTGAGCGCTGCTGAGGTCAGTAGAGCCGTCGAGTAACGAAGATGAAGAGACCGAGGATAAGGAGACCGATGCCCCAATAAACCGACGGGTACGGAAGATACGCAAGCAGGAGCGTTACCATACCGGAAGTGATGAGTGACCACCCGACTGTCGTTTGAATCGCCATATCACCCAAACAGTAGTGACTAATATGATTAGTCGCCCGTTTCGGTCAGTAGGAACACCTACTGAGCGATCGGTACAACCTATATTGTGTCTCTCAAGTGGAGGATTTCGAGAGCGGACCTTTCCAGATAGCTGAAACAGTTCTAAAAGCGTACTCTCGCCACGCCCCCGACACGCGGCGATACGTGTCCACGATGGGCATACCACTGAGCCTCGACACCATGCTAGGCATATCAGTCAAAATGTGAACGACTACAATGACAACAGACCCAATCTATGGATACAACGAATCGAGTATCAGCACTCGTTGGCCCCTCGGAATTCTATCTGGTGCCATCGGTGTTTGAAGGGTTTCAAGCGATGGTAACTGCGTCGACGTTGTGTGAACGGGACATCCGTCCCTTACAGGGTCGCTAATTCGTGCAGCCCTGGCAACGTATATGATTGATAGTCCCGCTTATTAACGAATTAATTTGCTGATTTGACGTGTGATATTATCATATTTACCTATCTCAGAGTATGTTATATATCAGTTGAAAACGTTCAGCCGAAACAGTATCCGAAGCGAACGCAGCCTGAGATGGGTGGGCTTAACAATAGTACACCTGTTATGAAAATAAATGCTAAATTTTATCACAGAGTCTGTGTTGATTACCCATGCCACCCACTCCGCAGAACTGAATCGACTCGCTCTCTCGGCATGAGTCCCCGGCAACAATCAGTGGTCTAGCGCCTGAGAACGGACCAAAGCGTCGCAAGGCTCGCGACCGTCCGCACTTCGATGGAGTTCAGCCTATTTTGCTACAAAGAATGAGACTCTAGAAGCGGTGGGCTCCAAGGCAACGATAAACGGTTTTCCGGGATAGGTAACTAGAACGTAACCTACGGCTGGAACCGTGAGATCTGAGTTGCCATGCGTGATGACAAAGGGAACACGGAGTTGTGACAGCCCTTCCATAGCAGGGACAGAGCAGCCGGTGAGAGAGCTAGTAACCCCGGATTTCGCTGGCCAAGCCCAGGCACCCACAGCTTTGGTACCTTGTACTATTGAGTGCGGAGAGCGATACCCACATATCATATGGCCACGATGATGCGAGCCGGCATTCCGACCGAGCAGTTCGCACTGTCCGGAACGTTCCAGGCTGTGCCCGAAGTGGAGTTCGACGCTGTCAGGTTTGCTACACACGGAACTGACCGGGTTGTTCCCCTGCTCTGGGCGACGAACGCAGACACTGATTCCGTAGGTACGGCGATTACCGAAGACGAGACGGTGCGGAGCGCACAGGTCATCACCAGCCAGGATCAAAACACGTTACTCCGAATGGACTGGACGGATCAGGTCCGGTTTCTCACCCGTGTACTGGTAGGAGAGCACGGGACTGTCGTCAGTGCTCGCGGGAGTACTGAGGGGTGGACGTTCCGTATCCTGTTTCCGGAACGAGACGCGGTTTCCTCGACATGTGACGCGTTCGAGGAATACGATATCGACATCGAACGGATAACTGCGCTGAAAGACGCGCCGTCGATAGAGGGGTCCCAGCTCACTGACGGACAGTTTTCGATACTCAAAGCCGCAGTCGACGAGGGCTACTACGAGGTTCCTCGCCGAACGAATCTACAGGAGCTGGCATCGGAACTCGGGGTCTCACATCAGGCCCTCTCGGAACGATCTCGTCGTGGGCACCGAGCCCTCATCGAGTCAGTCGTCATGCCGTGACAGTGAACTACCCCACCCTACCGCTCGCCTGACGGCTCGCGCTTGAGGGTGGGGCTTCCTGCTTCTATGACGCACTTTGCAGATACAGGCGTATCCACAGGGAGCGCAGTCTCCACAGGCGTTAATTCGGAGCGTCCCGCTCCTAACCGCTTCTTGATGCCGCGAGAAAGAATATTCCACGCCGCGTTCGCATCTCTATCTGCCTCAAACCCACACGCCGGACACGAATGCTCGCGCACCCACAACGGCTTCTCCGTCGAAACGCCGCAGGAGGCACACTCCTTCGTTGTTCCGCGCGGATTCACAGCGACGAAGTGCGTTCCTTCGCGTTCACACTTGTATTCGAGCATCCGTAGGAATGTTCCCCACGCCGCGCCTGCTCGGTCCTGGGAGTTACCCGGTAGTTCGACCAAGCCCTTCGCGTCCAAGTCCTCTACAGCCACGAAATCGTATTCGCGGGCGTAGTGATTCGACAGTTTGTGGAGGAAGTCACGGCGCTTGTGCTTGAGGTCGGCGTGGTGTTCGGCCACGACACGGCGCTGTCTCTCCCAGTTGTTCGAGCCGTGTTCCTTCCGCGAGAGGTCGCGTTGGGCACGTTCTAACCGTTCACGTTCGTCGGACAGGTCGAGAGATCCCACGGCGGTTCCGTCGGTATCGTGGGCGTACTTGAGAATCCCTACGTCGATGCCGACGCACTGCTCGGGATTCTCGGGCTTCGCAGGCGGGTCGTCCGGGGATTCGACGCCGAGGATGGCGTACCACTTGCCGGTTGGTTCTCGTTTGACTGTGACAGTCTTGATTTCGGCGTCGTCGGGCAGGTCGCGGTGGAAGGTGAGGGGGATGTCTCCGAGTTTCGAGAGCCACAGTCGCGTCCGACCGCTCGTGTTCTTGAGCTTGAAGCCGGATTGACTATAGGTGAAACTGCGGTACTCGCCCGGAGCCTTCCAGTTGAGAGTGCCGACGTGGTAGCCGTTCTCTTTGCGACCGCGAAGCGTTGAGAGGTTGTCGTACAACCGCTGAACGACTTTCTGAAGGACCTTCGAGTGAACGCTTTTCAGGTCGTTCCACCACTTCTTAAGATTCGGAAGGAGTTTCTGTTCGCTGTATGCCGAAGTGTCGTCGGTTCGGTTGAGTCGGTGGAGGAAGTGGTTGTAGACCTGTCTACAGGTATCGACAGTCCACGCTAACTGTTCTTCGAGAGCGTCGGACGGTCGAAGTCGATACCTGTAGTTGTAGTTCATCTACGAGCGTTCTTCGATGAGTTCGTCAAGTTTCTCTTGGACGAACGAGGACAGACTCAGGTGATTCTCCTGAATCCAATCCTCTTGGTCGTCGCGGATAGAGATGGTCTTGCGCGTTGCCACACCATAAGTTATGCAAAACACGTACTAAATGGTTGCGATTGCGTGGGCCTGTGGGCCAAGCGACGAACGTGTTTGAGAACCGTGCGGCGCTGTATCCCCTCCCTACTCAACCGCTTCGCTTGTTCGTTGAGGAAGGGGCCTTAGCGCCTCAATTCAGGTAAAAATGAACGGCACCAAGAACCACAAGAGGCCCGAAGTCGACAGGCACGACGGCCTACACATATAGACCGGAGATGTATCCGCTGCCAGAATGAACTAATTCATAATGAGCACTATCGTCGAAGCGACTGTCCCTGCAAACCAGTTCGCTCTCGGGCAGACGTTCGTCCGAGAACCGAGCGCGGAGTTTCGCACAGTCAGCCTCGTGGCAGACGGACCTGGCCGCGTCATGCCGTTTCTGTGGGCCGACCACAACGAAGCAGACCGGCTGATCGGCGTCATCGAACACGACGACAGCGTCCGTTCGGTCGATCTGCTCTCGGAGCGCGGTGGGGCGTGTTTGCTCCGGATCGAGTGGGGGCCGCGCATCCGCACACTCGTGTCGACTCTGACAGAAGCGAACGTCTCGATTCTGTCGGCATCAGGATACGACGGGTCCTGGCAGTTACAGCTGTTTTTGCCGAACTATGACCGAATAGCGGCTATTCACGAGTTCGGCGACGATAGCGGCGTTGACCTTTCTATCGACCACATCAACCGTCTCTCCGAATCCCCCACGTATGGCTCACTGGGCCTGACGGAGCACCAGTACGAGACTGTGATGACGGCGTATAACGCTGGATACTACGACGTTCCGCGCACGGTCACCCTCGTTGAGCTCGCAGAGGAGTTCGATGTCACACACCAGGCCCTTTCCGAGCGGTTGCGCCGGGCCCACGGGGCGCTCGTGACAACTGAACTCTACCACAGAACGCACCAGTGTGAGTCTGCCGTCTCCCCCAGATGTGCAGCAAAGACGATATCTAAGGTAAACCAATGATTCACTGCACCAGCCGTACCGATCTCTCACTGTCAGTATAACCGCTGTCGATCAGCTTTGGAACTCCGAAGTCACCCCATGGTGGATTCCCTCTCAGTACGGCGGTGCCGGGAAGTAACCTTGAGTACCGCCATTCACAGCGGAGCCGCCATACTGACGTGGACCGCTGCGTCCACATCCATCTCCCCAAAAGCGGTATCGAGACACATTGTGGTCACCGGCTGGGCCCTGCTTCGAGACCGAGGATTCAGGGGTTCAGTCACGTCGGGCAGACCACTGCCGTGCTCACCGGTCCCGGACTCAGGTGTCTATCTGCGATCTCTCACAGATACGAGTCGTCCCACTCATCGGCGAGATGGAGGTTGCCACACTCGCTGCATTCGAGACGGTCGAGCCCGTCGCCTGATACGTCAGTACTGCCACAGTTCGAGCAGAAGTAGCCGTACTGGTCTGTGCGGTCCTCGCCCATATAGGTGGAAAAGAACGGAGCTTCTCGACCGGGGACAGTCTCGTCCCGTTCGATGGGACGGGCGGTCCCATCAACCGTGACAGACTCAGGGACTGGAACTGAGGGCTCGTTTGCGTCTTCCGTCCCCTCTCCCTCAGTGAATACCGCTACTGCGAACTCCTCGTTACCGAACGTCACATGCGCGTTGTCGTCGCTCTCGAGGTCGAAGTCTTCGAGGAATTCGCCACCCTCGACGGCGTCTTCGAGAATCCTCGCAACGAGCGGTGTCCCGTCGTCGTCCTCTTGGACACCCTCCAGCAGCGCGGTGGCGATCCCCTCGCCACGCGCCTCGGGGTCGACGTGGAGCCAGCGAATCGTTCTCTCAGTTCCTCCTGCCACGTCGATGAACCCCTGCACTTGCTCGGTGTCGCCGGCTGCGTGTTCGGCGACTAGCACCGTTGTGTCAGGGTCTGCAAGCCGATCAGCCAGCGTTTCGTCATCGAATTCGTTTTCGACTATCGTCTCAATCTGCTGCGGACTGAGTGCGTACGAGGTTCGGAACGAATCCCGTGCGAGCGTCTCGACTCGCTGACGGTCTTCGGAGTTAGCAGGACGAATCTCCATACACACTGTTCTCGGCGGACGGTAATAAGTCACCGCACTGATCTGTAAACGTCGGAGCTTATGTGCCACGGTGACGCGTCGTTTAGCTGTACCGGCGAGTCATCCACTCGATCTGCGACCCATTGCTTTGTGCGAGCAGCGTATTCGATAGTGTCTGGTCTCGTTCACTTGAGGTGCTCGTAGCCCCAACTCTCCAGTATTGAAGCCACAGTGTCGGGATTCTCTGCAGCCAGTTCAACGAACGCCTCGCGCAGATCCGTCACCGAGACATCCTTTGAGCGCATGCCGAGTTCATCGGCCACGTCGGCCCTCACTTGGTCCTCTAATTCGGCGTATTCGTCACGGAGGAACGCGACGTGTTCGTTATCGCGGTCTTCTTTGACCGTCTGTCGGCGAATGACGTACGGGATTTCGTCTGTACTCATGCTGTCGGTGGTGTCGCTTTCGGATTCGGACGGAGATCCGGCTGTCGTTTCAGGTGTTGGGTCCGGCGCCGGGTCGTCTTGCTCGTCGGTCGTCTCGTCGGCGAACGGGTCCTCTCCGGGGCCTTCTTTCATCCCGGCCATTTACGCCACCTCCTCGATAGCGCCGGGTTCCGGTGGATTCGGGGCTTCGATCCCGGCTTGCGCTTCGAGGTAGCGAGCCAATCGGTCGTACTGTGCCAGCGTTTCGAGCTCGTAGTCACGTCGACGGTCGCGATGGTCTCGGACATACGTGAACGCCGAGCACTGCTGTGCCCACGACCCTTCCATTAGCGAAGTACGGTCGCCGAAGATTTCTGGTGTCGAGTACGGGATCTCGCTAAGGACGCGCTTCTGGTCGTTCGTCCCTTTCACGCCGACTGGGACGGCGGCAAGGACGCCCACATCGATTTCAAGCGTGTCTTCAAGGCCGGAAACGAGCTGTTCCAACCCCTCAACAGCGGCTTGACCCTTCGCGCTCGGTTCGACTGGGATAACCAACGACCGTGTGGCGTTGATAGCGTTGTGTAGGTGTGGGCCTTCCGTCGCCGGCGGGTCACAAATCAGCACATCGTACTCGTCACGAACGCCAGCATCGGCGAGCGTGCTGAGTAACGCGGCGTGAATATTGAACGCATCCCCGACAGCGGCGGCCTGGTCCTGTTCGCGGCGGAGCCAGTCCCCGAGATCGGCGAGTTGGTTGTGTTCAGGGATGACATCGACGCCGTGTTCAGCGGTGACGATGAGATCCTCAAAGTCACCTTTGGGCCGGTTGATCATATGCCGGGCGAGATGATCGATGTTCTTCGAGCGGTCCTTGTCGACGCCAAACAGCCGCGAGAGATTGCCTTCTTGCGGATCTAGTGGGACGACCAGTGGTTTGAGACCGGCGCGGGCGTGTGCGACGGCGAGGTTCGCGGCGGTCGTCGTCTTGCCGACGCCACCGGCCTCGCTGTAAGTGCTGTATGAGAGCATAGCTGGTTGTTATAGCCCCCAGTTCAAATAACCTATTGATTGAACCCCCTGGTTCAAACAACTGGTTCAATCAACTGGTTCAAACAACTGGTTCAACTAACCGATTCAATCAGCTGGTTCAATCGATTGATTCAATTTTCCAGTTCAAGAGCTAACGCAAATCGACAAAATGCGGTCAGGGAACCACTGGCTGGCCGGGTCTGGTCATCCTGATCGCTGTCACAAGATAGTACCATGGCTTAAGTACACAACCGCACTACAGAGGAGTCGAATGGGTTCGGAGCCGGAGCCGACGCACACGTCGCTGGAGACACTGCAGGAAGCACTCCAAACGGAGCGAATCACCTACGTCGATACGCTGAACGAGGATATCGGCGCAGTCGTCGAGAGCGCAGACCAGCTCGCCTTCGATTACGTCGTCGGTGATGTCTCCGACTATGGTGTGTCCTCGAACGACCACGTCCACCTCGATCTGGTCCACGAGGGTTCGACAGTTCACTGCGTGCTCTTTGGGTACAAACGATCGACAATCGACACCACAATCGAGGATGGGATGCAGGTAGCTGTCAAAGGCTCGCTGTCGTACTACGAAGACGGGGGCAACGTCTCCGTCATCGTCGAAGACATCGTGGCGGTCGGTGAGGGCACGTACCAGCAGATCTACGAGCAAAACAGGGAACTGCTGGACTCGGATGGATTGCTCGATCCGGAGCACAAGCAAGCCCTGCCGGACTTTCCAGAACGGATCGGGATCGCCACCAGTGCGACAAGCGATGCCCGGATGGATGCGATCACCAGCGTCCACGAGCGGTATCCCGACGTGGATATCGTCATCCAGAACACGAGCGTTCAGGGCGACGATGCGATGATGTCGATCATGGGTGCGATCAGTGAACTCGATGACGACCCGCTGATCGACGTTATCGTGCTTACTCGCGGTGGTGGGTCCGACAAGCACCTCCGGGTGTTCAACGAAACGCCGCTCTGCCGTGTTATCCACAAAACCGAGACGCCAATCGTAGTTGGGGTCGGCCACGAGAACGACCGAACACTGGCCGACGAAGTGGCCGACAGACGGGTGATGACGCCGACCGAGGTAGGCAACATCGTTCCGGATCGGACAACCCTCGACGCGGAGCTGGACACGCTCGAAGAGCGTCTCAACACGGCCTACACAGCGACCGTCGAGACGACGCTGGAGACGATGGATGACCGACTCACCCACGCCTACAGACGGACCGCCGAATCGGACCTGTCCTCGTTCGAAGGCGAACTCGACCGCGCATACGACACGCACGTTCGCGATGTACTGACCGATCTTGAGAACCGGCTAGAGCAAGCACGTACCCAGTACGATCAGGAGCGGAAACGGAAACAGGAGGCCACAGCCTATCGCCGCCAGCGTCGACGGCTGCTGCTCGTCCTGCTCGCTCTGGGCCTGCTCGTTGTAGCCCTGCTCCTGTACATCCTGCTTCCACTATGAAAGATGAGACAATCGCCGACAAGACCGACCGGCTCGAACAGATTATCGAACAGCTCGAAAACGGAGACGTCTCGCTGGAACGGGCGAACGAACTCCATGCCGAGGGAACGGAACTGATCGCCGAACTCGAATCCGAACTAGCTGTTGGGGACGGCGAGGTTATCGACCGCTGAAGCCCGGTTGAATCCGTTTTGTGCTGTGGTATCCTCTCTCGTGAAAGCGTCCGAGAAGTACACGTCAGGCACAGTCTTCGCTCCGATTAATTCGTCACCCAACCGAGAGAGTCATTGTGCTGCCGGAGATACGTTGGTGCGACGTTGCCGTCCAGCTGGGGGACTGACTCACCAGCTCGGTCGACGATTGTCTGTTTCAGCAGGTCACTGTCGGTCTCGAAGTCGGGATTGACGTGCAGCCGATAGTTTCGGTCGATAGTGAATAGTTCGCGGTCGAAAGCTGCGTGGTGAATCTTGCTGAGTGGGAGGACATTAGTGGGATCCGCCCGGCGCTGTGGGTAGTCGCTCCAGGGCAGGACATGAGCGACATCCAACAGCCCACGGTGGTCAACGCCGGATATCGGGCAGGTCTCATCATACTGGACGAGGACTGTCTCCCGGAACTCCGGATCAACTGCTCGGGCCTGAACCGTCGTTTCGTAGGTCGTTACCGTCGGAGTATCTGTGGTAGGTGCATCGGCCTGTGGGTTAGACCCAGCCCACTGCTCGACGGCGGTCTCAACGAACTGGCGGCCCTCATCTGTGAGGGCATACTGCTGGCCGTCCTTGTGGACGAGTCCGAGGCTTCGGAGCCAGTTTGCCCGCTGTTTGGCCATGTCCGTGTTGGCCGGATCCCAGCCCAAGCTTGTATGCGTCTTGAGTTGCTGGTGCCCGATTTCTTCGATTGTCATCGGAGCTGGCACAAGTGAGTACAGCAGGCTCCGGAGGCCGACGTTCCGGCGACACATGATTTCGAGGAGCGTTTCGGTCGTTTGCTCAGCGACGTAGGTGGTTCCCTCCGGCCCGAGTCGCCAGTGGTGGCCGTCTCGTTCGATAAAGCCGACATCTTCGAGATAGTCGATCCGGCGCTGTATCGAGTCCCGGCTCGAAACTCGGTCGAAGTGCCCCCGGTGCCAGCCGATGAGTTCATCGGGAGTGGGCTGTTGGTCGTCGACGTACTCGAGGATTGCATTGAGTGTCTTGACGTAGTTCGTTGCGCCGCCGAACATCGGGACGATACTCCGGAGCCGGTCAGGTGGCATCTCTGGCTGGTATTTTGGAGGTCAGTACATGGTCTTTGGGACTACGCGGTCGGGTCAGTAGTCAATAGCTGGACCGAGATCGAGTGCACTCCGAGTCTTCAGCGTAGTATTTTTGATAACTGTACTGGAGGGTAGACTCAGCTATAGGCTCGAAAGCGGTTACAGTACACCCAGACAATCGTGGGAATTCTGTGGATAAACTGGCCCACACTGGGTTCACATCCAGAACAAAACGCTGTATCCAGAGTACTGTGGAACTACCGGGGGTGTTCAGTCACCGTTTGGATCGACGCCTGGTATTCGAGCAGATTTTCGTTACCTGAAGAGCGCTTATCATCGAAACTCAGCCGCTTGTGAGCCCGGTAAAAAGACCGACAGCGATAATTTTGCTTGTGATAAACCAGCGGGTAGATGCCCTCCTCACGACGTCGCTTTCTGGGATTAGCCGCCTTAGGAATTACCGGTTCAGCTGGCTTCACGTCTCTCGATACGCAGGAACGTATTGGTAGTCAATCACTTTCCGACTGGCCGATGGGCCGGTACGATCCTCCCGGAACCGGGCACAACCCCGAAGTATCAGGTCCAAAAGACAATGTAGCGGTTGCGTGGACACATCAGGCCCCGGATTGGTTTCGGGGGAGTACCCAACCGATCCGCCGTGGGAAGACGCTATACGTCGGTGGCAACGGACTGCTTGCGCTCGATACCGAGACTGGGAAGCGGCGGTTCAGCTTCCAAGGGCCGTATCACTCAGCCCCAGCGATCGCCCCAGCCTCGATCTATCAGACGAAGACACTCGGTATAACCGGGTCAGGTGGGGTTTACGGGCTTAACGCCAGTGGCGGACGGGAACTTCCCTTCACAGATATGAGCGTCGGCGGCGAGCGATGGACAGGACCGCAATCGCCGACGCCCGGTTTCTTCGGGCCGGCCGAGTCAACAACGCCGGTCACTGCGAACGGGACGATATACACGGCACTACCTGGGACGAACTCAATCGTAGCACTGAATCCGAACAGTGGGGAGATCCTGTGGCAACAAACCCATCACAAAGACGAGGCGGTCAGTGGGACGTACAACAGACCCGCGGTGGACGACGGCCTCGTGTTCGTCACCGCGTGGCCACAAGAGGCCACTGCGTATCGTGCTGATACTGGTGAGCAACACTGGCACCGTGAACTCGAAGAGATGACAGTTCTGCCGCCAGTGGCGACAGACGAGGGCGTCGTCATTCAGACGCGTGAGTCAGTTCAGTTGCGTACCAGATCCGACGGCGCACTCCTGTGGGAACGCAACCTCGACGGGAATGTGACCGACAGCACGCCAGCGGTAGCCAACGGGACGATATTCGTTGCCGATGAGCGGGAGTCACTGCATGCGCTTTCGCTGGCAACCGGCGAGACACGGTGGACAGTTCCGTTCGACGGAAAAACGACGCCGGTTGTCGCTGACGGTCGCGTCTACGCTGTGGACTCACTCTGGGCACTGGAAGCGTTCGACGTCGCCACGGGTGAGAAACAGTTCGAGTACCATCCTTCGGAAGTACCCCTCTCGCCACCGATGGTCGGGGATGGTATGTTGTATCTGGCGAATCGTGGCCGAGTTCTCGCACTGGAGGAAGCATAATGCCCGGAACAGAGGGAGATGGAAGCGAGGCGGTGTCTTCGCCTGGACACCCATCCCCGACGACTCGACTGTCTACCCTGGACGTGCTCAAGTCCGCGCTCAGGTGCATTCGTCGCGACCCTGTGCTCGCTGTCCCATTCGCCGTCGTTGGTGTGCTGGTTTCACTCGTCGACTGGCTTCGCCAGCACGATTCAGTTCCGATGGTGCCAACCAACGCACTCAGTCAATCGGTCAGTGTCAACTACGCAGTGTTCCCGCAAGGGACTGCACGAACGGCCCGACACATTGGTGCGTTGGTCGACCTCGAAACACGGTATCTCCTCTGGGCTGTCGGGCTTGAAGTCCTCGTTCCACTCGCAGTCGGGATCGCCGGTTGGGTGACGATTACACGAGTCCTCGATACCCACTCTGGTCCCCGTGCGTTGAGCAGGTATCTTGTCGCGCTGGCTGCGGTCATCTCCATCCCGCAGCTGTTGGGCGGTTTCTCGGTGGATATCACTGGTTTCCTGTTCGGACTGCTGCTGTTGGCGGTTGCTCTGTTCGTTCTGACCCGTCTGTTCCTGCTTCCTGCGTTGCTAGTCACTGGCAGTGGCTTTGTGACGGCACTCAGGCAGAGCTACCGTCGATCACGAGGGCAGGGCATGACCATCGCCGGCCTCATCATCGTCATTGGTCTCGCCTACTGGGGCCTCGCGACCGTACCGGTCGCCGGCGGCTTTCTGAGTACCGCGGTAGTGGCACCGGTCCACGCCGTTGCGGTCGGAACCGTCTTTTCGACGGACTCTCGTGAGACAGCGCCGAGCCCAGCCGACCATATCGAATCGAGAGACGCACGCTCAGACGAGAGCCAGTAACGACGTTCGTGCGTGCTCTCTCTTGTGAATCGCCACCAGCACATCATCAGGCACAGATTGAGCCACCACTGATTCCGCCATCTTCCTCGAAGGTCAAACTGTGTTCCTGACCAGTTCTGGGACACGTCCGTACTCTAGTGTAGACATGCGTCTCGTTATCGGCGACCTTCTCGCCGAGGTACACCGTCACGTCCCCACGCGTCCACCCATCAATCGTGGTCGTCACCGTCTCGCCGGGAGCGACGGTGATCTGTTCCGTGGGGACCCCATCGTCAGCGAGTGTGACGTTTCGATCCCCATCCGGCCAGACCAACTGTGAGAGCGTCTTGAGCCTGTGTTCGCTATCTCTGGTCGTGACCTCGAAATTCAGGTACATCGCCTGCTCTCTGCTTTCGACAGTGTACGCTGATAGGTGATACGCTGTCGTGTCGTTGTTTTCCACAGTCAGTGTGGGTTGGAAGGGTCCAGAGACGGTATCATACTGGACATAACCAATCACAAGCGCCGATCCGAGAAGGAGTGCGATCGTTCGACGGGAGACCATCCGTAGGACCGTGTTCCAACAGGAAACAGAATATCATTCCGATTGTCTCATCCGAGTGTCACGGCCAGAGTTGATAAACCGAGATCGAATCAGCGATTCAGGTTGAGATTGCTGATGAGGGGCCAGAAGACTCATGCAGAAAACGGGACGTAGTACCGCTGAGGAAGATACGGTCTTCGGACACAGTACTGGTAGTGGATTGTGCTGATGTACTGGCCCGTCTTCACACTCGATGGGACAGTCGAACGAACAGATACCGTCTCACTCCCAGTGCTGAATCAGGAACGCAGCCGATCATATCCGTTCTGCCTGCTCCCGTAATGTCGAAAAACTCATATGGATTTAATACACTTCAGTGACAATTACTCAGTATGGTTGCTCAAACGACACAACGACAAGACTCGTTTTTTACGCTCCCATCGCATCCAGTGGGGTACCTCGCAATCGTAGCTACGCTTACCACTGCTGGCATCCACTTATTGCTCGGTCCACAGGTCATGGGATTCAGTCAGACATTGGGGACGCTGTTTATTCTGAATGGGCTTGGATTTCTTGGCGGGGTCCTCCTGTACAGTAGCCGGTACTGGCGACCCGAGCTGTACCTTGTCGCTGCGGGATACGCCATTGTCACCATTCTCGCACTGTTTGCGTTCCAGGGTTTCAGCTTTGACGCGTTCTATATGCAGGGGAACCTGAATCCGCTAGCTGTCGCAGCGAAGGTAGCTGAGGCCGTCCTCGCCCTCTGTGCCATCTACTTGTACAGAACATCGGCTCCGTGAGAAGGCCATACTGACCGTCCATAGAAGAGGGACACGTCAACGAGACACTGTTTTTCAAGGCAATCCAAGAACGCTCTTGTGAAGCACGTTGTTGATTTTTAGAGGGCGGCGTTGAGAGCATGTTTGAGCGCTTCGTCACCTGGTTTTCTGTAGAGTTCACAGCGGAGCTGAAAGGCTCGGAGATACGGC
>NZ_JAYMGY010000023.1:0-25040 GCF_037078445.1 Haloarcula sp. CGMCC 1.2071
CACAGTATCTTAGAGCATTTCAGCTACGCCGAGAGCTGTTTCGGAAACCCGGCCGAGATGCTCTCAAATACGCTGTTCGAGCAACTCTGTGAAATCAACAATGTGCTACGGATGAGCGATGGAGGTTAATTGCGCATGCCAAACAAATATTGCAGTTTCTCATTGCTGAAGATCTGTGGACTGGAGCCACTCACACCGATAGCCCTGCTTATTTGGAAATCTGAGCCTGAAAACCGTTCGTCAGACGAATCCCTGATGTGCTGACGGCGACCGAGTCCCCGATGGGAGAGCGATACGTTAAATCCCTGAAAACTGCACTGACCACGGTGGACGACGTGCCTATAGTAGGTCGGCGAAAGAACCCGCTTATTGTTGATGTCTGGTCTCGTAGCTAGGTTTATTATAAGATAGACCTTGTTTGATAGTATGTCGAATTTCGGCCTCACAAGTGCTGAAGTCGAAGAGCTTCGTCACTCGCGAAACAAGGAAACAACACCTCGTCAAGAAAGAAAACTGGCACAGTGTCGTGCTGCCTGTCGAGAACTGGAACTAAAACGTCGTATGCTGGAGGAAGCCTCTGCTCAGAACCCGTCGACAGAGAGTACGATTAAAGAGATCGATTCTGAAATCAAACGACAGCAGAGAGCTATCCTAACTGCAGAAAGGAAGCAACTACACGAGAAGATTTCAGAAGTTGTCCCAGATGTGACTATCTTTGGAGTAAGTATTGTTAGTCTAGTCACGTTCAAAATTCTGTGAAGGTTGAGTGATCGACGAGCAAGTCCCCCGATGTGAAACCGACAAGTGAGTTCCCGATGGGAGAGTGTTCATTCCTCTGTTCTCAGCGTATCTTCCCGAAAATTCTCTGGATGACCGTAGACCTCAATTGCTTCAATACCCTTCTCTGAAATCTTGTATTTTCCTCTATCAACCTTCTTGACCAGCCCGCCCGCCTGAAGGGTGTCCAGTCGCCGGGAAACACTCACTCGTGACCGTTCGGTATTTTCCGCTATAATCGACGGGGATAGGATTAGCCTCGTCCAGAGAATCTTCAGAATGTCTTTATCGGTATCTGTGAGCCAGTCCGGTCCTTCTTCTGAGTCAGCCATTGTTGTCAATAAATAGTTCCGGCCATTTAGATGGTTGCTACTTGTAGGATACCAAACGTTGGATACGGATTAGTAACAAGATTTAACTTCTCCCCGACAATTGGCTAAGATGGAGCCACCCAGTTGGTCGTTGATGACGCTAGCCGGGTAGGAAACGAAGGGCCGTGTTGCAGCACGGCCCCGAGGTGGCTCCGGTGAAACGATGAAAACCGAAACCCACGCGGGACGGACATCCCGCACGAGAGGCAACGGCGCACGTAGTGAAAAGACCGCTGGTCAATCGCGTCATCTTCATCGAGGTGATGGACAGTGAGCCGTTTCGCTGAGATGGCTCCGAACGACCGCGGCGACGACCGCGCGTTTTCTCCGTACCCCGAGGACTGTGACCACCCGGAATCGGTCCGTACGGAACACGATTCCGGCGGTCAAATCGCTCGGCCGTCGTTTTACTGTACGAACTGCAACCGGCTGGTCATCTACGGAGAACTATGACGGACGACCGATTGTACGTCTGCGAAGCCTGCTCGAACGTAACGTTTCAACCGGTTCGCGTCTGTCCAGCGTGCGGAAACCACGGCGAGCCGCTGTCGCTCGCCTTCACCTTCGAACGAGGTGACGAATGAGCGACGACCTCGACCCGATCACACCCGAGGCCGCGCTGGAATACTACGTCGATACGCGGCAGTACGACCTCCGCGAGACGACGATGCGTTCCCACGAGTCCCGGCTTCGCTCGTTCGTCGACTGGCTGCAAGACCAAGGCATCCAGAACATGAACGACGTAGACGTTCGGACGATCCACGAGTACCGCGTCTACAAACGCGAGGACAACGGCGACGACGATCCCTGTAACTCCGTGACCATGCAGGGGCAGGTATCGACGATTCGCCGATTCCTCGACTACCTGACCGACATCGACGCTGTGTCCGAGTCGCTACCTGAGCGGGTTCGGCTCCCGAACGTCGATGGCGACGGAACGAGCGACGCGCAGCTCGACTCTGCCCGAGCGGAGCCGATTCTTGAATACCTGCACGAGTACCGCTACGCATCGGCCCAACACATCACGCTTCTGCTGATGTGGCGGACCTCTGCCCGGCGCGGCGGCATCCGGGCGCTGGACCTCGACGACTTCGACGCCGAGGACCGTGCGCTGTGTTTCCGACACCGACCGGAGACGGGAACGCCGCTGAAGAACGGTGAACGCGGCGAGCGCGACGTGGCTCTATCCGCCCATGTGGCGGGCATCATCGAGGACTACATCAGCAGTCCGAACCGGCACAGCGTCGAGGACGACCACGGCCGAACGCCGCTGATTACGACGGAGTTCGGCCGCCCGGCGCTGACGACGCTACAGAACTGGGTCTACCGGCTGACCCGGCCCTGTGTCATCGGTGAGCCGTGCCCGCACGACTACGACCCGGAGACCTGCGAGTACAACACTAGCGACGGCGCGAGTGGGTGCCCCTCCTCGGTTGCACCTCACGCTGTCCGTACCGGCTCCATCACGGCTCACCGTGATGCGGGCACGCCCCGCGAGGTCGTGAGCGACCGCGGCGACGTGTCCGAGAAGATCCTGGAGAAGCACTACGACAAGGCGTCGAAGCGCCAGCGCATGCGTCGACGGCGCGACCACGTTCCGGAGGACATCTAACGATGATAACGAGCTACCGCCCCCGACAGCAAAGCATGATAATTAAGGCCGCGTTGGCCCATACCGAGTTCTTCCCGTTCCTGACTTTACCAGAACCGGAGCCACAGCGCCGTAGTTCGTCTATTTCGACGGAATTGAAAAGTGCCGTTGAAGGAAGTATTTGTCAACTCGCAAGGGAACCTTGCGGACCCTGCCGCCGTCTGGCGTTTACTACGGCTCAGGCTGTGCTCACGAGTGAGGCGTGTCTGCACGATTCCGACCGCGAACAAACACACCCGGAAAACTTTCCTTCCGGTTGCCTGTCAGTAGCTGTATGCGACGACGCCAGTTCCTCGCGAGCGGAACAGCCCTCCTCTCGGTTGCTGTCGCCGGCTGCGGCCATCCCTCCGTCGTGCTTGACATGGACGACGCGACAGCGGCCGACATCGCCGACGAGGTTTCGATGTCGCCCAGCCCCGAGTCGGCGGAGTACACGGTCGCCTCGGAGGCCGTCGAAAACGGTTCTGCGATGCGCCGGGGGCGATACGAACTGTTCGACCGGACCGATACCGTCCGGATCGACGATGCCTTCTACGAAGTTTCGGAGACGGCACTCGAAAGCAGCGACGTGACGGTGTACGAGGTCCGAATCGATTTCGATCCGGCTGATTCGACGGCTGAGATCGGCGATATCGCCTACGAAGAGCTACCGACGGCGGACCGCCAGCGCCTTGATCCGATCATCTCGGATGACAACCCACCCACCGGGGACGGGTACGACGTGGGTGTCGGGTACGGAACCGCCGAGGAAGTGGGTGACGGGTCGGTGTTCGTTCCGGAGCGCCAGTACGATATTATCGTCCACGACGGCGACCGCTATCGGGTTACGGTCAGTACACGAACGACAACAGAGACCGAATACCGGTACGAGGCGACGGAAGTCGCATCGGATGTCGACTCGTTCGCCGACCAGATTCGAGACCAGTACCTGTTCACCCTTTCAGGCCTTTCCGAAGCCGAGCGAGAGGTCGTCGAGGAGGCCATCGACGGCGGCTACTTCGAGGACAACGAAGCCTTCGAGTCGGTCACTGACCGCATTCGGGAGCACGAGGGAATCGAGGTCACGGACAGCTACGGGACGTGGTTACTGGAGTACGAACAGGTCGAGTATCTCACGTACGTCGAGTGGTAGCTATCCGGTGTACTCGTCGAACAGGTCGGCGACACGCTTCTCTATCTCGTCGCGGATTTCCCGCACCCGCTCGACCGACTGCCCGTGTGGGTCGTCTAGCGCCCAATCGCGCACTGCGACGTCGGCGTCGAGTTCGAGCGTCGAACATCCCATCGTCGCAACGACGGTACAGCCGTTGAGTTCGTCGTCCGAGACCGGTCGCGGGACCCGGTCAGACAGATCGATGCCCAGTTCTTGCATGGCTTCGACGACTTCCGGATGCACTTCGTCCGCGGGGTCTGTGCCGCCGGTCAGGATTTCGACCTCGTCTTCGAGTCCGCGGCGGGTGCGTTCTCGCTTGGCAAACGCTGCGGACATCTGACTTCGGCCCGCGTTCTGGACACAGACGAATCCGAACTTCAGGGGCGTATCAGTCATCGCGTAATAGTTCCGAGCGAGCGGAATAACCCTTCCTAAGACCGCTATTGTGGTCTATATATCCGAGACGCTCCCCACTGTACGGCACCAGTGGTCGGCGAGCCGACCCGCGGCGGTGCCGCCTCGCGCACCTATATCCCCTCCACATTGAGGGGGCAGTTCCTTCGGCTATCCAAGTCCGTGCCTGAGTACATGCCGGAGTACCGCTTCACGTGCCCGAACTGTGATGCGTGTGCAACGGTCGACGGTGGCGTTCGAGACCGCCTGTTGGTTGTTGGATGCCCAGTCTGTGCCGGGCCAGTCGATACCCCGGCGTTCGTCGAGGTTTCGCCACACAGCACCGATAGTACCTGAGCCACGCCGTTGCCCGTACTGAATTGGTCCGAGAGCTGCGAGGTCTGGATCGCAGCTTTCACTGATTACACAACTTATTTGAACCTATCTTAAGACTGACTGGACATGATAGAAGACGCACTTCGCTACCAGACACAGGGCGATGACTGGGTCAAACGCGTCGCCCTCGGTGGCGTCGTACTGTTTTTCGGCTTTTTGCTCGTTCCGCTGTTCACGTTCCAGGGATATATGCTCGAAGTGATGCGCCGGGTCCTCAGGGGCGAGACTGACACGCCGCCGGCCTGGGACGAACTGGATCTGGTCGAGATAACTGTCGACGGAGTCCGACATACAGTCGTCGTTATGGGGTACGGGGTGGTGCTCACACTCGCGCTTGCTATCCCGGGTCTGCTGGTGATCGCCGGCGGACTCGGCGATTCGGGGGGACTGCTGCTCGTCGGCGTGCTCGTCGCTGCCTTGCTCTACTTTATTGGCGTTCTCGCAATGGCAGTGATACTGCCCGTTGCGACAGGGAACTTCGTCCGGGCTGATAGTATCGCTGCGGGCTTTGACCGTGATGTGCTCTCGTCTGTCGGGACAAGTCGAACAATGCTGATGGCCGTGGTGATGGCGTTTGCGGTCAACATCATCGTCTCCGTTGGAGCGACCGTTCTGGGGTTCACCATTGTCGGCTATCTGGCGGTTCCGTTCCTCGCGTTCGTCGGCCAGTCAGCGATTATGTACATCTGGGGGCGTGGCTTCGCGGACGCATACGAGGAGGAGTACGGCGAACCGCCGCTCGAACCCACGACTTCGACTGGCGGGACACACGGGTCCGGCCCATCCACGGCAGGGACCACCTCGGGTGTGAACGACCCGGTGAGTGATAGTTACGCCGACGATTCGGGCCGGAGCGACGACACCGACGAGAGCGGATTCGGCACTTCGGCCTGGGACGACGACGGTGACAGCGGGCGACGCCGATAACGGTTGCTGGGTACGGGTCGTTTACCGCAACGCGAAGCGCTGTTAGAAATCGCTTAACTGCGACTGGAGCCCGGCGACCAGTTCGGACTTGCGTCGTAACTGCCCGAGAGTGACGGGGAGCTGGTCGGCGATGGCCGTCAGCGTTTCCCGGAAGGACTGGGCGGTCCCTGGCTCGCCGTCGAACGCGTTGCGGACGCCCTCGCGTACCTGCCAGACGCCGACCGGGGCCCAGTAGTCGTCGGTGATCTCCCGCAGCACCAGACACTTCGCCTGTCTGTCGCGCTCCTGCAGGTGTTCGAGGACGCCGAGTCGTGCCGCGTAGTACGCCCCTGCAGTCTCCTCGACGTAGGCGGTCCGCCCCTCGTAGCCCTCGTGAGCACTGGACATGTAGTAGCCCGTCTCGGGGCGTGGGTTCCAGACGCTCTGGGGGGCTTTCATCTCGACGAGTTCGAACTCCCAGCGCCCGGGTGCGAGCACGACCCAGTAGCGGTTCCCCATGTACTCGTTGTACCACAGTTCCGGCTTGTCGATGGTGTCGGCGTTGCGTAGCGTCCCGCGGACGTACTGCCCGACCGTGTCGTCGACGGCGGTGATCGACCACCGCGTCGGCACCAGTGACCGCTCGCTGGCCTGCCCGAGCGCGCCCGCCGAGAGGATCGTGTTGATGTCGTACACGTCGAACCCACGGCGGTACAGATACGCCATCGCACCCTCCGCGCGCCAGTCGTCGTCCGACAGCGTCTTTTCGACGGGTCGGGGAACGTGGGGGTTCTCCGCCAGGTCGGCACCGGTCGCGTGGGCTCGCGGCCCCGTCGGCGTCCCGACGTCGTCGAAGCTCACATCCATCTCAGGGGTACCGTCGAGACCCACCTCCACGTCGACGGGATGGTCCGCGATAGCGACTTCACGCTGGACGCCGACGAAGCCGTTCCAGACATCGTGAACCCCGCCACCGCCCCGCCTGCCACCGGCGCTGACGGAATCGACTGATGTCGTCTGGGTGGAGTTCACCATGCCGGTCCGGCGCTGGAGGACGTCCTCGATACCAAGTCCCTCCTGGTACCAGTCGCCGCTGGTCGCGAACCCGGAAGCGGCGGCGTCGGTATCGACCGGAGAGAGCAGGCCCGTCGAGACGTTGGGATACCCCGACCGGCCGACGAATATCTCCGGGGCCGTCGATCCGAACAGCGAATCCCCTTGCACCGCGTCCTCGAACTGCCGCTCGACGTCTTCGAGGTGGTCCGTGATGGCGTAGGATTTCTCCGCCGCGAGGCGGCGCCGCTGTGCGGCTTCGTCCTCCTCGAACCCCTCGATGAACTCGTCGAGTTGCATCTGTCACGCTTTCGGTCCTCCCCGATAAGAACCTTTCCGGCGGTCCGTGGGAGAGCAACTCTTACAGGGTTGGATTGAGTAACAACAGGTGATATAAATCATGGTAGATACAACGAAGTGGTTCCTGCTCGGCGCGACGCTGGTCAGCATGGTCGTCGTATTCGTCTCTGCTGTCATTCCCGTCGCGTACCAGCAGGCGCTCGTCAACCTTCTCGTCGGGGAACTCGCGGCCCTCACGCTCGCACACTCCACCTACCGCGTCTCGTCAGGGAAACAGGTAAGCCCCGTTGCAGCGGCGATAGCCATACTGTCCGGGATTGTCCTGTTTCTCTCACCCATCCTCATCGAACCCGTCGACCCAATCCTGTCGATAATGTTCGCCGCCGGCGCCGTTGTCACCGTCGGCGGGCTGGTCGGTGTTCTCGGTCGGGTACTCGGCGGTGAAGAGGGTCGACAGACCGGTGCCGAGCGAATCAGCAGAAACGCCGGAAACTGACCGGCCGACCACAACGTCTATACCGACGGGTCAGTCACCCTCGGACAATGCCGGTCATCGAATGCGACGAGACGACGGCCCGCGAGCGTCTGGCGGATGCGGGGCTCGACATTCAACAGGGAAACACCGACCACGAGCGCTGGCGCGTCGAATACGGCGGCGCGACGGCGGTCGCCTACGACGGAAAAGTCGTCGTACAGGGTGAGGGGACTGCACAACTCGAGGCGCTATTGCGCGGCGATGACGGCGGTCGCGTCCATGCGTATTTTGACGGCGCATCGCGGGGCAACCCGGGACCGGCCTCGGTCGGCTACGTACTGGTCGACGACAGCGGAATCGTCGCGGAAGGCGGGGAGACGATCGGCACGGCGACGAACAATCAGGCGGAGTACAAAGCGCTCATCCGCGCGGTCGAAGTCGCACGCGATTACGGATTCGACGATGTCCACATTCGGGGTGACTCAGAGCTTATCGTCAAACAGGTCCGTGGCGAGTGGGATACGAACGACCCAGACCTGCGCGAAAGCCGTGTCCGCGTGCGCGAACTGCTGACCGACTTCGACGACTGGCAGATCGAGCACGTTCCGCGGGAAATAAACGACCGTGCGGACGAACTAGCAAACGACGCACTCGACGATGACTGACCTGCCGACAGACGTGACCGAACGGGCCGAACGGCTGACCAGACTCGCTCGCGAGGCGGTCGACGATGCTGAGGCCGGCGCCTACAGGACCGAACGCGACGAAATCCTCGCCGAATACGACTACACTGCCCGCATCAGGAACGACGAGACGGGTGACGTGCTCGTCTGCCATCCCGTCGAATGGGTCGATGACGGCGTCATCCGTCCGGAGCGGGTCGACGACATCGACCGTGGCGTCGAGATACGGCTTTCGGGTCCCGGCGACCCGGACGAGTGGGCGGAAATCGACGCTGCAAACCGAGCCGTCGTCGAAGCTGTGACCGAAGCACACGGTGAGACACACGGCGCCAACGCGGAACTGCTCGCCGATTTCATGGGTAACCACTACGCGAAGCCCATCTCGGAGGCGACACCGGACGAAATTCAGGAGTTTCGGGACGACTACGTCCGACGGAACGCGTGGCCAACTGCGGAACAACAGTCGGCCCTCGACCAGTCGATCCGTCTCACTGTGGAAGAAGCCGGTGGCCGCGTCCCCGACGCGTAACCGTTCGGTATACCCGCCGGTAGTCAGCGTTTGGTTCGCATTAAGAATTGATTAACAGTAGTTCGCAGGTGCCCAGATGCGAGTCTACTGCTGCGCCGCGATCAGGTCACGGAGTTCGTCGGCTCGACCGTCATCGGAGATGAACTTTCCGAACACCCATCCGAGCTGGTCGAGGACTGCGTCCTTGCCCGACTCGGTCAGGGAGTACTGGTTCGTTCGCTTGTCGAGTTCGCTCTTCTCGACGAGGCCCATCTCGACGAGGTCGTCGAGGTTCGGGTACAGGCGACCGTGGTTGACTTCGTCGTCGTAGTATTCTTCTAGTTCGCGCTTGATAGCGAGACCATACCGCGGCTCTTCAGCGAGTATTACCAGGATATTCTGCTGAAAAGCGGTAAGCTCTTTTGCGATGCCCGGACTGTCAGTAACTGTTTGTGCCTCTGACATAGTTGGGTAAATGTCAGCAAGCTATTTAACACTTGTTAACTCTGGCGCACAACGCCTGCTGTGGGGCATTAACCACCACACAACTAGCAGGTACAATAATATCGAGAAATTTATATTATGTGGATTCAGTTAAATTGAGTTTCCGATTAATCTGCTTTCAGATTGTCGTTTACAGGTAGTAAGTGTAATCTAAGAATATATCTATAGTTAGATATTATTGGGTTATATAGCGCATAATACCCAATAGCTGTGGCTATTACGAAAAGATTTTTTGACGGCGTCGCGCAGTCGCCGGTGATGACGAACCTCTGGGAAGACCTGGAAACCGGACCGAACCCGCCCGAAGAGATCTACGCTGTCGTCGAGTGCCTGAAAGGCGAGCGTAACAAGTACGAATACGAGAAGGACATCCCTGGTGTCGTCCTCGACCGTGTTCTCCACTCGAACGTTCACTACCCGTCTGACTACGGTTTCATTCCGCAGTCGTACTACGACGACGAGGACCCGTTCGACGTGTTAGTCCTCGTCGAAGACCAGACGTTCCCCGGCTGTGTCATCGAAGCCCGCCCCGTGGCCCTGATGAAGATGGACGACGACGGCGAGCAAGATGATAAGGTCATCGCAGTTCCGGTCGAGGACCCGCGTTACGACCACATCGAGGACCTCGACGACATCCCGCAGCAGACCCTCGACGAGATTGACGAGTTCTTCTCGACCTACAAGAACCTCGAAGAAGGCAAAGAAGTCGAAACGCTGGGCTGGGAGGACAAAGAAGCTGCAAAGGACGCTATCGTCCACGCCCAGGAACTGTACGACGAAGAGTTCAACTGACGCTTCCGGGACCACATTTTTGCGGTTTTGTTCCACCGCCGCCGTATTTCCAGAAGTAATACCGGCAGGTGTCTCCGATTATGTATGAGCATGGGTAATTTTTTGCCCGTGTAACCACTATCGATACGTGTATGGCTACTGATGACACCGACGCGGCGCTGGACCACACGACTGTCGTTCCGCGAGTCGAGCGGCGGTCGACACCCGGAATCGCACATCTGACCGTGGTCCCGGAGAACGCGGACCAGTCGTCCTGATCGTGGGCTGTATCGATGGTTTTGCCGCTTTCGGTGACGCGGCTCCGAAAAGAAGTTTCTTGTTCCTGACCTGACTAACGGGTCGTATGGGATTATTCGACCGATTGAAGGGCGACGACGCACCGCGTGTTGCCTTCTTCGGCATTGACGGCGTACCGTTTAGCCTCATCGACGAACACCCCGACGTGTTCCCGAACCTCACGGAGATGGCGTCGGACGGAAGCGCCGGCCCCATCGACAGCATCGTTCCGCCCGAGTCTAGCGCCTGCTGGCCGGCGCTGACGACCGGCGTTAACCCCGGACAAACGGGCGTCTACGGCTTCCAGGACCGCGAGGTCAGCTCCTACGACACCTACGTCCCGATGGGGCGTGACGTGCAGGCGACGCGCCTGTGGGACCGCGTCACCGACGATGGCCGCAATGCCACGGTTCTGAACGTGCCGGTCACCTTCCCGCCACAGCGGAACGTCCAGCGGATGGTGTCGGGCTTCCTCTCACCGGGCGTGGACAAGGCCGCCTACCCGGACGAACTCCGGGACCACCTTCAGGACAGCGACTACCGGATCGACGTCAACGCCAAACTCGGCCACGACGACGACAAGAGCGACTTCGTCGAGGACGCCCACAAGACGCTGGAAAAACGCTACGAAGCGTTCAAACACTATGTCGAGCAGGACGACTGGGACCTGTTTTTCGGGGTGTTCATGACCACTGACCGTGTCAACCACTTCCTGTTCAAAGACTACGAGCGCGACGGCGAGAACCAGGAGGCGTTCTTCGAGTTCTACAAGCAGGTCGACGCCTATCTCGGCGACCTGCGCGATCGACTCCCCGACGACGTGACGATGGTCGTTGCCTCGGACCACGGTTTCACTTCCCTTGACTACGAAGTCCACTTCAACGAGTGGCTCCAGGAGGAAGGGTGGCTCGACTACGCGACCGACGACCACTCCGAACTCGGCGATATCAGCGAGGACACCAAGGCGTACTCGCTCATCCCAGGACGGTTCTACATCAACTTAGAGGGCCGGGAGCCGAACGGCAGCGTTCCCGAATCCGAGTACGAGTCCGTTCGTGCGGACCTCAAGGAGAAACTCGAATCGCTTGAAGGCCCGGACGGCAAGAAGGTCGCCGACCGTGTCGTGACCAAGGAAGACGCCTTCCGCGGCGACCACGACGACATCGCGCCGGATCTCACCGTCGTCCCGAACCACGGCTTCGACCTGAAAGCCGGATTCAAAGGCTCCGAGGACGTTTTCGGCGTCGGACCGCGAAACGGGATGCACAGCTTCGACAACGCGACGCTTCTGGTCGATGACCCGAACGTTCGCATCGAAGACGCCGATCTCTACGACATCGCGCCGACCGTTCTCGACCTGCTCGACCACGACTTCGACCGCGCGAAGTTCGACGGTAGCAGCCTCGCCTGAGGCTGCCGTCTCAGCCGATCGATTCCGGTATCTGCGCCGAAAACAGCTTAGAACAGTCCGTCCAGTTTGTCGTTTGTGAACTCGTCCGGGTCGGTCGTCCCGCCCTGGGAGTCAGCCGTCTCGCGGGCGCGCTTCATGAACTCGTCGACCCGCTCGGACCGTTCGACGCCCGAAAGAACGATGAGCGACGCGATTTTGTCGGAGCCGAGCGGGAAGTCCCCGCCCCGGACCTCCATGCTCCCGGTCTGGTCTTCCACCCAGCGGCGCGCTCGTTCGACGCCCTTCCGCGAGAGGCGTTCGGGGTCGCCCGCGACGACGAGGAGGGCCGAGTCGGCCTTGACCGCGTTGGGCAGGCTCATGCTCGTGAGGAGGGCTTTCCGGGTGACGCTGGTGATGGTGTTGACGTTCTCACCGGCGTCCTCGCTGGCCTCGGCGCTGGCGTAGCCGATGGAGGCGATACCGCCGCCCCTGAGCGTGTTGATGATCTCCGAGGAGTCGACGACGCTCTCACCGACTCCCTCGACAGCCTCGCCGGAAGCAAACAGCAGGCCGACGCGCTGGGAGATAGCGTCGTTGACGCGTTCGAACCCGGCAGCGACGCTGTCGCCGCTGCCCCGCCAGGCGTCGTTGTCGACGAGGAGGAGGGAATCGGCCTCGCGGGCGGCGGTCTTGAGCGAGCGACCGGCGTTCGCCTGGTACAGACCGCCTTCGTCCCGGCCGGGGAGGATGCCGAGGACGTACACCGGCTTCTCGTAGATGCGCTTGAGTTCGCGGGCGAGCATCGGTGCGCCGCCGGAGCCAGTGCCACCGCCGAGTCCGGCGACGACGACGATGGCCTCGGCCTCGGTCGTGATGCGCCCATCGAGTTCGTCGAGCACCTCGGTGGCGTTCTCCTGCATGATCTGGGCCCCGAGTTCGTTGTCACCGCCGACGCCGTGACCTTTCACGCGGTCCTGTCCGATGAGGGCCGTGTCGATATCGAGGTTCTGGAGGTCGGCTCGCGCCGTATTAACGGCGAGGGCCCCCCGGACAGCGTCGAACCCCATGTCGTAATCGAACTGGGCAAGCGACTGGGTTACTTTCCCACCAGCCTGCCCGACACCAATCAGGACGACTTTCATATCAGATGTCTTGTGAGGCTGACTAATCAACGTTGTCCTCACACTGTCAACGGGCGACAAGGAGCGGTGAAACGGTTCTTGGCGCGGAATACGGGGTTCGATTACTCGACGTGAGGCGTGTCGGGTGGCTACTCGACCCGGAGCGTGTAGATCCGCTTGCGGGCGTCGGAGAACGAAAACCGGGAATCGATGACACCGACGTCTTCGAGGCGGGAGAGGGCGTACCGGACCGTCCGCGGTGGCAGCAGCGTCTCCTCGGCGAGTTGGCTCTGAGTGAGGGTGTCGTTGTACTCCAGGACTTTCGCGACGAGTTTCGCGCTCGGCGGGAGATCGCGGACGGCGTCCCACCCGCTGGTCTCGTGCTCGCTGTCGGTATCAGCGGACTGGATATCGGATGCACTCATGGTACTTCCTCTGTATCCAATACAGGATGATAATATTTTCTGTTCGTAATTATGCTCTGTAGAAATGTTTCGGCAAAAAACGCGGCCACGGCCGGGGGTCCAGCCCGAAAGTTTACCTTCGGTACATCCGGTGTCACAGACGTGGACGAAGTCGAGGTCAGCACGGTCGTGTACGTCCCACCCGAAGAGGTCTACGAGTTTCTGCTGGACTTTCCGGGCTACGCACGATACTCGGAGTATCTCGACCGCGTGGTACAGGACGGCGACGGCTCGCCGGGGACGAACTACGACCTCGTGTTTTCGTGGTGGAAGCTCTCCTACACCGCTCGGTCGGCGGTGACTGATGTTTCGCCGCCGACGCGCATCGACTGGCGGATCGTCAAGGACATCGACGCCGAAGGGTACTGGGCAGTCGAGCCTGACCCGGACGGCGTCCCGGCGGACGTGGAGACGGCGTCACGGGTGCGGTTTCACGTCGCGTTCGACCCCGGGTCGGCCTCGGACAATGCCGTCGACCTCCCCCGACTCGTTTCGATGGACTGGGTCATCGAGAAAGTCAAGCCGCTCATCCGCAAAGAGGCGACCAAAATCGTCGAACGCGTCGTCGAGGACCTCGAAGGGCAGGAACGGGACGTCGACCTGAATATTCACGCCGGTCCGGATTCGGTGTAACGCGGCGACGGCGCGTTACTCGGGCGTCTCGTAGTCGCCGCCGTACCGGATGAAGAAGTACGCGAGTCCGAGCGTCGCGACCATCACGAACGAGGTTGCGACGCCGAGCGTTTTCGCGCTGTTTGGCACTTCCGGCGGGCCGGCACTCTCGCCACCACCGCCGCCGGAGGACTTCGTCGGGTAGTCCGTCCCGACGACGACGGCCCCCTTCATCCCGAGTCCTTCGTGTGGCACGCAGACGTAGGGGTAGATGCCGTCTTCCTCGAAGGTGTGCTCGTAGTTGACGCCGGCACTGGAAGTCGTACTGCCGGAGTCCAGCGGGCCGTCGCCGTCCGAGACGACGTTGTGGCCGCCGCCTTCGCCCGTCCATTCGAACTGGACGGTCGCGCCGTTGTCGACGTGGACGGCAGCCGGACCGAACCCGTACGCGCCACCGTTGGCCTGTACACCGACTTCGACGGTCACTGTGTCCTTCCCGGTCTCATCGACGGTCGACCCGTCGAAGTTCCCGACTTGATCCAGGAAACCACCGTAGTCCGGCTCGCCGCCGCCTCCGCCACCGTCGCCGCCTTCGGTGCCTTCCTGTGCGGTCGCGGTGCCTGCTGCGGCCGACGCAGCCGTGGCCCCTGCCGCCGTCCGCAGGAAGCCCCGACGGGACACGTCCGCTCTACCGTCTGTCATACCTGACCGTTTGTGACTCCCCGTCCTGAATATGTCGGTTTCGAATCGGGGCAGTACTCTTCACAGCATATCACAACAGCCACGGCTGCCGTGAAACATTTAACGCCGGTAGAACGAAATCACCGGTATGTCTACCGGAAGCCACGGGGTCGTCGGCGGGATCCGTATCGACCTCAATAGATTACACGAAACGTGGATGGAACTCGTGTATCCACGTCAGCGAAACGCTAACGACACCGTCCTCGGGACGTGGACGCCGGACTCCTCGGTCGGGTTGGCCCTCTATCGCCTCTGGTCTGCGCTCGGGGTCCCAGTCATCGCGCTGGTGTATCCGCTGGTACTGTGTGGCGTCGTCCTGCGCTACCAGACCCGTCGCATCGACGGCACGGCGACCCGTCTGGGCGTCGTCGGCGTCGTTCTACTCTCCGTCGTCGCCTGGGGTGGCCTGGCGGCTCTCGCGCGACTCGAACCGGGGAGTATCGACCTCGTGTCGGGTGGGTTCACCGCCGTCGTTGTCGCCGGCGGCGTTGCGACGCTGTCGGCCGCACTGGCTGTCACGTTCCGGCGGGTCGGCGGCCGCGGGACGACAGTCGCGCTGGCGTATCCGTTCGCCATGACGGCCATCTTCCTGCCGCCTGTCGTCGCAGCGCTGTACTCGACGACCGTCGCCTCGGTCGTCATTCCCGCGAGCGACTCGTTGTCCCGGTGGTTCCTCTACGAGGTGCTGGCCGCTGTCGGTGTCGCGGAGTTCTTCATCGAGAACTTCGAGCGGGAAGGCATCGCCTACGTCATCATCTGGCTCGGCATCTCCATCCCGCTGGGGTGGGTGCTCGGGCTACTGGTGACGCTTGCGGACTTCGTCCGACCGACAGAGTAACCGCAAAGCCAACGTTTAGACGACCCGGGCTCCAATGATCGGCTGTTATGGAATTCGATACGACAAAGACTGCAATCGCCTTTCTCGTCCTTGTCGGGGTAATGGTGAGCGGCTCGTTCATGGGAATGCCTTCGAGTATCGCACTCCCCGTCAGTGTCGGGCAGATAGTCGTCTTCGCGCTAATTCTAGCGCTCGGCGTCAAACACGGCGAGTACCGCGCGACTCGCTAAACGGCCCCGTAGCGGACGATTAAAAGGAGCTACGACGGCGTTGCGTCGCCCGGCCGAACAACGGTTTCTTCCGGTGCATCTCCATCGGCGACAGCGATGTTCGCGGTCTCGTCGCCACCGAACACCACCGTCGCACCGGCCCGCATCGGTGCAAGCAGTCCGGCGACCACTGCACCCGCAGTCGTCATCGGTGCCCGGAGCGCGACAGTCGTCTCCGCGTCGATGTCGTAGTCAGCGACGACACGACCGCTCTCGGCCATGAGTTCGCCGTGTGTGTACGTTCTGTCGGCCGCCAGCACGTCGTCCTCGGGCGCGACTTCGCCCGGCGGCTGGAGCGGGTTCTCGCTCCACAGCTCCCGCTCGAACTGAGCGATGGTGGGATCATCGACTGGGCCGCCGTAGGCCAGCCCCTTCGTCCCCGGCCCCTGCGTGTAGCGGTCGAGCCATGCCGCTGGTGCGACCAGTGCTGTCGCATCGACCGCATTCGGCGGGTCCATATCGACGACCGCGCCGTCGAGTGCGGCCGCGAGGAAGGCAAGCAGTGCGTCCGGCGCATCCCGAAGGTAGCCCGGCCGATCTTCGTCGGTCGGCTCTTTCGGGCCGACGACGACGGCGACCCGCGTCCCATGCCGGACGCCGTAGTGCCGCAGCAGATTCCCGCCCTTCCAGGCGTTCGTAGCGAAGTCGGAGTAACTGTACGGTGTCGACCGCTCCGGCGAGCGAAAGAGAACGCCGTCGCGGTCGCGGGCCTGCGCGACAAGGTCACCGAGTACCTGCATGTGTCGTCGTTTGGCCCCGCCGATGAAAAACAGCGCGGCCACAAAGCCGATATAAGTGGCCTCCTCCACGCTCTAGAAATGAAAAGGCAACAACAAGTCGCCGACGTGCTCAGGCACAACGATATCGACACGCCGCCAGCCTACCGGCTACTCGATGTGGTGGCCGAACTCGGCGACATCGCGGCCGAAGTCAACGAAACGACCGGCTACGGTACCGACTCGACGGCGCTGTCGCTACGGGAGGACGAACTCGGCGACGCCCTGTTCGCACTGCTCGCGCTGTGTGAACAACTTGATGTCGACGCTGACGCTGCGCTTTCGGCGGCGCTGGCGAAATACGAGGGTCAGTCCGGCTCAGACGGGACGCCGGCGAGTGGCGACTGACTACAGCGAGTTCTTCAGTTTCTCGAAGAAGCCTTCCTCGACGTCGACCTCCTCGCCACCGGCCTCCGCGAACTGTTCGAGGGCCTCCTTCTGTTCGGCGTTGAGGCTGTCGGGCGTGACGACCTGCACCTGTACGTAGAGGTCACCCTTGCCGCGTCGGCGGAGTCGCGGCATTCCTTTGCCCCCCAGTCGGAACACTTCGCCGCTCTGGGTGCCGCTGGGCACGTCGACCTCAACTTCGCCGTCCAGCGTCGGGACGGTGATAGTGTCGCCGAAGACGGCCTGCGGAAACGAGATGGCCTGCTGGTGTTGCAGGTCGTCGCCGTCGCGCTCGAAGTCCGGGTGGTCCCGAACGCTCACCTCGATGAGCAGGTCGCCGTTCGGGCCGCCGTTCTCGCCGGGTGCGCCCTCGCGCTCCATCCGGAGCGTCTGCCCGTTGGCGATGCCGGCCGGGACCTCGACTTCGAGGCTCGCGTCGTTCTGGACGACGCCGTTGCCCCGACAGGTCGAGCACGTCTCGTCGTACAGCGTCCCCTCGCCGTCACACCGGCGGCAGGTCGTCGTCTGCTGAACCCGTCCCATCGGCGTCTGCTGGACCTGCGTCGTCTGGCCTTGGCCGTTACACTCGGGACAGGTTTCGGAGTCGGCTCCCGGCGGATGCCCGGCCCCGTCACAGTCGTCGCAGGCTTCCGGCCGGGTGACGTTCAGCTGCTTCGTCGCGCCGTCGTAGGCCTCTTCGAGGTCGATCTCCAGTCGGGTCTGGAGGTCCTGGCCCTGTCGCCGTCGGCTGCCGCCACGGCCGCCGCGGCCACCGCCGCCGAAGAACTGGTCGAAGATATCCTGCATATCGAAGCCGCCAGCGCCGCCGCCGAACGGGTCCCCGCCCATGCCGCCGCGGCCGCCGCCACCGCCAGCGCCGCCACGCTTCTCGGCCTGCTCGAAGCGCTCGTGACCCATCTGGTCGTACATCTGGCGCTTCTCCTCGTCGGTGAGGACCTCTTTGGCCTTTTTCGCCTGCTTGAACTTCTCCTCGGCGTCGGGGTCGTCGCTCACATCCGGGTGGTATTCCCGGGCTTTCTCTCGATAAGCCTCCTTGATCTCGTCTTCGGAGGCGTCCCGAGAGACACCCAGTATCTCGTAGAAATCCTGACTCATTCGTTGTACGAGGCTTAGACGATTGAGCTACTTCAAAAGAACGGGTTGCCGACTAGTAGTGTTCGACCCGTACCGGGGCGCTTATTTCCGTGCCGGGGGAGGATTCGGGCAATGAATCCTGAGTCGTCGCGTGGTCACCGGGGTCTCGTCACGGTCGAGCGAGTCGCAGTCTGGGGGCTCGCGGCGCTGGCCGTTGTCGGGCTGGCCGCACTCGTCGTCGGCCCCGGCGCGGACCTGCGGACGGCGTCCCCGTCGGTCACCATCGACGGCCAGTTCGACGCCGAGGCAGGGGCGGTCACGCTTACCCACGCCGGCGGGGACAGACTCACGGACACCAGCACGCACGCGCTGACACTCGTCGTCACCGACGCCGACCGGAACCGCTCGACCACGCTGACGTGGGCCGGGGCGGACCAGCTACCCGTCGAATCTGACGATACAATCGTTCTTGACGACCCGCGCGTGGACTCGGACGGCGACGGTAACTACCTCGACGGCGACGTCTCCGTCGGCTTCTTCCTCGACAGCGGCGATACCGTTGCGGTTCGCTGGACCGGTCGGCCACTTGGCGCGCCGGGCGAGCGGACGACGACGCTCGACACAGTGACGCTCGGTAACGAGACTGGCTGACTGTTTGCACCTCACAGGCGGGCCCGCTAGAGCGTCTCCGGGAAGCGTCACCGGCCGCCGTCGGTGGTGTGCCTGTCCTGCAAACGGTCACGAACGGACGGGCCCGGTGCGGACATACACGTCCCCAGATCCGGTCACGGTCACAGCGTAGTCGTCCAGCTGAAACGAGAGCGAAACGGCTCTGTCCGGACCTGACGCATGGACGAATAGCTCGTCAAGCGCGTCCGGATCGAGCGTTTCGATGAGGGGCGATAGCTCTATGGCCTCTCGGTCAGCCGCGGTCGCGACCGTTTGCATCACTGCGACTGACGGTGAGACAACGTCCCAGTCGAACTCCGCGTGGAGGGTGTCCGGGTCGTCAGATGTCCGGTCGGGCCGCCTGTCGGACCCACTCATTACTGGAAATATGTCTATCTATCATATTAATTCTACTGTCAATTTATCAGTTGGATATGTGATGTATAATACAGCTATCTAATATCGGAGTGAACACCGGTTACATGTCTGTGAATACACGGTGTTGGTTACATTTTATAACCGTAGGCTGATACAATAGCTATCCGATGAACTTGCTTTTCGGAGTGAACTGTTTCCACCGAGAGTGAACACTGGGGTCGAAATACGGGCAGCGAGATGACTGCTGAGTTCCATCTTACAGCGATCTGCTTCGGGGAAACCACGTTCTGGACGCGCTGCTCAGAGCCTGTCGGACCGATCTTTTGAAAATAGCACGCAGCAGATGTGGTTGGGACACATAGATCGCTGCGTGCCAACTACTCATAGTCAGGACCCATGTATAACAGTTGTGTGATTAATTGAGTAAACATAGATGTCACGTTGAAATAACTTCGACGCAGATCGTCGATTACAACCGCTGGAGGCTCCTTCAGTCACAATACGCTATGGATCGTTCGTCGAACAACGCTCACTGAGACGAGAGCCGACAGTGTTACAGTAACAACGTCTTTTACCTGTGGGCGTCATCTCTCTACACATCCTCGGCTTCCACCGAGATGAAGGTTGGGACACATGACATCTGATGCAACACACGAAGAAGCAGTAAGTTTACTCCAGGAGTTGGGCCTGAAAGAGTATGAGGCGAAATGTTTTGTCGGACTCTCTCGGATGTCCAGCGGTACAGCGAAGGGACTGAGCGAGGTGACGGAGGTCCCGAGAACGCGGGTCTACGACGCCGTCCGGATTCTCGAAGCGAAGGGGCTGGTCGAGGTCCAGCATTCCAGTCCCCAGCAGTTCCGGGCCGTCCCGCTCTCCGAGGCCACCGAAACGCTCCGCGATCAGTACGAAGAGCGCGTCGAACGCCTCCAGTCCGCGCTACGCGAGATGGGAAGCATCGAGTCCGACGACGACGAGGCCGAGCTACAGGAGGTCTGGTCGCTCACCGGGTCCGACGCTATCGAGAACCGTGCCGCGGCAATCATCGGCGACACGACCAACGAAGTGGTCCTCGTCATCGGTTCCGACGCGGTCCTCACCGAGCCACTGATCGAGCAACTCAATTCCATCGACTCGGATATCGACCTTATCGTCGGAAGCGGGTCCGCTTCGATACGGGACCGCGTGGAACAGGAAATCCCACGCGCGACCGCGTTCCTGTCGGAACTGGACTGGCTCCGCGGCGAGATGACACCGCAGGAAGACGCTGCTGTCGGCCGGCTCCTGCTCGTCGATCGGTCGGCAATGCTCGTCAGCTCAATTGACCCGCAGACTGGCGACGAACAGGCCATCTTCGCGACCGGACTCAGAAACGGACTCATCGTCATCGCGCGCCGCCTCCTCTCGCAGGGCGTCGTGGAAATGACGCCACTCGAACAGGATTAGCGAACAACGCAGTTCGGGATTTTGCCCTCCCTATCTCTCACTCGTCGTAGTTCTCGGAGAGGAACGCAAGGAGCGGTCGGACCTGCTCGTACTCCGGGCCGCGTGTTACCCAGTGGGTCTCCCGGTCCCATTCGATGAGCCCTATCTCCGCTAACTTCGGGAGATGCCGGTGATAGAGGTCCGCCGGGATTGCCGGCTCTCCCACTGGTGTCCGACTGCCGTCGAACTCCGAGATGGACGGCCGCCACCGCTCCGTGTCACGTATCGCTAAGAGTATCTGCCGACGGTCTTCGTGTCGCACCGCGTCGAGGTGGGTGCTCAGCCGCTGCGCTTGTATCTGTTTCTGGTTGCTCACTGTGCGGCCGTACGCTCGACTATCTGATATATATGCGCTATTTTCATTATCTTATACTGTTTTGATTATCAGGGTTACCTGCGCTAGGCGATCCCTACTAATACTCCGATTCCTTGGTTAGGAGGATCGGAACAGCGATGTGCCCGCTCACAGCGATTGTCAACTCAACATGATGGAACACAGCCATGTACTGAACAGATACTCCTACTGACCCAATCCGACCGCTTCGTGAATCCGACAACGCTCCCCAGACCCGTGGATTCAGCTTCAGCACTTCCGGCACTCAAAAAATATGTGCCGTTCACCGTTGCGAGCCCGCCAGACACGTCTAACGAGCTGGTGAAAACGACTTATTCTTCGTCATCGTCTTCGAGACGTTCGCTCCGCTCACGTCTCGAAACACCGGAAGATATCGCTTCGCTCATCTTCCGAGCCGACGACTCGGCCTCGTCCTGTTAGTCCTCGTCCTCGTCGTCGACGTCTTCGAAGTCGGCGTCGACGTACTCCTCGCCCTGCTCTGCAGCGCCGCCTGCTGCGCCACCTGGTCCAGCGGCTCCGCCGGCCCCGGCTGCGCCGCCCGGACCAGCGCCCGCTGCGCCGCCGGCGGCCTGCTGGGCCTGGTCCTGGTACATCTGCTTGCCGATCTCCTGCAGTTCCTCGCTCAGGGTTTCGGTGACCTCCTCGTAGTCTTCCTTCGTGGCGTCCTCGTCTTCGAGGACTTCCTCGACGTCCTCGATTTTCGCCTCGATGTCGGACTGGAGGTCTTCGTCGATCTCCTCCTCGTTCTCGTCGAGGAGCGTCTCGGCACGGCGGACGGACGCTTCGGCCTCGTTGCGCGCTTCGATGCGCTCGCGGCGCTGCTCGTCCTCTTCGGCGTGCTGTTCGGCCTCCTGTTGCATCTCCTCGATCTGGTCGTCGGAGAGGCCAGCACCGCCTTCGATGGTGATATCCTCCTTGTTGCCCGAGCCCTTGTCCTCGGCTTCGACGTTGACGATCCCGTTCTCGTCGATGTTAAAGGACACTTCAATCTGGGGCGTGCCCGCGGGGGCCGGCGGGATGCCGGAGAGCGCGAACGCGCCGAGCAGTTCGTTCTCCTCGGCAATCTCACGCTCGCCCTGGAAGACGCGGATCTGGACCTGCGTCTGGTTGTCTTGAGCGGTCGTGAAGATCTTCGACTCCTCGGTCGGAATGGTCGTGTTCTTGTCGATGAGTCGCTCGAACAGGCCGCCCTTGACCTCGACACCCAGCGATAGCGGCGTCACGTCGAGCAGGACGATGTCGTCCACGTCGCCCGAGAGGACGCCGGCCTGAATGGCCGCGCCCAGCGCGACGGCCTCGTCGGGGTTGACGTTCTTCTTCGGCTCCTGCCCGGTCATCTCTTCGACCTGGTCTTGCACCTGGGGCATCCGCGTCGAACCGCCGACGAGGATGACCTCGTCGATGTCGCTCTTGGTGTAGTCCGCGTCGGCGAGCGCCTGCTCCGTCGGGCCGACGGTGCGCTCGATGAGGTCCTCGGTGAGCGACTCGAACTTCGCACGCGTGATCTTCTGTTCGAGGTCCAGCGGCCCGTCGTCCGTGGTCGCGATGAACGGGAGGTTGATGCGGGTCTCCTTGCGCGAGGAGAGTTCTATCTTGGCTTCCTCGGCGGCTTCGGTCAGCCGCTGGAGGGCCTGCCGGTCGTCGCGCAGGTCGATGCCGTGTTCGGCCTCGAACTCGTCGGCGAGGTAGTCGATGATGGCGTGGTCCCAGTCGTCGCCACCGAGGTCGTTGTCCCCGTTGGTCGCGACGACCTCGTAGACGCCTCCACCCAGGTCGAGGATGGAGACGTCGAAGGTGCCGCCCCCGAGGTCGTACACGAGGACCGTCTGGTCGGACTCGTCGTCGAGGCCGTAGGCCATCGCGGCCGCGGTCGGCTCGTTGACGATGCGTTCGACCTCGAAGCCGGCGATCTCCCCGGCGTCCTTGGTCGCCTGGCGCTGTCGGTCGTTGAAGTACGCCGGGACGGTAATGACGGCCTTCTCGATCTCGTCGCCGAGGTACTCCTCGGCGTCGTGTTTGATCTTCTGGAGGATCATCGCCGAGACCTGCTCCGGCGTGTACTCCTCCCCGTCCAGTTCGACCGAGTAGTCGTCCTCGCCCATGTGGCGCTTGATCGACTGGATGGTCTCGTCGGGGTTCTTTACCGCCTGGTTCTTCGCCGGTTTCCCGACGAGTCGCTCGCCGTCGTCGAACGCGACGACAGAGGGTGTCGTCCGCTCGCCTTCGCCGTTGACAATGATTTCGGGGTCGCCACCTTCCATGACCGCGAACGCGCTGTTCGTGGTCCCAAGGTCGATACCCAGAATCTTGTTGCTCGCCATCTTACCCGCTCATAGCGGATTGCGCCGGTTAAAAGTTGCTAGATGTGTTGATCGGAAAAACGGACAAAGGGGCCTCCTCCGGGCGTTTTTCTACTCGGTGGCGTTCCCTGACCGGTGATTATTTAATGTACCGCAATACGACCGCTATACCGTCGTGGTCGCTCGCTACTCCTCGCTCTCGCTGACGGTTACCTGTGCCTCGCGCAGCACTTTGTCGGCCATCTCGTAGCCCGGCCGGTGGACATCGGCGATGGCTCCGTCCGGCTGGTCGCTGTCGACGCGGGCGAGCACCTGATGCTGTGTCGGGTCGACGTCTCCGCCCGGCTCGGGGTCGATGACCTTCACGTTCTCGGCGTCGAGCACGTCGTCAAGCTGCCGGAGCGTGGACTCGACTCCGCCCCTGATATCGGTGTCCTCGTCCTGTCCGAGCGCGCGCTCCAGATTGTCCCGAACGTCGAGCAGGCGCGTCACGAGGTCCTCGGTGGCGCGCTTCTGTTCCTGTTCGCGGCGCTTGTCCATCCGCTTCTTGTAGTTCTGGAACTCCGCCTGCTTGCGCTTGAGCTTCTCCTCTAGCTCCTCGATGTCGCCGTCCTGCTGTTCGACCTGCGATTCGAGACTGTCTGCGCGCGTCCGCAGCGCGGAGAGTTCCCGAGCGATGTCTTCGGGGTCCGATTCGGCGACCCGGTCGACCAGATCGTCGTCGACGTCGAACTCGCCCAGGTCAACCTCGTCTGCGGTGACGTCCTCGGGGGCGTCTTCGAAATCCGCGTCGACGTTGCCGTCCGCTTGCGCCTCGCTCGCGGTCGACTCCTCCGTCGCGGCCGTGTCGTCGGCTGCGTCCTGCTCGGTCATACCCGATAGAAGTCGTCACATGGATAAAAGGATTCAGAAACGGTGTGGCGGTGACACTACCCACCGAAGCCGGCGTCACAGGAGGAAGCTAACGACCATCAGGACGAGGAACACGACGACGAGTATCTTCGCTATTCGCATGCTGAGCCCCGCCACGCCCCCCAGGCCGGCCAGCCCAGCAACGACGGCGAGAACGAGAAACAGCAGCGCTAGTTCGAGGAACCCGCCACCGGGCTGAAGCGGGACCGCAGTTAGTAGGTGCTTCATGACGTTGTGTACCGCCCATCCCGATTTATTATAGGTCCCCTAATCAGGGACCGATGGCGAACGCGCCGGGGTCGTACTGGAACCGCGTTCGATAGGCAGTCCACTCACCGAGTTCTTTCAAGCGGTATTTCGCGAAGGAGGGGTTCCGGACCAGTTCCAACTCTGCGAGCCGTTCTCGGACCGGGTCGAAAAGGGTCGCCCAGTCGAGTTCCTGGAGCGATTCGTCCGGGTTCGCCTCGCTCTCAGTGAACGTTAGTCCGTCGTCTGTTCGCTCGATGGTCCCGTACTGGTACCGGGTCCAGACGGTATACTCACCGAACGGAACGGTCTCAGTGGGTGGCGGCGGTCGACGGTACTGCGCCTGAAACCGCTAGTGTAGTTCGTCGCCACCCCACAGCACTCCGCGGGTAAGGAGCTTGATCCGTCGGTTGGCGTCAACGCCGCTGTTGTAGACGATACGTGCGTGTTTGTATTCGCTGGACCGGAACTGCTCGGCGACGTCGTCGTCATGGTGGATATCGATCTCGTACTGATACGGCAGTGGCGTCCGACTTGCGCGTTCGAGCACTGAGACCGTCTCCTCGCCCCGGCGCAGGTCGTCGTACGGTCCTGTTCCACGCCACTGCGCCGGGTCAGCCTCGTCGGGGTCGACCCATCGGTCCATACTCAGTACTTCACAAAGCCGGTTAGTTGAGAGGTCTGCTTGCTGAAGGTGTGTCCAATACCAAGCAAGCAGACGGTGAAATCCACGAGGACCAGCTTCTTAACTTCCTCGTCAACACGTT
>NZ_JAYMGY010000024.1:0-24309 GCF_037078445.1 Haloarcula sp. CGMCC 1.2071
TCGTCGAGGCTGTTGACGACAAAATTAAGCAGGTGTTCCTCTTCTATCTCGTTGTCTGCTTCGGAAGGTTGCACATCCTCCCAAAGCAGACACTTCCTCTAACCCGATGTGATCGACTGGAACTCGAACACCGTCGGTAATTGGGTTATCGAACCAAAGTTACCTTTCGCAATCAAGTCTCGAATTTTACAGCTTTCCAGCCTGTCGAAGCTGTGATTTCTGGTCTTCAGTCAGAACCGTCGTTCCACATTCCGGACAGGAGGTATCCGTGAGCCTGACGATGTCCAGTTCGACATCGCGACTTCTGAACTCACAGTTTGGACAATCGACACCCGCTGCTTTCCCGGCTAAGAAGATAACACGGTCTCGAATAGTATCGTCCAAAGGCACCTTTCACTGTAGACAGTCTTGCGTCGAAAGGGTTGCGCTCTTATTTTGAACCGAGTAGGAAAGATATGATATGAACGTCAACACTTTCAGTAACTCGGTTCTATACTCTTCATATGTCAAGCAAAACTGGAGTATCCCCACTTGACATCCGGTTCTCCGAGAAAGAGCTTGACAAGCATCGTAACCACATCGTTTCATTTATCGAGACACAGCTCTCCGAAGCTGGCTCTGATCGGGCGGTACTTGGACTCTCCGGCGGGATTGACAGCACGTTGACTGTTCATCTAACGGTGGAGGCACTCGGGGTTGAGAACGTCCACGGACTGGTTATGCCTGGAGAGGTAAGCCGCGACGAGAACATGAGCGACGCAGAACGGATTGCTCAAGATCTCGAAATCGAATATGATGTCCTCGAAATCAATCCGATCGTGGAGACGTTCTTTGATGCCTATCCTGAAGCGAGCGACGATACGATTGCCGTCGGTAATGCCCGGGCTCGAGCGCGTGCTGTTCTCAATTATCTCGTCGCGAATCACGAGAATGCACTCGTCATTGGAACAGGGAACCGGACTGAGGCTGCTGTCGGGTACTTCACAAAATATGGGGACGGAGCTGTTGATTGTCACCCTATCGGTAACCTCTACAAACAGCAGGTTCGACAGCTCGCCCGGTATATCGGTGTCCCCGAAGAGATCGTGACGAAGACGCCGACAGCAGGTCTTTGGGCCGGTCAAACTGATGAAGAGGAACTGGATATTGACTATGACACATTGGATGGGATTTTGGCGCTCCACGTCGACGGACCACTCTCTATTGCTGCTACCGCCCGCGTACTCGATATTCAAGAACAGACTATCGAACGGATCCGAGATCTCCACGAACAGAGCGCTCACAAGCGAGCGGCTCCCCCAAGTCCCAAGTCACCAGACTGAATTGATTACAGCGAACTGTTGCGAGAGTGATTGGCAAATCGTCGGTCTTATCGAATCGAATTCAATATGCTTCGTTTGCGGGCGGCTAACTCATACTGTCGGCTGTAACATTACGGAAGAATTCGGCGCCCCGGGGCGCCGAATATCTCCGCGTACTTACAGCCGACAGTATCAGTCTCGATAGCGTATCGGGCTTCGGACCAGATTGTCGCGGGTGCAAATCTCGTACTGCCCGTTGAGCACTGCTGGTCCTATCACAGGAGATAAATCGGTGATGACAGAACGCACGGTATGGACGAGATTTTTGCTCCGTGGCGGATCGAGTGGATTGAGCGGGAAGATAAGAATCCGGACGTAGATGAGTGTATCTTCTGTGAATTCCCGGAGCGAGACGACGATCGCGAGCATCTAATCGTCGCCGAAAACGACCACGCGTTCGTCATGCTTAACAACTACCCCTATAATCCAGGGCACGTCATGGTCATCCCGCGAGCACATACCGGGGCGTACGAAGATCTCTCTGACGAGGTGTTACTCGGCCATGCACAGCTCAAGACGCGAACGTTCGAAGCGATGAGGGAAGCATTTGCTCCCGACGGATTCAACGCCGGACTTAACCTGGGGGAGGGAAGCGGAGGGTCGATTGACGATCATTTGCACACCCATATTGTCCCGCGCTGGGAGGGTGATACGAACTTCATGCCAGTTATCGGGGATACAAAAGTCATCGTCCAGGCTGTCGAGGAAACTTACGACCGCCTCCATACTGCATTCGCGGGCCTCGATGATACTTCGTCTATAGATGGCGACACCGCAGTGCAGATAGACAACTAGTCGGGGTTCAACTCCCTCTTGCGGCTTTCGAATCTCGCGGGGTGTGGGTTGCGACAGACTACTCAACCCCGGCTTTTAGGTTGGCGACTCATATATCCAGTATGTACTTCGACGTGGTCCAGGGCAATATCACTCGGCAGACTGCCCATGCAATGGTGAACACTACCGCTCCAGAATGTCGAATGGAGTGTGGTGTTTCGGGGACCTTTCGAGACCAAGTAGAGGGCTCGATTGTCGAGGAGGTCGAGCGAGAGCAGCCTCTCGAAGCTGGTGATGTCGTCGTAACTGATGCATATAATCTCCCTGCACTCTATCTCCTTCATACGGTTCCCGTCTCAGGATCTGGATCAGCGACAGAAGCCAGCATTCGGACAGCGATTCAGGCTGTTCTACAGCGGGCCGATCACTTGGAGTGTCATTCGCTCGCCCTTCCCCTCCTTGGCTGTGGAGGCGGGGGATTCGACCTCGAAGCGGGGGCAATATGCATCGGTGAGGAAATCCAGGAGTTTGATCCCGAATACCTGGCTGACGTCCGCGTGGTTTGCCGTTCAGACCGGAATTTCGAGATCCTCATGGACGCTGTTCGTGAAGTTAGAGCTCTTCAAGAACGTTGATGAGCTGATTCTCTGGCGAGTTCAGACAGGTGGTAGCAACGGCGTTCCATCCGCCTGCGGACCGAGAGCTGGTCCATACGGCGAATCGTCAGGGTCGAGTCGTCGGAACTGCTGATAGTCCGTCGACCGTTCGACCGGGACCCGACCGATGGCAGAGATCATGTCGACGTAATCCTGGAACGAGCGGAACTCGCCGTACTCGCCACCTGCCCGCTTCGTGATCTCCTCGGAGAGTATCGTTCCCATGAAGTCGTCTGCTCCGCAGGAAAGCAGTTTCAATCCCTTTGCGTTCCTGAATTTCACCCACGACGACTGGATATGATCAATGTTGTCGAGGAACAAGCGAGCGACGGCGATCATCAGTTCGTCCTCGGCATTGGAGGCCCCAGCAGAGACCATGCCGCGCTCGTAGAGTGGCGTCTCCTGGTGTACGAACGAAAGCGGGACAAATTCGGTGATATTTCCGGTTCTGTCCTGGAGCTCACGAATCCGCTGGAGGTGGAGCACGCGATGCATTTCGTTTTCGACGTGACCGTACATGATCGTCGAGGTCATCGGCAGGCCAACGTCGGCTGCTGCGGTCATCGCGTCGAGCCACTCGTCGGTGCTGATTTTCCCGGGGCAGATGACCGACTGTACCTCGTCGACGAGGATTTCAGCAGCTGTCCCCGGAACGGAGTCGAGTCCGGCATCCTGCAACCGCGAGTAGACCTCGTGGTAGCCCCAGTCCGCCCCGCGCTGGGCGTGGTATGCCTCCTCGGGTGTCATCGAATGCACGTGGACACCACCGACATCTATCGCTTCCATCTGGGCGCAGTACGTGCCGGGATTTTTTTCGTACTCGCTGGGAGGTCGATAGTTTATATCTCCACGCTCGCTCGATTCGAGGATTTCGCGATGTTCATCGTCGAGCGCAAATGCGGGATGCAGGCCGGACACAGACGTTACCTCGTAGATGCCCTTTTCGAGCGCATCACGAACGATAGTCTGCGATTCTGCAGGTGTCTTCGTGAAGCCGCTGTGGTCGTCTTGATACGATGTTCGGAACTGCTCGGAGCTGTCCTTGAAGTTACAGAAGAGACAACCCGTATTGCAGGCAGTTGTAACGTTATTGTTGAGATTTGCGACGAACGTAACTTCCTCACCGACCTGTTCTGCCCGCCGACGGTTCGCTGCTTCGAGAACAGCCTCTTTGCGCTTCGGGACAATTCCCTGCTGATCCGATCCTGTAGTCATCAGCTCGACACCGTCGGCTACAGTCAATCGCTCGCCCCTTCTCGCCTTGCTCAATGCGTTCTCGAACGATTGATCCGTTTCGGGTTGATGAGTGAAATTGAACTGCTGTCGCGAGATGTTTGTCCGTTGTTCGGATGTGTTCGCCACGGAAGCCGATTCTCGCAGTAGCAGTAAAAAGTCTGTGTGGCTGTCGCTTTGAGAGCAGGTGTCCTCTCCACACCCTTTTTCAGTATCCCTTGCCGACCTCTATGTGATTACTGCCGGAGAGTTTGGAATATGACCGAGATTCAACTCACAGTCGTGAAAGCGTATCCGACCGATACTGGCAAAGGGATTGCACGACTCACCCCGACCAGCTTCGATGAACTCGATCTGAGCCCCGGCGAATTCGTCGCTATCCAAGGGGAGCAGACGGCAGTTATGAAGGCACAGCGTGCCGATCCCGAGGACTGGACGAATGATATTATTTGTATCGACGGTTTCGCTCGGGACAACGCCGGCGTCGCTCTCGGGGAGCAGGTCACCGTTCGATCGGCGTCGATTCAATTCGCCGACGAGGTCACGCTCGCACCGATAGACGAGATGTCGACTCCTCCCAATCACGATATTGTAGACCTCGTCAAACAGGAGTTACTCCACCGCTCTATCACCCAAAACAATCTCGTTCCGATAACCGCTCAGAGCACGCAGCCGTTCTTGCGTTCGCCCGGGGATACGCTTACGTTCGTTGCAACCGATGTCGATCCGGCAACGGTTGTCGAAGTCACTGACGACACTACCATCAAAGTTCGCGAAACACCAGTCTCGCAGAATCCCGAAGTTCGAACACAGGACGCCATTACGTATGACGAGATTGGTGGACTCCAGGAAGAACTTGACCGCGTCCGGGAGATGATCGAACTCCCACTCAATCATCCCAAGCTCTTCGACCGGCTGGGTATCGAGCCGCCGAAAGGTGTCCTCCTGTATGGACCACCCGGCACAGGAAAGACACTCCTTGCAAAAGCTGTCGCTAACGAGATCTCGGCGAGCTTCCATTCGATTGCTGGGCCGGAGATCATCTCGAAGTACTACGGCGAGTCCGAGCAAGAGCTCCGTGACACCTTCGAGGAGGCGCAAGCAGAGGCCCCCGCGATCATTTTCATCGACGAACTGGACTCGATCGCTCCGAGCCGAGAGGAGGTCACGGGAGAGGTCGAACGCCGGGTTGTCGCCCAGCTACTCTCGTTGATGGACGGACTTGACGACCGCGGGGAGGTCGTGGTTATCGGTGCGACGAATCGACACGATGCGGTCGATGCAGCGCTTCGACGCCCTGGCCGCTTCGACCGGGAAATCGAGATTGATGTTCCCAACGAAGCCGACCGGGAGGAGATCCTCCGTATTCATACCCGAGCGATGCCACTGGCGAAAGACGTCCATCCAAGTGATCTCGCGACGCAGACGCAGGGCTTCGTCGGTGCAGATCTCGAATCACTCACGAAGGAGGCCGCGATGCACGCCCTCCGACGGTATCTTCCGGAGATCGATATCGAGGAGGACGAGATACCGCCGTCTCTCGTCGAGCAGATAGTCGTCAAAGCGGTCGACTTCGAACGTGCCCTTCCCGGAATCGAGCCCTCTGCGCTCCGCGAGGTCGACGTTCGGATTCCAGAGGTAACGTGGAAGCACGTCGGGGGGCTCGATACCGTCAAGCAAGAGCTTCGCGAGAGTGTTGTCTGGCCACTCGATAGCCCGGAGAAGTTCGAACGACTCGGGATCGATGCAGTGTCGGGCGTCCTTCTCTATGGACCTCCCGGAACGGGGAAGACGCTCCTCGCGAAAGTCGTCGCCAACGAAACGGACGCGAATTTCATTCCGGTTCGCGGGCCGGAACTCCTCTCGAAATGGGTCGGCGAATCTGAAGAAGCGATCCGGGAGGTCTTCCAGAAAGCACGAAAAGTCTCGCCCTCGATCGTCTTCTTTGACGAACTCGATAGTCTCGCGACGAGCCGTGCCCAGGGTCCGGACGGTGGGAGTTCTGACCGTGTCGTCAACCAGCTCCTGACGGAACTCGACGGCCTTCAGTCGATGGAAGACGTGGTCGTAATCGGGGCGACGAACCGGCCGGATATGCTCGATGCGGCACTCCTACGGACGGGGCGGTTCGGCCGGTTGATCAAAGTTGAGGAACCAACATTCGAGGATCGCGAACAGATCCTCAAGGTGCATACCGAAGAAACGCCGCTCGCCTCCGACGTGAGTTTCCGCGAGTTAGCCGAACAGACCGACGGCTACGTGGGGAGCGATCTCGAGAATCTCACCCGAGAGGCCGCAATCGAAGCGCTACGAGATGACATGGAGGTCGTTTCGATGCGTCATTTCGATCGCGCTATCGACCGGATCCGACCGACGATGACCGATGCGACCAGTGAATACTACGAGCGGATTGATGAGGAACTCGACCGAGAACGCTGGCCGGACACGACCGGGAGTGGTCCTCGAGGCTTCCAGTAAGCAACGGGAGGTATCAGGAGAACTTTTGGGCTGGCAGTTTGTGGCCCGGGCTGTCGATGATCGTACTTCACGCGAGTTTTCCGATCGATCCGGGTCGGCGTGATGAAGCGCTCGAACTGGTCGACGATCTCGTCGAGCAGTCACAGGCAGAGGACGGGATGATCGAGTACCGGGCGACGACGGATGTCCAAGACTCGAACGTCATCCGCTTCTTCGAGCAGTACGAAGACGCAGAGGCGTTCGAGTCGCATACGGAAACAGCACACTTCCAGGAGTTTGAGGCGGCACTGCCGGACCTCCTTGCCGGCGAACCCGAAGTTATCCAGTTCGACGTCGATAGCGCTACCGAACTTGAGCTGTAACGTCGTTCTCGGCAATCGAACGCCGTCGGGACTGCACTATACACCGAGGGTATTATAGAATCATTGATAAATATATTACTTTCCTCACATATGGCTGAATACGCTGATAAATAGAGATGTAACGTGTCAAACATCGTCTCCGAATCTATCATATCCACCGTCAGTGGCGAGTCGATACTCCACTTGAAGTACGATACGGTTATCCCTGTCCAGAGAGAAGATAAGGAAATGACGCCCTCCACTTCCACTACTGAGCGACAGCCGCCCGACAAGGCGACCCTCTATTGTCCCGAGTGCGGTCTCGATAGTCATATTAATGGCGACTGGACCATCCACATACTCGCCAATTCGCTTACCTACGAGTGTCCGAATTGTGAAGCGGTGATCGATTCTCGCCGGAATCAAAAGGAGTTGGCTGCATGGAGTGGTGGATCGCTTCATTTCGCGACCGAGAACTGACCTGTACATAGGTAACACCAGTCTCCCACAATTTGATAGCGTTCAGTCATATCACTCTCAACCTGAGTTATTGTCCATCGAATAGGATAATCAGCTCCCTGTATTGAGCGAATCGAGTGAGTAAGGAACTGGTATGAAAAATAATATATAACGTCCTCTCACACTACTCGTAATTTCGATTTCAGCGATGTTTTAGGGCTGCTCGTAGACGCTTACTGTATGGCTGATTTACGACTCGTTATTCTCGGGGCTCCTGGTGCCGGGAAAGGGACACAGTGCGAACGCCTCGTTGACGAATTCGATCTTGCGCACGTCACGACCGGTGACGCGCTCCGCGCGAACAAGGATATGGAGACTGAGTACGGTACGCCCCGGAGTTTCATGGACGAAGGCGAACTCGTTCCAGACCCTGTCGTCAACGAGATCGTCGAAGCAGAACTAACGGCTGCAGATGGGTTCGTGCTCGACGGCTATCCCCGGAATCACGATCAGGCCGAATATCTCGACTCGATCACCGACCTCGATGGTGTGCTGTATTTAGCGGTCGACGAAGATGTACTGGTTGACCGGCTTACTGGGCGACGAGTGTGTTCTGACTGTGGGGCAAACTACCACGTCGAGTTCAACCCACCGGCGGAGGCAGGGACCTGTGACGAGTGTGGTGGTGACCTCTATCACCGAGAGGACGATCAGGAAGAAACCGCCCGTGAGCGGCTGCGCGTCTACCAAGAAAACACGCAGCCGCTCATCGAGTTCTATCGGAACCGTGGGGAACTAATCGAAATCGATGGGGAGCAATCCATCGAAGCGGTTTGGGAGGATGTCAAAGATGCCGTGCGGTCGACCAGTTCGTAATACCGGAAAATAGGGCCAGGTGTCGATTTTACTCTTCGTCAGCGCCGTCCTTGATCTCTGCGAGCTGGTCCATGAGTTCATCGGTGGAGGCGTCCGTTTCGAACGTGATCTCGCCTTCGTGCTCGTTTTCGTGGACACTCACGCCTTCACTATCGTCATCATCGGCATTGACGTCCTGGTTCTGCTGCTCGGATTCGTCATAGCTCCCAAAACCCATATGCGACGATAGCGGTGGCGTGGACTAAAAACAACCGGTCCGCTTGCAGGTGGTTATGAGACGTTCGGTATCATATACCAAGATAGATGGGGCTGGGCTCTCCATCTCGAAGGAGAATGACCGCTGACGTTGCACAGTGTCCGGAATGCGGGTGGACCGGCCAGGAGTCTGATTTCGAGGTAGACGGCAACGAGCGAAAGTGCCCCGTGTGTCAATACACGATGAAACGGGTTTGAATTCAGTATCCAGCGAACCGAATACCTATACCTACTGGTTGACCAGAGAGAAATACGATGCCTTCCTGCGACAATTGTGGCTCGTTCGTGACTGAGGCCTATGTGCGGGTGTTTGCACCAGAGGGTATGGAGACTGTTCGAGTGTGCCCTAGCTGTGAAGACAAAGTTCGGGATGGGGCAGACGTTCGAACAGCTCGCTCCACGCGACAGCAGTAACTCTGGACTCTATCGGAATAAAGTGGCGGCTCGGATTCCCGCGTCATCACAAGGGGCTCAGAGGGGTAACCATTCATCATTGCCGCCATCTCACACTCTCTGCTCAGTCGTAACAATCCCTTGGACCGCAAAGAGGTGTATCTGAGCCCACCGGGTGCTCAATTCAGTATCGAAACTGTCGAGTCCCGACCGTCCCGACTACTGAGAAGAACACGTATGAAATTCGGTATAATTGGGCTCGGGAGAATGGGCCAGATCGTCGTGGATCGAGTTCTCGCTGCCGGTCATGACGTCGTGGCCTTCGATATTGACGAGAACGCAGTTGCAACGGCTCTTGAACGGGGAGCATCGGGGGCGGCATCGATTTCGGATGTCGCGGATCAGCTTGGAGACGAGAAACGCATCTGGCTCATGGTGCCAGCGGGTGACCCAGTTGACGCTGCGCTTGACGAACTCGAACCATCGCTCGCCAGTGATGATATCGTCGTCGACGGCGGGAACTCGAACTTTCAGGATTCGATTCGGCGAGCAGAGTCAACTGACGCTGCGTATCTAGACTGTGGAACGAGTGGCGGGCCCGCCGGTGCAGAACGCGGTTTCTCGTTGATGGTTGGTGGTCCGGAGTGGGCATACGACGAACTCGAACCTGTATTCGATGCCGTCGCGACAGGCCCTGACGGCCACGAACGGATGGGGCCAGCAGGCTCCGGACACTACGTGAAGATGATCCACAACGGCGTCGAGTACGCGCTGATGCAGGCATACGGAGAGGGATTCGAACTGCTTGCAAACGGTCGCTATGATCTCGACCTCGAAGCAGTAGCACGAACGTGGAACAACGGAGCGGTAATCCGTTCGTGGTTGCTCGAACTCTGTGAAGAGGCATTTCGCGAAGAGGGGAACGATCTGGATGGTGTTGCAGACTACGTTGCGGGTGGCTCGACCGGAACGTGGACTGTCCAGGAAGCGCTCGAACAGGAGGTCCCTGTTCCCCTCATCTACGGCGCACTAGCCGAACGCTTCAGTAGTCGCAACTCGCGATTCTCACGGCGTCTCGCCAATCGTCTCCGGTATGGGTTCGGACGTCACGAGGTCAAGCGACAGGACAAGAGCGAGTAATATCGTACCGATGGAGTCGCCGGAGTCGTATCCGCGGATCTCGAAGTTGCTTTCCGCATTGCTCTCCGAACTGGGACTATGGACGTGACCTTTCTCGGAACGAGTGGGGCAGTTCCGACAACCCAGCGCAATCCGAGCGCAATCCTGCTTCGCCGGGAAGGGGAACGATTTCTCTTCGATGTCGGAGAGGGGACACAGCGACAGATGATGCGCTTCTCGACCGGTTTCGACGTTTCGACTATCCTCCTCACACATCTCCACGGCGATCACGTCCTTGGTCTTCCCGGGCTTCTACAGACGCTCGATTTCAATGAGCGAACTGCACCTCTCGACATCTACACGCCTGCCGGTACCTCTGGAGATGTTGAGAACCTCCTCGACGCGACAGGAACGACACCGGGCTTTCGTGTTCAGGTACACGATGCGACGCCTGGGAAGCCGATTATCGAGCGTGACGAGTACACGATTCGAACCGTCGAGACCGACCATCGAACACGTTCCGTTGGATACGCACTCGTCGAAGCCGAGCGGAAAGGTCGATTCGACCGTGAGCGAGCCGAAGAACTTGGCGTTCCAGTCGGGCCAAAGTTCCAACAGCTCCACGAGGGATCCCCTGTGGAACTCGAGGACGGAACTGTCGTTCAGCCAGAGGAGGTCGTCGGTGACCCACGTCCGGGGCGGCGCGTCGTTTATACCGGCGATACCCGACCGACAGAGCCTGTTGTTTCGGCCGCTGCGAACGCAGATTTGCTCATTCACGATGCGATGTTCACTCAGGACCGACAGCAGCGGGCGCAACAAACCGGTCACTCGACGGCCCAGGAGGCAGCTACTGTCGCCTCGAAGGCCGGTGTTAAGCGACTCGCACTCACACATATCTCCTCACGGTACGCAACCGATGCTGAACCGCTCGAGAACGAGGCTGTCGAGAAATTCGGTGACAATGCGTTCCTCCCTGATGATGGAGATACGATTACCATTCCCTATCCCGAGATCGACGACGAGTAGTCCTGTGGATATGGAGGGAAACCATCCAGCGAAGGGATTGTATGGCCGGTCGTCCTACAGGGAGAAGTGACTGAGAATCGCTCATCAATAGCCTGTGGTGATGAAGAGTGGACGGTAGAGGATTTGACGCGACGAGTCATGTGGACGACGGAGACGACGGAGTGTCTGAATTGTGGCTCGACGGTCGATCTCGATACTGCACACTATTACGCAACGCTTCGGTCTGACCGATCAGATTCGACGGAGACACGGACGGTCGTCTTTTGCTCGCGGAACTGCTTCGAGGAGTGGTGCTGATCGTCGGATGGATTTTACTATCCAGTCTGTGTATGTCTTCGTATGGAGTTCACCGTCATTCAAGGCGATATCGCGGCAGAGAGTGCGGATGCACTGGTGAACGCCGCCGGGACGAGCTTACAGATGGGCAGCGGTGTCGCCGGCGCTCTACGACGCGGCGCGAACGGCCCGATCAACGAGGAGGCCGTCTCGAAAGGTCCAGTTGACCTCGGCGGCGTGGCCGTCACTGATGCGTATGACCTTAACGCTGACTACGTGATTCATGCAGCGGCGATGCCCCACTACGGAGACGGTCGAGCTACCTCCGAGAGCATTCGCGAAGCCACTCGAAATACGCTCAAGAAAGCCGACGAACTCGGCTGTGAGTCACTCGTCATTCCGATTCTCGGGACAGGAGCTGCCGGCTTCGATTTCGAGACGGGTGCGCAACTGGTCTGTGAAGAAGTCTGGTCGTACGAGCCCACGTCGCTCACCGATATTCGTGTGATCGCGTATTCGGAGCCAGAATATCAGACCGTTACCGATATCGCAGATCGACTCCAGTCGTCGTGAGTAACCCTCTCAGGTGACTCGTTCGTGTTCGACCACTAGTGGCGATTCTAGCGGTCATACAGCGGCGGTCTGGAACTCCTCGCGAATCGCATCGACGATCGCCTCTCGGTCGTAATCCCCTGCAGTTGCGCTCACGAGCGTGATGTCGTCTTCATCGACTGGAATCCAGATCTGGAGAAATCCCTGTGAGCCGTCCATGTACGCGACTTTCGAGGCCGGTTTCTGCCAGAGTTCAGCCGGTTTATCAGTGTACTTCGGATGAATTCCCTTGGGAAGGGGTTTCGTCGTCTCCTGTCTGAAGTCCGGATCCGTCTCGAGTCGCTCTCGAATATCTGCCGTGATCGTGTGCCGGTCGGCATCCTCCTCGATTCGCGTGTTCACCGTCCGCACCGTTCGCGAGATAAACTTCTCCAGCGTCTTGTCCGGGACGATCTTGTCGACGTCCTCGAAGATTTCTTGCTCTCGAATCCGCGGCGTTCCACTGATGCCGGAGACGATCCGATCGTCCCCTGGCTCGTGACAGACACCGAAATTCGCCCGCGGCCGTTCACCCAGCTGGGGCTGATAGATATCCGGGAGTTCGAGGAGCCGCGCAATCTCGAGTTCTCTGTACACCCCATACTGCTTCCGGAGGAGGAGTTTGAACTTCGACATCTCTTTGCGTGATGGAGAGAGGAAAATGAAGCGTTGAAGCACCTCCTGATTGGGCGCGTCATCGTGGTAGAAGAAGGTGTGTGTCTCGTAGTTCTCGAGCGCAAACCAGACGAGGTAGTCGATTGGGCCGTCGTTGACAAAGATTGCTTCTTCAACGGGCTGCTCGGAGAACTTCGGACAGCGCTCACAGAAAGTATCGACCAAGTGCTGGACGTAATCTCCCGGGTCGAGTCCGTACTCAGAAATGAACTCCCGAGGCATATACGGACCTACGGAGACCGTCGCTAAAAGCCACTCGAAGCGTCAGCACTTGGCGGCAAGTCTCCATCGGGATTGGCGAGAGCAAGTGCGGCTCGGTGGTGGCCGTCATCACAAGGGGCTCAGTGCGGGGGTAAAAGGATCGTCATCGCCGCACTCGAATGCATCTTATTGACCGGTCGTCTTCAGCGTTCTCTTTCTGCGATACATCCTGCTATCAGGACGGTTCGAGATCGGGAAATCGAGCAACGAAGCGGCGGTTTGGGGATGGTGTGATTTCGAGTCGCACTTCCCGAACCAACGTGTAATACCGTCTGCGTCCGTCTTTATACGACTCCAGTAAGCCTGCGTCAGTGAGGACATCGAGATGATGCGTCGCGGTTTTCCCGTCCATTCCGACCTCTTCCATCAACTCGGAAACGTACATATCGCGCCGAGAGAGCAATCGGAGCAGCTCGAGTCGGGGCTTCGATCCGAGTACGTCGAGCGAGTCCATATAGAGATAATATTCCAACGAAATTTTATCTGTTACGGACCGCACGTCTCGAATGTACTATGCCTGAAGTCCCTGCCGAAGAAGAGGAAGTACCGTCGATAGAAACAGTCACAGACGGCTACTTCGAGGAAGAATACTACATCGGCGCTGAGGATGCTGGCGACTTCTTGATCAAACTCGGAGAGCAGTTCAAAGAGGAGGACGAGATCACCATTACCGGCGACGACTGGGAGCTGCCGTTCGCGTTCGGCGAGCCCGTCAAGCTGGATATCGAATTCGAAGGCAACGGCGAGCCGGAACTGGAGATCGAAGTCGAACTCTCCGGACGTGTCGAAGACGAGACCCCGGATCTCGCATAGACGCGGCACAAACCATCCTGTACCGTTATAGCAACAGCGCGAGTAGGGCCACGTATGCAATCTCGTGTTCCTACTCTTGTGAGAGAGGAGACTACCGATTCTGACGATTCAGACGACGAATCCACGCCCGAGGAGTCTGTCTCCGCTGATGACTCCTCAGACGACGAGAAATCACTCGATGAAATCATTGACACCTACGCAGAGTGAGCCCCTGATATGGTCGATACACACCGATTCCCGTCGGAAAGCACCTCGCAACTCCAGGAAGCAATAGATACGATTGTCCAAGCATTCAGTCATCCGGAAACGATCTCCGTCACCTATACGTTCGAAGACGGACAGAAACGGACGATGATCGAGGTGCCAACTGGTGATGGCGCTACCACCTACGAGCTCGTCTACAACGGACAGGACGACGACGCAGAACCAGAGCTCAAATCGGTCGACGAAGATGACCAGTCACCGAAACCGTCGAAGTAACCGCCCAATCGACGGGAATACTCGCTCCCCTCTGAATGCCTCGATTGTCCCGCGTATTGCCTCAATTTCAGGGTCAGCAGCCGAAATCGACCCCTCCTGTACCCGCTGTGAGAACATCTCGATGAACGACTGTGCGCCCGCCACTGCATCGTCGACTGTGTCGTATTCATCGACAGGGTAATCGTGCCGGACATGCGTCGACGTTCGATTGATCGTCGATAACCGGAGTTTGAATCCCTCATCGGCTGTCTTCGACATCACAGAGACAACAAACGTCGTGTCATCTGCTGTTTCGTGTTGATACTCGACGACTGCGGTGCTATGCTGGGCCTCCTCGCGTTTCCTTGTCCACTCTGCTGGAAGGCCAATATCGGTGTCAGTCATCAGGACCACCGTCGAGAATGGAACGACTGTGTCGTCCCCTCGTCGGCTGATAGTCGAAGGCGAGACGGGCCGGTGATGGCTGGGTGACCCAGAGTACACCATCGACGAGGGCAGCAATCGCTGCCATCGTCTCTTCATCGTGAGCGGTGTAGTCAATTCCGAGAAGACAGAGGCCCGACTCGGAACGAAGCCCAGTGATTCGCTCAAGGACAGTACTCACACGAGTGATAGACGACGCCTTGAGGATTGGTGTGAGCGAGCGGATGACGAGGTGATGCGCTCCATTACTCGGTGCCGAACTGTCGGAGAGATCCGAGAGGGCCATGACCAGCCGTTCGAGGTCGCTCGGCGAGGGTGTGAAGACGACATGTGTCTCGCCATAGAGCGCTGAGACGGATTGTTGCTCTGAAACTGTGTCGACGATGCTGATCGATGGTCGCCCGGTCTCCCCTCCCAGACGGTCATAGACGGCAATCGTTCGATCGGCACTCTCTGTCGTCGTGACGACAAAGGCTGTATCCTCTTCGGTCCCTTGAGCACAGAGAATACGGAGACACACGGCGTACTGAGACGGATCACCAGTGGTCGCGACGAGAACGGTCGCGCCCCCGCTGAGGCTGTCCGGGAGCGGATCGACCTGCAAGGCCTCTGTCTCGACAGTGCTGTTGGCGTTCTCGTCCATCAGTCAGCTGTCACCACGAGGCTGGGGATTGTTTGTTGAACCCGTCAGCTGAGACAGCGCCTGTTCGGGGTAGTATCGAGCCTCACATGCCGGGCACTCGGCGATGCGCACGTGGCCCTGCCAGCTCGTCGCGACTGGAAGGTCCCGTGCATGGACCGTCCGTTCGATAAGCTCCGTGCCACAGTCCGAACAGGGGATATCTGTTTCATTCATAGGTGGATACGTGGGTCGTGCACAGTCCCGTCAGGGAGACCCAGGACCACCGCAGACGGGTCGGCATCCGGCACGGCGCATCTCAGAGCAGTGCCATCGAGGGACGCCCCCGCAGTGGCGGCGAACCGATGGGCGAGCGAAGAAAGGACGGGACGGAGCCCTTAGTACGACGTGACGTTGCTGTGTGCCGGATAAATAGGTTTCGGACAGCCGCTTTACGCGACTGAACATTCAGGTACTGATTTTCGGCGCTCCCGAGCGTGGGACGCACGTCTCTCAATCGAAGCGGAATGTTTCCATATTTTTCGGCGCGTGGGTTCGGATATTGAATTCCTGATACAGGCCAGACGAGAGTTGGTCTGTCGAGGATTCATCGCCGTGAACACAGAGGATTCGCTCTGGACGAGGGTTCATCGTCCGCACGAAGTTCTCGAGGCCGTTCCGGTCGGCGTGACCGGAAAACCCACTGACTGATTCGACGTCGAACCGAAGCGTCAATTGTTCGCTACGGCTCCCGCGGTCACTGAATGGGATCTCGCGACGGCCACTCTGAATGCGCCGTCCGAGCGTGCCCTGGGCCTGGTAGCCGACGAAGATGAGCGTGTTTTTCGGGTTACCCCCAAGCAGTTCCAACCACGACATAATCGGGCCGCCGGTCACCATCCCGGAGGTCGAGAGGATGATACAGGGCTCGCCACCTGCGATATCTTCCCGCATCTCCTGGCCACCGTCGACCTGCTGAAACTGGTCGGCGAGGAACGGGTTCTCGTCCTCGTGGAGAATTCGCTGGCGGAGTCCATCACGGAGGAACTCAGGATAGGCCGTGTGGATCGCCGTCGCCTCGCGAATCATCCCGTCGAGATAGATCGGCATCGTCGGGAGTCGATCCTCACGCATTGCCTCCTCCAAGACGAGCATCAACTCCTGGGATCGACCGACAGCGAACGCTGGAATTACGACTATCCCGTCCTGTTCGTACGTGTCGTTGATCAGCTCGATGAGCTTGCGCTCACTGTCCTCCTGGTCGGTCTGGTAGTCGTTGCGCCGTCCGTAGGTCGACTCCATGATGAGTGACTCGACGCGGGGGAAGTCGTTCGATGCCCCGTTGAACAGCCGAGTATCGGTGTGGTGGACGTCGCCGGAGAAGACGATGTTGTGGAAGCCGTCGCCGACGTGGAAGTGCGCGACTGCACTGCCGAGGATGTGGCCGGCGTTGTGGAACGTGAGTTTGATATCTGGCGCAATGTCGGTGACGTTGCCATAGTCAACCGTAATCGTGTGTTTGAGTTCTTCCCGGACCATCGCGCTCTCGTACGGCGGCGTACGCCCCTCCTTGGCTGCAACGTCCAAATAATCGAGCTGGAGCAGGCCCATCAGATCACGGGTCGCCTGCGTCGTATACACTGGTCCATCGTACCCGTACTTGAATAGGAGCGGGAGTAACGCACTGTGGTCAAGGTGGGCGTGAGTCAGGACAACCGCGTCGAGATCTGGGATGGGGTTCGCCTCGGGTATCTGGAGGTATGGAACCTCGCCTTCCGCACCAGGTTTGTCCCCACAGTCGATGAGAACCCGTGTTTCGGGGGTACTGAGGATGAAACTCGCCCGCCCGACCTCACGACAGCAGCCGAGCGTTGTGACGCGAACCCATTCAGTGTCGTGCATCGGTTCGCGGTGGATTTGGTTCCCCACGCGTTCGAGAATCTCGCGGCGCTCGTCGCGCTCCTGCATCAGGAAGTTCCGGACGTTATCAACCGTCGACGATTCCATCGGCGGTGTTCGGAGAACTTCGGGTGTCCAGCCGACCTCCTGTGTGATTTCACGGAGAGTGCTGGCGCGACGACCGATCACGAGCCCCGGCTTCTCAGCTTCGATGAGTACCTCACCGGTGGCAGGATAGAACTGCAGATTCGTGATGCCGGCATCTTCCGGAATAAGGTCGAGAATGCGGGGCTCGGCATCTGCCGGACTCGCCTGCGTGCCCGCCGCAGGCCGGACCGTGATTCGTTTGCGAACCGTACTGGCGAGTTTCCGGATCAATCCATCCCGCTCGGCAAACTTCCGTGGCGTTTCAGTGTAGATGACGAGTTCTGGACCCTCGTAGGTCACCCGTGAGATATCGAGATCGTCTGGAATCTCAGCCTCTACCTGAGCCTGCATAGTCTCGAGCGGATCGTTCTCGTCGTCAGAACTCATACTTGGGCGAGAGTATGGATTGTGAGCGATGGGCGATACGGCGAATATACCCGTTTCTCGACGGGGATGTCGGCTGATGAGGGAACTCCATGACCATGGATTTTCGAGTAGTGGGAGACATTCACTGATCAGTGCTCTCCGGAATATCCCCGCGATGCTGAGGTGGGGAAGACCGATACAGTATGCTCTCCAGCGTGCGAACGAATGAAATCGTTCGATTGAGACTACCCGAGGGCCAATATAAACCTTTTCCGACGCATCGTTCCGGGCTCAGATCGGCTGTTAGTGAGTAGAAATCCCAACGACTAAGCGATTCAATGATGAAGTAGAATTCGTCATAACCCTCGCGAGCCGCGAAAATATACCGGGATTCGGGAACATCGCCCGATGAGGCCACCGCGGCTGAGGGCGTGTATCGCCGCTCGCGGCAGTCAGCGACCCTGCCGCTGAACCGTGGGCCCCACGCAAGGCATACGTGGGAACAACTAACCTGGAGGTCGTTCCGGGATCTGCTCCCCGGAATGGACCTGCTTCTGCTCTTTCGCCATCTTATTTCCTGGCGCAACCCGCATTATCGTCCACAATTCCCCAATTTCATATACGTAGTCGGAGAACTCCGCGATGGAATGTCTGACCTAATCGTCAAAGCAGCCGTGAAGGATGCACTCTCGGACAACAACGTCTCGGCAGATTTCTACGACACTCTCAACGAGGAGGTCGCCGAACTGCTCGACGACGCCGCAGAGCGTGCCGAGGCCAACGACCGAAAGACGGTTCAGCCCCGCGATCTGTAGGCCTGCTTAGCGTAGCCGCCCCCGTCACTCGAACGTAGCTTTTTGAGGTTCCTGCTCAGAAGTTAGGAAACGGAGATGGCGGACGCACCGGATACCGAACGGCAGGCGGTCGAACCTGATGCGAGAGAGGTCCTTAGCGTGTCCCAGCTAAACGACCGGATCGCGTCGGTCGTCCAGGACACGCCTGCCCTCAACGGTGTCCGGTGTATTGGCGAAGTCACTGATCTCCACCAGAACAGTACGGCGCTCTACTTCACGCTCACCGACGGCGACGCCGAGCTCCCCTGTATGATCTGGGCAAACCGCTACCGGGAGATGGACGCCGATCTCGAGGACGGGACCGAGGTCATCCTCGAAGGCGATATCGACTACTGGGTCGAAGGTGGGAAAATCGACCTCAAACCGTGGGAAGTAATCGTCGTCGGCGACGGCGACCAGGCCGCTGCCGTGGAGCGACTGCGGAGCGAACTCGAAGAGCGTGGCTGGTTCGATGACGAACAGAAACAGCAACCGCCGGCGTTCCCGGAGCGGGTCGGCGTCGTCACGTCCCTCCGAGGGGACGCCCGGTACGACATTCAGAACGCGATCCACGGGCAGGACCCCACCGTCGACATCCTGGTGAAGGACGCAACCGTCCAAGGGTCGAACGCGCCGACGTCCATCGCGAACGGCATCCATCATCTCGACCGTTCCGAGGACGTCGACGCCATCATCGTCGGTCGGGGCGGTGGGAGCGATTCGAACCTCCAGGCCTTCAACACCGAGCGGGTTGCGGAGGCGATCTTCACCGCGAATACCCCGGTGGTCACCGCGATTGGACACACCGATGATCGGCTCATCACGGACCAGGTGGCGGACGTCGCGACGATCACGCCGACCGCCGCTGGCGAGTATAGCGTGAACTCCCGCCAAGAGTTCCTTGCAGGTGAGATCGAGCCGCTGGAGCAGCAACTCGAGGCAGCGTGGATCTGTCCATCCCTGAGCTTCCAAGCGGGACACCACCGACTGACGCGCAACCTGCAGACTGAAGCGCGCCCGAATCGCTTCGGAGGGCTTCTTTCAATTGGGTCCGGTTTGTGGACAGCAAATGGCGACACTGTGTGATTTCGGTGGGTATCGCTATGCAGTCACCGATTCCACAGTTTTCAGCAGAGGGGATACGTAGTTCGGTATAAACAGACGCTTTCCCTGATGGGCGACATTGCTGCGTCAGCACTAGGTTTATCCCGCTCGACGGACTTCCTTCTAGTATGAGCCTTGAAGAGACGGTTGACTACCTCGCCGAGGAACTTGACCTCGAGCGAAGTGAACACGTTCGCGAGGTCGGTCAGTCGGTCGCCGAGCTTCGCGACTGATCAGAACATTTCTCTGAAGTCCCGTTCGACGAGCCCGTCCTCCAGATACGTGATGAACTCTTGTTTCGTTGGTCCTTGTCGGTCGAGCAGATCATCCCGTTCTGCACGTTGGAGGACTGCCTGAGCGAAGTCCGTACAGTGTGACTCGTGCTGCTCAGCGTACTCTGAGAGGGCTTCTCGCCAGTGCATATCCAGCTCGAACTCGGCTAATCGGATTTGGATCCCGTCTTTCCGTTCGACGAGGTCGACGTCCAGCTCTTCGAGCTGCTTGAAACGAAGGTTATTCCGACGGACCGTAATGAGCCGCTTGGAATCGACGATGTAGGGATCGACCCACTCTCGCCAGGTATCGTCGTCGACGTGCGTTCGTGGCATCTCAAAATTCGGGTCCACACTCTCAATACAGAACTGCAGCATCGCGATGCCAGTTCGATGATTCGCATTCGGGAGGGAATGTCGGAGAATCAAGTTCGACATCACTTCTCCAGCGACGGTCGGCAGTGGTGCTCCCCAGGAGACGTGATCGAGTGCCTGCTGGATCTTTTTTGGTTCGAACTCCTTGTAGAGCCGAAACTCATCCTCATCTCGAACATCGACAGCTGCTTCGAGCAACTCTACTAATCGGAATGCGACAACCTGCCCAGCACGGGGGAGGTCACGAATACGGTCGCTCAGCCATTCCTGATCGAAGTCGATATCTTGGGCTGATTCAATCTCTGAATCGCCTTCGTAGAGTACATAGACTGGAGTTTCGAAGGGGTACCCGATGAGCTTTGTCGACTCGTCGGATTGCTCCCGCTGAGATAGGATTTCTGCCACCGATGCCGAGCTATATTTGAGTGAGAAATTCTCGGCCTGTGGGTGGTGATAGAAGACGAGCCGAGCCATCTCAATGTGTATTCGTGGGAAGTGGGTGAAATAGTCCCGCGTTATATATTGATTTCTACTGACCTCGTCTTACGACGTAATGGGTGCGTTTACGTTCTCTAGAACTGCCTTATCTAGGATCCGTACCTGACGGCAGTCTGAGACCGAGTTCTCGCTCAAGAATCTCGGTAATAAGTTCTTGGACCAGTGCAGGGTCACCGCTACAGCGAGTGGTTCTACAGAGCTCGTCAAATGACTTTGCTAGGGCCTGTACTACTGATTCTGGTGCCTCTGTTGGGTTGATGACGGGGAGGTTTCGGAGTGTGCTAATGCTGAGCGTTCTATATCCAGTTTGGCGCGGGTGCGTTTCCTTCTGTAACAGTCGTGCCGCAAACTCACTGTTAAGGTACGCCAGCAGTGCTTTCAGCTCTGTGTTGTCAAGTCGGACCTCGTGAAGCCCGTGGAAGTTATGGATATTTCGAGCGCCCATCTCGTTCATAATGAACGGGAAACCATTACGGCTGGAATCTGGAACCACAACCTGCGGGGAATCGTGACTTCGCGGTCGGTACCACTGTTCCCGTTGGTCGAACGTGTTGTTGCCTGTGAGGTCGTGGTTTGTTACTGCAGTACGCAGATACGACTGTACCTGCGCTTCCGCTGCATCGTTCGCTCTTGACTTCGAGCCAGTTCGGATTCCTTCAGCGAATGTGTCGATATCAGCGGAAACGTTTGAGAGTTTATCCGGCGTGAGAAGCCACACTGCAGTTCCGCTATCTTGTAACTCCTGCCAATCAGACTCAGTGAAATCGTAGCCATCAACAACTGACGGGCGGCGAACGATGCGTGTAAGGTGTCGCTCCGAGATTTCGTACTCGTCTACAGTTTGCTGTGAAAGGCAGAAGAATCTAGCTGCCCCGGTGACGGTTCCACGGTGGCAAGACGCGAGGGTCTGCAACGGCACGAGACCGGGTGTCTCGATTTCGTCAGCCTCGAACAGGGACTGCCAGTTGTCTGCTGGATCGAGTTGTTCTTGCCGTCGAGAAAGCACTTCTCCCCACGACAGTTCCTCGGTAACTGTGCCACTAATGACGTCACGCAGGTCATCTGCGTCAATATCTTTGTCCACACGGATGAACTTCGTATCACCACGGGGCGTATCCGCTGCAGTCGCTTCCAAGAACAGGAGAAGTGCAGTCTCGTCCGCGGTTTGGAATATCGACGTCGTTTCTGGGTTGAATCGGACGAGTGACTTGATCCGGAATTCCTCTAAGAGGAACTGTTTGAGAGTCTCTCCGAATCTGCGGCTGAGCCAACTCTGCGGCGTCAAGAAGGCTACCCGATCTCCGGCGTCAAGGAATCTCTGCGAGTGGTACACGAAATACGTGTACAGCGGAGATTTTGCGCTAATCGCACCGTCTGTGACTTCCTCGAATTGAGCGTTACGTTGTCGTTTATAGTTCTCTAGAAGAGATTCTGATCCGGTATATGGTGGGTTCGAGACGATTCCACCGATCCCGTTAGGCAGGTCACTCGGTGAGACTGAGAGGAAATCTCTTGTCCGCAGTTCGTGCGGTTGTCGACACAGCGTCAGTACGGTCGTGCCCATCAGCATTGAGAGGGGACTCTGATCGATACCGACCACGTCCTGTGGATCAGAGGAGGTTTTCCAACCGGGGTAGAACGGACTGGACAAAGTCCCAGCGCCTATCCCGGGATCGAGTACCGTACTGCTGGTGTTAGTGACCCACGAACGCATGAGCCGGCCGATGTCTGGGGGGGTCCGGAACTGTCCCAGCATGTGACGACTGTCACTCGTCGTTAGGGTCTCGTAGAGGTTCCCGATATCCTCTGCAGGGTTACGAGATGAGAGGAGTCGGCCTCGGGCTTCGACGATGGGCGCAATCAAGTCGGCATCGGCTTGCCACAAGATCATATCGATGGGACGTTCGCTGAATGCTTCTTCCTCGATCACATGCTGTGCGTGCTGGAAGTCTACTCGGATGTCGCTCGAAAGAGGAGGTAAGTCACTATGACGGTGGTGGTACTCGTACAGCGTCGCCTTCAGTAGGAGGTTGAGTATACAATGCTTGGCGAGGATTGTCATCCGGTCCTTCCGCGGGCTTGTGTCGATCCCATGTTGTTCACACCAAGTCTGGAGAGAGGGGTTGTTGAGCGTATCAGGGCCGATGCTAGCTGTAAGGCTGTCAGCAGCAGATGAGAGGAGGTTGACGAAATCCTCGTTGACAATTGACCCGTCCAGACAAGGGGGTTCCGTTGGTGTTCCAGTTGTACGTGGAACAACGGATGTGATGGGAGAGTCATCCGCGATATCGTTGCTGCTGAAGGTTGGGAGTCCCTGGCCCCTTTGATTTGGTGTAGCTTTGGGGGTTGAACTCGGTTGTATCAGGCTCGCTCCGGCGATTTTCTGCATCGTGATGGACCGGTCTCATGAACCTCTCGTTTATAAACGTTAGTCGGACAGGGTGTAGGGTGAGAATGATCTCGTTCGTTCCCACAATATGCGGGAAAACCCGTTGACCTCGCCAATTCCGGACTGCCAGTACGAACCCCAGATTGTGAGCACGACCATATCGTGCGTTACCGCGACCAGAACGCTCGCGCGTCATTTGGCGATGAAACCTTCGGAATCGAAGGAATCGAATGGAATCTTCGAATCGGAAGAACTCGATGCGCGGAGTTGTTCAACAACTAGTTGCTAAACTTCTCTTCTCAACTGTGACGCGGCTATGCCGAAATAGAAGTTTGACAAGATAACCAGAAGGTCGCTGTACGGAGTCTGGAGAAGGTGACATCCTCGCCCCCCGTGAACAGTAGTTACCGATTCGGAGTCTGTTCAGTGTTAACTAATCCGGTGAGATCAAAAATCCCGAAATCGTGGCGGATTGCGACGGGGAGGACGTCACCTCCCTGATCGACTTATTCGATGTCATAATTGCTGAGGTGTAATCACCTCGCCGAGACAGACTGTCGACACTTCACTACGAGGGATCAACCCAAAGTAGATCTCACCACTATCAGGGTCGCCGCGAGCCTCCGCATGCCCTACTTGGATCTGGCCATCATCTCGGTACGTGATGGACCAGAGTCCTGGATCCTCTGATGGTTCGACGTCATCCGGTTGAACGGAGGGAATCTGATTCAGCCGAGCGCTCAAATCAATCACCTCCCCATTCCTTAATTCTAGCCAGACTTCAGCGTCGAATTTTAGCGCAATAATATTTGCTGATGAGGCGGTCTCCAGTAACTGGTCAACTGTCGGGTGATCACCTGTATCATCTGAATTCAACTGACAGTGCCACTTGACCTCCCCACCCACAAGCATTGGTGCCCGGCCGCCACGCAATTCTACTGTAATCTTCTCACCAGGTTTAGCTGCAAGGATGTCAGGGATGACCACCGGTCGTGTCTCCCACGGTAACTGAGTGTCAGTCCACATAGCTAATATGAACCCTCCTCAGCACCTGTTTCGTTAAACACAGTGCACTGATTGCGCTCATCAGCGTTGATGACACTGTCGCCTCTCTTGAAGGAAGGCGAGTCGATACATCTGACAGCGAGATTGGTCTGTTGGTCATGTCGAAATTGCACACCTGTTATTTAACAATCTCAGTCGATCACATCGGGTTAGAGTAAGCGTCTGCTTGGAGAGGATGTGCAGTCAACCCAAGCAGACAGCGAGATAGAGGAAGAGCACCTGCTTAATTTTGTCGTCAACAGTCTCGAA
>NZ_JAYMGY010000025.1:0-23873 GCF_037078445.1 Haloarcula sp. CGMCC 1.2071
CCTGTCTCAGAGCGTTACTGCTTCGAAAATGCGTCCGCCGAAAACCCGGCGACGAAGCGCTCAAAATCATCCTTGAAACAGCGCTATGACGCCACCAACAATCGCTTACCCAAGAGCGTTATTTATTTGAAACAACCCGACGTCCGAGCGGTCGTCCGCCATACCGCTGCCCGAACTGCGGAGGCGACCGGTGACACCGACTTCAAGAGAGTCCGTCTAATCGGTGAACGAAATCAGTCTATGAAATCCTTCTCATAGATCTGAAAAATTGATGCGAACTCAGGTCTGGCTCTGATAGAGAAGAACTAAAATGGCAAGTCCGATGAAGAAGTCCGGGAGAAACACGAACGCGCCGATGTTTGGGCGAGGTCGGAAGCCGAAGACATTGTGTACTACTGGATTTGACGTACCCGCGTATAGGAGCAGCGCGAGGCTTAGCACAAGCAGGCTTGCTGTGTACTTGTTCGGAAGGTCGCGATAAAGCTGCATGTAGATGGCTGCGAGTGCCACCAGTAACACGAGGTTTAGAGTTGTAAAGAAAACCTCCATCCGAATGAGCAGTTCAACTTGGGAGGACAGCGCCCTCGACGGAGGGCCATGGGATGGAACTGATGTGAAGAGTGCGACTAGGAGTGCGATACCACTCGCGGCGGTCGCACTCGCTACTGTCGTTCCAAGTGGACTCTTGATCCAGTTACGAATCATCATCAACTCCGGCCTGTTCCGCCACGTCTTCCATGATGTCGAGGTTGTTCATCATTCGGTCTGAGAGGAAGTACATCTGCCCGTAATTGTCGCCCTCCGTGGTCACGATATTGCTCTCTTCGAGGACTTCGAGGTGGTGCTGCACTGTTTTGTAGTTCAAATCTAGGTCATTCGACAATTGGTTGGTGTTTCGTGGCTGGTCATTGAGTGCGCGGAGGATACGAAGCCGATTGCGGCCTCCACGAGACCCACCAATGAGCCACCAGAGCAACTGCCGCATCTATTGAGTATTCATTTGGTCGGTGCAAATACATTCTGTCTCAGTCCGAACGATACTATACCCCGAATTAGTCACTGATCCAGGAGATAATCCGATCAGCGATTTCACCGTTATTGTCGTCTTGCATCATGAGATGTGTATTTCCGGATATCCCTTCGTCTGGAAGGCTAAGCAGCGTCGATGCGGGACTTGTCTCTCCTGCGAACTCTGCAGTTGTCTGGGTCGCTTCCTTGCGACCAGTCTGCCCACGCTCGTCGACATAATCGCCATACACACCCATGAACGGTGCATCACCACCCATCTCCGCCACAGTTTGCGGGTCAGTCGGCGCACCGACCGGCTCAACTGCGACAATCCGTTCAACGAGGTCCGGCATAGCTTGTGCAACCGTGAATCCGGAACTACCGCCCGCTGAGTGAACGAGCAGCACTGCCGGACCAACACGATCGAGAAGCGCCTCTAGGGCGGCAGTCTCTTGGGATGGTGTGAACCGGCTCCCACCGCCACCTCCGGTAGTCGACCCAGTCTGGGTTCCAGCTGTGGTCTCAGTGGAATCCGCAGGTGTGGGGTTCTGGTCGCTGCCACGTCCACCCGTCTAGCTTCCACTTTGTCTACCGCCACCTCCGCCACCAGTGCTAACGTATGCGGGGAATGACGCAACGAGTTGGCCGACCGACTCGACCGGGTATCGAACGTCCTCGTATGGGTCACCGGCTTCAGGTCCGAACCCCCACGTCGGCCAGGCTCGATCGATAGACCACCGGGAGAGTGACACAGAGTCAGAGTTCTGGAGGGCAGCAGTGTCTAAGCCACCTGAATCGACGTTTCGAGGCGGGTTAAATACATACACTGGATGGCCAGCTTCGGCAAAGTACTCCACCCAGCCGCGTCGACCGTCAGGTGTCGTCCGGTAAATGTACGGTGACAACCCAAGGCCGGGCACCATTACGACGGGTGACTTGTCGGTGGCTGTTTCGGGCTGTGTATATACGACTTCAGCACGTCCGTCGATGACCGTACTACTGCTTGTGTTTGCGTTGCCGACGTAGAAATTACCGAACGTCGGAGAGTCGTCATTCTGTTGTTCAGATTGCGGAGAGGCCTCAGAAGCGGACTGTGTATTGGTGTTCGGTCCGCTGTTGTCGGTTGTGCTATTGCACCCTGCGATAGTCGCAGCAAGTGCGACCCCAGTTGCGCGAAGAAACGCTTTCCGAGAGATACCCGATGACATACAGATCGTACTGGCCGGGGATCTGACTTAGTCGATTGCCGAAATCGGCCACAGGTTAGGCACAAATTCATTCCAGTTCATGCAGAACGCCCGATATTGACAGATGATAGTACGTTGAGGGAACTACTGTGTCGCTCAGAGCATATACATTGAGAGCACCGGTCTCAACTTCTGGCTCAGTTGTGATGTTGAGACTATAGCGAGTTTAGCAGGGCTGTGAAGCGTGGATTTGACCGATTCGGTCAGCGGAAACTGCCCAGATGGCTCTCCAAGCGGCCATTCTTGTCACACACCCATCCATATGGACAAATTTTCGAGACTTCCAGCAGCGTAGCCACTCAGACGGCGCGCTAACCCGAACAGAGTACCTCACTACCCGATCCCGGTTTCCTTCTTCAGTAGCGTCAGCGTGTTGTCCGCTGTAATCACCGGTGAGTGCTCATACTCGCCAGTCAATCCGGCTTGGATGAGGAGATCGATAGCGCGCCAGATCGAGTACGCTTCATTCCGTACGCAGGGCAAACAGGGGATTGCCAGTAGTGCCAGTTGCTCGATAACGAAGTCACATACATACTCAGAATCCACCTCGCGCTCTGAATCGATTCGATAGCCGTACGAAAATTCGATGGTTGGACGCGAACGCCTTACTAAGCCTGTCTCAACCCTCTATCTGCAATGGCAGAATGCAACGACCGCCACGCCGAAGATAGCGGTTCTAAACAGAGGGGTAGCTAATTATGCGCGTTCCTGTCCCGAAGAACAAACTCGTCGCATTCACGCTCGTCGGTGCGCTCCTCACAGCTGGTGTCGCTGGAGCCCTTGCTCTGCCCGGCGGCGGCCTCGCACAGGCTGGCGAGCAACCTAACTCACCAGATACGCCTGCGTCAGACGACTCACAACAGGTTACTGCGGATGCGCCGACGCCGAATCAGGAGTTCACCCCAGCAGCCCAGACACAGTCCGGATACGAGGACGAAGAACACGAGGAGTATGAAGAGGACGACGAGGATGAAGACGAAGAGGAACACGGGAACGAAGAACATGAGGAAGAACACGAAGAGGAAGAGTGACTGAGATGACGGGTCCGCTCGCATCGGTCTATGAACGGTTCGGGAACACCTACCGCGAGTTCGAGTGTTGTGACACGACGTTTCGGATTCAGGCGATGGGCGTTCGGGCCGAGGCTGGGGCAACTGCGGCCCGAAAAACGGCTGAATCACTCGAAGCCCAGCTGAACACCTTCGATGCGGCGAGTGCCGTCAACCAGCTCAACCGTGAAGGAGAAGTCAGGAACGAACACGTTGTCCGAATCGTTCGCCGTGGAATCGAATACAACGACCGAACCGGCGGGGTGTTCGATATTCACCAGGGCCGCGTCGAACAAGGCCTCAAAACGTTCTTGCGTGATGACAGTGAGACACTACCAACAGAGTTTGATACCGGAACTGACGATTCGCATGCGACGATCACGTTCTCGGCGCCAGGCGAGGAAGCTGAGGACGCTGAGGCCCCAGAGAGAACGAAGATACCGAGACTGACGTACTGTTCGAAGAGTTGCGCGAGTGGCATGCTTCAGGCGATGGACGCTTCGAGTGTGAACTACTCGGAGGTCGATACAACCAAATCGAGGGAGCAGGTTGTCAAAACGATTGGCGTTCAACCGTCGAATCCAAACGAGTGATGCTCCCCAACCCGATTCATCTGAACGCTCCAAGACGAATCGTCGTCGCACAACCCACTGAGCAGTACATTCATTTCAATTCAGCATCAAATAGTTTCTCATGCCTGTCAACGTTCTCATCGCCTTCGACGGCTCCCCGCTTTCAGAGCGGGCGCTCACATACGCTATCGAGACCTTCCCGGACGCGCCCATCACCTCGATTTACGTTATCAATCCTCTCGACTCCGTTATCGATGTGGAGGCTGGCGGCTTACCAGTTGCCGAGGACTGGTACGACAATGCCAAAGAACGAGCAACCAGAATCCACGCGACGGCTACGGACCTCGCGGCGGAACGTGATACCGAACTCGTTACCGTCACGGAAGTCGGAAAACCGGGACGAGCAATCCTCGAATACGCTGACGACCACGATGTCAATCAGATCGTCATGGGTAGCCACGGCCGCTCAGGAATCGACCGTGCACTTCTCGGGAGCGTTGCCGAGACAGTTACCCGCCGAGCGCGAATCCCGGTGACGATCATCAGCTGAAGCATTCGGACCGGGGGAGCAGACGAGAATCCACCGTGTGAAACACCCGCTTCGTACGCAGTCAGACAGAAACACAATGACAGACCGACAATACAAAACCATAGTACAGTACATAGGGATATCGCGTGACCGTTACTGAGTCGCCTCCGCTATCGACCTGTACCATCCAGATCGAACGGCGAGGCGGTCGCGGCGAAGCGGGTGCGCGAGCTCTCGAACGCTACCTTGGAGACACACCCGGTGTCCACGATGTCGACGTCTCGTTCCGAACGGGGAACGTTCGAATCACCTACGACGAGAGCGTCACCTCGGGGGTGCAACTTCGAGAAGCGGTCCGCGACCGCAACGTCTCGATCGAGAACGAGCGCGACACGGCCCCCGACGAGGTGACCACACGCTCGGAACTCAGGCAGGAGGCCGTATTTGTCGGTCTAACCTTGCTCGGGATGGTAACCGGCCTCGCGACAGGATGGCTCAATGGCCCGCCACTCCTCATGTGGGGCGGCTACGGCGTCGCGTACGTCTTCGGCGGGTGGTACGGACTCAAAGGGGCCATCGAGACGCTCCGCCACCGTGCGGTCGACATCGACCTGTTGATGATCGTCGCCGCGCTCGGGGCGCTCTCGATCGGAGCACCCTTCGAGGGTGCGATGCTTCTCTTCCTGTTCTCGCTGTCGAACACGCTCCAACACTACGCAATCGGCCGCTCGCGGCGGGCGATCAAGTCGCTCGTCGAGATGCGACCGGACGAAGCGCAGGTCCTTCGTGACGGTGAGGAGGTCACAGTACCCATCGATGACATCGATGTCGGTGACGTGTTCGTCGTCCGCCCCGGTGACAAGATTGCGCTCGACGGCGTCGTCACGTCCGGCGAGGGAACGGTCGACCAGGCCTCGCTCACCGGCGAATCCGTCCCGGTACCGAAGGAACCCGACGACGAGGTGTTCGGCGGCACGATCAACGAGAGTGGGAGCCTCGAAATCGAAGTCACACGGCAGGCCCACGAGTCGGCGATCAGCCGCCTTATCACCATGGTCGAACAAGCCCAGAGCGAGAAGGCCCCGACACAGCGGCTCATCGACCGGCTCGAACAACCGTACGTCCTCGGGGTGTTCGGGCTCACAATCGCAGCTATCGCAATTCCACTCGCGCTCGGAAGTGAGTTCACGGGGACGTTCTACCGCGCGATGACACTCATGGTCGCCGCCTCGCCGTGTGCGGTCATCATCTCGACGCCCGCGGCAGTCCTCTCAGCAATCGCCTCCGGTGGCAGGCAGGGCGTGCTGTTCAAGGGAGGCGAACACGTCGAGACAGCAGCGAATATCGACGCAGTCGCCTTCGACAAGACCGGCACACTCACACAGGGCGACACGCAGTTGACCGACGTATTCGTCCGTGATAGTGCGGCGGACGAGACACTAACCGAGGACTCGCTTCTCTCGCTCGCGGCCGCAGTGCAGGCCCGCTCGGAGCATCACCTCGCTCGTGCGACCGTGGCGGCGGCAGACGAACGATCACTCGACACACCCGACGCCGCACGGTTTCAGTCGGTAGCCGGGAAGGGGGTTCGAGCTGACGTCGGCGAGGAAACCATCCATATCGGGAACCGGAGCTACTTCCAGACAGTTCTCGGAGACGAATCAGTCGACGGTCTCAAACCCGGCCTCAGCCGGCTCGAAACCTTAGAGGAAGAGGGAAAAACGAGCGTCCTCGTTGCCCGAGAGAGTCACGTCGACATCAGCGTCTTGGGGTGGCTTGCGTTCACCGATACCGTTCGCCCTGACGCGGCCGAGATGATCGACAAGCTCCGATCGCTCGGCGTGGAGCATATCGTCATGCTGACGGGCGATAACGAGCGCGTCGCACAGCGCATTGCCGACGAGGTCGGCATCGACGAAGTCCAGGCGGAACTGCTACCGGAAGAGAAAGTGGCGACGATCGAAGAGCTGGTCGAACAACACGAGAACGTAGCGATGGTCGGTGACGGTGTTAACGATGCCCCAGCCCTCGCCACAGCGACCCTCGGCATCGCGATGGGGGGTGCAGGGACTGATGTCGCGCTCGATACTGCTGATGTGGTACTGATGGGCGATGATCTCAGCAAGATTCCCTACGTACTCGGCCTCGGCCGCAGGACTCACCGAACACTCACCATCAATCTCGCCATCGCCTTCGGCGCGATTGCACTCATGGTCGGTACGATCCTCCTCCGTGGAATCCCGCTCCCGCTTGCCGTAGTCGGACACGAGGGGTCAACGGTTCTCGTCTCGCTAAACGGCCTTCGGTTGCTCGGCTTTCGTGGATGAGAAATTGGCCGGTGGGCAAGAGGCAGTCATCAACACAGAGGGCGAGTGAACAATCGAAAACACCTGCATTCGATGGACATTATTATTTCAAAAGGAGTCTCGCTCTCGCTCTTATGTAGAATTGTGGAAAGCCCCGATAACGAGACAATCAATGGTTGACTGGACGGATTCCCCAGCCAGGGTGAGGGAGCGAACGATGCCGAAGGTGTGAGCGGCCTGTTCCAAGCCCTGCTTGGACAGGCCGCGGAACTTCCGCAACCACGGCTGAACAAGCGAAAATAGGCACTCAGCCTGGTTAATATGGACGCCTTCTGGCGAAACGTACCTCTCTTTGTGTACGACCGTTCGGTGGTCAAAGTCCATCTGTCGGTATGCCTGGAGTCCGTCGGTCCAGACCTCTCCCAGCGGCTGGGAGAGGTCTTCAGCCTCCTGAATCACAGGCTCAAGATCACCTTCGTAATCAATACCCAGTTGGCCACGAATTACACGTAGCGAGTCGCGGCACGCCGCGACGAGTGTCAACTGATCACCGTGGCGGCCCCGCCAGCGTGATCGACCTGTCTGGGATGAGCCGCCGCGAGAACGGCTGTTCCGCGGCGGCTCTTGGCCTTTGTAGCCCGAGCAGACTCTGCCAGATTCGTCCACTTGTACGATCCATCGATAGTCTGGTCGAGGAGTCTCCAGACGGCGGGGAAGCCGCGCTGAACCGCGGCTTCCACCTCCCGAATCGCCGTGTGAACGGTTTTGTAGGCCCGATCGAGCAACGGTGCGATCTGGTTGATACTGAGCAACGTATCTGCGTAGAGCGTGAATGCGAGAAATACCTCGCCGCAGGTGAGGTGTTTCTCGTGAAACGGCGTTCCGTAGGTGTAGACCGGCCTGAAATTGCAGTCACGGCACCAGACGCGGTCGAGATGCGGCCACGTTTGAACGGAGTTGTGCCCGCACCGTGGACAGGACGTATTCTCCCAGAATTCCTTGAGTCGCCGCTCGATCCGGGCATCGAGCGGCTCGGTGTCGATATCAACGACGCCCAGCTCGATCAGCTCTCGAAACGTTGCGCCGAACGCCGGCTGAGCAGAAGACATACTCCCAGATTATGGCCGGCTCAGTGTAACTACAGGGTCTTTCCGTAGCTCTACACAAGAGCGGCAGCTACTATCTACTTTTGTTGGTTAAGTTGACCGAGTCGTTGCACCGCCCCGCACCGGGTTTCCGGTGATGCAGGCATATGCGTTAGGTGGATCACAAAATATAGCGCAAATGTTCCGTGGTCCAAGGGACGGTCCCCACCACTCTCGGAGTAAATCAATGACTTTCCATTGGAATCTCTCCTGTAGCGCAGGGTAGTGTGGCGACACACTAGGCTTTTCACAGACGATTACCTACTGAGAGATATGAGCAGCGACAGGATCGATGCCGAAAGTAAGGTGTCCGGGAATCAAGCAAACATCCCTGCCCGGATTCGACGTGAACTCGATATCGACGATGGTGATCAGCTCCGCTGGCAACTCGAAGACGACGGGAGCATCCGAGTGCAGGTCATCCAACAGCAAACGGGTACGTTCGCCGATTTTGACGGCTACGCTGGTGAGGAGTCGACCGATGTAACGAGCGATCACGACGCCTGGGGCGTCGACGTCGAGTAAATGCCTCGGGCACTCATCGATACGACAGTCCTCTTTGCCGCCGCATATCGGCGGGATGGATCCCACGACGTTGCGCTCCCGGTGCTCCAAGGCATCGACAATGGAACGCTTCCGGAAGCAGTCGTCCTCGACTACGTGCTCGCGGAAACGCTCAACGGCCTCACGACCCACGCCGGCCACGACGCAGCCGTCGATCTCCTTGATCGCATCGAAGAAAACGCCCGCTTCCACATCGACTCCCTCACCACCGACGCCCTCGCGACAGGGAAGGCCCTCTTTCGCCAACACGAACCCCTCTCCTTCGTCGATGCCTGCATTATCGCGTATATGCAAACCGAGGGACTCGGCTACCTGTATGCGTTTGATGACGATTTTGACGCTGTCGGGAATGTCTATCGACTCGATACAGCAACGAGTCCCTTCGACCCAAACTGACGCTGGCAGACGGCACAGCTGGCGACGACGGCCGGTCTCAGGATAGTCACATCTCGTAGTCAACCGCTAGCTCCTGATACTCGTCCCACTCCGAGAGCCAGTCGTCGTCGACCTCGCCGTGCGTCTCGAGGTAGCGCAGTAAGGCGTCGATTTCGGCTTCGAGGCCATACTTCGCCGCCTGCTCTCGGTGGTCTGCCTCGTGGGTGTCGACGCGGCTGAGCAGCAGTAAGCAGTACGAGCGGTGGCGGCTGCCGTCGTCTATCATAAAGACGTGATAACACGAAATGTGGTTAACCAACAAATCTATGCCAATACGCGCTTTGTTGGTTAACACAAGCCAACCGCTAATCTCTCACGAGCCACCGACCCCGCCGGCGGACCTCCCGACAGATATCCTCAACACACTCAATGGCTACTCTCCAGACCAACTCCAGCACGTTGCACGCTACATCGAGGAGCTAGCAGAGCACAAAGCTTGCGAGGTCCGCCTCGAGGTGGACTCGGATGAGGACGAGGTTGACGAGCGGCAGGATGAGCTTCCGGACAACGTCCCGCCGAAAGCTACAGTCACAATCAAGGAGATCAACGACAACCGCTACTATTACTGGCAGTGGCGGGAAGGCGATAAGGTAATCTCCAAATATAAAGGGCCAGTCAACCCGGACGAATAAGACGACAACTGTTGTTATTTCGTCGGATCACACCCCCCGTGTGCGAAGTGAATTCGCCGACAGAGTCGAGGTAGGGCTCCCCGTGTGCGATATGATTTTGGTCGCTTTCCGCGTGGACCCCGTGTGAGAGATGAATTGACTGATGAGTCTAGAGGAGACACCCCGTGTGCGAAATGAATTTGGTGCCGCCGTCGGCGTCTCTTCGTGTTAGTTCCCTTCGAAGAAATCGTCTATCTGCGCGTTGACAACAGATTTGACAAGATCTTCCTCGTGTTCAGCACCCTCAAGTCGGAAGTCAGTCTGGAGTGTCTCGGCGACCACTTTCGGATCGTCGACAAATGTGTACTCCTTGTGGACACCACTGCCGTAGCCGCGCCCACGTTTCTCAGACGTGACGAAATTATAGGTTTCAGCCTCATTCATATATCGCAAATAGGAGTCGCGCGATTTTTCAGCAGCATCTAGAATGTCGGTGAGATACTGGTACACCCGGTAGGCAACCGTACTGGGGACAGCATTCAAATTTCGCTGCGAGTAAACAGGAACAATCGCGGTGGCGTAAAGTGAGAGTTTCTTCTGCGTTGACAATCCCTGCATCTGTGTTAGCGTTCGGTCCCGTTCGGCCTCTTTCTGAGCATCGCGAACATGCGCTTCACGGACCGCATCTTCTTCAGCTCGGTCGGCGATTTCACCCGCCTTTCGGAACAGATCGATTGCTTTCCGTGCGTCACCGTGATCCTGAGCAGCAAATGCGGCACTGATCGGAATAATTCCGTCCTCAAGGACGTTGTCTTGGTACGCGTCGCGACGGCGTTCGAGAATCGCCTGCAGTTGGTTCGCATCGTAGTCGGGAAAGACGACGTCCTGCGGATTGAACGAACTCTCTGCCCGGCCGTCGAGATCCTCCATGAACCGGGGGTCATTCGTAAGCGCAGCAACGGATACGTGCCCCTCGATGCGACCAAGCTGGGAGGCTCGCGACAGTTGGTAGAGCAGTTTCGAATACGCCGGCTCATCGTTCGGATCACGTTGCCGACCCACCAGGAGGTCGACCTCGTCGAGAATGATGATAGCTGAGTCGAAGTTGTTGCTCAAAATCTCGTAGAATCGATCAAGCTTCTGGTCAGTCGAAATCCCACTCTCTGGGACGCCGACGTCGACGCCAGCTTCTTCAGCCGCGTTCTTCACAAGTCGATAGACAGCCCGGTCGTGGGATTTGATCGTCTGGCAGTTGATTTTGATGACGCCGAACCGATCTCCTTGCGAGGTCGCGAGTTCGAGAACCTGCTGACAGACCGCATTGATGATGAGTGACTTGCCGGTTCCCGACGGCCCATAGAGGAGCATATTGGGTGGTCGATTCCCCTGTAGTGCCGGTCGTAGGTAGGTGATGATGTCGTCCAGTTGGTCATCGCGACCGACAATCCGGTCCTCATCGATGACGGCATCCGGGTCGAGAAGTCCCTTATCTCGAAAGACAGAGTTCTGAACGCCTTCCTGAAGACGGCCTTTAATAGATTGTGAGAGGGATTCTTGATCGTCGCCGTCAGGCATGTTTGCGCAGTTAGGTCGAAACTATAAATAAATATTGATACCGTGTGCGAGGTTAAATCATCCGAATTCAATAGGTAGAGTGTATTTAGGCGAGGGTCGTAGATGGAGTTGGGTAACCGCGGGCGAAATCAATTGGTCGTAGTCACCCCCCGTGTGCGATATGAAATCCCGAATAATTCATCAAACAGCTGTTGATGTCAAGGCGAGTCAAAAGAACTCGGCGGAGGCACCCCCCGTGTGCAAGATGAAATATCAGACGTAGTCTCGGGCCGGATAGTACCAAGAATATCTCTCGGCTATCCTGAGTGAGATGGGATCTCGTCACTAAGCTACCCCCACACCCCGTGTGCGATATGAATTTAGCGAGAGGGGGAACGGGGATGAATCATCTGAGGAACTTGGTATTCGCCCGGAGAACCCACGAGACGACATAGGACCGGCAAAGACCGTCAACCCACGAAAAAGCAAAGGTACAATTGAGAGTTGTTATGTCACGAGAGATACTATTCCGTTTCGACCGACTCTAGTACCAGTACGGATCTGGTTGACAGAGTAACTATGTAAAGATTGCCATAAGATATAGTCATCTTAATATTGCTGTCTTTGAGATTTCTTTTCCATGAAATCGCGGATTTCTGGTGTTTCGTTGTCTATCTCTTCGACCACCCCCTCCCACTCTCCTCCCGATTTCATATTGCACACGGGGTGTGGGGGTTCGACCTCGTGGCCCTCGAAATAACCAACAAACCCACTCCGAACCACTCTCGTGCTGGTTAAAGACGTAGACTCCGACGAGATTTCGTCGCGAGTCAACAACTCCGGCAACGACGATCCCCATGTCATTGAGCTGCTGGACCACGAGCAATCGGCCTTGGTGAGTTCAGTTCGGGATAGCTGTCGTGGTTCCTCGTCGCTACTCCATCCGTAAGCAACTGCCGAATCAACGAACGATCATTATCGGCCCAAATAGCGTCCTCGGCTCCAGGGAGGTTATATCATCTTCTCTGAAGTGAAGAATATTATGGACATGGCCGATAGGATTGTGTTACTCGGTTTTGCGGAGTTGGCCATCGACCTCGTAGAGCCAGCCACGGTCAAGAAGCCGATCGATCACGTATACTGCATCAGTGTGCTCCTCGATATGCTCAGACTCAGCCAGAAGGAACTCATGTGCTTCACTCTTGGAGAGTTCGTCAGTGCCTGAGGCGTACGCCCTCTCCAGTGTCTGGTAGGCACTTTGGATCCAGTCTGGGAATGGGGGTTGACCTGTGTGTTTCATGGGCATAGTCAGTCAACTATACACTGTAATTGAGAGCCTGCAACTTTATTCCCCGGAGGGTTGGATAGGTAACTCTAATTTTGAGACTGAGACACTCTAAGTGTAAGATCTTGGTTACAGGGATAATCACGACCAACATTCTAGGGGCACATCGTATCTCTGCTGACAGACACGAATCAATAGTGTATCGTCCACAGTTCGAGCCCTGTGGGTAATTTCCTTATTCGCTTACGTACTGTGGTCAGCAATCATCGAACATTCAGTTGTTTCACGAGACGGCGCCAGGAACCTTACCGAAGTTGGTCTCGCTGCTCGGACAGGAACGAGACGAGGTCGTCGACCGCATCCGCTGGTAGCGTTTCCTGTCGGAAGACTCCCTTGAACGAGTCTTTGAAGCCGTCCTGCTGGAGTCGATCTAACACTATTTCGATCTGACCATCGAGCTTCTTCGGGTCACCTCGATGGACGTGCCGTTCGATACGGTCGAACTCCGCACGCGTGCTGATGACGACGAGGTCGCGGGTATCAGCTTTCCGGCCGCTGTGGAGTTTCATCGCGAAGAGGAGGGCTGGCTCCGGGATTCGACCATCGAGGTCTTCGGCGACGTCAAGCGATTCGACGGTGCTGTGTTCGTGGAGATAGCGATACGACCACTCCGCGTCCGTCTGTCGGCACCCCATCGCGTCGACGAGTGCCTCGAACTTGACTTCGTTATCTCCGACCTGCTTCGTGTACTGGACCATCCGACCGTCGTACTCGTTCGAGACGTCCTTCTCGAACTGCTTCTCGTACCCGAGGTCGCGAAGGAGCGAGTCGTACTCATCGAGTGCCGTGTCCGGAATTACGGTGTCGATGTCCGTCGTGAACCGCGTCTGGAACGCCGAGACCGCCCAGCCACCCACGAGAACGTACGGCAGTTCGGCGTCCCGTACCGCCCGATGCGTGTCGACGAGTTCGGATTGGCGCTCGGGGAGACTCATTTTATCAGCCCCGTTAGTCCCCGCTCATCGCGCTGTGGTGCGACGCGTCGACGTCCCTGTCGTACTCGTTGGCGATGATCTCCAAGGCGGGCTCGTATGCTGGACGGTTCTCCATCATCTGGTCGACGGCGGTATCCAACGGAATCACGGGGTTGCCGTCGACCCACTCGGCGTCGATACCGTCGGTCTTCGGAAACAACACGTAGTGGACGTTCCCGTCGACATCGCTGGCGTCCGGGCGCTCGTTGATCGTCGTGTCGACACCGAACTGCTGGAAGAACGCAATCCACCGTTCGATGTCACGGTCGTGGATTTCGATGAACACCGGGTAGTCGTCGTGACCGCGAGCGATCTGGTAGCCCCCGTGCGTCCAGACGTACGCAGCGTCGATCTCTGTGTACGCGAACTCCATGCCGGCGAAGTGCGGGATGACGTACGCGTCCTCCTGGGAGATGGTGTCGCGGCTGTACAACGCAGCAATCATCTCGGCGTACTGCTGACGCATTTCGTGGTCGACGATCTGGAGTCCACTATCGGTAATAGCGACAATTTCAGCGTCTTCTAACCGCTCGATCCAGTCGTACACCCACGAGTATGAGACGTCAATTTTACTCGCGACACGATTGATAGAATCGCCACGCTGAACTGCCAACACGATCTTCGCGGCCGTGGCGTCCATTAATTCGATCATTGTTGAAATTGCCTCCTAGTCTACGCCGGCGGTCTAGCTCTCAGTTATCGCTAGAGAGATAGTAATATATAGAACTTCCGGCTAGGTGCAGGAAATACATAGAATCTCGGAATAGAGGTTCCTAACCAACGCAGCACCCACCAATTACAAAGAGTCTCAACCGAGAGATTAGAATTCGAATAAACGGGGGTGAGAATCTCAGTCCAATTGACCTAGATTACCGCGATAATCATGACCTCACTACTGCTGATTCATCTCGGATATTGTAATCACGGCACATGATTTATGTTTGGAAATCTATTGGTTAGTTCTGAAGGTTAGAATTGAATGCAAATTGGGACGAAAATTTGGGATAGTGGGTGGGGAGCAGTCTTCCTAACCGTCTACACAGGCGTGGCCATCCAACTCCTCAGGCCAGAACCACTCTTCCTGGAAACACTGTCCGTCCTCCCGACAATACTGGTCATGTTCCTAGCCGATCGGCAGAACGACCGGCTAATCAACTCCTTCGCCGGAGGCGAACTGAGACGGTCCACAGACCAAATACAGAAAATCACGGGACACGACGACTTCTACGAATCCGCTTCCGAAGAACTCCAGAACCGAGTGGATGACTTCGACCGCCGCGCTTACCAGAAGAATATCTCTATCCTCGCAGGCTTGATTATTGCCTTGACCACTCCCTTCGTCGGGTTCTACCTCCGTGGTACTCTCGGACTGGGTATTGGGCTGGTCATCGGCCTTCTCGCTACTCAACTCCTGACCCGGCGGAGTATCCAGGAACTCAACAGACTCGCACAGAACATCAGTGAGCCGTATACAGCCAAATATGAAAATCAGTAGACTCCACATCGATGGGTTCGCGGTTGAGGACTACCAGAGAATCACGAAAGAGGATATCGCTGGTGGCGATCTCCTCCTCAAGGGCGGAAATCGTTCAGGTAAAACCCTGGCAATTAACGCTCTTTTGTATGCACTCTACGGCCCCCGGGCTACACTCGGTATCCAGCCCGGGCGAACGAGCACAGTAGAAATCCAGTTCGATAACGGGCACCAACCCCATCGCGGTGGGGGAGGTCGCTCCTACGATGATGGTACAGAGGAAGTCGAAAAAGAAGCCGCTGAGGATCGCCTCGAAGAGCTAATCGGGCCAGAGGACATCACCACTCTCCAGTTCGTTCACTCCGAGACCGACAAACTCCCACTCTCTCGGCTCTCGAAACCACAACTGATTCAGTCTATCCGCCAGATAGTTGGGAGCAATCTTCAACAAGAACTTGAGGACTATCGAGACGAACGAGACTCTCTTGAGCAGGAGATCGAGCAGGTTAGACGTACCGAGCTGGCACCGGTTCAGCGAGAGTTGGAGGAAATTGATATTGGGCAGGTCAGAAAGCCGGCTTGAGAAAATCGAGAAGCTTCAGTCGCTTATTGACACCGGGCGAATCGAAATCATCAGAGATCGGCTCTTAGAAAACGAGGAACTCAACGAGGAACTACAGGACCTCTACGACCGGAAGCGAACGATAGAACAGGAACTCAGAAAGAAAGACCGCCAGTTGCGTGAGGCCCGCCGGTATACACAAGAGGTCAACGACCTCATCCTCAACGCGATTGAAGAGCTGTCTTGTCCTGTCTGTGACCAAGTTGTCGCGGAGAGCTAATCATAGGCTAGATCGAGGCAAGTGCCCACACTGTGGGCAAGATCGGTCTCTGGATGATCTGAAAACGAATCTTCGCAGCCGTGTTGAGTCCGCTGACGACACAGTAAACCAGCTAGAAGCGGAGATTGTGCTCTGTTGAATAGATGTTTAGTCACAGTTAGAGCGGCTCACAGTGCGGTTCTATGTTTGTGATGGCGAACATCAGGACGATTTCACGGAACTGCCGATACCAGCCAAGCGCTCGCACGGCATCGCCGAGCGAGCGCTTGATCGTCGAATACGAGGTTTCGGCCATCCAGCGCTGAGAGTAGCCTTTTGACCGGATAAGTGCGTTATTCGCGGTTGCATTCAGTGATGAACCGCGGTAGTGAACGAGTTGACCTCCTCCCACGCCTTCAGGCGTGGGATTCCCGCGGCACCGCACCGCTAGGTTGGGAGTTTCAGGTTTGTAGCCAGGTCGGCATGACCGGACTCCTGGCGGGGCCAAGCCGCCGTTACTCCTATCCCCGGTATGGGATTCAGAGTTACCGTGTGTCGGAATCCACAGCCAGCGGCCCGAAAGGGATTCTTTTGGACGTAGCGTGGCCCGAATCCCGATATTATCCGTTTATCTGGGCGGCTGATCCGCCTCGGTGTGGTCATGCATACAGTGTCACTGGTTATAAAACTCCGGCTGAGTGAGGCTACAGGCGAAGCTGCCGGGTTGTCGGCTTCATCCACACCCCTGAAGGGGTGGGCTTTCGCCTTGCTCCCGCTGTAATCGATATCGAGTGCGGCAATCTCGTACTCGGTGTGCCAGTCCTGGAAACCGTTGTCGGCGGCGACGGACAGCAGGTCGTCCGCGTTCCGGCGGACGACCTGCGGCCCGGTCTTTGTATCGTGTTGCCAGCGTGCCGAGATGTGTACATCCAGCACAGCGAGCGATTCCACGTCGGTCAATGTCGTCACTTTCAGCGTCTGAACGCTGTTTCCGGATCGTTGGCGGTAGTACGATGAAGAGATGCGGCGGTCGAAAAACGTGCTGTCGAGTGCTACGTGACCGGACTGCGGGTGTTGCTGCGCTGAAACGCGCAGCAACGCCCGCCAGACCGACATCTTCAGCCGGTCGAAGGACTTGTAGATCGTTGTGTAGTCCGGGAGATCGTCCTGATCAAGCTCAAGAATGTCACGGAGTTCAGCCATGTATTTCAGTCGATTCGGCGTTTCACGGTAGCTGTGCTCCTCTTCGACCCGGAAACAGTGCAAGACAACGTGAGTCCAGCGGGCGAACCCGCCGCTGGCGGGCTCGCCCGCGTGCTTCCCTAACGCTTGTTTGACTAGACGCCGACACTGCTCAACGAAGTCGAGGATATCGATCTCCATAGGCAGAGTCGATTTCCTCGGCTTCGTCCTTCTACTCCGTGATTCCGCCAGATAGATCGCTATTCAACACGGCAGATTTGGAGATTTTCACGGCCTGATCGGAGTTCACGAACATTCACTACCCTAGGAACGGAAAGTGCCTGTCTGGCGAGACTTTCCTGTTCGCTTGCAGAAGTGTTACAGACAAATAGATTGGTCAGGCGGCTCTCACACCGCTCGTAATCGATGTCAGCGTGATACCCTTTGATGATACCGTCGTCCTCAAGGTGACCGATACGATTGCGAATCGTGCCTAGAGAGACATCCATTTCATCGGCAAGCATCGGAGCCGAGACGTTTCGTGCGTCTTCCTGCAGCGCGTAGATGATACGCTTGTCAAGTTCGTTGAGACTCCGACTCATATTGAAACCCAGACAGTGAATACCAATTTCTTTTTCCACCTGCATCTCGCTAGCGAATCGCTATTTCAACGAGTTTTAGCACAACCGAACTGATAATGTGGAGAGGTCCCCCATTCAGAACAGTCGCTCAATCAGGCCTCGGTCACGGTGTTTCTCCGCCAGCAGTACCGAACACTCCACGTCGTCAACAACGTCTAACACGAGCGACCTGGAGACGAGTCGGCGAAGTAACCCTTCCTCAGTCGCGCCAAGGAGCAGGAGTGTGGCGTCATCAGCGGCATTCATAATAGCTGTTTCGACGTCACCGGATTTGACGAGGAGTTCGGCGTCCTCTAATCCCTGGTCGGCCGCCCAATCCTGGAGGAACTGCTCGCCTGCCCCGCGGTCGTCGTTGACGTTGAGCAGCGTCACCTCGGAGTTGTATTCGGACTGGAGCAACTTCGCAACGTTGGCTGACAGCTCAGAGTCCGGGCCGCCAGCTGTGGGAAGGAGGATACGCGAGGGGTCGAACCCGCGGTCACGGAGGACGAGGAAGTCACAGGGGACCGCCTCGGTGAGTTCGTCCATAGCCGATTCGGCCCGCCCTGGTGAACCGTGTGAGTCCGGGCCCCATCCCATCACGACGAGGTCGGCGGTGTGTGTGCGGGCGGCATCGAAGATGGCTTCGTAGGATTTGTGCGAAAGGATGGTATGTGTCTCGACATCGACGCCGAACGTTTCAGCGTCCTCGCGGGCGCTATCAAGCAGGTGCTGTGAGCTCTTGTCTATCTCGTCGGACCGCTCGGCGGCGGCCGAGAGCGCCGTCTGATCGGGCACCGTGACGATGTGGGTGGCAATTACACTCCCGCCGCGCTGTTTGGCGATAGCGCTGGCGAGTGTGATGAGGTCCTTCTCGTGTTCGGGATTGGCCAGGGGCACCATCACACGGTACTGTCCGCCATCGGGTTGGACGCCGGCCGCCGCGCTGACGGCCGCGTCGGGCATCTCCTCGGACCGTGAAATGATGTGTTTCGAGAGAATCCCCTGTTTTTCGGTGCGTGAACGGGCATAGAGTCTGTACCATAGTACCGCCGCGGCGGCGATACCAAACGAAAGCAACAGTGCGTCTCCGGCGACGAACACCAGCAGCGCAAAGGAGAGCACGACGCCGAGAATCGGCATCAAGGGATACAATGGGACGACGAAGTCGGGCGTGTACTCCTCGGGGTTTACGTACCGCATGACGATGAGTGCGAGGTTCAGCAACCCGTAGATGATGAGATGGAGTCCCGATGCAGCGCCCGAAAGCAGCGTCAAGTCCCCGATGACGATAAACAGGAGAATCAGACCGCCAGTGATACCGATGGCTCTGTACGGCGTCCCGTAGCGGGGGTGTATCTCGTTGAGGGCCGGTGTAACGATCCGGTCACGTCCCATGGCGAAGTTGATACGCGAGGACGCGAGGATAGAGGCGTTCGCACTGGAAGCGGTAGCGAGCAAGCCGCCGAAAAGGAGTGCTCCTCCCATGGCGGCCCCCTGAATGTAATTACCGACTTCAACGACGGCGATGGGATTCTCGGCATCAGAGCTGATGATGTCTGCGATGAAGCCCTGTGGGACGGCCGCACTCATGATCACCAAGACAAGCGCATAGATGACAGTCACGATGACGACGCTGCCGATGACTGCCCGCGGGAGGTTCTTGCCGGGGTCTTTGATTTCCTCAGCGACGCTCGTGATCTGGACGAAGCCGAGATAGGAGACGAAAATGAGGCCCGTGGTTTCCAGGGTGGTGACGACATCAGTAGCAGCCGGGAGGTTCGACGGCTCGGCTCGGAGCGTCCCGAGGAACGTAAACACCGTGAGGATACCAATCAGCAGGACGACGATGATGTTCTGAAGCCGGCCCGTCTCCTTCGCACCAACGTAGTTGATGAGGACGAAGAAGGCTCCACCAACGAGCGCGATTATTTTCACCACGGTGATCGATATCGGGCCGACACCGATACTACCGGAGAGGCCGAAGATACGGGCGATATACCGGCCGAACCCGACCATGTAGAAGGCACTGGCGAAGGCCAGTCCGAGCCAGTTGGCCCAGCCAGCGACCGACCCGAACATCGGCCCCAGCGCGTGATTGACGTAGTAGTAGGCTCCACCCGATCGAGGCATCGCAGTGCCGAGTTCGCTGGCCGACAGTGCCGTGAACATGGCGATGACGCCACCCAAAACGAACGCCACAGATGCCAGCGACCCAGCCTTGAGGATAGCCTCGCCTGGCAGAACGAAGATGCCTGCACCGATCATCGTTCCAACACCGATGGTCAGTGCCGCGAGTGGTCCGAGGTCCTTGGCGAGGTCTTCCTCGCTCATGTCTCCTCCTCTCGGGGGAGCGCGATGACGGGGCGATTTGCTTGAGTCACCAGTTTCACCGAGATATCGCCGGACAGAAACTGCATGAGGCGATTCCCGCCGCGGGAACGGTAGGCAATGGCGCTGGCGTCAACCTCGTCAGCTGCTTCGAATATTTTCGCTGCGACATCCCGTCCGTAGGCGGTGTGGTCGTCGGCGTCAGGAAACACGGATCGGACAGCGGCGTACGATTCTGCTGCGAGGTCCTCGGACTGCTCAACTGGTGTCTTGTCCGGGACGCCACCGCCCTTCTCTACAACGTGAAGGGCGGTCACACTGGCTGGTCCGTATGGTTCAAGCGCGGTTGCCGTCGCTAACGCATCGGCTTCGTGAGCGACGGGAAGAAGTACGTGTGCAAGGATGTCTTCGTCGTCAGTCTCACTGCTCATACTGGTCAGTACAGCCACTATCTGTTAAGAGTGTATCCATCGGATAGCGGACGACAAATCGAAATTCACTGTCCTGTGGGGTTTCATCGGTCTCTGGGGACCATTCTTGCGACTCCTATCGCTGCCAAAAGCTGGGAGTGAAGACCACGAGCACGGAGATAATCTCAAGTCTACCGATCCACATTAGAAACACCATATAGAGCTTGGCCGGCGCAGAGAACGGCCGGAAGTTGTTCATTGGGCCGACGATACCCACACCCGGACCGATGTTCCCGAGTGTGGCAATCGTAGCACTGATTGCTTCGAGTGCGGAGATCTCGAGGCCGATACGGAGTGCGTCTAAATAGATTAAAACTGTTGAAAACACGAAGATAGAGGCGAATATAAGTATAAAAACCAATATATCTCGAACAGTTTCTTCATCGACTGTATCGTCATTCAGACGAATCGGTCGAACAGCCGACGGATGTATCGTCGTGAACAACTGTCGACCCATCGCTCGGGAGACAATATACCAGCGAATGACTTTGATAGACCCCGCTGCTGAGCCAGCAGATCCTCCGAGAAACATGGCGAACAGAAGAATCAGTTGAGTTGCCTCTCCCCATGTATTGAAATCCATACTGGCATATCCCGTGGTCGTGATGATTGCGATTGTCTGAAAGAGTCCCTGGCGTAGCGAATTTTCCAGATTCCCGGAGAGCTGACCGATATTGGTCGGGATCTCCGCTATCCCTAATCCAGTTACTAAGAGGATAGATAAGAGCGAGCCAATGGCAGCTATAGCGAGGAGATACGTTCGGAACTCTGGATTCTTCGTTAGTTGTCTCGGTTCACCGTTAAACAGGTACCACAGTAATGCGAAATTGGTTCCGGCAACGATCATGAACGGCATCACTGCCCACTGGACGATGGGAGCGAAGGCTTCAACACTCCGTGCTTCGGGCGAAAAGCCACCTGTCGGCATCGTCGTAAGAGCGTGTGCGACGGCATTGTAGGTGCCCATGTTTGGAGCGAGTCCAGCGAGGTTCAGGCCATAATAAACGAGAGCCGCGGCGACAGTGAACCCGAGATAGATTTTCCAGAGTGCACGGGCAGTTTCCTGAATCTGCGGCGTTAACTTCTCAAGTGAAAACCCGGGTGCTTCCTCGTTGATGATTTGGGCTCCAGCAACGGACAGTTCAGAGAGAATTGCGACCATGAGAACGATGATCCCCATTCCACCAATCCACTGTGTGAGTTGTCGCCATAACAAAATCGAGTGAGAGTGCTGTTCAAAAGAGATTTCTGCCAGAACGGTTGACCCGGTCGTCGTAAAACCGCTCATGCTTTCGAAAAGTGCATTCACGGGCTGTGCAATTGTTCCCTGACCAGCAATAAGATACGGGATGGCCCCAAAAATAGGAACGACGAGCCATGTGGCACTTACCATCAAGAGCGCTTCACGCTTGCCGAGTTTTCGGTCGTCACGAAGTTGTTCGAGGGCGAAACCAGCACCAAACATAGCTACTGTGGTGACAATAAACGGGAGTAGATACTCACCGTAATACACTGCAACTAGAGCCGGAACGAGCGGGGCAATGGATAGTTTCCGCAGGATTGTCCCAACGAAGCTGAATCCGGATCGCCAGTCGACGTAGCTTCTCATAGTAGAATCAACTCTCTCCGCTTAATTACCCGTCAACACCATGTTGAGAGGAGCATAGAAAAGTCTTCACGTCTCCGGATGCTGCCGGGAGTCTCGTATAGCTTAGTCATCAAACTGGGATATGCAGAACGACCATTAGTGGGTGTTGTCTATTAATCAGAGTATGAACGGTTCCCGGAAGCCAATGCAAGTAGTGATTGTCGGCGCTGGCCAGGTGGGGTTAAATATCGCAGCAAGTCTTTCTGAAAACCACGATGTCGTCGTTATCGATACTAGCCCCGAAAAAGTTGACCAACTCACTTATTCAATAGATGTCCTGGCGATCGAGGGAGATGGGACCTCTCTTGAGACACTGCAGGAAGCTGGCATTGCGGAGGCCGATATGCTCATCGCCAGCACAGACGATGATGAGACGAACCTAGTCACTTGTGGGACAGCAAAGACCGTCAGCGACGCCTTTACGATTGCCAGAGTCCGTAACGAGCTCTTCTTTAATACGTGGGAACTGTCTGAGGGGGCATTTGGTGTGGACTTCATGGTCTCAACGAACCTCCTGACAGCTGATAACATCGCTCGCATCGTCGGACTTCCAGCAGCAGTTGATGTTGAGACGTTCTCTGGCGGCCTTGTCCAGATGGCTGAATTTGAGCTTACGGAAGAAAACGAACTTGTCGGCCAAACTGTTGCGGAGGCGGACCAGTTCGAGGCACTGACATTTGCTGCGATTGCCCGAGATGAGGACATTATTATTCCGGATGGAGATTCCCTCATTGAAGCCGGAGATAGAGTGATTATCATTGGTGAGGCAGCAAGCATTCGGACATTTTCGAGAACAGTTGCCCCTGCTAATATCCCTGACAAAAGTGACGATATTGTCATTGTCGGCGGCAGCGATATCGGATACCATACAGCACAACGACTCGAAGATCAAGACATCGAGCCGCGGCTGATCGAACAAAATGCTGATCGAGCACAAGAACTGGCCGAGACGCTACAACACACCTTAGTCCTAAACCACGATGCAACTGATACGGAGTTCCTCCGCAGTGAAAATATTGGCCAGGTGAATACACTCATCACAGCGACAGATAGTGATGAAAAGAATCTTCTCGTCTCCTTGCTAGCCAAGGATATCGGCGTGCAGCGGACGGTTGCAATTGTTGAAGACGGGGATTACGCCCCGTTGTTTGAGGCGGTGGGCGTCAACGTTGCAGTCAACCCGCGCAAAGTCACTGCCGAGGAAATTATCCGCTTCACTCAAGAAGGACAGATCGAGAATCTCTCTTTAGTTGAGAATCGTCAAGCAGAGGTTATCGAGATCGAAGTCACTGAGGAGAGTGTTCTCGCGGACCGTCCGATCAACGAAAGCATCACTGACCTTCCATCCGAAGTTGTCATTGGCGCAGTCACCCGTGGCCGTGAGTTCATTGTCCCTCGGGGTGAGACCACTATCAAGCCTGGCGACCACGTCGTGCTCTTTGTTAGTACCCATATCCTCTCAGAAGTAATGAATGCCATCTGAGGGAGTCCCTGTGAATATGGGTGTTTACAACGGTCGAGAGTGTACTTCTATCAAATGCCCACTGATCCCCCATCGGACAACCAAGATTCTGGACAGATCTCAGATGAAACGGTCTACGAGGAAATGGAACCGTTCGTACCCTATACTACCCGAGAGTTGGCAGACCGCATCGGTACATCTCTCGGTAACATGTGGTCGATCCTTCGAAGTCTCGCCATGGCTGGGAGGATTCAAAAGAAGGAACTAGAGCCCAATCTCCGAATTTGGATGCGTGAACCGCCCGATAATACCTGTCCACACTGTGACTACGAATTCGAAGTGAAATTTCTCCATCCTGTGTTGTCCTCTGTCAGGTACTGTCCAAACTGTGGAAAGCAAATAAGTCAAACGCTCTTGCGTAGTAGATTGTTGATAGCGAGAGCTGCGGCTGAAAGTCGAAGAGGGCAAGGGCACCGCGCCAGCGGTGCCCGATATGTTCCCAATAAGTCGATTCGTGTCGGAATCG
>NZ_JAYMGY010000026.1:0-22915 GCF_037078445.1 Haloarcula sp. CGMCC 1.2071
CGATTCCGACACGAATCGACTTATTGGGAACATATCGGGCACCGCTGGCGCGGTGCCCTTGCCCTCTTCGACTTTCAGCCGCAGCTCTCGCTATCAACAATCTACTACGCAAGAGCGATCCAAGAATTTGTCAGTTAGTCCCAAATGATGGACCGGTTCAAGTCTGGGGTGACGTTCGTGGTCCTCGACCGAGTCAGACTGTTGTCTCACCGATTCGGGGAGAGAGCACGCAGCAAATGAGCAGAACATCCATCAGCAGGTGCAGAGACAGGTGCCCCTTCTATTGGCTCTGGCGTTGGATGCGCTCCGTCAATCAGCTTTCTCGCTCTCAACCTCATCGTCGACTCCGAGAGTAACAACAAATAAGTGGCGCGACTGGTCCGGACAGGTATGGAGATTGTGGAACTCTCAGCAAAAGAGCCTGCTGTCCGGCGCTTTATCGAGGAGCTCTGGCTACCGTACTACCGCGAACTCGAAGGGACTGTCGATGCCTTCTCACTCGCCGACGACGTCGACCTCGTCGCGGAGGAACTCCCGTTCCGCGTCGATCGACTCGATTCGGAGGAGTATCGAACGTGGATCGCCGTCGATGGATTCACCGACGAGACTCCACTCGCCGATGCTGACGGTGAGCTTGCCGGGTATATCGCGGCCGAAGTCGACGAAGCGCCGAGTGTCTTCGACCGCCCCGACCGACTGTTCATCTGTGACATCTACGTTGGCGAACCGTATCGTGGAACCGGACTGGCTGCGGACCTGTTCGACCGTCTCAGAGACTGGGCACGCGAAGCCGGATGTGAGGAGTTCAGTCTCGATCCGCACGTAGACAACGAGCGAGCCATCGCCTTCTACGAAAAGCTCGGGTTCGAAAAGACGCAGTCTCACATGGTGGCTAGCGTCGACGACTGTGAGGAGAGATAGGAACTGATATTTGCCCGTTCGTTTGGAGGGAAATGGTGGGCTGCAATGGGCACCTTGCGTAGCGCCCACCATTCTGCTATGTCAGAGGCACGGCTGGGTTCTGGACCCGGGAAACCCAGTCAGACGACCAGCAGTCAGGGGAACTCGAAGCGGGGACCAGAACCCACTCGGTTGTGACAGACGCCACATAAATAGCCTTTGTGGAACCACGGTAGCAAATACCACGCTTCAACCCACTCACAATAGTGGCCAGCTCTACCACCCTACCGATGTTTCCAGTGGCGTACGCACTTGGACGTACACAATACCCCGTGGCTCCGCTGTGTACACCAGCAGCATGGTGGATAGGGGTGGGAGAAGCGGTCTGCAACGCACCATCCGAAGTCGTCTACTTCGACGACGGGCTCTAGCCCTGAAACAATCGATAGGATGGGTGAATCCAATGGAATTGGACAGGGCACGGAACCCACTTGCTCTTGATACGAGTGGCCACGAAAACGCTTGTAATATCCCCACGCTGTCTGTCGATTTTCCGATTACACAACTCACTCAACGATAAACTTCAATGAGACACGCTTGCACGACTCCGACGGTCCAAGCAGCAAAGGCTTGGGAGATGATGTGCAGCTGGGGGGAGCGGCGTGCTACACACCATTGGAAGCCGTCATCCACGACAACGGGTTCTGGATCCGGGCCGATCGGTGAATCGGATACGATTCAGGGGGGAAGTGGAGTGGGGACCAGAACCCAACTATTCAGTACGTGCTTGGTATCAAAAATACTTGTGATTCAGAGTTACAGTCTATCCATCCGACAACTGCAGAGGCTCCACCGTCCCGCCACCAGAAGGTGGCTCGATGACTACCCCACCGAGCGTTGGCGAGATCGGTACTCGTCGCCTGTACTACCGTTCAAAATGCTCAAATCTGATTTTGATACTACGCTCGACCTAATACCCGACGACAGTAATTCGTGAACACAATGGTGACAGTCTCCGCATTCAAAGATGGATCCGCTGCCCTCCGAGAAAACCCGAGCCTGTTCGTTGCCGGCCTCCTCATCGGGGCCGTAAGTCAACTCCAGTACGTGGATCATCTGATCGAATCACCACTACTGTCAGCGGGTGTCTCTCTCGTATGGCTCATTGTGTTCCCGTTCGTTCTCGGTGGATTCATCGGCACCGCACAGACCGCAATCGAAGGAGTAGACGCGTCGTTCACCCAGTTTTTCATTGAAGGGCGAACACATTACTTCCCACTTCTCCTCGCAACTGTGTTGTTCATACTTATCGTGTTCGGGACCGCTGTCGGACTCGGATTTATCGGGTTCATCCTCGGTATCGGATCGATGGCACTCGCCCCAATTAACGAGATGGCTGCCTTCGTCGCCGGCGTCGGATCTATACTCATCTGGCTGCTGTCCATCCTCGTTGTCATTATGTTCGTGCAGTTTTACGACACTGCGATTGTCATCGAGAACGAGAGTGTTACTGATGCGTTCCGAAAAAGTGTTGCACTCGTCCGCTCAAATCTCAGAAGCGTCGTTGGATTCTCACTGGCGTGGAGTGTCCTGCTGAACGCCTTCTTCATTCCCGAATATCTCGTCCGGTTGACGCTGACGAACGCTGGACCGGCTGACGTATTACCGATTGAGATAGGAATTCCGATGATCGTCTTGCTCCCTCTCGGAATCGCTCTGTCTTCAGTCGGCTTCGCGTACTTTTATACGGTTTACACGGCCTATTACTTGCGATTAACTGCTGTCCCGGAATCAACATAAACACCGACCAACAATTACAAACGATAGTTTCGAACAGCAACCAGCCGGGTCAGATCCCGCGCTCCAGCCACAGCAGCTACTCACACACATGGCACGACTTCTTCCAACACAAACTGACGCCGCCGTCGAACGAAGTGATAACCCCGCTATCTTGAGTCTCGATGACGACACGACACGGGAGGTAATCGAAGCGTTGTCCTCCGAGACTGCGTACGAGATCTTCCAACTGCTCAACGAAACGCCAGCGACACCGGCACGGATCGCCGAGCAACTCGGCCAGAGCCTGCAGAACGTTCACTATCATTTGGAGAATCTCGAATCGGCTGGCGTAATCGAAGTGACTGACACCTGCTATTCGGAAAAAGGCCGTGAGATGAGTGTATACGTCGTATCAGAGGACCCGACACTCCTCTTCCTCGGCACTGAGGACGACCGCCCGAGTCTCAAACGTGCGTTCAAATCGTTCGCTTCGCTGCTTGGTCCCCCCTCGGTTTTACTCGCTATCGGCGAATCCATCTCACAGTTCATCACTGCCGAATGAGCGAACACACAGACCCCCCAGTCCGAAGCGCTTCTACCGGTGACGACACAAGCGAGTGTGACGTGGCACCAACGATCAAGTCACGGGAAGATATCGATGGCTGTGGTTGTCTCGAATGCCGAAACATCGAGACGACGACCACCAATCGGACCGTCCTTGATGCGTTGGTCTGGTCCGTTCGCCTGTTTCGCTCCTACCCGTCGATCATCGCCTTCGCGGGTGTGACTATCTTGGCCAACCGACTTCTCGAGACAGACATCATCAACGGGCTCCCGATGCCTGTAATCGGCGTACTCGATGCTCTGACGGCGTTTGTGTTTATAATCTTGATTCGAGCTTATGTGGGAACGATTGTCGCCGGAGAACTGACTGATAACTCTGTAACGATGCGCGAAGGAGTCCATCGGAGTATCACCCGAACACCGGCGTTGATTGGCGTAACACTGCTTATCGTTTGTTCTGTAATGACGGTTCCGTTCTTTCTGTTTCTGCCACTACTCCTCCTTGCTGGCGCTATTCCGGGAAACCCCGCAGATATAGTTGGCTTTCCCGTCGTTGCGGCGGTGGGTGGGCTCGTTTTTGCCGTGCCGTTTCTCGGCTTGTTGTTCAAGTTTTGGTTCGCACCGGAGGCCTGCGTTATCGGCCAATATAGCCCTCTCAAATCACTTCGGATTAGCTGGCAGATTACGACGAACTACCGTCGGAAGTTCGTGCTCATCGCAGTAATCGCTATCGGAAGTGTAAGCAACCTTTATCTACCCGAAATAGGGACGAGCGTCGCTTCGGTGACGCCTGTTTTGCGTGTGTTCTCTACAAGCGTTGGAGACCTACTTTCAATCGTGTGGGCGAGCGCGTACGCCCACCTCTACATCCAAGAGATTGTATCGTAAACGCAGTTCCCCCAGACAGAAACAGGAGGAAGAGTTAAAGAGACCGGACAGCACAGCGACTTCATTTGTTTTAGACAGGTTCCGCTGAATCGATTTCAGCGTGCGTTCGGCGTGATTACTCGATTTCTAACTGACCACTTCCGCCGCCCTCCTCGCCATCATTTTCGTCCCATTCGAGTTCGAACTCGACACTTAGCTCCGTCATATTGTCTGCCGGCCCTTCACGTTCGGCTTTGACCTCGAAGGTCGGTCGGGCAGGGGGATCCAGCGTTACGGACTCGGAGCCTGCTTTCAGGTTGATAGCGTTTCCGCTGTCGAGATTATCCGCGACTTTCCGGAGGTACGATGCGATCTCTTCTCGGCTCTGATCACTTTCTGACTTGAACAGGACTTCTTCGGGCATACAGGAGTCGATACACAGCCTGCACCAATAAAGCCGCCTGCCGTGTGGGTGCGACGTGATCACGTCACCGTCGAACTGCCCGATACAGTCGGTACACTGAGCGGGACACGTTTCGAAGAACGTCTCATCTATTCCCAGCGATGTGCAATCGTCTCAGCGTTGAAGTGTACTGTATCCGACAATCAACTGATGACAGAACGTTCCACGGACTTGATATCGGGTGCGTCGAGCCGAACCCCGACCTCGTCGCAGACGAACTCACCGCCGGGTCGGCGTTGCTGTTCGGACAGGCGGACGAACAGATCCCCGTTACGGTCGTCCGGGGAGTGGAGTACGAAGACGGCGTGCCGAATTCGGACGGTGTCGTCCGCCGCGGACTCCGAAAGAGTGTCCAGCTAACGGCTCGCCTGAAGGCCCGCGAATGGTTCTGATAGCGACGCTATAAGCTATAGTAGCCATTGAAAATCAATGCACACCGGATCGCACAACTGCAGTGCGAGCAGTGTGTAAATCGTTTCAATTGTTACTATAGAGTCGGGATACTGGAGAGGTCATCGAACCATTGGTACACATTGACGATGGTGTGCCTGTGCTGATAGTCACTCGGCGGCGCGATCCATCGGGTCTTCGAGTTCACCGGTGATTGCCTCGAAGGCGTCTGTCGCGGTGAGGAGACCAACGACGACGTCGTCTGCAACCACGAGGGCGAGTTCCTGATTTCGGCCTGACACCGGTCGATGAAGTCACTGATAGTCGTCTCAGCAGCGACGGTTAGCGGCGAGGTTGCCAGTTCTTCGAGTGTGATTGTCCCCGAATCCAGCGCTTCGTAGTTGTGCAGCACCGTCGGCGCGTAGACAACACCCACGAACGAGTCCAGTGAGCCTTCGATCAACGGAAAGCGGACGTATGGCATTCCGTCGATCCGTTCCATGTTCGTCTCGAAGTCGTCAGTCGTCGAGAGCGCGACGATGTCACTGCGGTCAACCATGATCTCACTGACCGTCGTCGCGCCGATGTCGAGAGCGTTGATAACTTCAGTCCGTCGCTCTTCGGGGATATCGAGTCGGCTGAGCGACTCGCCCATTTCGCTACGCAGTTCGGCCCGGGTAGTTGCGAAATCGCTTTCGGCCTCCGATTCGGTCCACGAACGGGAGATCTCGACCCCGAAGAGGCCCAGCAACGTTTTCGCCACCCAGTCCGCCGAGATGATTACCGGATACATGAGCTTTGTCCAGGCGTACAGCGGGCCCGAACCGTACCTAGCGACGAACTTGGCGCGCTCGATCCCCAGATACGTCGGTGCCTGCTCGCCGACGATAACGTGCATGAGATTGACAACGACCAACGCGAGGAGGACAGACAGTGTCGTGTGTCCGCCGCCGGTGACGCCAACTGCACCCAGTAGCGGTCCCAGGACTGCTGTGACGGCCGGTTCAGCGACCACTCCCAGGCCGACACTGCAGATACTGATATCAACGTTCCTGAAGATCCAGCGCTGGTAAATCCGTGGCCAAGAAAAGACAAGATCCATGTTTCAATTGAGAATGCAGAAAATTGGTCCTTAGCAAAGTCACAGGTTGCAACAGCAATCGACTACTGGGAGACAGGGCCTGGGGCAGCCTACCGAAACTACTCGCAAGAGATGGCGGTTGCTGCAAACGACACAAACGCTGAGCTCACGGTCACATACAAAGAAGACATCGGGGTCTGCGGATTAACATACTCTGGAAAAACTGGCGGTTGTGCCCCTATCTATGACGGCGATGCCCGCGCCGGTGAGAATCCGACCATCGAAATTAGTACGCAGTATACACCAGAAAGCCAGCAATCAATTCTAAAGCATGAGTTTGGGCACGTTTACGGACGGATACATGGACAGGAACCAATGCCACTCATGTCTGCTCGCCGAAATCTCACGCTCAAACAAAGCCCGAATGCAACCGAGCGAGCAAATCCATGGCAATACAACACGGTAACAGTCTATATTGACAGGCAATCAATTCGTGAGCGGGATCAACAAACAGCTGAAAGCGAGTTTGAAGCGGCTGTCAAATATCTCCAGAACAGTGGTGATAGAAACGTTCCCGCGAACGTAACGTTTGATCGGGTGACTGATCGGGATGATGCCGATATTGTAATTGAATCAGCCAGTCTTGACGACTTTACCTCAACAGGGACACCGTATGGCCATGATACAGATAATGATGGAGAACTTGAATATTATACTAGCCAGACGATTCGAGTTGATGACGACACGCCTGTAGACCACTATGCTTACCACATCGCCTACTGGATGTTAACCCCATTTGTCAGCGATGGATATATGCCAGAGCATTTAGACGCTGAAGACGACAACAGAGAACACTGGGAACAGAATCGGTGATGGAACAATCGATTGTACTGACCAGTACTGAAACCCCACGATCACCAGCAACTGCCCCGACTAACCAACATTAATTCTCTACAGTCACCGAGTGTTGGTTAGCGAGCCGCCACCCCCGGTAGTGCAAGGGGGCTCACATACCAGTCACCCATCAGCTGCGGGTATATACCCACGCCGTCGTGGAACCTAGACCGACAGGTCCCAACGCGGGGTTGCGGTTAGTCAGCAGTAGGTTGGATTCAGGAACCACCGCAACCCATGCAAAATAGGCACCCAAGTCAGCAAAAATAGAGGTATCGCTACCTAGGTCGGGCCGTCACCACGACGTGTTAGTCCCCGGCCTGCGAGGGCGTCAGCTGGAGCGTTAGGCCGGCCAGCGTCAGTTCCCGGTGTACCTCGGCTGGGACGCCGTCGGTGTCTCGCGGCACGGCGTCGAGAAACAGCGGGCACTGAGTCAATTGCTTGTAATGATCAAGTCAGTCCAGTTAATTGACTGCTCAGAGTCCGTCAGCGTCTTTCAGCAACCGAAGTAGCAGACCGAGAGTCAGAGTCATCACCACAAAGACTGTGAGAATTATAAGTAGCGTCCCCAGCCCAATCATATGTGAGTTCGAGTGGTCGGTCATAAGAGGGTACCGCCATGGCTTCCTCTACCCAGTATAGCGGACTCATATATAGGCGAACCCGATCACTCGCTTAGAATCTGTCAGTAGCGGCGTGACCGATACGGCAGATCTCCCCCGGGAATCGTCAGCGGTCGTGGCGGTTCCTCTTCAAGAACACACTCGGTCAGCAGCAGTGAGTTCGAATCGATCACCGCTCTTAGTTGATAAGGAGGTCGGGTGTGACAAACAAAATTACGAGCATGCTCACCAGCACGACGAGTGCTGTGACCCGCAAGATGCCAGCTGCCCGTCGTCGAGGTTTCGGCAGGGACTCGGCAATGCCGGAGAGGGCCATCCCGGCGCTCAGAAACAGTCCAGCATAGAACGGTGCCGCCCCTTCTACAATGATGTAGTACCCTTGTTGCCCGGCCAGCAGAAGTGCGCCACAGAGGTACACCACTGCAAGCCCTCTAGAGGGCTCGCCGAACACGGTTTCATCGATGATGGAGGGCATCGAGTGTGTCCTCCCCCGCGACGTTGAAATGTTGCGGGGATTCGCGGACCCGCCATTGAGACGAGTCTGGGTTGAGTGTGAAACGGTGCTAATGGCGGTGGTCGACTCGCGGTTTATATTCAGCAAGCCGTTATGAACAGCAACGCAATCTGGCAGAATCTACAGCGATACAGTCACAGACACACCGGGCGGGCATCCCTGGTGAGATTGTGAGAAACGACCGACGGTCAGAAATCAATCGATAGTCGGCTAACTAACAGTCACAGGTATTGGTCAGCTATTGTTGGTTAGCGCTTTTCGCGACACCGTCACCACCATATGCTGGTACTCGGCTTGCGACGGCGTTGGCTGGAGCGTCAATCCAACGAACGTGCGCTCTCGAAGAACCTCGGGCGCAGCCCATCACGATTCTGCAGCATGGGATCGAGTGTTCCTGTATCGGACTAACTCACGCTAACTCACGTTCGCGTTCGGCTGTCCGTTGTTCTAGATCTTCCGTTTCGATGAGTTGGTTCAGACGCCGTTCAAATGTTTCGTCATCAAGTTCGCCCTCGGCATATTGTCGCCGAAGCGTTTCAATCGGGGTTTCGGTTACTGTGTCTGTCTGTTGGTCGTCCTGTGGACTGTCCGTGGGGGCGGCATTCGCCTGGCGAACGACACCTCGTATCAGTTGTCCGGCGACGCTGAGTGTGACAGCACTCACTAACAGGAATATGAGTCCCGACGCGACGTTTCCAGTCAGTCCGATGAGTCCAAGTACGAGTGCTGGGACACCAACCAAACAGGCGATAATGGCGGTGGCCGTTCGACCAGCCGGACTTTGGGGGGCATATCGGTGGACCAATTCAAACATGGACGGTATATAACTCGTTCAGAAATTAAGTGCTGGGGAATGACACGAGATCTTCAAGCCGGTAGAGTTGCCGTGTGTCGGCAAGCATGGCGGTTGGATCTACGCTTATCGGATTCTCACCGCTGTTCACCGTCGACGACGTTCATGATAGCTTGGCGAGTTATCTGGAGACGCTTGTGCGGGCCGATGAATTGGCAGAAAAGATTGAGTGGACTGATGGGCTGACTGACGAAGAAATCGAGATTGTTGAAAAAGCTATTCGGAAGTGAACTATCCGTTGGATTAGTGCTAACCAACACAGAACAATAACCACCTCAGGTGTTGGTTAGCCACACTGTATATTAAGCCAAACTAGTTCTCTGGGTGTGAGTCACGCGCGTATCCCGGCGACATCCTTGTCATCAGATGAGGTGCTCTATGGACTCACTGTCCCGGGCTAGCTCAGACTGCTCAGGAGAGGCATCTGCACCACACTTGGAGAACGACTCCGGAGAGACGTCCTCTTGCATTGCCCTGAGCTTCGACCGAAGTTGGCCGCTCGTCGAGCGCACTAGCTCATTGTCTGGCCAGGAGTGCACGTCGAGCCCGTCGAAGCGCGTTGCGACCTGCTGAACCGTGTTCAGTTGGTTGAGGGCGTACTCGACCCAGTACTGGTGGCTGTCTTGCATCTGCTGGAGTTCCTCGACAACATCGTCGTAGCCGACTTGCTTGGCGACGTTGAGACACTGCTGGAAGTTCTGTGCGCGGGGATTGATTGGCTCGTGGAAGACAACGACTTCACCGAGCACTCTGTAGTAGCTGAGTAGCTCGTGGAAGTGGTCTTCGAAGACTACCCGACCGACGAGCGAAAACGAGAACTCAAGCGGGAGTTCATGCGACAGAAACTGAGCGCGGCGTTCGAAAGTGACGGTGGTGTGTAAGTTGCTATGGCTTTAGCGTCGTCTCAGCCGTCTCCCTGAAGCCGTTGTAATAGATTGTACCCCACAACGGTGTTGACTCGTTATAAGCAACGGTGCCTTCGGAAAGGTCAACGACGACAGGAAATTCAAAGGATGACCAGTGTTTGGGGGCGTACCCCTCGACCCACTCAGCCAGATCGCTCTCGGTTACCACGACCGGGTAGACGACAAGGTTGCCGCCCAGCCCCCGCGGGAGTTTCGATTTCACTGAGAGACCGTACTCGAAAGCGGCCTCACTGAACGACTTTGCGTCAGCGGCTGTTTCCGCGGTGCCGACTACGAACACGGTGTCGACGAATCCGAACTTAGAGAGCTCAAGTGAGCGATCATGAAACACCGTCACCTGCTGGTCATTCACTGTCGTCGACGATTGTTCGAATCGGTCGAGCGGATCCGCGATCGTCTCGATATATCCTTCGATAGCTCCGTTGTACTCCATGTGTTCGGCATGTCAACAAGCGGCCAAAAGCCTGTTTGCGAACTTCCCACCCACGAGCGCCGGCGATGTGGTACACGCTTCCGTTCCTCCACGGTGCAGCTCATACGTCCATCACCCGGACAGCCTGGTCAACCAGCGACTCACCCAGCCGAACCTCGGACCAGCCACAGCACGCAGACGCCCACGCGGCGACCCATGCCCACGGCGTCGTCGCACCATACAGCCCATCGTCGTGAGTCGCAAGCGTGAGAACGCCCTTGTCAGCCAGCTCCGCGAGATCGTGAACCTCCAAGACCTCATCAGCGTTGCAGATGAACACGCGATGGTCGGTCACTGCACCGGCAAAGCGGTGTTCGTGACCGTTGGTATCTGTCCCGATGAGAGTCGTCCCATACGAGAGGCCGGTACGTTCTTGTGGATTGGATTGCGTAGTTGCATTGGTTCTTGTGGGAACCACGCGCCTCGGTGCTACTACACCGGGGCGATTTCATACAAAATCGACCAGTGGCGCGTGTGTTCCTATACTTAGCTTATGTTACGCCACCACCATAAATCATTTCCATGCGGAAACTAACTTAGTAATGTAGCATGAGTACGGCACACGGGAATCAGAGAGTCACTGATCAAGAACTACTGGAAACGTTTGAGAAAATAGAGGGGCCATTCGTGACTGCTGGTGAACTCTCCGAACACCTTCCAATCAGCCGGACAGCAATTAACAAGCGGCTCAATCAGCTGTGGGCTGAAGATAGGATCAACCGCAAGAAACCGACTTCAACGATGGTCGGTTGGTGGCTCCCAGAGGATCAAGACTGCTCAGAAAGGTAGTTTCGCCCGTCATCAGTGAGCCACCAATTTCGAGTTCCGCCCGTCATTTTACTATCCAGATATCCTTTCTCCTGCAATTTCTCAAGCCGATTATGAACGCCTTGTCGAGATAAATCAAGGGTCTCAGTCAATTCAGTCGCATGCATGAACGGGTCCGGGCAGAGGGCAAACTCTCGGAGTATTTCGACATCGGAAACTGTCGGCTTACGGCCCGGATCTGGCATTGTAGTTGGGATGGATGCCTACTTAGAAAATATCAGCGGTCTGCCTTTAATATACGCACGGTAATTAGTTGTCGTGCGGAAAAGATTAAGTGCGGGCAGCATAACAGTCTGAGATAGGCGACGCCACCAACACTAGCGGCGTCCCGTTGAATCCATGACCACCGGCAGGCCCACCCACGAAGAGTCGCATCGCTCGCCACCGACCAGCACTTCCGTTCATTCGGAAACCACCAGACAGCGGTACGTCCGCTCACTTCCGGTCATCTTCCGGTCATCGCCTGAGCGGCCCACAAACACGCCACAGCGGGCCAGAGACGAAAATCGACCCGCGAAAATCCACTTCCGGTCACGCGCGCTCCAGACTCTTACCAAGTCACGTCCCAGTCCCGTCCAGACGCATACCACCGGAGGCGACCGATGACGACCTACCACGACCTGACGGGCTTCCAGCGCGATCTGCTCGAAGCCATCGCCTCCGTCGACGATGATCCCTACGGCCTCGCACTCAAGGCCTATCTCGACGAGCGCTACGCCGAGCCGATTAACCACAGCCGGCTCTACCAGAATCTCAACCGGCTTGTTGAGCAGAACCTCATCAACCGCGACGAACTCGACGCCCGCACCAACGTGTATACGTTGACTGACGCTGGGAGACAGCTCCTTCAGCGCCACGCCGAGACGCTCGCAGGGCTCTGTGACCAGCTCCGTCTGACCAGAGGTGCCCAACAGTGACGGTACCTGTACACTCCCGGGACCCTGATATCACGCGGCTTTTATACAGCTACTCGAAGGCGAGTGTGGGGTGGCAACGGGCACAGAATTTGCCACCCGTCTGTCAGAGGCACGGGCGGGTTCTGGACCCTGCTCACGGCATGGCCCAACTGAAACCATCCTGGGATCCAGCCTGTAGCGGGGATCAGAACCCGTGTCTACGCTATGCACTCCTCCCAATTAATTTTAATTTGCCCCTGTCATGCAGTATCAAGCCTCCAACTGCCCGATTCGCTGCCCACTCAGACTCCGGTGGAGTCCGTACTCAGAGACGTAATTCCGCATATCGGAACCAGACTACACACTGGTACCAGTCATCTCAGGTGAAGAATGGGGGACAGCCACGGGGAAATGGCGTATCACAGTCCATTCAGCGTCGCCTGAATCGGCGACGGGTTCTGGACCCAGTCTACTCGATGAATCAGATGGGTCCTATGGGGATGCTGAGCGGGGACCAGAACCCAACGGAAGATAGCATGATTCGGAATAAAATCGCTTGCGGTTTCCGTCGAATCGAAAGCAAGCGCCGGTATCATCCTCGTACCAGTCGGCTCCGATGCCAGCAACCAACAGTCTCACTGCCACGTAGACAGCCGACTCATCGGGAGAGTGGGTCGCTGTATGAAAGTGGTGGGCTGCTGGGGGGTGTAGGAAGTGGTGTGCAACGCACCACCGGAAGTCGTCATCCACGACGACGGGTTCTGGTCTCGGGCAAATCGATGATTCGGGGTGGATCCATGGGGGGATGGAATAGAGACCGGTACCCAACCGACCGGTATGGACTTGGTATCAAAAACAGTTGTGACTCAGACTCACAGTTTGTCCACTCATGGAGTACGACACAGCCGCAAGCGTACCGGCGACAGAATGGTGGCCAGCCGGGGGACAGCCGTACTGAAGCTAGCGCTTCCGCCACCATTCGAGATCATCTTCCCCGACACCGAGTTCCGGATCCGGACCAGCTACTACCTTCGATTAGGCCCACTGACAGCCACTCCGGCCTCGGGAACTCATCCGATTCATTGGTAAGTACCCATAAAAGTCGTTTTGGCCGTCATTTATCTAGTACTGCGTTTCTGTGTGGGTATCAACACCCCATCAATTGCTCACTCTACAGGGAGGTGGGCCGATGACTACCCACCCGACCGTCGGCGAGATCGTCGCCATTACGACCACCAATAGTAACCCGCTGTTGCTGGTCCGTGCTGTCGACGACGAGCACGTCACAGGAACATTACTTGCCGACCTCACGACAGAACCGCTCCGTCGGTTGCGGGCGTCTGAACCAGACACGACCACGCGCCGACAGCTGGCCGACGCAATCGGTCACACTGGCAAGGTCATGTCATTCACCGTTTCCCTCACAGATTGTGCGCTGGTTGAACGCGGGAGCAGCCATCCTGGGCCATTCGCAGGAGGGGATGACTGATGGCCCACGCAGATCCATCACCGGAACCTGCGACCGAGGCAGCGTCATCAGAGACAACCCAGTGGCGACTCCGCTACCACGTCGGTGATCTCACCCACTACACCGAATGGACGACCGAGTTCCCCACTATCGAGAACTACTACGACCAGTACCGTCACGGGGACCACGCCCATGATGTCGCCATTGAGCGCCGAGCAGTGATCGAAACGTGACCGACCATAGCGCTCGCCCCAGTGTCGACCACGACTGTACCCTTGCCACCAGCGGAGCGCGACCGGTGAACCCGGTGCCACGCCGGTCCGGGCGACGACAGCACACACAGACTGCTAGTCGCCGGCGCGGTGCCACGACGCAAATCCACTAGACGGAGCGGGGTTGCCACGAGCCAACCGCCGCGTCTAGAGAGCGACAGCTACGTCACCGAGAGCCCGTGCTGTGGTCAGCACTGCTCGGTTCGATTCCGAGCACGGGTCCTGTGGTCACAATGCCACGACAAACAAACCCCGACGACGACGACACAGCCACCGACCAAGCCCTCGCCGACCACCTCGACATGGACATCGAACAGGCTGAGACGGATAACGACGAACTCCAGACGCTCATCAACGACCTCGACGGCGACGTGTCACCCCTCATTTCGAGTGTTCTTGAGACGCTGGTCGCGACTATCGATGACCTCCACGAACGCGTCACCGAACTAGAGGCCGACCTCGAACGGACCCACGAGGTTGCCACCACAGCCGTCGGTGACGCCGCCGCGAACGACCACCGTCTCGACGAGCTCGAAACCCAGCAGGAGACCACCCGCGACGTCGCCAAGAGTGCCATCGCCAAAGCCCAGCAACTCGAAGCCGATACCGACCACCAGGAGGACGCCGAGCCGCTCCCCGAAGGCATCGAACCCAGCAGTTCGCCGCTGGATTTCTTCGCGAACTGCCGCCAATCGAAGGTCAAGACGATGTTCGTCGAGCGCTCGAACCGCCAGAACACCTACCGCACCATCAGCATCGCCAAGCGCTGGCCCGAATTTGCCACGAAGCGAACCGACGGCAGCGGCGTCTTCATGACGAAAAACGATATAGCAACAGCCCTCACCGCCGAACTCGGGAAGGAACCTCATCGCCAGACGATCAAGCGCGTCTGGGAGAAGCTCATCGAGATCGGCGGCGGCGACATCGTCGAGAAAACCCGGCAGGTCGGACGCGACCAGACGCAAACCGAGATTCTTGCGATAGATATGGCGACCGCCGAAGGGTTGCTCGAAAAACGCTACATCGGTCTCGATCTGTTGGAGAACAGCGACCACAAAGCCGCGACAGGTGGCGTCACACCCGTTGTGGTGGAATCATCGCCCTAACCCTGTGACACACGCCGGATAGGATCGGAACCGACACTGAACCAACGCTGCTGGACGCGGTGGTACGTGCCCTGCCGCCGTCGACGCCGCTGTTTGCTAGCTGCAGGAACCGGGAGCGACCCCCTGTTTTCAGGAGTATAGTGAGTGGTCGTAACACGAACGGAGCGACCACGGCGATTCCAGTGGTCACAACGGGTGTGACAGGTCAATGAAAGGTCTCCGACTGGGGAGGTGTATACAACTGCCGATGAGGAGCCTGTGTAGAGACTGGGATAGCGACGCTCACCGACTATGGAGGGTCCACTGTTGATTTGGGTCCCCTTCCCAGTGCCACTGGTGGACGTTCGCGCCGGGTTGTTCGCCGTCAAGCACGCGACCGCTGTGTTTGTTGATGAACGCGTAGCGGTCGTCTCCGACTGATACAGCGTACCACCGCTGGTTCGCATTCCCGGTCCAGGGCCACTGGATGATGTCGACCGCGTCGTCTGTTCCTTCGTTTTCTACATCGAGTACCTTGCCGCTGTGTACTGCGTCGAGTCGGTACGTGCCGTCGCCAGTCGGTTGGATGCTGAACCGCTGGTGGTCACTCTCAGTCCAGTCGGCCTCAACCGCGCTCGCGCCGTCGCTGGTATCCCCATCCGTGATTTCGATGACGTTTCCCGTCTCTACCGAGTGGACCGAGTAGACACCTTCTGAAATCGGGGGCGTATCACTTGTCCCATCCAGCCCGGCGACACTCAGTCGGCGGCATAGCGGGACGATATCGGACGTTTCGTAGTAGTCGACACGGATAAGGTTCGGATTCAGTTCCGGAGCGACGCTGACGACTTGCTCGTACAGGGGTAACATCGCGTTCGTCTGCTGTGCGCCGCTGTAGAGATCTGTTGGTGCGCGGATGATCCACTGTGTCTCGCCCAGCCGGTCCGTTTCAGTGTGGTCGTTCCTGACACCGTTTGCCAGCACATCTCCTGGGGTAGCTGTGTCTGGATAGGAACTCGCTACCCAGTCGGCCCACGGCGCGGTGAAATCAGGCAGTGAGACTGGGTCGTCGTGCTCCGTGAGCGTCCGATAAAAGATCGCTATCTTCGGTCCGTCGAACTCGGAGAGTGTCGCATCGAGGAGAGCATCAGTGCCGCTCACCGCACCGAGGTCGAACGCGTACGCCCCGAACGTGTCGGTCAGGAGCGTCGACAGCGCTTCCCAGTCGTCTGCCTCGAACGCATCGTCGCTGAACGCACCGGAATCATAGAAATGCGAGAGTTTGAGCAAGACCAGTTCCGAGGCCCCGGCGTTGTCGACCTCTGAGAGGTACTGTGAGATCTTTGGGAACACCGTCTCGTTGAGGGACTGGCCGGTTTCATCGGCGTGGTGGCCGTAGAATACAGTTCCGTCGCCGTCGCCCTGTGACTCGACGCGAACGTCCAGAAACCGGATCCCATCCGAGAGTTGCGTGTAGACATCTCTGGTCTGGCAGTCGTAGTACTCTGGCGAGTCCGGTTCGTCAGTCACCATCGCAGCGTGATGGGTCCCGGGGAAGCTTAGTTCCCGAACCGGTGTTTCGGGGACGGCATCCGTCTGCCACGTCTTCGTTTCGAACGAACTCTCTGCTGTTGCTGTGTGCGTCATCACTGTCCCTCCGAGTGCCGTACCACCGACCGCGAGGCCGGCCGTCTGTAGCACTGCGCGCCGACTCGCCGGGTAGTTTCCGTCCGAGACGTGTTCGTCCGTCGTGTGACGCCTGTTCTGCATGTTATTTGCCATTGTGTTGTCTGAAATCTCTCATTCGCCTGTACAATACTGTCCACAGTATGCCGAGTTCTACCGATGGTATGTCGCCACATCTTACGGCCGGCTACCGGTGGGAACGGCGGTGTCTGTAGATAGCTCGGTCTGTCGAATCCGCGCTCCCGTTTCGACGTCGAACACGTAGGCACGCTCGCCGGAAACGCCCAGCCAGATGGTGTCACCCCGTGTAACGCTCACGTCAAACGGCGCTCGAACTGCAATCTCCCTGTCGTCGCCGTCGAACCGGACCGTGAGCAGTTGCTCGTCGCCCATCGGTTCCGTTACTGTGACCTCGGCTTTGGCTGCGCCGTCGATTGGTGACTGGTGAACCGAGAAGTACTGGGGCCGGACGCCGAGGACAAATGGGTCGGTGTCGTCAACAGCGGTGGGTAGTCTTTCGACGCTGAAAGAAAACGTAGCGTCGTTGGCAGCCACGACTCGCTGTGAGCCGGCCGCCTCACGGCGGACCCGCAGGAAATTCATGCTCGGGCTGCCGATGAAGCCGGCGACAAACTGGTTCGCGGGGTCGTGGTACACCTCGGCCGGCGTCCCGACCTGTTGGACGGTCCCATCGTTCATCACGATGAGCTTGTCGCCAAGCGTCATCGCCTCCTCTTGATCGTGGGTGACGTACAGGGTCGTAATGCCCAGCTCTCGCTGAAGCTTCTTGATTTCGTTTCGCATCTCGACTTTCAGCTTCGCGTCGAGGCTCGCCAGCGGTTCGTCCATCAGGAACACGCTCGGACGACGGATGATCGCCCGGCCGATTGCGACCCGCTGGCGTTGACCGCCGCTGAGTTCGTCTGTCTCGCGGTCAAGCAGTTCGCCGATGTCCAGCGTCTCTGCGACGTCTTCGACGCGCTCCCGCCGCGTCGCCCTGTCAATGCCCTCCACTTTGAGCGGATAGCCGATGTTCGCCGCGACGCCCATGTGCGGGTACAGGGCGAGTTCTTGGAACACCATCGCGATGTCGCGGTTTTTCGGATGCCTAGCGGTGATGTCTGTCCCGTCAATGCGGATTTCGCCCTCGGTGGGGTCGGTAAGCCCCGCAAGACAGCGCAGCGTCGTCGTCTTGCCACAGCCGCTCGGGCCGAGCAACACGGCGAACTCGCCGTCCTCGACGGTGATATCGATGTTTTTTGCACCAATCTCGTTTCCGTACCGTTTCGTCACGTCGTCGTAGCGTACGCGTACCATTAGTAATCGCTCCGCTTGTCGCTAGTTATTGTCTGTACTCGGTTCCGTGTCGTCGTCATCGGACCGCCCCCATCGTGAACCCACGGAGCAGTTTCTCCCGGACGAGGAACGCGAACAGCAAAACGGGAGCCATCGCAATCGTTCCCGCCACGGTCAGCAGCTCCCACTGGATCGCGTAGGCCGTCTTGAACGTCGCGAGCGCGACGGGGAGGGTCTGTGCCTCGGTGTTGCTCGTAAGAATGACCGCAAACAGCAGCTCGTTCCAGGCGTTGATGACGGTGAAGATGGTCGCCGCGACCAGCCCAGGGCGCACCATCGGCAACACGATCTTGAAGAACGCGCCGAGTTCCGTGTGCCCGTCGAGAACGGCAGCCTCGACGATGCTGTCCGGGAGCTCGGCGAAAAAACCCTTCAGCATCCAGACGACGAAGGGGATGTTGAACGCCGCGTAGGCGAGCACGAGGCCCAGCCGCGTGTTGAGCAGGTTCGCGGTATCGAAGATGACGTACAGCGGAATCACCGTCACGATGGGCGGCAGAAAGCGCGTCGTCAACACGAGGAAAGGCAGGTGGAATCGACCAAGGTCGTACGGGAACTCGTAGTTCACGAACCCGTAGGTCGCTGCGGTCCCAAGCAACACTGCGAGGGCCGTTGAGCCGACCGTCACGACGACGCTGTTGAACAGAAACTCGTAGAACGCCGGACGCTGGGCGAACAGTTCGGGGTAGTTCCCGACCGTGAGCGCGGTCGAGACCAGTTTCGGCGGCGTCGCGAGCAGGTCACTTCGGGTCCGAAGCGACCCAGACACCATCCAGTATACCGGGAACAGCGTCCAGACGACGAACAACAGAGCGATGCCGTTCGTGACGGTCGGGACGAGCCCGTAGCTGTCGAGCGTCTCGTGGATGCGCTCGACGCCAGCAAGCAGCGCCCTGCCGACGCCCCGTTTCGGTTTCGTGTCGGTCGCCATCTCAGAACTCCACCTCCGACACCGTCGCAAAGGCGTAGGTGATCGCCAGGGCGATGAGCAACAGGAGCAGCGCCATCGTCGACGCCCGGCCGTAGTTCCCATAGCTGAACGCCTCCCGGTACATGGCCATGCTGATGACCTCCGTTGATTTTGCCGGGCCACCTCGGGTGAGGACGAACACCTTCGCAAACACACGCATCGTCCCGATGACCCGGAGGATGAGTACCAGGACGACGAGTTCCTTGATGTACGGCAGCGTCACGTCGACAAGTCGCCGCATCCGCCCGGCACCGTCCATCATTGCCGCTTCCTGGACGTGGTCAGGGACCGACTGCAGGCCAGCGAGGACGATAAGCGTCACCAGCGGTGTCATCTGCCAGACATCGGGGAGGACGAGCGCGTATAGCGCAATGGAGGGGTCGCTGAGCCACGGGACCGGACCGCTCGTCAGCGGGGCGACCAGTGAATCGAGAACCCCGCCGTTCTGGTACAGCAACTGCCACAGCAGCGCGACAACCGTCGGCGAGATGACGAGCGGAACGAGGCCGATAGTCTGGATCAGCCCCCGGAACCGCACCTTGCTGTTGAGGACGAACGCGATGGCGATGCCCAGGCCGACCTCCAGCGAAACGGCGAAGAACATGAACTTCGCCGTTATCCACAGTGACTGCCAGAACGCGCCCGCCGTCAGTATCGCGACGTAGTTTTCGAGCCCGACGAACTGCCGCCCGGCCGCGTCGAACTGGTACAGTGATAGCACCAGCGCACGACCGACCGGATAGATGAAAAACGCCGCGAGAACGGCAAGCGCTGGAAGCGTCAAGATCCACCGGAGGTGATCCTCGACCCACAGCAGGACACGCTCGTAGCGGCCGCCGCCGACCGTCTCGGAGTAGTGTGACATGGCTATCGACTGTCCCGGTCCGGTTCAGTAGCCGTTCTCATCGAGAATCGATTCGATCTGTGACTCGGCCTCGGTCATTGCCTCTTCGACGGACATATTATCGACGAGCGCGGCGTTCAGCGGCTGCCCCTGTGCGGTCTCGATCTCGCTCCACAGCGGTGTCCGGGGCCGCGGTTTCGCGTTCTGGAGACTACCGTACAGGGCCTCGAACCACGGCTGGGCGTCCATGTTTTCCTCAAACGTGTCGTGTCGGAACGGCACGCCACCGAGGTCGACGTACTGCTCTTGGGCCTGCTTCGAGACGAACGACTGGAGCACGTCGCCGGCGGCGCTTTTCGTCTCCGAATCGGCGTAACTATTGATGCCGAGCAACCAGTTCCCCTGAACAGGGGCCGCCCGCTTCTCACCCTCTGGGATCGGCAGGAACGTGATGTTCTCGTACTCAGTTGCCTTATCCTCGTTCAACAGGAGCGAGGTCCCGGAGGGCCACTGTGGGGCCGCAGCGATACTTCCGTCGGCCAGTCCCGAGAGCACCTGACTGTTATCAAAGGAGGCGACCCCGTCTGGGCTGATAGAACCGAGATCGTTGACGAAGAAAGAGGCTGCCTCGACGCCGCTGTCGTCGGCCCAGTCGTAGCCCCAGTTCTCGTCAAACATATTCCCAGCCATGCTCATGCCGACGCTGAAATACGAGGACATGATCGGGTTCCCGCTCTTGCCGCGCATGGCGTACCCTTCCGCACCGTCGACCTGCTCAGATATTTTCTGTCCAGCGCGGAAGACGTCCTCCCACGTCTCGGGCAGATCCTCGCCGACCTCCGAGTACAACCGCTCGTTAACGACGAAGATGTGTGAGTTCCCGACCGCACACAGCGCTTTCAGTTCCGGTTCAGCGTCCTGTGCGTTCGGCGGGACTGCCTCACCGGGCGTCGGCCAAGTCCCGATGTCGAGGGTCTGCTGGATGATCTGGCTGGTCGGCAGCGAGTCGACGTGGTCCCGGATCGGCGCGAGATGCCGCGCGAACTGTGGCATCCACGGATCGTCCATGGCGACGATGTCGTAAGTCGCCTTCTCGCTTTGAAACATCGTCGAGAGTTTTTCAAAGAGGTTCGCGTTCGGGAGAATCGTCGTCTCCGTCGTCACGCCGACTTCCGATTCGACGTGGTTCTTCAGCAACCGCTTGATCAGCTCTCCGTCACCGCTGGACACAGCGAGTGTGATCGTCTGGGTCCCCGACCCACCGCTTGAATCGCCGATACACCCCGCGAATGCCGTCGCCCCCGCCGCACCTGCAGCGGTGATGAACCGTCGCCGCGTCTGTTGGGCCTCACCCTGCGATGTGGTGCTGTTCCGTGTCATCAGCTGAGAGAATTACAAGTATATAAAAAAGATCTTATAATATTATGCTATACGTCGCTATATATCTACAAACCGGGGTATTTAAACGAACATGGCCGTGACGGCTACTAATTTTCGCCCCCTTTGCTCCTACTGGCCGTCCCTCTTGGGGACAGTCCCGGCCGACACCAGCGCGACGAGATCCTGATGGATGGCCTCGTTTGAGGCCAGCACCATCTCGCTGTTCTTTCCGTCAAGAGCTTTGATTCGGGTCACCTCGCCGCCGGCCTCCTCAACGATTTTGACACCTGCCGCAGTGTCCCAGACGGAGAGTTGCCGCTCGAAGAACGCATCGAACTGCCCGGCGGCGACCATCGCTAGTTCGCCAGCCGCCGAGCCGAACCGCCTGACGCCCTGTGTCACATTGAGGATGGTGCGGAAGTGGTCGTATTCCTGTGCCTGCATCGACGCTGTGTCAAACCCTGTCACGATAAGCGCCTCAGACAATTCAGTCGTTGCCGACAGTGACAGCGGCTGGCCGTTGGCGTATGCACCGCCACCCCCGATGGCAGTGTACATCGTCTCTGAGGGGACATGATAGACAATTCCAACATCTGGTTCGCCTGCGCCCTCGAAGGCAATAGAGATGGAATAGTGGGGGATGCCATTGAGGAAGTTCGTCGTGCCATCAATCGGGTCGATGATCCAGCGCGGTTTTGTCGTGAACTCCGGCGCACTCTCTTCGGAAACGACAGTATGGTCAGGAAACTGCCCACTCAGCTCCGCTAGTATGGTCTCTTCGACCGTACGGTCTGCCTCAGTGACTATATCGCCGTTGTGTTTCACTTGAAACTGATCGGCGGCCGGTTTGACGGACTCAAGCGTCCGGCCAGCTTTCCGCGCGGCCCGGACAGCGGCCCACAGTTGCGGGTATGTTGCATCTCGCATACCCGGCTGTTCCGGGCAATACTAAATTGGATTGCTATGAACGCTATACAGACCTCGATACCGCTCCCTACAAGGGGTGTCTTTTTACGATATCAATGCGGGTGAGAAAGTCGCCGATGCCACGGGCCAATGGAGGTTGCGCCGTGCTCGCGTATCAGGGAGCTACTCTGGCCGCAAATATCCCGGAATCCAAATCCACCTTCCAGCATTTATCACAAGATGGAGTCTATCAGCTCGGGCGGCTGGAAGGCATCAGCGACATGAGAATGTTTGTATCGAGAAGGTACGTCATATCTGTTCGCGAGCATCCCGGACCTCGGCAACAGCGTCTACATCGATATCAACGGCGACTGCAGCAAGAGCGTCTCCAAGTCCGAGATCTTCATCATCAGTCGGATCGGAACGGGTAAAATCCCGAAAGTCATCTGTTGTGAGACTCATATGCACCACTTATAGTGGCGGTTGAAAAAGTGTACCGGTGATATTGCCTGCCGATTGTCACCGGGATTACCTGTTCGTCGACGGACCGCTGTTCGGCACTCATGTTCGGGAAACCACTCACCCGGTGGAGGCTCACAAAATACGGGCGAGTCCCTTGCTGTCAGACTAGGATTGCTCTAGTGGCTCGACCCACTCGGGAGCACAATCGTGTGTGCCGCCGTAGATCGAGCGCTCGGGATACTGGTCGTCGGCAGCCTCGACAGCGACGATCACGTTGCCGCCGGAGCGCGAAATCTCTGTAACGGTTCCGACGACTACATCGAGTGGGCCGTCTCCGTCGGTCCAGTCGGCTCGAACGTGGTCGCCGCGGTCGAAGTCATACTCCTCGAAGGAAGGTGCTGTCGTACTCATGATCTCCTCCGGCTCCGAGGGAGAC
>NZ_JAYMGY010000027.1:0-20295 GCF_037078445.1 Haloarcula sp. CGMCC 1.2071
CCTGTCTCAGAGCGTTACTGCTTCGAAAATGCGTCCGCCGAAAACCCGGCGACGAAGCGCTCAAAATCATCCTTGAAACAGCGCTATGACGCCACCAACAATCGCTTACCCAAGAGCGTATTATTTCAAAAGGAGTCTACCAACAGCCAATTGTAGCCGATCTTGTTGTTGGTTAATCCGGATCACGACAGAATCAGAACGAGTCTAGCGTCGTCGATGTCTCATCTGTAGCAAACAACTCCGCTAGCCGCTCGTCCTCTTGAAGTACTTCCTGTGCCAAATCCGCGCGAATCGAAAATTCGTACTCATAGTATGAGCCGCCTTTGGGGCCCTTATTCTGTTCATCTACGTCCAGGAATCCTTTCAGCGTCAACTGTGACAACCGGTCATGAATCGTTCTGTCAGTCCGCACATCCGCATCGATACGCTTTGCAGCCATTACATACCGCTCATAAATTCGGTTACGCTTGGACGGCGTTTCATCCTCCCGCTCCAACAGTAATAGGGAGTAGAGAGTCAGTTTACTCTGTGTTGGCAAGCGAGTTAATTCGTCGCGCACTTTATCGCGCTCAACAATCTCGTCTGCCTGTCGCACATGCGCTTCGGTGATGACGTTGGACTCCTCATCTCGTGCCAGATCTCCAGCCTTATACAATCGCTTCAGCGCCTGTCGGGCACTTCCAGAGTCTTGTGCGGCAAACGCTGCACACAACGGAATCACATCGCCCTCCAAAATATCAGACTGTAACTCATAACTGCCATCATCAAGTCGCTGAGCCGAAGTATCGTGAAACGCCTCACCAGCACGCTGTTTCAAGATGTTCCCGAGTTCGTTCGCATCATACGGTGGAAAATGGATCTCTTCGTCAGCGAGACTGTCCTTCACACGCGCTGAGAGGTTATCGCGGAACGTGAAGTCATTCGAGATGCCAATTACCCCAACCAGTGTATCTTCAACATTCTCGTTATCGTTCGCCCGTGGAAGCTTATACAGGATGTCGTCATCATTCCCAATGGCATCAATTTCATCAAGTACGATCAAGCAATGTGTTGCATCGAGTGCTTCCAGCTCATCGAACAACATATTGTAGATCATCCCGCTCGGATACCCGGTCGGTTTGATTTGCTTGGTTGGCGGACGAAATTGATTAATGAGGTTTGCAGCCACCTGGTAACTGCTGTTCAGCGATTTGCAATTTAACTCAATTACTTGAACATCAACACCGTCGATATTTTGCTGATCCTCGATCAGTCGTTCAACGACCATCCTCGAGGATAGTGTCTTTCCAACTCCAGTCTGGCCATATAAAAATAGGTTTTTCGGTGGCGCACCGTTAATCACAGGTTTGAGCGCACTCTGGTACTGCTCAAGTTCTGTGTCACGCTCAATAAGACGGTCAGGTTGATATCCGTCCCGTAGGACCGATTCGTCTCGGAAGATAGTGGAGTCAGGAGAGAACGGTTCGAGTCCCATCGTATACCCGATAGATACAATCTATGTGAAATAAAACCACCGCTTCATGGGAATCATTTGTTTCATGAGATGCCCCCACTGCTTCATGAGATATATGCGTCGGTTTTCACACGAGCTGGGACGTTTTGCACCAACCCCCGCCCCCCAGATTTCACGAGAGTATCGTTAGAGAGGGGGGAGGGGGGCAAAATGAAACTCTGAATGAGAGAAAGATTTAATACAGATGGGTGAAAACAGAATCCGTAGCACGTTAGGTTCAGTTTAATTCTCTAGTGGAATTTCAGCAAGAAGCGTCAGACATTATTTCTTCCCTCCCCTCCCCTACAGCAACTCTCATGAAATATGGGGGGAGGGGGAGATATCTACCTGTTTCTTCTATTCAGCAAGGCAGCAAGGAGACCTCAACTTCTCATGGTCAGTTATCGTCGTCAACAAACAATATCCATCGCTAGTAGGTTATATCCATAGGAATCTACGGCCGCGCTGCTCTTCATTTAATTCCCTGAGAGACCGTCAATCCCTCTTCACTCACTGTCTGGACTCCATGCTTTCTCTGAGTTACTACACAATTGATGACCTGCTCTGCTCATACTACACCCCACATTTCATGAGTTAGGATCTGCGCTGCTATTCTTAAACTCTCGTGAAATGTGGGGGGTGGGCAACAAAATGCCGGTTAACTGGCCGATATTAACTCTCGTGAAAACTGGGGGGTCCCACTTCTCCACGGCCGATACAGCAAGACAGACACTATCAAAGTTGAATTACGCCGCCTGCGTAGCGTGTTTACGTTGGAAACTCTCATGGAAAGAGATAGATTAAAGATAACATCGCAGCTGAAATTATTCAGGTCACCCACCCTGTACCACATGAGATATCTGTTTATCTAACCGAACTCAGGCATCTTGTTTGTTCTAATACATCATGTAGGCGATTGAGCTATTGCCCACAATGTTCGTTTTGTGCAGCCCCCGCAGTCGGAGGCTTCACACGATGTCCAATCCACCAGACGACGCATTACTGACCGAACTCGCAACCTACCAGAACCGGAAGCTCCTACTCTGGCACCTCGCAGCAGACGGACGCACAATCTGTGGTATCCAGTTTGTCGCTCGGGAGCACGACCTGCAGAACGCTTCTATCGACGAACAAGTACAAGCCTTCGTCGATGATATGCTCTCGGATGGAGAGGTTCGACCAGAATACGACGCAATGGCTGACTGGGAAGCCCTGGAAGCGAACCACGGCGACACCGCCGACCAGTACCTCTAGGTCAGGCTCACTCCAGTAGCGATTTTGTGTCGCCTCCATGGCTGGAGGCTTTCCAGTATGTTGCCGACAGACGAACCACCGTTTGACCCGATCTTCGTCGATGAACCGCTGCTTATCCCAAACTACAAAGAGACGATCATCAGCAAAGTCGGCTTACCGTTCTACGCCGACGTTGACCGCCCCGATGAAGCGCCCGCTGACGAGCGCGAGCGAACCATCGACCTCGCAGAACGAATCCTGCGCGCCGGCGGCGTCCGAACCGGCTTTGGGCACCACGAAGAAGTCCGGACCTCGATGGAGTCGTGGGCTCCAAATGCTGACGAGGAATGCGATGCTGACCCCGGTTACTGGCGGTCGTCAGTGCTCTTGATGTCGCCCCAAGAGATGAATTTCGGACAGTTGGACGGCGAACCCGAACAGAAGCACAAAAAGGCCAAGACGGTGCTTACGTGGGCCAGAGAGTGTATCAACAGCGACGTCCTTCAGGAGATCGAGCGGTCCCAAGCCGAGGATATCAAACAAGCGTGGCGCGACGCCGCAGAAGCCGAACTGACTCAGCGCGAAATCGACCAGTTCGCTGAGGACCCGCCAGACAAACTCGATGGGTGGACGAGACTTGACGCCGACCACGACGCTGTTGAGGTTGCATACATCGCTGACAACCACGGGACCCCGTCGGTCGCGGCCGTCTTTGAGGGGGCTGACAGCGAGTTGGAGGCGCTTGAGTTCACGCTGACGGAGTGGCAAGAGAACGACGGCGATCCTCGCGAGGCAAGGCCAAATCGGCACTGTGTCACGACTGACGGTGACGGGGCCTACGCACAACTCCGGTCCCATCTGTTGACCTTCGAGGTCGAGTCGATGGAGTCGGACCCAACTGTTCAGTAGCCCACAGACGCGGGATCCCTCTCTAACTCTTTCCTCTACGCCGACAGGGTCAGCTACAATCGAACACAGCCCGGTCGGAAGGATCGAAAACAGGTTGCCAACTGAATGACCGATTGGAGAAATATAATCGAAATATCGCAGATGTCCAGTGATATCATGGCCACGGAGTCTATGCCGCTTGGCTTCATAGAGTCGTATCATGTCAAAGTCGCGCGGTCTAACGATCATTCTTTTTACAGTTATCCTTCTTCTGGCCGGCTGTAGTGGGTCTGCACCGACAGATATCTCCACACCTGAACCAACGTTGACAGCGACGGCAGCCGAAACCACGACCGCAGCAAACGGCACGGTCGAAGTCCATTATATCAATGTCGGCCAGTCCGTGAGTACGCTCGTTGTCGGGCCAACCGGAGAGACGATGTTGATCGACACAGGTCATTTCACAGACGATGGCGAGTACGTGCTGCAGTATCTGCAGCGACACAATATCGACCGAATCGATCATCTTGTTGTCTCTCACAATGACGCCGACCACATCGGTGGGAACGCGGCAATCATCGAGTACTACGAAACCGAAGCCAGTGGCATCGGCGCAATCTATGACCCGGGGATCGCTGCGAGCACAAAGACCTACGAAGGCTATCTTGACGCTGTCGAAGAACACGACGTCACGCTGTACGAAACCAGAGAAGGCGATTCGATACAGTTTGAAGGAGTCGATACACAGGTACTTGGGCCACCAGAGCCCTACCTCGATAACGACGGACGCAACGAGAACAGTATCGTTCTCAAGTTCACTCACGGTGAGACGAGTTTCCTTCTGACTGGTGATGCTGAAGACGATCAAGAAGCGTATCTTGTCGACGAATATGGTGACCAACTGCAGGCGACTGTTCTAAAGGCCGGCCATCACGGTTCATCGAGTTCTAACAGCGGCGAACTGCTGAGTGCCGTTCAGCCAAAGGCAGTTGTCATCTCCAGCGCCTACGATTCCCAGTACGGCCATCCCACAGACGAGGTCCTGCAACGTCTGCATGACCGGTCGATACCCGCATACTGGACGGCAACCCATGGCGATATCGTCCTGGTCAGCGACGGAGCAGGCGTCTCGGTTCGGACACAGCAGGCCGCACCGACGGACCCGCTTGCGATCCGTGACGGCGAACCCGTTGAGCCGGGGACAAGTGGCACTGTCGTTGAACGAAATCGGCTCGATGCCAGCCCAGTCACCACACAGACTGAGACTGTCGCGACTGACGGTGGGACGACGCCTACTGCCGACTCGCTACAGATTGCAGCCATCAACGCCGACGCTGAAGGCGATGACCGTGAGAACCTCAACGACGAGTACGTGGCGTTCGAAAATGTCGGTGACGAGTCGCTGGACCTCTCGGGGTGGACGGTCGAAGATGAGGCTGGAAGGACATACACGTTCGCGAATGGTTACACGCTGGGTGCCGGCGAAACAGTGACACTGCACACTGGTAGTGGGACGGATAGCGACACCGATCTCTACTGGGGGTCAGGGTCACCGATCTGGAACAACGGTGGTGACACAGTTATCGTGCGAAACAGTGACGGGGACACCGTCCGTCAGGAGACATACGAATGACTGAGTTAGATGCGGTGGCAGACGGTGAGTACACTGCCGTTGTCGATTCAATCGAAGACGGACTCGCGACTGTCTTTTTCGAACAGGACGAGACTGAGGTTGGTCATGGAGTAATTGACGCATCTGAGCTGCCCGAGGATTCGAGGCACGCCAATGCGATTCTTTCAGTAACGGTTGCGGATGGAAAACTCACTGAGATTGACTATCGTTCGGAGCAAACAGCAACGCGACAGGAAGCGGCGCAAGATCGGTTCGATCGGCTATCCAGTCGGCCACCGACAGATGATGAAGAGTAGCCCACAGCCACCGGAGGCGATGAGCGATATCTATGACACACAAGGTTTCCGGGAAGTTCCGGCAACAGTTCTAGCTATTCCGTCCGTTTTGGGCTATAGGCCGGCGTCAGACACGATATCAGCCAGACAAGGTACACACCTTTCCGGAAACGACCCGGCTACGTTTTTATTATGTGGCTCAGAATCACTTGCACAGTAAGGTATGATCCGTGATGCTCGCGTGCTGCGTGCCGGGTTCGTCCCACGAGAAGTTGAGCATCGCGATGCTGAGGTCAATCATCTCTCTACGGTCCTAGAGCCGATTACAAACGGGGACCCCGCTGATACCGCTATCGTTACAGGCCCCAGTGGGACAGGCAAGACGTGTATTTCACAATTCGTCACTGAACGCCTGCGTGAAGAGGTCATCAATGTCGAAGCGACCTATGTTAACTGTTGGCGTAACTATACTAGGTTTCGGACGCTCTACCAGATTCTCGACGATCTTGGGAAGACAATCGATATTCATCGCCAGTCAACACCGCACGACGAACTCATTGACCGACTCCAGCAATACGACGGGCCTCGAACTGTCGTCATCCTTGACGAAGTTGACCAGCTCGAAGATCCAAGCGCTCTATACGATCTACACAGCCTCCCACAGTTTGCGATCATCTGTATCGCGAACAAGGAAGAAGAGCTGTTCAGTCGTGTTGACGACCGGCTGGTGAGTCGACTCCGTTCCAGTGAACACGTCCGCATGGACAGGTACCACGACGAGCAACTCTATGACATCTTGCACGCTCGTGTAACATGGGGGCTTGATGAGGGCGCTATCACTGACGAGCAACTCTATCGGATTGCCGATGCGGCTGCTGGCGACGCCCGTCTCGCAATCGGGATGCTTCGAACTGCAGCCAGCAAGGCCGACAGAGAGAATTATGAACGGATCACCGACGATATTCTGCTTTCGTCGGCAGACGATGCCCGCGCCCAGATCCAGCAGAAAAGTCTCGATTCACTCACACCGCACCAGCGGGTCGTCTACGACATCGTTCACGAGCATGGCCCCATCGGGCCGAGCGAGATACACGAGCACTATGTGGAGGAGATCGATAACCCGCGAACCAAGCGAACCGTTCGGGCATATCTATCCAAGATGACGCAATACAACCTGCTTGAAGCAGATGGATCCAGCCGTGATCGGGAATACACAGTTATTGCTCAGTCCTCGCCGACGGCATCTGAGTAGCTCGTTACGATAACCCGTCGAATTGCGCGGTCAACTGTTGTTGTGTGTCCAGTCCCGCATGAAACCGAGTGATGAGTTCGGACTGGTGCTTCGGACATGCGAGCACAGCGACGGCCCCATCCTGAACCTGCACTACCGGCTGCTGTGGAGAGTGCGGTGCGAGATGGCAACTAGGGCACCCAACACCGCCAGCGGGCCTGTGGTTTAGAATTTCAGCAGTGGCTGTGGTCGTATACCCACAAACGGACTTGAACTGTGCCAAGTGATCAGTACAGCCGACAAGTGGGACTGTTAGCTGATCGAGGAGCAAAAACGACGGCGGACCATCAGGAGACTCCAGCGCGGACTGGCATGCATCACACTGAATCGGCGGATATTCCTCGCGTTCGTCCGATAGATGCTGTGGGGACTCTTCGGGAAGCATGATAGATAGGGTACCTCTAGATTGGGTGGCCACACTGGTAAGTGGTGTGTCTGGAACACCCATCAGAGGGTGTTGAACCTCAGCAGGCATGGAATGGTATCCGCTGATACCATACATTCACAGCGGCGTCTATCCCGATTTAGCGAGAGAATTCCGCCCGTCCCGTGAGTGACGAGTGTTCCAACTGGTCGGAACCGAGGAGCGAACGGGGCAGGAATGAACCGCGTACGCTCTGTTCCTGCACGATGTGTCCTGTCACCGTTCGCGTTTCCTGAAGTCCTCTCGGAAACGCTGGCTTTGAGGTACAAAACCACCAGACAGAGACTGAGTCGAACCGCTGGACTCTGTGTTTCCTGAAATCTGGAAGCCACACGCCGTCGCTTATCGGAAATCTCTGTCTCTATGCTGATATGGATCAAGACGCCACGTCGAAGACAGCATCACTATCGAAGCAGGTGTCGGTCAGTCATGCAACCCGTGGTGCGGACCACAATCGAGACCTGATCAAACAATCTGATCAAGGAGGCGAAAATATTCTTTTGCCGTCGCTGGAGGCCGGTGTTACTCTCTTAGATATCGATGGTGGCCGAGGTGTTCCAGTTCTCCAATCACTCGTACTTGATCACTTGCTTATGCACGACGGACCAGCGTTCTGGGTCGATGCCAATGGCCACGCAACGACAACTATCTTAGCCCGTCTCACGCCCAGCCAGCGATTGCTTGACCGAATCCATGTCGCACGAGGATTCACTGCATACCAGCATTACGGCGCAGTGTGTGATCTCCAGACAGCAGTCAATCAATCGATCCAGAAGTCAACTGCTGATGACGGAATGCATCGTCACCGTTCGAGCGGAGACGACGGAGAGTCGTCCCAACACACTCCATCACTCATTGTTGTTCCAGCGATTGACACGCTGTATCGGACCGATGACACGCTTGGGCAACGTCATGCAAAGACACTGCAGGCACGGACCCTCGCACAGGTGACCACCTACGCAGAGGGATACGACGTGCCGGTTCTGGTGACACGCACTACGACTGATACGTTTACCTCACCCGTCGAAACAGTGGCTGACCAGCATCTGAAATGTGAGCAAACTAAGCTTGGTCCGCGGTTCGTCGGTGACGAGTTCGAGACATTAGTCTACCCCGTTGAAAATGGCACGCACTATCAGACGACATTTGGCTACTGGCGACAGCTACTCGCTGTCCGTGCCTGGCAAGGAAGACAGGAATCAGTGTCACCCGCGCCGAAGTCCGGAGCGTCGGATGATATTGGCACAGGTGTGACGGTCCACGGCGAGACACAACCGCTCACTACAGACCCATTACTCGATGCTTGGACCGCCGTCAGTGCTGGGGAGCGATAGCGATGGGGCGCACAAACCCGACGTATCGGGATGCGCTCCGGGCCATCGAAGAACGCTGGGCGGACTTCCAACGAGCACTCCGACGCCGTGACCAACCGCGCTTCAAGACGCTGTTTGAGTATGCTCGCACCCATGCTGATGCGAGCGGGCTGCTAAACCACCAGAACCCGCTGCTACCGGCGTTATTTAGTATTGACCTCGAACAGGAAGCCAGGCTTGACGCACATGAAGAGCGTCTCGATGCGCTTGAAGAGGCAATCACGGCTCAGGCTGACCCGGTGAGTGAACCGGACGAACAAGTCGAGTAACGATGCCATTCACTGTTGACTTCCTTGATGATGGTCGGATACTCGAATGGGACGCGACGAGCGACGGTGCCGTTATGACTGAGCGGAACGACTACACGCCTCGTTTCTACGTCGCACAGCGGTCACCGGCTGCTGATGTCGACCTCACGTCATTACACACACTGTACGAACGGCACCCAGATGTCGTCGCAGCGGAGATCGTTTCTCGGCAGCCGAGTTTCCGTCGTGAGAGCGAGCGTGTCCTCGCTGTTGACGTCAGCCACATTGATCGAGTCACACCACTTGCTCGACAGGCGCGTCAAGTAGGCAGGTCTCCGATTGGGGACCTGGCATGCTTCAATGTCGATTTTTCACGGGAGTTTCGCTACTGTATGGAGAACGATATCGATCCAACACCGACAACAGAGCTATCCACACTCCGACTTAGTGTCCCAGTTGCCGAGACAAGCACGGACACATACACGGAATTGGAAGTCGCTGGCCAGAGCGTTACGGGACCGCCAGAACAGATCTTGAGCGCAGTCCATGAGAGAATCAAGGCACACGACCCGGATATTCTGGTCTGTTCGACGAGCGAGATTGTCCCAACCCTGTACGAGATGGCGACACACGCCGGCGTCGACGACTTCTCGCTGAGTCGGTGGCCGGACATCGACTACCAGCAGCTCGCAAGTCGGTCGACGTACTCGAGCTACGGCCGCGTCGGTCACTCGCCAGCGCGGTACAACGTGCCCGGCCGGGCGATCATCGACGAGTCAAACACGTTCTTCTACGGGGAGACGAACCTCGACGGCGTCCTCGACCTTGTGTCACGCTCCAAAAAGCCCGTCCAGGAACTCGCTTGGGCGTCGATTGGGAACGTCCTTACCGCGATCCAAATCTGTGAAGCCCACAACCGAGGTGTGCTCGTCCCGTGGCACTCCTGGCGCCACGAATTTTTCAAACCGATGGGGACGCTCCACGATGCCGACCGCGGCGGCTTCATCTTCGCGCCCGAGGTCGGCCTCCACGAGAACGTGCACGAACTCGACTTCTCCTCGCTGTACCCGAACATCATCTGTACCCGGAACGTCTCACCGGACGTCATCCGGTGTGACTGCCACAGCGACCGCGATGACGTCCCCGGCCTCGGGTACTCAATCTGCGACGACCGGGGCTATCTCGTCGACGTCCTACAGCCGATCATCGACGCACGCGACGAAATCAAGGCGGCCATCCGTCGCGAGAATGAACGGGACAACCCCGACGAGGACCGGCTGGCGGAACTCGAGGGGCAATCGGGAGCGCTGAAGTGGATTCTCGTCGCCTGCTTCGGGTATCAGGGGTTCAGCAACGCGAAGTTCGGCCGCATCGAGTGCCACGAGGCAATCAACGCGTTCGCTCGCGAGATTCTGCTGACGGCGAAACAGCGGCTGGAGGCCGGCGGCTGGCGGGTCGTTCACGGCATCGTCGACTCCATCTGGGTGACGCCGGACCCCGGCGTCGACGACGATGACCGCGAGGAACTCCAGACGCTCGCGACGGAGATCACCGACTGCGTCGAGATTCGGCTCGAACACGAGGCCCACTATGACTGGGTGGCGTTCGTGCCGCAGCGCGAGAACAACGCCGGCGCGCTAACGAAGTACTTCGGGAAGGTCGCCGGTGACGACGAGTTCAAGATACGCGGTATCGAGGCTCGCCAGCGCTCGACCCCACCGTTCATCAAGGACGTCCAACTGGACTGTCTCGAACGGCTCGATGCGACTCGATCTCCGGACGTCGTACTCAATTGTCTCCATGATGCGATCAAGCGCCTCTACGCTGGAACAGTGCCGGTCGAGCAACTCGTCGAACGGAATCGTGTCTCCAAGCCGCTGGAGGGCTACACGCAGAACACACAGAACGTGGCCGCGTTAAAACGTGCTCGGGAGCAGGACCTCGCCGTCCATCCGGGACAGGACATTGAGTACGTGGTCGTCGACGACGAGAAGAGTTCGCGAGAACGGGTCGAATTGGCTCACGAGGAGATCGAGTCGTACGATGCGTCGTACTACGAGACGCAACTCGTTCGGGCGATAGAGAGTGTTCTCTCTCCGCTGGGATGGGATCGCACGGATATTCAACAAGAACTCTCAGGGGTACGTGAGCCAGAGCTAACCGATTTTCAGTGACGAGCTACGAATGATTTTCAGTTGAGAACCACGGTCACACTCCTCCCCCTCCGTCATCGATGTGTAAAACCATGGGAAAAGGGAAGGGGTAACTAGAGGAGAACGGCGAAAACCGACGATGAGGATCGATCGTCTTCCGTGCGTCACCGAGACTTTGTACAGCGAACGCCGCCATGAGCGGAATCACATCGGCCTTGAGAGCATCTTGGCGGAACGCATCGCACCGATTTTCGAGAATTTCTCGCGGTTGGTTCGAATCACGGTTGCGAGTTCTCGACGGACACCGTAGAACCTGGGGGTGGTCCGCACAGTCAACCAATGGTTTCTCAAAATCGCTGAGCTGAACGGTCGTCCCCTCGATAGACGTCGGCTCAAAGCCGAAGAATTTCTGCTCTATGACCGTCGTGACGCGAAACAAGGCGCTGTGAATCACTCGGCTTTGTGCCCGAGTGGTGTGACGACGTACACCATCCGGGAGACCTGTTCGGTCTGCCTGTAGTGGCTGAGAGCGCTGTAGTAGCCGAATCATCGACTCGGCGATATGGACGGTGATGTGGTAGTGGATAACACAGGCGGCGAGTGGCCAACTCGTCCTGTCTCGGTCTCTGTCGGTTTGTGCTTCCCTCCGGGCCGGGGTTTAAATACGATGACGAACGCAACCAAGCGTGTGACTGACCGGAATCCTGAGTACGATCCCGCTGATATCCGCGGTGCAGCAAGTTCTGACCCTGAAACAAGAGGGAACGGACGGGAACGGGTCCTCGAATCCACCAGATATCCCAATCGTGCAGAGGATGATACTCGCATCTGTCGGACCTGTGGACAGGATATTCCCCGTGGTGAACGCCAGTGTCCGTTCTGTCCTCAAACCGGCATCTCAGAGACTTCGCTCGACGATCAGGATAGCAGCCCACTTGGGGAGTGGACGTTCGGCCGGGTAGTACTCGCACTCGTCGAAGCGAACACCGACTTCCATGCACGAGCCCTCGGCGCTGCGGCCTTCTCCGTCTCCGACAGCATCGCGAGTGGCGAGGATGTCTCTCATGGAACCGTGAAGTGCCGAGCAGCCTTCGGGACGGAGCCAGCCGCCACTCTCACGCAGGGCTGGCCCGATCTGCCGACCGAAACCACGATCGACGAGGAACCCGCACAGGCGCTCTTGGAGACAGCCGACGAACAGACCAACTGGGACGGGTCCGACGTCCAGCCACGAGTCTATCTCGAGGACGGGTCGCCAGTCACCGACCGCTCAGAGTTCCAGCAGATTCTGACCGAGTTCCGAGAGGATGATGGGATGTACTGGCTTGTTCCCGGCGTCGTGCAGCGCCATCAGGCAAGAGCCGAACCGGAGATAATCGGCATCGGATTCTACTGTCGCCAGTGTGGCGCCGTGACGGGACACGAATCTCACGGGCTCGATGGCTTCGAGTGCCACTCACACCTTGACCGGCTGATCTGGACCTGCAGGGAGTGTGGACAGCACCGACACGAACCCGAACAGGAAGATGACACGGAGGACGTCACGGACTACGAGCATCTTCCTGACGGCGTCTCACCCGAAGACATCCACGGCGACGAGCCAGACTTTCAGGAACAAGAGTTTCAGGACCAGATCGGTGCCTATCGCGAGCGGAATGGCTTCTTCCCGTGGGAACGGTAGCTGTCGTGTCGGCAGAGCGTAACGGTTGTTGTGAAGACACAGCGTGTCATAGACCCGTTCACAGCTACCGCTTCGGTTCTCTATGAATGGTCAGTATAGAGAACCTATAATTCAGATCTGGACGAAACCTTACTCTTGATCGGTCAGTAGATTCCGCAGGTTTTGCTGTGTATTTGCGCTTTCGTCGAATTCGAAATCAGTTGACGACGCAATCTTTCGCATGGCGTCTTTTGTGTATTGGTCACGAAGTTTGAATTCCGCCATCGAGCGACTATCGTCACTTGGCTGTTTCTTGAAGACTCGCCCACTATCATCTTCGAATTTCATCACATAGAAGTGATGGCCATCATCATCAACGAATTCCTTGAACGATGCCATATTGGCTTCAAACAGGTCTGCATCGCTAGGCATGGGGTGAAAATGTAACTCAAGCATCTTATACCTCCCGTCAAAGTGGTTTCGTGCCACTGTTCCATATGGAGACTTACGGAGCAGTTGTTTCACACCCTGTGGTGGATAAAGAAACTGTATGGACAGGGGCTACTAATCCGGCAGTAGCCGATCCAGAACGACACTCGTCCCGTTCTCGGTCCGGGGCAATGTATTCTCCAGCAAGTGCTCGTCACGTTTGTCGACGTCGAGAATACCGGTTTCGACGAGACGGGGACCGTCCTCCCGTTCGGCGGTGAGGGTCAGGCACAGCTGGCCGTCGACCTTCCCACCAGCAACTGAGATTATACCGACTTCGTCGGGAAACGAGACGGTCGTCCAGCCATCGGGTTTCCGGACCCGCAATTCGGTCATCAGTTCTTCTTCTCTCAGCGAAACCCATCAGCACTCTGGCTGGCATACGAGATATTTTGTGTCTCTCTCGGAGCCAGAGGAGAGCATGAGTACGACAGAATCTTTGTTGATAGGGTATGGGAGTGTATCTTCAGTAGGGAGTGGTCATCCCCTGATCTCCATTATGCTGGATAAGTTAACTCAACGGAATGTATCAGTGCATCTGCGACAGACTGGGGTGCTCATCTACCCCAAAATTAATGTCTCTAGAGCATATATTATGAACTGTATATGCTCAGTGGACATTTCGAGTCAGCGGGGGCGAGTATTGAGTATGGTGCAGCTGACTGTCTCTTTCCTGTCGATGAATTGGACGCGATAGTGCTCCAGCACCGAGATGCACAAATTGCACTCGACAACGCTGATGGGTCGGACGTCGTGGTCGTTGCTCCAACAAGCCTTGCCACCAGTTACGCCCTCACTCAGCACACGCTCACTGCGATCCCTGTAGAGAGCCTTTCTACTGCGGTTCGGACACAAGTCGCTGACGCACTTGCGACTTCTGTCGATGGGTTTGAATTGATCCAGATCGGTAAGTGGAATACTGATAGTCAGAATCACTCACTTGCGGAATTCAAAAGCGCCTGAAACATTGCCTCGGACGACGTACGGGTGGCCTCGAATTCCAAGGTATAGGAAGGTGCTGAGCACTACGTTTCCTCAATGCATGAGTCACCGACACCTCTCACCGGGAACCGTGACACTCGAAGAACATTCGTTGTTGACGAAGTCGGCTGATACATCAATGGCCGAGTCTACAGTCGCGAAGTGAGTACACAATACGCTCCGCGCTGAAGGCTATCTTCATAGGAGTGGAACCTCCTTACGTGGGTGGCCGAGCGAGCTTGTGAACGCACGCTCACAAGCGGAGCGGCGGGACAATCCCAGTGCCAAAGTCCGGTCAAAAGCTCAGAGGGTAGGTATTGTTGTTGCTTAGAGACTGTTCAGGTTGACGAACTCTAACTCTTCCTCCGGATACTGGTATGTGGATAGACCCTCCTTTTGACAGTGCTCGCTCAGATTCGCTGGGATGACCTCATCCCCCTTCGGGCCCTCATAGACTACAGTAACATCGTACCCATCTACCTCGGTTACGACCGCAAGATCGGGATCATCGTGTGAGAATTTGATGACGTAATCACCGACTGTGAACGGATTTTCGGCGAATTTCAGATTCTCATGCTTGTACGTATAGAGGCTGATATCCTGATCATCGCAGTATGATGAGAGCAGGGCCGGTGAAATATCTCTCCAGTCACCGGGCCCCTCATCAAGTGAACTCGGGAATGCTACCCTGACAGCTTCTCCATCGAGTTCTTGTCCATACAGTTCGACCTACGTTTCTGGGGGGAGAACCTCAATTACAACACCCACTGATGCATCTTCGTCGTCGCACTTCTGGACGCGATCTCCCGGCTGGAACGGATTCTCGGGAGTTTGATTCATATTTGCGGTGTTCGGCCCGAGGTCCTGGAGATCGTTCATTGGTCGAGTTGCCAAGTGTTCGAGTTTCTCAGGAGAGTTACCAGAGAACTGTTCCTCTGTCTCAACCTTCGATTCGAGCGTTTCGACGTGCTCCCAGCCGAGCAGAATCAAACTATCCTCGTTGTCTCGATGCCAGGCCATAACAATAATATCATCTTCAGAATCTTTCTCAACGAGCGTCTCAGGCAGGAACGACGAAACGTCCCGAGAGGTCTTGACGTCGATATTATAGTCAAAAACCTCGAAATCGTGACCAGAGTAGCTCTCTGGGTTACACCGTCGAATCGCATCCTCGTTCTCCCATTCCCACATCTCCGCTGGGAGGTACTCTCGACAGAACTGCTCAAACGCGATTTCCCCAAGATTTCCGATACGCTTCACATCAACATTATCTGCGCCCTGCTTCACCGCTTGGTGATGGGCGCGATCTCTATCTATTTCGTCAGGAGTAAACTGATACACACGTCAATCAGTAGACTCAACCCGTATGAATATTCCCCTAAATTCACTCTATGAGTCGGGGACAGCGTGGGTATGGCATTGATTTACTGGGCTCTGTTGAGAATCATTAGATTGTGCCAAGACAGGGCGCTCAATCAAGGGGTATAAAACACGTTCTCGGTGCGCTCATCTTGGAGAGCGCTCCTCAGTGTTAATTATGAACTGATATAGAGCTCAATCCGGACACGACCGCTTTGAGGGCTGATCCCTTCGTCGTCACGCCGACGCCCGCGGAAGACGGGTGACGGTCCGCAGGGACGGCAGGTTTGATGACTTGCCCATACGGTGACGGAACGATACCTCTGGAGGATGCTGTCCCACGGATGACGGGAATCAGCGACGGGGACCAGTCTCTCGGGGGGCGATATCAAGAATACCGAGTTCGACGAGACGGGGACCATCCTCCCGTTCGGCGGTGAGAGTCAGGTACAGCTGGCCGTCGACCTTCCCACCGACAACCGAGATCGTCGCAACTTCATCGGGAAACGAGACGGTCGTCCAGCCATCGGGTTTCCGGACCCGCAATTCGGTAATCAGTTCTTCTTCTCTCGGCAAGCAGTATCAGCGCTCTGGCTGGTATCCGAGCCATTTTGTGTCTCCCTCGGAGCCGGAGGAGATCATGAGTACGACAGCACCTTCCTTCGAGGAGTATGACTTCGACCGCGGCGACCACGTTCGAGCCGACTGGACCGAGGGAGACGGCCCACTCGATGTAGTCGTCGGAACCGTTACAGAGATTTCGCGCTCCGGCGGCAACGTGATCGTCGCTGTCGAGGCTGCCGACGGCCAGTATCCCGAGCGCTCGATCTACGGCGGCACACACGATTGCGCTCCCGAGTGGGTCGAGCCACTAGAGCAATCCTAGTCTGACAGCAAGGGAACTCGCCCATATTTTGTGAGCCTCCGCCGGGTGAGAGGCGTTCCAGAGAAACCCGATCAGCCATATCCGAACAGGCAGGCGATCCAGACCAGTACCAAGATGGATCTGTCACACCCGTTGTGACCACTGGAATCGCCGTGGTCGCTTCGTTCGTGTTACGATTACTCACTACACTTCTGACAACAGGGGGTCGCTCCCGGTTGCTGCAGCTAGCAAACAGCGGCGTCGACGGCGGCAGGGCACGTACCACCGCGTCCAGTAGCGTCGATTCAGTGTCGGTTCGCGTCCTATCCGGTGAGTGTCACAGGGTTAGGGCGATGATTCCACCACAACGGGTGTGACGCCACCTGTGGCGGCCTTGTGGTCGCTGTTCTCCAACAGATCGAGACCGATGTAGCGTTTTTCAAGCAGTCCCTCAGCGGTCGCCATATCCATCGCGAGGATCTCGGTTTGGGTCTGATCCCGGCCGACCTGCCGGGTTTTTTCGACGACATCGTCGCCGCCAATCTCGACCAGTGTCTCCCAGACGCGCTTGATCGTCTGGCGATGAGGTTCCTTCCCGAGTTCGGCGGTCAGGGCCGTCTGTATATCACTCTTGGTCATGAAGACGCCGCTGCCGTCGGTTCGCTTCGTGGCAAACTCTGGCCAGCGCTTGGCGATGCTGATGGCGCGATAGGTGTTCTGGCGGTTCGAGCGTTCGACGAACATCGTCTTGACCTTCGATTGGCGGCAATTCGCGAAGAAATCCAGCGGCGAGGTGCTGGGTTCGATCCCCTCGGGGAGCTGTTCGGCGTCCTCCTGGTGGTCGGTATCGGCTTCGAGTTGCTGGGCCTTGGCGATGGCACTCTTGGCGACATCGCGGGTGGTCTCCTGCTTTGCTTCGAGATCGTCGAGGCGCTGGTTGTTCGTGGCGGCGTCACCGACCGCTGTGGTGGCAACCTCGTGGGTCTGTTCGAGGTCGGCCTCTAGTTCGGTGACGCGTTCGTGGAGGTCATCGATAGTCGCGACCAGCGTCTCAAGAACACTCGAAACGAGGGGTGACACGTCGCCGTCGAGGTCGTTGATGAGCGTCTGGAGTTCGTCGGTATCCATCTCAGCCTGTCCGATATCCATGTCGAGATGGTCGGCAAGGGCTTGATCGGTCTCGTTGTCGTCGTCGGGGTTTGTTTGTCGTGGCATTGTGACCACAGGACCCGTGCTCGGAATCGAACCGAGCAGTGCTGACCTCAGCACGGGCTATTGGTGACGTAGCTGGCGCTTTCTGGACGAGTGGTTGGCTCGTGGCAACCCCGCTCCGTCTAGTGGATTTGTGTCGTGGCACTGCGCCGGCGACTAGCAGTCTGTATGTGCTGTCGTCGCCCGGACCAGCGTGGCGCTGGGTTCACCGGTCGCGCTCCGCTGGCGGTAGGAGTCCAGTTGTGGCTGGTACCGTGGAGTCTTCGAGTGGCTGGGCGGCCAGATGCGGGTGCCCATGGAGGTAGGCCGGGCGGTTTGATTGGTGCGCACTCATTGTGGGCCTCTGCTGACGGCGAGTAGTATCTGTCTGGCTTCCCGTGTCCGTCTAGTGGTGTGCTCAGTCTGGGCCAGTGCAAGTCGGGCTGCGCAGGCGTCAAGGCGTGCTTGGGTGTAGCTGCGGTCGTAGCCCGGTGGGTCAAGGATGGACTGGCAGTACTCGATGATAGCGGCGTCAATGTCGGCGTTAGCGAGGAGTCGTTTCGCGGCTTGGAGGCGACGCTCGTGGTGATCCTGTGCGGTATCGTTTTGTGCACTGGGTCTGTTCGTATTCATTGTCGTTCTACACGACACCGGGTCAGCGGGGCCCTAACCCCGGTGGCTCGACTTTAGGAATCTATCACTCCCCGGTAAGTCGTGCATATCCAGTGATGTATCACCAGAAACACTTAGTGCTTTGCGTCTATTAGTGCGAATAAGCACCAACAAATGCTCAAGAACACTACTGAGGGAAAAGAAGTCCCTATCGGCGTAAATAAGAGAATGTCGGCCGACAGTGGATGTATGCCACCGGAAGAGCGCCGTGAGGCTGTTCTTGAATTTATGGCAGATCACGGAATAGCACTGCCACCGAAGGCAATCTTCCGTGGTATGAAGACTGAGATGGGGATTCACTTCAGTTATCGAACTGTGCAGACGATTCTCTCTGAACTCGAAGAGAAGGGCTTGGTCGCGCGCGTCAATAAGGCCGCGCTCGATGATGGAGATATAGAACCAATCCCCAAAGATGAGGCTGGTAGGAGGGCTTATTACATGATTACGATGGACGGCCGTAGAGAAGTCAACGACAGCTAGCGACATACTTTTCTCACTTATAGACGAAATCACTAAGTGGCCGGAAGCCATGACTATTGAGTAGGAACAGACGCGCCGCTGGGCGATTTCGTGCCTTCGAGAACACGAGTTGCCCACGCTGTCATCAGCAGCGTAGGCGCGTCGGTTCCGCCGAAAAGCATGAGTAAGTCTGCTTCGCCGACTAGTAAATCTGTCGGCACGACCGACGCACACCCACAGGAACGTACCGTTCGCGAATTGCTCACCCAGAGCCGCCCGCTTTTCCTCGGTGTCGACGGCGAAGGTGCGGCCCACTACTGGGACTCGTATGAATTCGCCGTGGCCGTTGTTGCCAGCGAAGACCACGCCGAGAAAGTCCAACTTGCTGAGACGCCGTACGACACGCTCGGCGAGTGGTGTAAGTACACACAGGACGAACGCGGCTGGGCTGTCGGCCCACACGTCGGCGGGTCGCTCGTTGGCGATCTCGCTCGGAGGCTGGATGCATGAGTAAGACCGTTCGCTGTACGGTCGAGAACCGCCAGCGTGTCCGGCGCGCCGCCCAAGCACTACGGGAGACTGTCCCGACTGTACTGGTCGAAACGACGCCGCCAGTGCGCTCGGAATACGACGCCTGGACGCTCGACGCCGTGCTCCGTGACACCGAGGGCGTCCCGCCCGAAGTGCTTCGGGAACTGGCGCTGGCCGGGCTGACGCTGCAGCCGACGCCCTCACAGGCTGGGCACCAGCACCTCGTGGCGACAGCCTGAGCAAGACACTGATAGTTCACCTATCCGACACTGACTGGCAGTACTCTCGGGCCAACCGCTTATTTAATGAGCAGAAGCGATCAAGAACGCAGTCGGCATCCTTCGGGACAAAATATCTTTTTCTGTCCTCACCAACCGATTCAATGATACCCATCGTTTCAAACCTATCCGAGATTCCGATGATATATGGGCGACCGATGCCTGTCGATTGACTTATCTCCGTTTTATTATACTTTTTATGATTGTTGTCAGCGGCACATGCAGTAAAGTAGTCTAAGAAGATCACAGGAGCCTTGTTATAGAGTAGTTCTGTCAATAGCAGCGGATTGTTAATTATTTTTCTTTTTTGTTCATTGGCGTCTGACTCTGGCTCAATAGGTTGTAGTGGAGGTGAATCCATATTATCTTTATCAGATAATTCGTACCCGAGTCGTTTATTCAACGAACAAAAATGATCAAGCACACGGTCAGCGCCTTCCGGAATACGGTATCGATTTATTTTTTCACCGACCGCTTTTACAACATTCATTTCTTCAAATATATCGATATGTTCTACAATATACGGACGACCGATGCCTGTCTTCTCACTAATCTCTGACTTATTGTATTCCTCATAGTTGTTGTTCAAAGCACATTCAATAAAGTGATCTAAAATAATTACGCGAGACTTATAATATAACAACTCTGTCAGCGGAAGCGGATTATTAATAATTTTTCTTTCGCTCTTGTGAAGCACGTTGTTGATTTTTAGAGGGCGGCGTTGAGAGCATGTTTGAGCGCTTCGTCACCTGGTTTTCTGTAGAGTTCACAGCGGAGCTGAAAGGCTCGGAGATACGGCG
>NZ_JAYMGY010000028.1:0-19295 GCF_037078445.1 Haloarcula sp. CGMCC 1.2071
GTTGACGTGCACCTCGTCGTCGGCGTATTCGCCGTCGCCGTGGACGACGTATTCGCGGTCGAATGCGTCGTCGTCTTCGAGCGGTTCGTACGCTCGAAAGCCGTCGGTATAGACAGTGAGCGACTCCTGCTGGCCGACCGCCAGCAGGAGTCGAATCGTCGATTCGTCTGCGGCTTTCGCCGGGATCACGTACCGCTGTCCGGTGCCGTGGTCGGCGATGATGAACACGGGTGGCTTGTCTCCATTATACGAACCACGCCCACGCGTGGACTCATCTGAATTTGCGTGACGGTCCAAGATGTGCTCGAAGCCACTTGCGCTATCACCCTCTTCCAGCCAAATAGTATCGTTACTTCCCAAATGAGTCGAGAGAGTGCTGCCTGAACGCCGCAAAACAATCACTTTCCGTATGATTTGACGGTCTGTTTCAGCTGCTACCGCAGAGTAGACCGAGGCTGTTCCGATTCACTGCTATGGACAGACGATATCAACCGGATTGCGACAGTCTCTGCCGACAGCTGTCGCTCACCGTCTATCGGGCTGGCCGTGGGCTGACCGTGGTCAGCCCGCGGCCGTTATCTGTGAAGCCGGCACACCAACCCCGTTCGCTTTGATCTTCCACTGCCGACGCAACTCCTCTTCCAACTCGTGACGTATTCAGTCACGGAAAGTCTTGAGCGTGAATTCCTCGGGAAGGTCGCGCCCGCCTCGCCGAGGGCGGGCGACGACCGCCCACCTGAGAACAAGCCACAGGTTCTCCAGCAGTGCTGCGACTAGCATGATGGCAAATCGCACGACGGGATCACGTGTCGTCGTGATCCCGCGTGCTTGCCGCAGCAACCGATAGGTCGTTTCAATACCTGAACGCTTCCTGTAGAGGTGTTCAACTTGCTTCGGTGACTTCTCCGTAACGCCACAAGCCACGTAGCCACGAACAACTTCTCCGTGCTTACCCCGATCACCGTTCTGATAGGAGACAGCGACCGCGAGCGGGGAGCGCAGTTCCCGCTCGCTGTCTTTGTACATCCGATACGTCGTCATGTACGACTTGTGGGTGTCGAGTTTATCTTTCATGCGTTCACCCTTTTTGGGCACGTGAACCACCGTTGCGGCGATATCACGAGCGCGGCGGATGACGCGCTCGTTATAAAAGCTGCTATCGGCAAGCAGGAGGTCGATATCGAAGGGATAGTTCTCGACACGGGCGAGCACGCGCTCGACCGCGTCGGCCTCGTCTTCATCGTTGCGAACATAGGTCATCGCCAGTGTCACCGGCTTTCCGTTGGAGACGACGTACGCCGTACAATATCGGTGGCAGGTCGTTGTGCCGTCTTTAGGAGCCATCGAACAGAGTTCGCCTTCGTTGGCATGATGCTCGCCGTGATAGGGGTTGTCGATGAAGTCGATGGAGACGATTCTCGACCGGCCAGGGTCGAGAATCGTCATGGCAAGGCGTCCAAGCAGAAGGTTAGCGACGAACTCAAGCCAGTCTCGGTCGAGCGTATGCAGCCACGTCAGAACAGTGTCGTCACACGGTGTCCCGTTGGTGTCGTTGCAGGTATCCCAAATCGAGTTCTGGTTGACACAGGCCATAATGACGACGAGCCAGATGTCGCCGGGGTCAAGGGGGCTCCCCTCGACACCCGGCAAGGGAAGGGCCGTAATGACCTCTTCCGCTACGTCTTTTACATCCGCCGCCGAAAGGAACCCGTCTGGATCGGGGATCTTGAACACATCCAGATCCAGACACTTTCGTGTGGTTAATCCGGCGATTCAATTCAGCTGATTACGCTGGTTGGGAAGTACCGATACTGGCCGCCGGTAGCTGTTAGTATATCTCCTCCGGCTCTAGATTGATATAGGCGTCGTCACCGCTGTAGACGGATAGATCGTTCCAGAAGTCGCTGGTTTTGTACTTGTCCCGTTTTACTGATTCGGCTGAAACAGCGCCAGCTATATCCGACAGAAAGCTCCCGAGATACTCTCTATTTCTTTCCCCGTCAGTCGATGTACGCAGCCAGAGATCACTATGCATCGCAACTGAGACGGTCAGTACGTGATCTGCGGTGGCTGATAGGAGGTCCCTCGCTGGTCGATGGGTAACAGTCAGCTCCAGCGGGTCTGGGATAGCCATTCCTTGGCGGCATTCACCATTTTGATACGGTGTGCAATCACTCCGCTTGACGGCATAGTCAGTGCCGTCGAAATGGACCTTGTAGCGGTTCTTATCGAACGGGACTTGCGGAATCCAGCGAACCCCGTGTTGGTCAATTGCAGTGGATTCGACGAACTCCGAGACACCGATCCCAGCGTCGTTTCGCAGTTCGCGTCTCACCTGCTCACCAGTATCGGTGTCCGGTCTGAGCTCTCTGTCTTGGTCGAATTTGGTGATGACATAACTGATCTCAATGGGGACAAGAAACTCGCCAAACGCACTGTACAACCGGTCGCAAAACTCGCACATCTCTTCGGCCTGTTCGACACATGTCGCTGCCGACGACGGGACGAGAAATTCCCATGTTAAACCTGCTGCTATCGACACTCGAACTTCGGGCCGATTGACCTGTGTCATGGTTCTACAGTGACGGTATCACCGTTTTCAGCGACCAAACGGATCTCATCTACCTGCGCATCTACCCGGTCGTCGAGAACATTCTCCGCGGCTGTCTGTGCCGATGACAACTCATCAGACGGTGCTCTCGTCCGGATCTCTAGCACTTGTGCGTTCTCGGAGACATCTAACTCTGGATCATCAAGCGCATTGTTGTGTTTCTTGTTCATTTCAGATATTTGTGTATTGATATAGTTGTAATCGACGTCGTTATCGGCTCGCGTTTTCACTTCGACGTATTCGGTCGTTCCCCCTTCTTCAACGGACATATCGTAGGCATCGGTCTGTCCTGGCTCCATTTCAACTTCGGCACCGTCGTCCGCGTACCGAATCGCGCTCGCGGCTTCACCGCTTTCTCCTGCCACTGCATCGGTACGCGGGGTAGTCTCATCAAGTATTTCATGCACGTCATCTATGTTATCCCGGGTGGCAGCGCTGTCGACACGCTCGGCGTACCGGCCTGCTTCTGCCGCATCGACATCCTCCGCGTTCGCAATTGCCGAACGCCACTCATCGAAATCGTCGAACCCATCGATACGATCGTTTCGGCCGAGGTCGAAGAAGATTTCCTGTGCGTCGGAATCGATATTGCGGGTGAGTCGAACTCCATCTTCGCCGGAGTCAGCTAACAGCCGTTTGACTGCCTCTCTCCGGGTTGCATCGTCGACATCGGATACCTGTTCAAATATTTCACCCGCACTGATATCTTCGTTTTCGGCCGCTACATCGGCGATGCGACTGTAGTATCTCGTCTCTTCGGCGTCAGTGAGGTCGTCACCACAGCCGGCTAGGCTCGAACCGCCAATTGTCTTGATAGAGTAGAAGCGGTCGCTGCGCGGTCGCGGCGCAGCGCCGATGGACGGTGACCGACGGCAGGCTGAGCTGAAGAACTCTCTTGCCTGGTCGGTATCGAGATCCGAAGCGAACTTGATACCGTTATCGCCGGACGCCTCGACGAACCGGTCGAATTCGCTTCTCTCGTTTGCATCCAGTTCGTCGTACCTCCGCAGCGCCTCGCTGAGGTCCTGTTTCGAAACGTCGGGATCTTCGCGAGACGCTCGAACCAGTGCCCGCTGTGTCCCTGGCGTTTCGTCCATTGCGATGAACGTCTCTAGGGCGCGCTGGTCACCCGAGTTGTGCAGTTGCAGCATCAGTTGACGACCGTCATCGCCAGTCCGGCGCATAGTGCGGCTGACTCGTTCGGTTCGGGATGGGCCTGTAGCACGCTCTGGGAGCGATTCGATGAGTCGTGTCCACCGTGGTGAGTTCAGCCGCTGTGCGTGGCGCACACGCTCGGGTATCGCCACCCGCCCGAGTGCGCGCCGGGTTCCTGCTGGCTTGATATCAGTGCCTTCCGAAATGGTTGAGGCCATCCTGACCGACCGATGGAAGGTCCAGCCTCTCGCTGCCGTTCCAGCATCACCAACTGTGTCAGTTACCTTCCGCAATTTTGCGGCTTTCGAGACCGTTGAGCCACCACCGGTTGCAAGGCCGATACTGAGCTCAGAGCCAGCGACGCCACTGCCGTATCCCACTAACCAGTTCTGACCATAGAGCTTGTAATTCTCTGTCTCAGTCCTCCGGTCGAAGGGGTTCTGCCGGTCTTGAAGATTTCTGGCTGCAGAGGGGAGGGTTTCGGGCGCTCTCAAAGCCGCATCAGGGAGTCGATCGATATTTTCGAGCCAGGTAACAGCCGTCCACGGATGTGAGAGGAAGTATGACAGATCAAGCGCTGATTGTCGAACACCCCATACTCCCCCGCTACGGTATGCGATCTCTTCGATCACGCGGTCTTCCGTCCGCTCGCCAGTAGCCGGATGGTCAGCAGCAGTCTTGGCTAACTCGGGAATTGCTCCGGGAGAAGTGTAGTCACTGGATCGACTGTTCCTGTTGCTATCAACTGCTGTAACAGCTACTGGAGAGGATTCAAAGAACTGACTAAACTCTTGAAAGGCAAACACTCCAGCTTTGTCGATAGGTGTTCGGACGGTGAATTCGACTCGCCTGTACGATGTTGTTGTCTCGTTGTCGAATCGGATTGTCTCCCCATCACCCTGACACGCTGACTCCATGAGAGAGCCCAAGTTCGAGCCTGCTCGACGAGCAAGATACTGACAATCTGGCTTCACTACCAATTTGGAGACACCGCTCGGATCATGCGCACGTAAACGGACGGTATACCGGTATTTTGCAACCAGAATAGCCCCAGAAGAAGTCGAATCAGTAGTCTTGATGTTTTCAGGGCGTACCGTTTTTGTAGTGCCCTGTTGCCTCACAATCACTTTTGTTGTATTTTTTATACGCTTTGTTCGAATGCTTTCGATGGTTACCGTTGGAGCGCGGTGGTCGAACAGGACTGGAGCCGTTCCACTTGTGAACTCCGTCTGGTCAGAGATGCCGTCGCCATCAGTATCAGCACGACTGGGGTCTGTCCCCCGGAGGTGCTCAACGTTGTCCGCAAGTCCATCATGATCGGTGTCAGGCTGTAACGGGTCGGATGTAGCCGTTATGTTCGTGAGATACGACCCATTCGGTGAGGGGCCATGACCAGTTTCATTGAGCGTTGAAACGTCGATATCTGTTTGTTCTGCAATTGTTATTGCGAGTGCTTTTGAAGAACTACTATCTGGACCACGACTAATTTGAGGTTGATACGATTCAGTCTCGCCGCGGTACAACGAACGGAGATATGACCTCAGCAATCGTTTCGAGGGATCGGGACGAGAAACGTTCAAATATCCCTTTGAGGCGTTTGCACTCTGTGTCCGCTGAACTTCCCAGCCTGCGACTTCCTCCGCGTCGGTCAGGTTGTCGCCGTCAGTGTCAACCTGCCTTGGATTGGCGAGGTGGTTGTAATAGGAGGCGGTCCTGCCACGATAACTGACTTCCGTGTACTGGCCGATTTCTCTGCTGTCGGAGAGGCCGTCACCGTCGGTGTCAGCGCTCTTCGGATCTGTCGTGACGCGATCCCCATTGGGTCCACCCAGTATGACCCCTTCGCGTTCCATCTCGTCACTCAGGCCGTCACCGTCGGTATCGTTGATCTCGGTCGTGGTATTTGCGACACGCGAAAAGACCTCAGGAAGGTCATCAGCTTCCTCAACTATGTACGATTCGCCTCCTGTTGTTGTGGCGATATCGGATAATTTGTCGCTACTCGCACTCTCAAATCCGATGGTGTAGATAGTGATATTCTCTTCAGCTGCAATTTCTGCTTCCTGCGGACCACCCGGCCCACGCCCATCAGTTAGGAATATCAGTATCTCCGACGTGGATTCGTTACTATTCTGGGCTGTGTACTCGATACCGTCTTTCAAAGAAGACCCGATCTTGGTTCCAGTCCCCCACCCGTACGGTTCCAAGCTACTGATCGAGTCGTTAGCTGTCTGGTGGTCCGTCGTGTACGGCTGGACGACCTCGGCATATCCGGCAAATTCCAAGACAGCAACACGATCAACATCTAAGAGCCCTCCGACGAAGCGTTGGGCGGATTGTTGTGCGTAGCCGTTCGGATCAGTATTATCCATCGACCCAGACGTATCGATAAGCAGCGTCGTATCGACAGGCTTGACACCATCGTCGTCGGTTTGTCGCACTGGCTCAGTTGCGTTGTACGTCGTCGCCCAGTTGGAGATGTCAAAGACCGCAAACGTGGAGAAGTGAGTCGTTTCCGCAGTGGCCGTGTTGTTAGTGGCGTCAACAGTGGAGTTCAACGGCACGAAAATCCCCGCCTCGGGATCGTATGTGAACACGGCGAGGTCCTGACTCTCATTTTCCACCCCAGTCTCGTTGTACGCCAGGGTAACGTTAGCCGAGGAGAATTCTTGCTCGGAGTTGAGTTTAACAACTGGCGAGGCACTCATATTCCCTACGCGAGACGTGTTGAACCGTGGGTCATCTTGCGGGGCGATGGTCGTCCCATTGCCGATATCACCGTTGCCAGTCAGGCTCAGTGTGACTCCGAGCGTCTCGTTGGTCGCCGTCGTGGTATAGCTCTCTTCACCATCACTGACGCCGTTGTCGTTGCTATCGGCGACGAGTGGATCTGTTCCGAGGCGAACTTCCTCGCCGTCTGGAAGGCCATCACTATCTGTATCCGCTTTGAGCGGGTCGGTTCCAAGCTGGTGTATCTCTGTCCCATCCAGCAGGCCGTCACCGTCCGTATCTGGATTGTTGGTAAGGGTTCCTTCGACGGTCTCGTTGTAGATGCTCAGTGAGTCGTTATCTGGATCGGCAGCGCCGTCCTGCACGCCGTCATCATTCGTGTCGGGGTCGGTCGGATCAACGCTCTGGAGCCGTGATTCGACTCCGTCAGGGAGCCTGTCACCGTCTGTATCGTTGCTTCGGGGGTCAGTACCGAGTCGGTATTCGCGATACGCTGGCAGCGTATCATTGTCCCAGTCTTCTGCGCCGTCAATCACAGCATCCCCGTCAGAGTCTGCTACCTTGGGGTCGGTCTTCGTGACGTTTCGCTCGTAGGCATCCGGAAGTCCATCGCCATCAGTGTCATTCGAGGGCGTCGAGCGCGTGGCGACGAAGAGCCACTGGATATCTCCGACATCGGTTCGGTTGTCACCCGTGTAATCATACGCGCTCCAGTTGGCACCGGCTGCTGTGGATCCCAAGTGACGTGATAGGGCGTCAACGTCGACGATATTGACAGCTCCATCGCCGTTGACGTCTTCGTAGAGTCCGTCGCCATCTGGATCAGTAGGCTGGTTATCACCGACAAGTGGGTACGGGTGAGAGTCGTTGTCCCGGGGCGCTAACTGCTCAATGGCACTCGCATTCGGTTCTGTTGAGTCATTCCAACTGGTCGAAAGTGGTCCGGTCGCCTGGTTCCCAGCCGTTGAGGCGGGTGTTTGTGTCGGTTGTGTCCGTGTCGGCTCGTTTCCGGCCGTGGTGACAGCCTGGTTTCCGGCACTTGTACCAGGGATGTCATTGCCGGCCGTTTGCAACGGGCCAGCCCCGGTACCGGTCATCATTCCCGATACGGGACCGACAGTCACTAATAGTAATACACCAAACAACGCTTGTAATTTTGTCGTTGAACTTGCCATATAAACCCCCACCAGAGGTAGTATTGTGATTTTGAATCAGTAATCAGAATACTTAATCCTACTTATTGAGACAGTATATTTAATGAGGAAGCTTGCGACAGTATTCGGCCTTTGTATAGCAGTATCCCTCTGGGCGGGGATCGCGATGGGTGCGGGAACGACCAGTGTCGTGGTCCAGCCTTCGGCTGACACTGTTACGGTTGGAAACACAACTACTGTTGATATCGTAGTCACGTCGACCACAGGCGGGGTCGGCTCACTGGATCTCGATATCGCAAGCACCAACGATTCGGTTGCAACAGTCTCGAACACGTCTGTTGCTGGAAATCCAGAAACAGTCCAGTCTGCCGAGGAGGCAAACGGCGTCCGCATTGCGGCGACTGGAATGGATACCGCCGAGAGTGGCTCGATATCTGTTGTCTCTGTCACGCTCACCGGCAAGGCTGCCGGGACGAGCGATGTGGATCTGACCGTTGCAGCCGTCGGTGACGAATCCGGGACCGCATACAATGTCACCAGCGTCCGCGATGGAACACTGACAGTCAAGTCCGGAGAGAACGCAACGGAGACACCAACACCGACTCCGACTGCAACAGAGACACCAACAGAAACGCCTACCGAAGAAGACTCGTCGAGTTCCGGCGGTAGTAATGATGACGGTGATAATGATGGCGGTGATGACGATGATGGTAGCGACTCCAGCGGCAGTGACTCCAGTGACACAGTAACAGCGACGGACACACCGACAGGAACGGAACCGACGCCCAGTGACACCCCAACAACGGCCACGGAAACTGAGCGCTCGACCGAGACAGACACCAAGCAATCAACCTCGACCCAGACTAGTAGTGGTGGGCCAGCAATCACACCGTCTCAGACCGGGACCACAGATACTGTCGAACCGTCTGGCGGCTCACCCACGAATCTGCTTATTGCCGGGAGCATGATCGTCGCTGTTCTCGGTGGGATCATCATCTATCGTCGGTTGTAGAAGCGATTCCAAGACACACGAGACATTCTCACCTCGCTGACCGACTCAATTGGCTGGCGTCTATAGCCTCCATGTGAAGAGCTGTCGGCAACCTACTCACCGCCGATAATCTCATACGGGACATCAAGCGGCAGAATCCCAGATCGGCCTAGCAGTCGCATGGGGCACACCACGAGTCGAGTTGTGACGGCGATACGCAAGTACCCGAGTCTGTGCGCGACGTCAACTCCTCATCCGGCCAGCAACTCGACGCCTCAATTCAATAAACCATGGGAGACCACATGGTTGATGACCTCAGAGACGTGCGTAGCCATACTGGTCCAACAGCGGCCAAAGCCTGCAAAGATATCAAAGCTCGGGCGTTCACCGTTGGGAATCACGTCGCGTTCAACCGCGGTGAGCCCGACCCGAGTTTGCCAGACACTACGATATCTTCCCGAAGTCATTCCGCAAGCTGGTTGCGGGTTTGCGTTGGCCTCTGAGACTCAAACGATTGTGAACCTTTGTTCGATAACCGGCATTCATCGTGTCGACAAAGGGGGCTGGTCTCCGATTCGCGTGTGAGCGAGTGAATACAAGATAGAGGGTATTGGGGCCTGATCGGAGATAGTACCCTTGAGTATATTCGATCGCAGTTTTGGATAAGTACGGAAACATAACTCGGAGTTGTACCCTTTTGGAGTGGAGGATAGAGTAATATTACGGCTCATTCAGAGATATAAAGGCAGTTTTTTCGAATATAGTTCTATATATTAGATATTTGGAATTATACCAGTATAGGTGCAATTCATTCGGATGACACTGTCTAGTTCTGGATGACCCCCGCTGGCGTTCGTCCGTCGAGTGCTTGGTTCGGTCGTTCGTGGTTGTAGTGGTGTCTGAAGCGTCGTAACCACTGTTTCGCGCTAGATTGACTGCCCCTCCAGAAGGAATGGAAGCGGTCGATTCGCATGGTCACAGTCTGGAACCACTTTTCGATGTGGTTCCGGATTCGGTAGTCGAGCCGACCGCTCAAATCGTGACGTGAGAGGGCAGTCAGATAGCCGCCAGCATCAACGAGAAACACTGTCTCGGCAACATCGTGTTTCTGAGTGAGCCGGTGCAGGAACGTCGCCGCGGGGTCAGTCCCGCGGCGGCTGAACACGTCAACTTCAGGCAGTAGTTTTGATTCGGTGTCGACAGCGGCGTACAACCACTTCTTTTCGCCGTTAACCTCGGTTTGTTTCTCGTCGACTGCGACCCGCGACGGCTCCGCCGTCGGCGGTCGCTCTGAGCCTCAGACAGTGTATGCACCCAGTTCCAGACCGCCCCTTGAGAGCGATCGACACCCAGCAGGTCTAAGATAGCGACCGTCTCCCTGATCGACAGTCCCGCAGTATGGAGACGCACCCCAAATCGCCGGACGGGTGTCGGGGTGCGCTCATTCTCCCGACGTCTTGGCTTTCCTCATCTAACGTTTCTCTGAGGAGGTCTGCGAGTTGCATGGACACTTTCCGCTACAGCCTCCTCACTTCTCAGACTCCTTCAACTAGACAGTGCCTGCTGTTTCGTTTGTTCTACCATCTGAGATGTCGAGATTTGGATGACTCATCTCGAAGACGACTCTCTGTAGACACTTTCCTCACTGTCTCCCGGAACTCTGAAATGTCAACGCATCTTCCGGGAGTACTCCGCTATCTTACCGTGAATCCGTTGTTTCTGGGTATCACCATCGAGAGCCGTCAGTTCATCGGCTTCTGATCGTCCTCAGTTGTTCTACAGTCGGGAAGCATCTCATGAATGCACCCCGCGGTCGTTATGGATCGTTAGAATAAGCTTCCAGAGAACTACCGGATCATGGAGGGCGTTTTCAGCGGCAGTGTCTGCTGGAGAAACCGCTAGAAAGAACCATAGAACGGATTAAATCATCTTATCTTACAAGTGTACGCTTGTTATATCATGATAGTGGTATTTGGGCCTGTGAATTCAAGCCAAGTTATGTAAGAAATATTATATTTCACAGTACGGGTGCAACGTTTGGGTCTATTACACTATCGGCCACTGCTTCTCATCGATTAATAGTGCCCGAGAACACCCCGTTTGCGTGCTTTAGCTGTCCCAACCCGGAAGACAAATAATCCAACCGCTAGGTAGGCAACCGCCTGCCCGACCAATACCCCAAGGTCGAATACCGGTAGTTCCCACACGCGGAGTCCATCCGTCATCACTCGTTGCAACAAGTGACTCCCTAGCGACATTGGAAGGAACTTCAACAGTGCATACTCTTGGACTGGGAGAGCAATCAGGGCTGCAAACGAGAGTTGGATCAGCGGGAACATCTTCTCGATTTGCTTGTAGACGAGCGCCGCCCCACCGAAGACGAACCCGAGGCCGACCACGGGAAGCAGCGTCAAGACACCGAGCACGACGAGCGAAAGCGGTGCAACAGAAAGCCATGTCCCTGTTGTCACCATCATCAGTACTAGAAGGACGATGCCGGTAGCAAACGTACCCAAGAGGTTAACTACGGTCTTTACCGCGACAACCTCTGTGAAGCCGAACGGAGACATCGACAACTGCTCCAGCGTCCCCCACTGCGCCTCGTCAGTCAAGTCGTGTGTGAGGTCGGCATATGCTGACACTGCCATTGTGAATAGGAAATACCCGACAACGAGCAGTCCTACTGACCGTGAAATCAAATCTTCTGCCACAAACTGCCCGCCGAAAAAAATGAGTGCGAAAAACATGTACAGCGTTCCGAATCCCACCACTGTATTCAGGAGATATCGACGCGAGAGCGTCACTGATTTACTCGCAATTGCTCGAAACAAGGTGAGGTGCCGGTTCATGATTCTCCCCCCTCTGGTGGCAATGATTCAGCTGTCGTCAGTTCAACGAAGACATCTTCTAGGTTGGGCTCGATTTCAGTGAACGACCGGACAGTCGCTTCTGCCGTCTGCAGTACGTCGACACACTCGTAGAACTCTTCACTGCCTGCGAGCGCGATCTCGAACTCCACGGAGTCAGTGTCGGTCCGCCAGTCGAGTAGCCGGAAGCGGGTATCGAGCTTCTCTCGGAGGTGTGCTGGTGGGTTTTCGGTCAGTTGGACGCGATATGATTGGGATTGGAAGACGTCGAGTAAGTTGTCGACAGAATCATCAGCGACGATGTCGCCGTCACTGAGAACGATCACGCGGTCGCAGACGGCTTCGATGATGTCCATATCGTGACTCGTAATCACGATAGTTTTGTCCTCCTCTTGGGCGAGGCGTTGTAATTCGGTTTGGAGGTCACGGGTCGTTTCTACGTCGAGCCCAAGCATCGGTTCGTCAAGGAAGAGAACGGGCGTTTCGCGGACGAGTGCACAGCCAAGGGCGACTTTCTGCTTCATACCACGCGAGAGGTTTTTCGCCGGTTCGTCCGCCTTTCCAGTAAGTCCAAGCGTGTCGATAATCGCCTCGTGTCTGTCGACACGTGCCTGTGGATCGATGCCGTGGAGGCCAGCGAAAAACGCGAGATTTTCACGAACGCTCAATCGCCAATAAACGTTGCGTGCGCCTTCAAGGACAGCACTCACATAGTTGTATGTGCGTGAACGGGCCTCATGAACAGGGATGCCGTGAATAGAAATATCGCCATGTGTGGGGGTGATGAGCCCGAGAACCGTTTTGACGGTTGTTGTTTTGCCAGCACCGTTTGGGCCGAGGAGTCCGACGATTTGTCCGGGCTGAATATCGAAGGAAATGTTATCAACGGCTGTGACGCGTCCCGATTCTCCTGTATAGCGTTTTGTAAGGCCTGTGACCGAAACTACAGGCTCATGTTCTGGAGGATCAGTTGGGCGGGGGCACATCGTTTGCGGTTCCCTATTCGGTGGACGGTCTTAAGAATACTTAGAATGACAGGCTCTTATATAATGCTACGGAAGGCCCTAATATCGGGACATTCAATGGTTGACTCAACGGATTCGCAAGCCAGAGTGAGTGACCGAACGGTGCCAAAGGTGTGAACAGCCTGTTCCAAGCCCTGCTTGGATAGGCTTTGGAATTTCCGTAACCACGGTGAAACAAGCGAAAAGAGGCACTTTTGCTTGTATATGCGGACGCCGTCGGGCGATGGGCATTCTCTTGTGTATGATTGTTCGAAGGTCACGCTCCATCTCTCTGTAGGCTTGGAGGCCGTCAGTCCGGACCCATCTCAGTGGCGGCCCCGTCAACGTGAGTGAAAGTATGCCCACGCTATGGACGGGACGTAGACTCCCAAAATTCCTTGAGTCAGCACTCGATGCGGGTAGCAAGTGATTCCGTGTCGATCTTGACGCAGCCCAACTCAACTAACTCTTGGAACATTCTGCCGAATACCAGTTGAATAAACGCCCACTCTCAGCTTATCGCTGGCTCAGTGTAACTACAGGTCTATCCGTTGCTCTACGCAAGAGCGGTGGCTCTTTACATCTCACTTCGACCGAACGTTACCAGCGGATGAAATAATTTCTACAGATTACAAATACTACCATCAAGTGAAAGACTCCCTATCAACTGGGATGAAATTTTCCGGCAGTTATAACTTCAATCCAGTTACAGGTCAATCTGCAATGTCGCACCAAACAGTGGTCGACATCATCGAGCGGTCGATGAGTGACCTAACCTTCGCGCATCGTTTCAAATCAGATCCGGAAAGCGTCCTCCAGGAGTATGACGATCTGACTACAGAGGAGACTGAAGCACTGAAGTCAGGGAATCAGAACAAGCTGAATCAGATCGTCGAGAAGCGGGCGAACGGTATCCAGATCGCAGGTATCGTCCTCCCATCGTCTGAGGCTTGAGAAAGTAGCCTCATATTTTTTACCAATGACTACAAGCACACAGGATAACCCGATTGATATATACATCATTGGGACTGGAATGGTGGGCTACACTCAACTCACTCGTGAAGCTGAAAACGCACTCCAAGCTTCTGAGCGGGTGTATCTACTTGACGGTCAACCGATGGTGGAGAATCATATCAAAGAGACCTATACCGAAGACGTAGTTATGCTCAACCGTGAGTACAATGAAGGCGAAGATCGAGTCGCTACATATGACCGGATGTCAGAAGAGGTACTTAAGGGTGCTACAGAGGTCGATGGACCGATCACATTTGCTCTCTACGGACATCCGATGATATTCGTCAATCCAAGCCGGAGCGTCATTCGACAAGGGCGGGAACAAGGATTGAACGTTGAAGTTCAGCCAGGAATCTCCGCCATCGATTGTGTATACTCAGATATTGCTTTTGACCCTGCGGCAAACGGTGTTCAAATGTTCGAAGCTACCGATTTATTGCTTCGAGAGTGGGAACTCAATCCGGAAGTTCCAGCAATGATTTGGCAGGTCAGCGTGGTAGAGACTGATCGCCATACCGAAAAGCGAAGTAAGGAAAGTCGATTCACCCGTTTCAAAGAATATCTCCAGAATTTCTATCCGGAAGATCATACCGGGTATTTACTCCAAACAGCCACTTATCCAATTGCCGAATCACAACGACATGAGTTCGAAATATCAAACCTTGAAGAGATGGCCCCAATACTGGATAAAGGCTATTACATCCTGCACCTGCCCCCGATCAATGAACGTGACCTCCAAAATGAGGAGCTGTTACAAGAAGTTCGGTCAGAAGACCACCTAGAAGAGATAACTGTCAGGGATAATTAAATAAACTGTCGTTATTTACCTATGGACAATCCGCCCGAGACAAAACGGTCTAACACGAGCGATGTTTTTCATGGTGAAGTCGTCTCTGATCCATACCAATGGCTCGAAAACGAGGACGAAGAAGTCCACCACTGGGTGAAGAAACAAAATTCCTATACTGATAGTGTTCTTTCGACCGATACTCGCGAGTTTCTCAAGGAGCAGCCCGAGTTCTCCACTAACATTCCGGATCCAGGGACGATAACTCCGACAAAAAACGGATACTACCAACTACGACGTGGGGAGGGTAAAGACCACTCAAATTTAACGTTTCGACAGGCCCTCACTGACTCACCGACTACGATCTGCGATCCCACAGAAGACTTGAATAGTGATCTGAGTGCGATTGATTGGTTTGTTCCTTCTCCACAAGGTGAATACGTCGCGTTTGGCGTATCACAAGGTGGCCGCGAGCAGTATGATATTCACGTCGTTCATAGCGGACAGCGGACTATACTAGTAGAACCAGACTGTGGCCGGACAAACGCTGGTGGGTTTGCGTGGGGAGAAAACGGATTCTACTATCTTCAAACTGAATCCTGTGAAGAGGGTCTCATGAAAAAGAGTATTGATTACTACGATCTAAGTACTGACGAATCTACCACCGTCGTAGATGGTATAGCGCAACGGTTATGGCCACAAATCGTCCCGCAAAAAGGAACTGATAACTCGATCGTTGCACTACATGACGGCACGAATCGGACTGAGTTATATCATCTTTCCCAATCCGGGTTCGATCCGATCTACGTTGAGAGTGAAAGCCACTTTAGACCGGTGGAGTACACGGATCTGGGCGAATTCTATGTACTTACAGATGTCCAGTCGTCTACCTATGAGCTTCTTTCTCTCTCCGCTTCCGAAACATATCCTGATAAAGCCTCTCTCCAGGCCAGCAGTAAACATATACTCCAAAGTGATCGGATTCTCCGCGATGTCTCGGTGCTGGACGATCACGTTGTCGGACACTATCAAAAGAACGCTAATTCGCGGCTTACCGTTTACAACCGCTCAGGGCGTTTTGCTCAGCCAGTGGAATTACCAGATCATTGCACTCTAATGGCAAATAGTTTAGCAGCGAGTCCGAACACATTCGTCTTCAACCTCACATCTTTTGTGACCTCACCATCCACAATAGAAATTCAGGTTAATCAAACCGCTACCGAGTCTAACTCCGACAACTATCTCTCTAAAACAGTTATAAACGAGCCGGCGCTGGATTATCAATCAGAGTTTGAGGTGGAACAGTGTTGGTTTTCAGCCGATGACGGTACTGAGATCCCATTCTTTATCGTATATAAAGAGGATATAGAACTCAAGACTCCTAACCCTGCCCTGATTAATGTTTATGGTGGATTCGGTGTGACTATGACACCGAGCTTTGATCGGTTTATATTTCCCTTTCTTCGTGACGGTGGCATCTATCTACAACCCAATATTCGCGGCGGTGGTGTATTCGGAGAGTCATGGCACCGGCAAGGAATGCAGGAACAAAAACAGCGTACTTTCGACGACACAATCAATTTTGCTGAATATCTTATCGAGAATAACTATACAAACTCTGAGAAGCTGGCAATAACTGGGGAGAGCAATGGCGGGCTTACTGTTGGCGCGACTGTAATGCAGCGGCCGGATCTATTCAGTGCCGCTATCTGTGAAGTTCCCCTGTTGGACATGATCCGATTTAACCAGATTGGGCTCGGAGAAACATGGGTCTCAGAATATGGTAATCCGAATGATAAAGACGCGTATCGGAATCTGAAATCATATTCGCCGTATCATAATATTAACGAAGCTGAACATCCTACAATTCTATTTCGTACTGCAATTGGTGACACGCGTGTCCTTCCATGTCACGCTTGGAAAATGGCTGCAAGGATGCAGTCAAAGGTCCAAGGTGATAGCCCAGTTCTCCTCAGGACTACAGAAAATGCAGGTCATGGAGTTGGAACCTCAACACACGGGGAACTAACCAATGAACTTGACAAATGGACGGTGATTTTTGAGAGTGTAATCAGCTCAGATAAGTTTTAATATAAATAGTTCTATCATATGTTTTAAGATAAAACTAATGCAGTCGGATATCACTTCCCAATATGGCCCCTCCATCCCCCTCTATTGAGGAGTTCATTCCTGAGGTCCACCAACGGGTTGATTTCTTTGAGTTCCTATCAAACTCATCTGCTAGCCAGAAGGAGCTTAACCGAGCGTTAGACAAGTCACAGTCTACAATTTATCGTGGGCTCAACTCAATGGAGGAGTACGGTTTAATAGAGAAACGAGATAATAAGTATCAACTAACACCATTTGGAGTGCTGATTTTCGACGAATATCGACGGTTTTCAGAGACGATAAAATCCTTACTCCAGAATAGAGAGGTATTCGATACAACACAGTCGATCAACACAGTTCTTCACCCGTCTCTCTTCCAAGGAGCGAAAATTCTGTCAACAAATAATCACATGGTGGAGGAGATATATGAGAAGTTGCAGTCGTCCATCTCTGAAGCCTCACATCTCTATGGGGTCGCGCCAACAATCTTTCCTAACCAAATTGACCTACATCTGGAGAAGACGACTGCCGACGAATTGACGGCTGAATTCATTTTGCCCCTTAGCGCCATTGAGTATCTCCAATCTAATTTTAATGGGAAATTAGATACACTCCAGAACAGTGATAATTTCTCGATACGAGTCAGTCAAGAGACTCCTCCGATTGGTCTTATCACCGTTTTAGAACCGAGTAAGAAAGTGGTTATCGTCATCCATGACGAGATCGGTACAATTCGAGGATTGGTCATTTCGGAGAATACCGAATCTATTACGTGGGGGAAGAGCACTTACCAGAATTTCCGAGAAGATTCGATTAGCTTTGAATCCTACGCTACTTCATAGACATTTTGAGAAATAATGAGTTCTGGTGATTCAATTCAGCGGAGGTGAGCCCCCTCTTGGACTGGAATAGCTGAGGATACGAAACAGACTGGAGTATAATCAATATCCTAGATACAAAATAGGATAGTCATGATGGTTTGGTGGAATTGTCTATTAAAAATCAACGAAACACGCCCACATAACACAGGTTATGATAAAACAGATGCTATTCATGATTGACCACGGTCTCTCAACCAGAACTCAGTTTGTACTGGCTTTGGTTGGTGGTTCAATGGCGATGATACTCATTATGAGGAGGATTAAAAGAAATAATACATTAAACGAATTCGGACTTTGGACTCCATGGATGGCAGTTGGAAGTCTCCTGTTACTGGCAGTTCCAATATATCTGTTTTTAAAATATTCCCTAGTACTTCCTCTGCTAGCCACAGTGTCAATGACTGTACTTGTGCTCTGGAGAGATTCTACTGCAATTGTCGATAGTCCAGCACCACTCTTTTTCGGATGGTGGTTTATGCCACTAGCAGTGGCCCTGATATTGGGTACTATTGAGTGTTTTTTACGCGGAATAGTCACATAACATCATCGCTCAATAGCTCCGCCAAGGTCTCCAGGCGAAAAACAGAACAGTCAATTCTGATCAGCTGGAAAAGTGAGATAGAAGCGCTTTCAGATGGGATCGTTAGTTTGTCGATGAAACTCACTGTGCCTGAAGCGCATAGAGATCACCGGGGGCTGTGGCGACATACACAAGGTCGTCAACGACAGTGAGACCACTGTTAACCCCTCCTCGGTCGTAGTCAACGAACATTACTTCTCGTGTTTCGAACTGCCAGCCTTCGTCGCCGTTACTCGCATCAAAGGCGTACAGCGTGTGGCCTGCAATGACGTACACGAAATCATCAGCAACGACAGGTGCGCCCGAAAGCGTCGCACTGACGGAACGCCGCCACTCTTCGTGCCCGTCAGGCGCAGCCAGCGCTATCAAATCTGTTTCCGGGCCTGGAAGGAACAAGATTCTATCACCGACGGCGACAGGACCAACGGAACCGGACCCAAGGCTACGTCGCCACACAGTTGACCCATCGTCGGCATCAAGAGCAAGGAGATCTCCCTCACCCGCACCGAGATACAACATTCCGTCTCCGATGACTGGAACCGAACGCTCGATATCGGTCGATGGGGATTGATGCCACTGTTTCTCCCCGTTGGTCGCGTTCAGAGCGTAGACTGTCGATGTTTCATCGATGCTGTAGACCGTCTCGCCGGCAACCGCCAGCTGAAAACGACCCTCCCCATCGAGTTCAAACCGCCAGTTCTCCTCTCCGCTCGATGCATCGACGGCGTAAATGGTCGGATCGTCGAACTGACCTCGCGTGTATACTGTCCCGTCTTCGACGGCTGGAGTCGCCATCCCACCGCTATCACTCTCGGTCTCGAAGGTCCACTCACGTTCGCCAGTCGCCGCGTCAAGTGCGAGTAAATCGTGCGCACCAACGTAGACTCGTCCGTTGTCGAACGTCGGTGTACTGGCGTGGCCGTCCCACTCACCACCGACCGTGCGGCCTGTCCGACCGTTCAGCACGAGACCACCGGCAGAGACCTGTCCGTTGTGGACGACGGCACCGGAGCTGGCCTCTGTACACGCGGGATGTCGCCAGGCCACCTCGACACCGTCTTTCGGACCGCTCGCCTCCGGATTGTACCCGGTTTCGCTGAGTCGTACTGATACGATGGCCACGACGCTGTCTGGTCAAGATCGGCGTCAGATTCGTGAACAGCTCGTCGTCGGAACAGTCCGGTGAAGGGTTTGCTGAGAGGGCTGAATAGCCTGCCAGGCTAGCCATCGCGATGACACTCCCTTGGAGGAACCGCCGACGGGAGGGCCTCTTCATGGTCGAATTATATTTGTATCGCTCTTGCGTAGGAGATTGTTGATACTGCAGAGCGGTGGCTGTGGAGTCGAAGAGGACAAGGGCACCGCGTCAGCGGTGCCCGACACGAATGATTCCGCTAGATGTGTTTGGGTCG
>NZ_JAYMGY010000029.1:0-19120 GCF_037078445.1 Haloarcula sp. CGMCC 1.2071
CAGCGACTCCTCACCGCCGAAACTTACCGTTCGTCTCACTTCGAGAACTAGCCACGCATCGAAAACACAGATTCAAGCTCTACTGGAAGGGTTTGTGGGCTTTCGATGTGATCGACTGAGTTCGGCTCGAAGATCGTCCAGTGTGAGATCGCACATCGACAGGAGTACTAGCAGATGATAGACGAGATCAGCGCTCTCGGCAGCAATCTCGTCGGTATTTTCGTCTTTTGCGGCCAAGACGAGTTCAGTCGTTTCTTCACCTAACTTCTCGAGGACGGCGTTGTCTCCCTTTTCGTGGGTGAACAGCGACGTCGTATAGGAACCGTCAGGAAGAGTCTCTTTTCGGTCCTCGATGATCGCAAACAGTTCGTCGAGTACGTCTTCGGTCACGAAAGCACCACCCCGGATACGAGTCTCATACTGAACATGGGTCACCGCGCTACAAGAGATGTTTCGATATCCGCTTCCCTCCAAGACATATCCAAGACAGAATATCCGAAGGGATCTACTCCGGTCCAGCAATATCCGACTCGGTGAGCTGATAGAGGCGCTGTCGAGCATCAGCAAAATAAATATCGTCCTCGACGACGCCGGCGGATTCGAGTTCGTTTAGTGCATACCGTACCGTCCGTGGAGACAATCGGGATTTCTGGGCGATCTGTTTCTGGGTCAGTTTGCCGTTGTACTCGAGAACCTTGTAGACGAGCTTGGCACTCGGCGCCAGATCGGAAACGTCCTCCGTGTCACAGGCCGGCATATCGAACAGTTCAATTCTGGTTAGGATACCCACTTGAAAGTAATCTGTGATACGTGATCTGCCTTGCGTGAAGTGCATATTAACCACATTATTTGTAAACAAATTTATTTATCTGGAGAACCAAGGTAGGGTATGTCTCTCTCAGAGCTGATCAAGCGAATGAGCGAACGCACTCCAGAGAGCGTGACTATCCGTGATCAACAGCAATTAGATGTCTTCGAGACGGACTCTCCGTAACAGAGAGTCGGACCGCAGTCGCTATAGTAACAATTGAAACGATTTACACATCGATCGCACCGACGTCGTGCGACCGGATGTGCATTGAATGTCAATGGCTACTATAGCTCTCCGATCTATATTCTCAGATTCAGATGGACTTTCGCGTCCTCCAGGGCGACATTGCTCAACAAGAGGCGGACGCACTGGTGAACGCTGCGGGGACCTCGCTCAAGATGGGAAGTGGCGTTGCCGGCGCGTTACTCGATGGAGCAAACGGGCCACTCGAACGCGCCGCAGTCGCTCGTGGACCAGTCGAACTGGGAGCAGCCGTCGTCACGGATGCGTACGATCTCGATGCCGACTATGTAATCCACGCAGCTGCGATGTCCCATTCAGGCCCGCATCCAATCGCAACTGCCGAGAGTATCCGCGAGGCCACTCGAAATTCCCTCGAAACGGCCGATGATCTCGACTGCGAATCGCTGGTACTGCCACTACTTGGCTGTGGATCCGGCGGATTCCACACGCGCGAAGGCGCATCACTCATCTGCGACGAGATCCGGACGTACCAACCGACGACACTCGAAGACGTTCGTGTTATCGCCTACTCAGACCGAGAGCGAGACATCATACGACGGATCCTGAACGACCAGCAACATCCCGAGGCGGTCGACTGAGAGACGGATGATATCAGAGATTTGCTACCGAAATTCGATATCGGTGCGGTCGATAGTTTCACCGAACAGCCAGTCAGCGTGCTCGACGGCGTACTCGCGGTGGTCCTCTTCGATGAAGCCGAGCGCATCCTGCACGACGACCGGTCGGTAATCGCGGAGCCCTGCGCTCCCGGCCGTGTGGAGGACACAGACGTTCGCGAGCGTCCCGCAGATGAGTAAATCATCAATCCCGTGTGTATCGAGATGGCCCTCGAGATCAGTCCGATAGAACGCATCGTAAGTGTGCTTGACGACGACGTGGTCCTCGTCTCGCACAGCAAGGTCGTCGACGAGTTCCGCATCCCACGTCCCTTCAACGACATGCTCGCCCCAGCGTTCGAACTCGTCGTAGTAGTGGGCATCATCGAACTGTTCGGGCGGATGAACATCACGCGTGAAGACGATCGATGCACCGGCGTCGCGACCCGCCTGGATAACCTCGTTCACGGGCTCGATCGCCTCCTCACTCGCCGGCGCATACAGACTGCCGTCGGGGTGACAGAATCCGTTCTGCATGTCCACGACGATTATCGCAGTGCTCTCTGGATTGTACGCCATATGCGAACGATTCGACTCGTCAAAGATAGATATTGTGTCGAATCGGATTGTGAAGAATATCGGCTACAACGTCGGGAGTTGTACAAGGTTTTTGTTCAGATAGGTGTGAGGTATCATACGGCCGGGCCTCATCGGCTCCCGGTGAAATCACCGTGACACGCGGAGGCTCTAGATAGGTGACTGCTATGAGCCAGTTCGATATCATTCCACCAGAGACGATCAAGTCAGGAGATGCGACCGACGCCTACTTCGACCGGACAGTCGAGACACTCGAATATGCAGACCGGAATCCACAGGTTGTCGCCGAAATCACGGCCGACCAGTTCCCGACCGGCCAGTTCGAACTCCTCGCCGGCATAAAAGACGCGGCCCACCTCCTCGAGGGATTGCCCATCGACGTGGATGCACTCCCGGAGGGTACGCTCTTCGATGGCGGTCCCGTGGTCCAGATCGAGGGGAACTACCTCGATTTCGCCCGGTACGAAACAGCGCTACTGGGCTTTCTCTCACACGCCTCGGGGATTGCGACGAACGCGCTGCGTGCTCGCCGCGCGGCTCCCGATTCGCTTGTCCTGAGTTTCGGAACCCGACACGTCCACCCGTCGATCGCCGCCGTTGTCGAACGGTCGGCACTCCTAGCCGATCTCGACGGCTTTTCTCACGTCGCTGCCGGCGACGTCATCGAACGAGAAGCTAGTGGAACGATGCCTCACGCACTGATGATCTGTTTCGGGAGAGGGAATCAAGAGGAGGCTTGGCAAGCTTTCGATGCGGCAGTCGATAAGGACGTCCCGCGTGCCACACTCTGCGATACGTACTCCGACGAGGTCGACGAAGTCCGTCGCGCGGCGGAAGCGCTCGGCGACGCACTCGACAGCGTCCGGCTCGATACGACGAGTTCACGACGCGGTGACTTCCGCCATATCGTTCGAGAGGTCCAGTGGGAGCTGGACGCGAACGGTTACGAGGATGTCGACGTCTTCGCCAGCGGTGGCATTACGCCCGAGAAGATGCGCGAATTGCGGGACGTCGTAGACGGGTTTGGTGTCGGCGGCTACATCAGTAATGCCGACCCGGTTGACTTCGCGCTGGACATCGTCGAAGTCGAGGGAGAACTGACCGCGAAGCGGGGAAAGCTATCCGGTAAAAAGCAGGTGTATCGAACGGACGACGGGGGCCACCACATCACGCTGGCATCTCAGGACGAATCCCCCAACGGCGACGCACTGCTCGAACCCCTCATCCGCGATGGAGAAGTCGTTCGGGACTTCGATCTCGATACCGCTATCGAACATGCACGCGTCGATGTCGATAGAACGGGATTCCCGAGGATCGATGAAGAAACGGCATAGACTCGGGATACCGAACTCATTCGAAGCGGCTTGCTCGGTTGTGTGTGATCACGTTCCCGACGGATTTGGTGATCCTGACGCGATGTGTATGCGTATCGGAGAGCGTGTGGGTCTCAAATTCGATTCGCCACTCCGTGTCTCGTTCTTCGACATCAGTAACGTCACCGAACCGACCGACACACTCACTATCAGCATATTCTTTCGCGAGTTCTATCGCAGTCTCTTGATCCGGGACATCGTCGCTCATATCTAAACCTACCCCGCGCTCACGGAAGAGATTACGCAGGTTACTCTGATGATTGAATCTGGATCGTCTCCAGGTCCGCAGGGATATGAACAGTTGCAGTCACGTATTCACTCACAATCCGCCGCATCGCATCAGCGTTGGCAGCCGCATCCGGATAGAAGTGGGTCAGATAGAGCTCATCAATATCCACGTCAGCAAGCGTCTGACCAAGCTCGTGCGGGGTCGCGTGATTCGTGTCCTCCTCATCGTAGTACGCGCAATCGTGGACGAGGACACTCGAACCATCGGCGAAGCGGGCGACTGACTCCGACGCTTCTGTATCGCCGCTGAAAGTAAACTCCCCATCAATCCGATACGCGAATCCCGCTGCAGAATGGATCGTCTCGCAGGTCTCAATGTCGAACCCGCACAGCGTGAACTGCGACAAATCATTTTCTCGAACGGTCACGTCCAGACGCTCCAGGAGTTGATCAATATTGAGAAACCCTGACAGGTACTCCCGCGTGTCGGGCGGACCAACAATGGTGCAGGTCGACGCATCCTGTAGCCATCGGGCTTTGAGCAAGGAGGGAAGATCCGCAACGTGATCTAAGTGATGGTGAGTCAGTAGAATAGTGTCGAAGCAAGTGATATCGAAGCCAGCTTGGGCGAGTCGATGAAGCGTACCAGCACCGCAATCGATTAATAACGGAGTCGAACGTGAGTCTGCCTCAACGACGAGTCCGGTCTGATACCGATCGCCAGTCGGCACTGCACTCCCAGTTCCGAGTAGCGTGAGGTTCATACAGAGATATTCTCACGCGCAGCGAAAAAAGTGGGAACGGTGAGACGGAAAGCACATTCTAGATCTTCTGACCTTCAGTCAGGTACACCGTGGCTTCGCGAAAAGCGTGTCAAAACAGCCACCACCTGGGCCTTCGATTGGATTATTCAGTTTTGAAGAGCGTCAGTTCCTCAGTTCTGTAGATGTTAATAAGTTCGTTGATGATTTCGTCGTAGCTTTCGTCCTCAATTCGAAGTGTATCAAGTCGCTCAACTGTTTCTTCATCGACTGCGATTTCGGGCATCATCTCTCGATAACCGAGGAGACAATAAAAACTCTCTCGACACAACAGCGACCGAACGGACACCTACAAAACCTCGGTTGCGTAAGAACAAGAGGACTATCCGTGCGCTATTACGTGATCTCGAATGACGAAACCCAACAGAAAGAGTGGGAGACCACACTCGAGGAACAGGGATTCGATATCGTCGATGAGTACGAATCCGACGCAATCGTCATCACGCTTGGCGGTGACGGGACAATTCTCCACGCTGCAAGAGCCTGTTCCGATCCGACGATCCTACCGGTGCGAACGGGCAGCTCGAAAGGGTTCAAGACACAGCTCGATAGTGACCAGCTGGTAGAGACGCTCGATAGGCTCGAATCAGGAACCAACGAAGATACGTACACAATCAGAGAACACAGCAAGATTGCCGCCTGCCATGACGGGACACAGCTTCGCGGAGAATTCACCGCAGTAAATGAAGTGAGCCTCCACCATTCGTCGCCGACTCTCGCATCAGTGCTCACGATGCGGATTCAAGACCGAGGAGACCACTACAAATTTGACCGAATCGTCGGTGATGGAGTGCTCGTAGCGACGCCATTTGGATCGACAGCCTACTATCAGTCGATCACCAATGGAACGTTTTCTGAGGGGCTTGGCGTCGCATTCAACAATATCCATACGCCAGTCGAGACGCCGGACTACCTGGTGCTCTCATCGGACGCCGTCGTCGAAGTCGAAATACTGGAATCCGAGCACGCCTCCAGCGCGGCCCTCACGCGAGATAACGCTGAAGAGACATACGAACTGGCCGTTGGCGAAACCGTCGAGATACGCCAGACTGACGAATCCATCGAGATACTTGACCCGCTGGTTCCAGAGAGATGAGTTTCGCCGTGTGACTCAGGAGTTAGTAAGGTATAGCGTTCCATCTAGAGTCCCATCTCGTTGAGCGCTATTGTCGCCTCGTTCAATCTGTTCGTTCCCCGAACGCAAGCCGCAATACGAGACGGTGTCGCTATGGGTGCTAGATTGAAGTAAAACATGACTGGACTTATCAGAGTCAATTAAACCGTAACCTCGGCGCTCCGAATCTGTCGCAGCCTAAATTCCCTTGAGCCGCCTCTAGGGGAACTCAGCTCACCTCCGCCCCGCCGTGAACGAGTGCGTCTTCGATTTCATTTCGTACACGGGGTGTCGACCCCAAATACCCGGTATACTATCGCGGCTCGCAACCGCCACAAATCGTTCTCTCAAAAGCAGCAGATCTGTTCCAACAAACCAAGAGTTTCCGATAGTGGTTTACCACAATCTAATCGAGATATACAGGAATTCATGGAAATTACTGACGTCGAGACCTTCGTGGTCGACGCCGACTGGAGAAATTGGTTCTTCGTCAGAGTACAGACCGACGAAGGAATCACCGGTGTCGGTGAGGCTCTCAGCGGCGAAGGATTGACGGGTGCCCTCGAAGCGACGGCGGAAGCACACAAACACTACCTTCTCGGCGAGGACCCGCTCAACCGGAAGAAAATCAACCGACGGCTCACTCGGTATCCCTTCGCATGGCGCAACGGGAAACTCATCAACGCGATCGCGTCCGCGTTCGACATCGCGCTGTGGGACATCGCCGGGAAACACTACGAGGAACCCGTCTGGAAGCTCTTGGGCGGCAAAGTCCACGACGAGATTCCCGTCTATGCTAATGGGTGGCACATCGGTGAGCGAACCCCGGAGAATTACGCCCATCACGCCGAGAAAGCGGTCGAGGAACAGGAGTATCCCGCACTGAAGTGTGACCCGTTTGCGCATTACGAGCACTCGCTGAGTACCGACCAGGTCGACGAAGTGGCCGAACTCCTCCAGGCTGTCCGCGATGCCGTCGGCTGGGATGTTGGCATCGCGCTGGACTGTCACGGGCGCTTCACCCGGCGTGGCGCCATCGATGTCGCCAACGCGCTCGAGGAATACGACATCATGTTCCTCGAAGAGCCTGTCGAGCTGGAAGACCGTGAGGTGATGGCGGATGTCACGCAACACGTGAATATGCCCGTCGCGACGGGCGAGCGGATCTACAACAACGAGACGATGGAAGAACTCGTTCGCAAGCAGGCCTGCGATATCATCCAGCCAGACGTGACGAACTACGGGAGCCTCCAGGAGCTACAGCACGCCGCTGCGATCGCGGAGTCACGGTACATGACCTTCGCACCGCACAATCCCAACGCCGGCGTGAGCACCGCTGCGGCGCTCCATCTCTGTGCCGGCATCGAGAACCTCGAAGTTCTAGAGCACATGAGTCGCGACGTCCCGTGGGAAGCGGAAATCCTCGACTACGAGTTCGAGGTCTCTGACGGGACAATGGAGGTGCCGGATTCGCCCGGACTCGGCGTGGAGTTCGACCCCGAGGCGGCGCGGCAGTATCCCGGTGAGCCCAAAGACAGTCACAGTCTGTTCGACGCAGAAGGCGCGTTGAAACGGCCGTAGGCAACTCAGCGTCGTTTCATCGTGTTCTGGCAGGCAGGACACTGACTGTCAGTACCGTCCTTCTCTAGTTTTGATTCACTCCCAGTCCATCCACACGCTGGGCATTGTATTATTTCCTGTCCCATGCTCTCAAAGCATTTTTCTTAGAAGGTAAACAAACTAGGGATAGTTAATTATCCGATATATATTCTATTCGACTATCAGTCTTCAAGCCTCGTGATCCGTGTTGACAGACAATCGGGGCACTGAACCAGCCGTGGAGGTTCTGTCGATTTGAATTGGTCCTCGCACACCTCACATCGATATGTATACTTTCCCTCTGCCGATTCCGTCCGATTCGAAAAGAGGCCCGCTATCTTTTGGAGTATCGACATACTGTATCAACGTCCGACCGGAAATTGAATAACGCTTGTGCGACACCGATATTCATAGAGCTACCAATAACCGTGAACTGTTTATGATGGGGGCGGTTTTTAGGTGGTTTTCAAATCACGTTGATATTTCTGTGAGAGTTGTCGCAAACGTCTTTGTTACAGAAAGGACCAATTCTACGTGAAAACGGAGCAACAACGGTTTCACTATCGCTACCAACCGAGATAGCATGCCCAGTGAGCAACTCGATGTCGAACTCGAATTCGGTGAGAACGGTCTTATTCCAGCTGTTGCACAGGATGTAGAAACTGGCGACGTGTTGATGCTTGTCTATGTCTCAGCGGATGCCCTCGCAAAGACACAGAACACGGGTCTAGCACATTACTACTCGCGGAGTCGGGACGAACTCTGGAAAAAAGGTGGGTCGAGTGGACACGTTCAACGAGTCGAAGAGATTCGTGTCGATTGTGACGGAGATGCGCTCCTCTACCGAATTGAACAGGAAGGTGGCGCCTGCCACACCGGCTATCGCTCGTGCTTCTATCGGACACTCGACGGTGAGACGGTGGGCGAGGAAGTTTTTGATCCGGACGACGTCTACGAATAGTATCGCTGCCGTCGACAATCACCTATGGCGTGAAATATCCTCATCCACAGTCGATCTGAGAGATCATGCCTTTTTAAAAAGACTACTCTGTCCACCTAACTTCGTATTCCAGTTCGTACCGCTGTTCGCCGGTTTCTGAATCGGTGAGCCGTTCGAGTTCAATCTCGAACCGAGGCATCTCCGGAACAGTCACGTGCTGTTCTTCCACGTCGCTCACTAACGTGACATCCCCCGAATCGATTTGACCGGCCGCTTCGCGTAACGCCTCGGCGATTTCTGTCCTCGAGACCTGTTTCTCGGTTTTGAATAGTTCTTCTTCTGGCATCAGTTCTCATTATGTCGCCAAACATCATATATCTAAGGTATAGTTCAGAATTGGAGCGCGGATTTCAAGGCTATGGAGCAGCTCGTCCCTCTAGCTGTGTCTTATCGAGGATATTCCCCAGTACTGCATCCACGAGCTCCGATTTCGTCGTCGTAGATGGGAGCCCAAGTGTCGTGTTTAGGGCGTAGAGACGGAAACGGTAGGTCTGTTCCCGCTCAGTTGGGTTCGGGCCACCGTACCCGTGTTCTGCATAGTCGTTTTGCCCCTGGACCGCTTGCTCTGGGTTCCACGCCTCGGGGATTGCTTCCAGAGACGGCAGGATATCCCATACGAGCCAGTGGTTCCAGACATCTTTGCTCGGTGAATTCGAATCTGGGTTATCGACAAGCAACACGAGTGAAGCAGTGTCATCTGGAACACCCGTGATTTCGAGCGGCGGATTACTGTTTTCGGCGGTGTATCCGAATTGGTCCGGAATCTGGTCCCCATCTTCGAACGCTGGACTTCGTAAGCGTAGGTCTGTCATGGGTTGTCACCGTCCGGCGTATCGTACCCGATACGAAGAACACGTAGAGATTCTATCGCCCTGCAAAAAAGTATATCATCGGGAAAGAAGCGTCACAGAACACCGAAGAGGCAACTTCCGGGTCAGACTCTCGGGGATGGTTAGAGCCACGCCTATCTATCATAATGAGTAGAGACGGCGAATCGACGTTCCCAGAGGCTCGCGCACTCCAGTACTCACCGAAACGCTGGTGGGCTTATCGTCCGTGTTCGGGATGGGTACGGGAGGTGCCCCACCGCTGTGGCCGTCGTTGAATTGCCACGGAATGCACCGTGATATCCCCCTCTACTGGGATGCCACGGATAAATCTCGCGATACAGCGCAGTTCAGCTCACCGAGCCCGCTCACTCGAGGAGACCGAGTTCGGAGAGGCGAGCGGTAATTGTCTCCAGCGCGCGTTCAGCATCGCTCTCTGTCTTCCCGCCCGTGATAACGAGCTTCCCACTGCCAAAGAGCAGTGTGACGACGTCGGGCTCTTCGAGACGATAGACGAGTCCGGGGAACTGTTCAGGTTCGTACTCGATATTCTCGAGTCCAAGCCCGATAGCGATTGCATTTAGATTGAGCGTCGGTCCCAAATTCGCGCTGAAAACCATATTCACGATAGCGATGTCAGGTGAAATAGTCTCAACACCCAACTCCTGTAGCATTTCGAAGACCCGGGTCATCGCTGTCCGGACGTTCGGGGCACTCGTCGCACCAGTACAGACTACTTTTCCGGACCGGAAAATAAGCGCGACGGCCTTGGGGTCCTCCATTCGATAGACGAGTCCGGGGAAATGGTCGGGATCGTATTCTGACGTGTTCAGATCTCCAGAGAGTGTGTCTAAATCGAGTTCGGCTCCGATATCTGCGGTTGCAACAACGTTTTCCGTAGTGATTGATTCGATACCCGTGCTCATGGATGGACGTGTCGGCAGCCGGCTTATAAAATAGGGGTAACTCTCGACGGCCAGTTTTGGGAGCGTTGTTATTGGCGTAGCAGCACACTGACCCATGTGCCCCCATGATATAACCGCTACTCGATCAGAAGCTTCGATTCGTGTGGTGGACTTCCGCTCCCAGCGAATTCAGAACTACTCCGTCTCCATAGCAACAGCATCCCGATTCACCGTCGAAGAAGGCGTACCACCCTCATAGACCGTCCGAATATTCGTAGCTGCTCGCTGACTCATCCGAGCTAACGCTTCCTCAGTCACGCCACCGACATGGGGGGTCAGGAGGACGTCATCCCTGGCATACAGCGGATGGTCATCTCCCGGAGGTTCATCTTCGAACGTATCGAGTCCAGCGGCACCCAGTTTATCAGTCCGCAGTGCCTCGACAAGCGCTTCTTCATCGACAATTGCCCCCCGAGCCGTGTTGATGAGGACACCACGCCCACCGAGCGCTGCCAGTTCCTCTGTCGAGATTGCGTGCTCTGTCTCCGAAGTGAGCGGTGCATGGACACTCACCGCATCCGAGCGAGCGAACAGGTCCTGGAGGTTCGAGACTCGGTCCACTCGGGTTGGAACGTCGTCGTCGGAGACGTATGGGTCGTACACGATGACTTTCTGACCGAGGCCGTGGGCCAGGTCTGAGACCTCGCGGGCGATTGCACCGAATCCGAACAGGCCGATCGTATCTCCCATCAGTTCCCGGCCAGTATAAGCCGACCGCTCCCAGCCACCGTCGCGGACGTGCTGATCGGCACCCCGATGATTTCTCCGGAGGGCAAACAAGAGTGAGAGAGCGTGTTCTGCGACGGACCGCGAGTTCGCGCCGGGTGTGTTACAGACGACGATTCCGCGCTCCGAGGCCGCGTCGATGTCGACGTTGTCGAGGCCGGCTCCGTGTTTCGCGATAATCTGCAATCTATCCGCTTGCGCAAGCACATCCGCATCGAGTTCAGCGACTCTGACGACGACGGCGTCGTACCGTCCGATATCTTCGAGCGCAGCCTCGACACTCTCGTATTCGTCCATTCCAGTACACTTCGCAAAATCAGCAATTGATTCTGGTCCGGACGAATCTATCTGTTCTGGAACCAACACATTCCACGTTTCAGGCATATACATCCCGTTCAGGCAGGAAGTCAAAAAGGGTGTAGATTGGTCGCTTGGGTGTTTTTATTTATTTCATGCTAATTATAGCAATATTCTAGCGGACCTGTTCAGACACAGAATATTAGATGGATGTCGCTGAAGTTAGCGTATGGAGTTCTCAGTCATCCAGGGCGATATCGCACAACAGGAGGCTGACGCGTTGGTCAACGCGGCCGGAACAAGTCTCAGAATGGGTAGTGGTGTTGCCGGCGCACTGCGGCGGGCAGCGAACGGCCCGATCAACGACGAGGCGATGTCGAAAGGACCAGTAGAATTGGGCGGGGTCGCAGTCACTGACGCATACGATCTAGCTGCCGACTATGTCATCCACGCGGCTGCGATGCCCCACTACGGGGACGGCCGAGCAACACCGGAGAGCATTCGGACCGCTACTCGAAATACACTGGACCGGGCTGAAGAGCTAGAGTGTCGCTCGCTGGTCATCCCAATTCTCGGAACCGGTGCTGCCGGGTTCGATTTCGAAACAGGGGCACAGCTCATCTGTGAGGAACTCTGGCAGTACGAGTCGACATCGTTGACCGATGTAAACGTGATTGCGTACTCTAATGAAGAGTACGAGACTGTCACAAAAATCGCTGAAAGGCTTCAATCCTGATGGGACTCAAGTATCGTAAACCATGGAAGGCGGCTCGGAGTCCCGCGTCATCACAAGGGGCTCAGTGGGGTAACTATTCGTCATTGCCGCGCGACAATTCAATATCTCTGCCGTGCTGATTGAATGTTCTCATTTCGAACTGCTGAGATAGCGCCAGTTATTAAATCTAGTCAGCGTGTGTCTCTACATATGGATGAGTTTCCAGATACCGATGCAGAGAAGTCGGTCAGTTTCAAGATGGAAATCGGGAACGGGCGAACCGAAATCCAGGTCACGGGCGACCGCGATACAGCAGTCATCGTCCAGTCGGAATCCGGCGAAAAAATCTATCTCCCGCCGGAAGATTTCGACCGAGCTGCAGAGTTCGACGGCTCAGCGTACGAGAGCCCATATGAGCCACACAGTGGCGCACAGGAGAGCCCGTATTCAACGCACCCAGATGCCTCCTCTGTAACGGGTATGGAGCCTACCGCTGCTGGCTATCTCATCGTTCACCCAGAGCCAGTGACTGACGTCCGATTTCTCCGGTAGTCCAGGTTCTGTTACTGGAAAAAACCTGTTCTGAGATAGCGGGAGGTGGATTTGAACCACCGATCTCCGGGTCATGAGCCCAGCGGAATCTCCAAGCTATCCTATCCCGCTACGTGTCTCATCGGGTATAGTACACGTATATATCTCGCGATACCGCAGTCAGTAACAGCAAAGAAATGAACCTCAAATTGAATTATTCTGACTAATCGGTCACTTTTTGTACAACGAACGTCCTTGTACTAGTATGGGTTTTGGGAGCTACGACGAGTCTGAGCAGAAGGACCAGAACGTGGACACTGACGAGGACGATGGTGTTGCAGTCCACGAGAACGATCACGAAGGCGAGGTCTCATTCGAAACAGACGCATCGACAGACGAACTCCTGGATAAACTCGGAGATATCAGAGAGGAGTCATAAGAACTAATTCAACCCGGTCCGGATTCAGGAACACAAACAACTGGATTACGGAGCTGGTGAACACTGTCCACTGCCCGATGACGCCATTTCGGCCGAGGGTCGGTGCCACGCATACCCCGCCAGGTTCGTGGTACCCTCGCTATCCTGCATAGGACCAGATCGGTGCTCCCCTCACGGGGACCGGTCTGCTGTCTAGCCATTCTGCCCAAAATATCTGGAACGATCGATAAGATGAGATTTCACGAAATTCGATAAATTAGGCTTTAGAAGCTATCTACATCTCACTCAAGAAATTCTCGAAGGCATCAGAACAGTCCGGACACAATTTGATTGCAGCCGGCTGGTCTTCGGTTACTTGTCGTTGGTAAATTATCTCCATATGTACCTTACCAGTACCAAACGAATCACCGCAGCGTTCACAATCGGTTTTCTGAGGCATATTCGCGTTGTACGAGAGTTTTACCGACGATTCCCCAAGGTATACTTGTAGCTCTCCACCATCAGTATCAGATTTACTCCAGTGCCGCTTCGATATTCTTCCGAACAGCTGCAAGCGCCTGCTCTGTATCGTACTCTCCACTGGTCACTGTGACAAAACCGACATCGTCCCCATCAACGGGTACCCATACTTGAACGAAGCCTTGTGACCCCTGAATAGCCGATTCTTTAGAGACGGGTTTTTGCCATAAATCCGCGTCGTGGCCCGTATATGTGGGATGAATGTTTTTCGGGAGTGGTTTGGTTGTCTGGTGGCGGAAGTCCGAACTGTCCTCGAGGAACCCGTCGACGTCTCCCTCCACGAGATGCTGTGCAGCAGTCGTTTTTAGCTCGTCATAGAACGCATGGACCGTGTTGCGTGCGAACGTTTCGAGGTCCTTCGCGGGAACGACCTTATCGATGTCCTCGACGATGTCGTTGTGATACCGTGGTGGCGCAGTGCTCATCCCGATATTGATCTCGTCCTCTCCGTTCCGCATGTAGAACGCGATGTTTGCCCGGGGCTTCGGGCCGGGCAGATACGGGTCCGGAATCTCGACCACGGCGGCGTTCGCTATCGATTCGACGGTATCGAAGTTCGCCACAAAATACGCTTTCAACAGCCGCATCCGCTCTTCGTCAGGAGACCACGAGAGAAGCCGCTGCAGGGTCTCGCTGTCTGGTTCAGTATCGTAATAGAAGAATTCGTGTCGGTCGTATCCATCGAGTGCAATCCAGGCGAGATAGTCTATCGGCCCATCATCGGCAAAAATCGCTTCTTCGGTTTCGTGTACAACCGCATCCGGATATTGTTCGACAACCAGTTCAGCCAACCGGTCGATATCCGTCCCAGGATCAATTTCGTATTCATCAGGAATGTTCTCCAGCATACAGTCGGCGGAGGGAGTGTGGCCCTCAAAAACTAACTGATATTGGCCAACCCCTATTCTGGCAGCATCAGTTCGACGGGGTGCTTCCAGCGCCCGGTGGTTCCTGAACGCGCATGTAGGGTTTGTTCTCAATATACTCGATGAGACGTGTGGATCCCATGAATCCACTCGGGGATTTCTGGAGTTCGATGTACTGGAGGCCTTTGTCCGTCACCCACGTTTCTAGAGTCTGCCACGCCCCATTTTCGTAGAAGGCCGCGAGTTCGTCGTCGACGGTCCCGGGATTGAACAGATACATCGACGTGTCGTTTGGCCGATAGAGGTTTTCTTCCTCCCAGAACCGCATCTGTCGGAGTTCGTCTTCGGTCAGCTCAGTCAACTGTGATTCAATATTTAGAATACTAAACATCGGTTGGTCACCGCGCCGGTCGTCGATTGTCCGGAAGACTGCAGCGGGATTATCACTATCGTGTTCCTGTGGCTTGAAGACGTTGCGTTTGGTGTTCTCCCAGATATTCGCAAAGTCAAGCAGAAACAACTGATCGTCAGCAAGCAGCTCTTCCATATCCCCGACCCGTTCGTCGATAATGGTTCGGAGCCGCTTCGGCGGCAGTTCGACCGGCGGAACAATCGTTACTGCCATATTTTCTGCACGGGCTTGGACCATGAGGTTCGTCAGTATCGAGTGTGGGCTCGCTTCGCCGTCGTGTTCCAGCAGGAGTGTTCCACCTTTGATAACACCCCCGCCCATGAGGTGGTCGAGTCCTGGAATGCCTGTCGACATGTGGTCTGACGGAACAAACTCACCGGGATGGGTCCGTAGTCTCGGGGCGACACGGAGCCCCTCGTGGGTAAATGATACCTCGTGAACGCGAGTATCGTGGTCTACGCCACGCATCTTCACAACCTCGAGGAACCGATGGTAGTCGCCACCAACATTCTCCCGCCACAAGCGGAGTACACCGTGGGTATTGAATTGAATAGCATCACTGGCAGCGACTGTCTTGATATCCTGCTGTGTGAGATCCGGCTGTGACTCCTCGGCGGTAAACAGCGCTGTTGCGTCAAACTCGTCATTGAGCAGGCGAATGAAATCTAGCAGTGTACGGCGAAAGACGTCCTGGTCATCCCCAATAGCTGATAGCCCCGAAACAGAATCAAGAACCACCCGATCAGCCGGGGCGAAGCGCTCGAGATACTGCGTGATGTATTTTGACTCGAAGGGGGCGGAATAGTCACCACCGAGCATCTTCCCACCCTCTAACGTTTCGAGAGTGAGCTCTCTCTGTTCGCCATTGTCTACAGTCTGTCCCGGCGTTGCATGGAGAGAAGTGACCGTGAGTGAGTCCGACTCTAAATCAAAATCAAATGCTTCGAAGGCATCCTTCAGTTCCGCAAATGTCTGTTCGGTGCTGATGTACAGACAGTTTTCACCCCTTGCAAGCCCTTCAGAGAGAAACTGCATCGCGAGTGTCGATTTTCCTGTCCCCGGCCCACCAGTAACGAGTACCGTCCGTCCGTCAGGAAGTCCACCATCAAGAATACTATCGAGTGTCGCACTTCCAGTGGGGACTGTCATGGGAGAATCTACTACCACGTTTGGTTAGGCAGTTAAAAGACTGATGTCGCCACTATCAGTCCTGACACTAGCGATATAGGCGAAATGAGCTACTAAAAGAGATATTTCAATCGGACAATAGAACCGAATCAGCAACGGCTCTGCCAGCAGATGCGCAATCGAAATACTAGTTGAGACAACTCCTAACAGAAAGTGACCACAGATGACTGGATCGCTATCGCTGGCAGCGACAAATCTCATCGCGAACAATAGCCCTGATTTCCTGCTCCGGGAAACTTATAACATCGTGAATATCTGGTTTTTCGAGTGGTTCAAGTTCTTGTACAGCGGCTCGGAGCCGCTCGTCTTCAGCTTCAGCATAAAAATAGAGGTCACGGCGGTCGTGGTAAAGAGCCCGCAGCGTTGACTCGGCGATAGGTGTTCCATTAGCCGCTTCAGCGTATGTATAGCCTTGTTCGACGCGTTCGAGTGCCCGTCGAATCGTCAGGAACTCGTCGGCGTTGACCTGGAGATAGCCGTCTTTGACATCGAAGCCAGCTGGCGGCCGTCCAGTCCATCGTCCGGCCTCTTTCGCAGCGTCAATAGCTGATTAAATCCGGCGGAGCTTCTGTTTGTGCTCAACCCGGGCGAGGTCGCCCATCACACCGGCGATAAGCTGACTCACCGCTCTGTCGACGAGGTCATCCTCAAGACTAATTTTCAGTCCGACTTCTAAATCTTGGATACCCGTTTCGTGGCTGAGACAGAACTCGAGGAACTCGTGGATTTCGCCGGCGCCAAGTCGAGAAAGACGGGAGAGTTCGTGGACAACGACGACGTCTAGGGCCCCGTCTTCGATATCTGAACGGAGCCGCTAGTACTCTTCACCACGTTCAGTTTCAGTCCCGCTGATGATATCAGCGTAGGTGTGGATCTCTGGCTCGTCATATATGTCTTCGGCAAACTCCCGAAGTTCGTCGAGCTGTCGTTGTGGGCCCTGGTCTGTCGTTGAGACACGGGCGTAGGTGCCGATCTCGGGCATACTTCTTGCGGTCTCAACCGAGTGTATAAGTTATCCACCTTTTGAAAACACCAGTAACTGTCACGGCACAGCTGCACCGATATTTTCGTTCGAGCCAGCAAACGGAATGTCGATTTCGAGACCATCATAGGTCAACAGCGGCTTTTTTGCTTGCCCCGAGCCACCACCTTCGAATTCGATAACACCAATCGATTCGAGTTCAGTGAGGTTTCGATGGACCTGTTTGTAGTCTCGGTCGACGAGTTCAGCAGCCTCACGAATGCTCCCAGGTCCATGATCTGAGATTGCCTCTAACAACTCCAAGTTCTTTGGACTGAGGAGGCGACTTAGTTCGGTATACGATTCGAAATTTAGCACCGGTTGGGCATCTTCGAGTTCCTGACCCTCCTGTGCTGCCTTGATGCGACTACGAGTGCGCTGATCTAACCGGTCGCGTTCGCCGACAGTGACTTTGAGTGTTGGCATAGTGTGGCCCTCCTTGAGACGTCCTATGATGACCAGCCCCATGAGACGGGCGACAGTTCTTCAGCTTCCTCTTTGAATCGGTCGTAGAGCGTGAGCATCCCAGGGAAATCGATTGTTTCAACACCGGTTTGGGTGTGGCGCTCGTGCCCTTTCGTCCGTTCGTGTGCGTTGTCGTATCGAAGGATGGTATCACCACCAACCTCGCCGAGATGTAGGCTGTAATCCCAACCACAGGGGTACTTTTGATCGTCCGTCTGTCGGATGGTCACAGCAACAACGTAGCCGTCTTCGACATCCCGCCAGTCTTCGATTGTTGTGTAGGACGCCATCCGCTAGCCTATGTTATTACCTCCATAGATATAAGCCTATGGAGACAGGTCCATAAGAGGGGAGATTGAGACTTTCTGTAGGAGCAATTGAGTATATGAACTACCCTGCTTCTGAACGAACCGCAGAAAGCACTACCTTTCTGCACTACTGCAGGAAGTCAAGATTCAGTCACCAACTCAATCATAGTAGCCAGCTCAGACTCGGTTTCGGGGTACTCACTGGTATCCCAGTCAAAGTTTTCTTCGACAGCGGCGTCGGTGGACCGAAGAGATGCACACAGCTTTCGGTCAGGGTCGTGCTGGAGAAGAGCCAGCGCATAGGCTGGCTTCTGGGGCCGATAGTGGTCGGGCAACTCGGCAGTCAAGGTTGTCGAGAAGCCATTCGTCTTGTAGTTGATGATCTGGTACCTGTCAAGAGTAACGAGCAGGCGGTCAATATCACCTACAATCCGTGATCCATCAACTCAGGAAGCAACGGAGTACTCAAGCTTCGGGGACACTAGAGGGGGTAAGGGTCGATATTCGACCTATCGAGTATCATTCTGACCGTTCAAGCATAGTCTGTCGTGAACGTCCGATTCCGTGTGTCGAAAGGTCAGTACCCTCCTCGTCAAGCCTGTAGAGATAGCTATTGAGCGACTGCTGATCGATATCGGGTTGCTCGGTAGGAATTCGCACCTCGTCGGTGTGTTGTCGCTCAACAACGGATAGAATCCGATCAGACAGCCACTCGATATCCCCATCTACGAGCCGGTTCACTCGTCGCTTGAACGTGCTGTATGCGTCCGTCCATTCCCCCTGAGAGGTGAATCGAAGTCCGTACTCACAGGCGTTGACTGATTTTTTGAGCGTCTCCCAGTCATACACCAGCGCATCCGGCACGCTGTACCGCCCACCATTATTGATCTTGGCTCTGATACTGGTTGGCCGTCCTGCAGTACACGCATTCTCAGGGACATACACTATTGACGTATTTCTCCGAATCCCGAATACATCAATGAAGACCGAGCGGGAAAGAGTATGCTCCAAGTTCGTCGCGTCGACAACTTCAGGAAACACGAAGAAGGCCTGATTGTACTCATACAGGGAAGTCAGTGTACGCCACTGATCACGGTTTACCGAGAACCGACGGTCTGAATCCGATTCAACGGTGTACGGCCGCTTGTATTGAAAGACGACGGATTTGAGCAACGGTAGATTCGTGTCGTACCCCAATATATTCTCCATCTGCCGATTAGGCGAGAGGGCTGCGGGCCCGGTGAACTCTTCTTCGAGATCTGCAAGCATATGGTGTGTAGCGTTGACTGTGAGGGTGTTCTCTGTCGGAGTTTCTATCATCGCTCTTGTGAAGCACGTTGTTGATTTTTAGAGGGCGGCGTTGAGAGCATGTTTGAGCGCTTCGTCACCTGGTTTTCTGTAGAGTTCACAGCGGAGCTGAAAGGCTCGGAGATACGGC
>NZ_JAYMGY010000030.1:0-18125 GCF_037078445.1 Haloarcula sp. CGMCC 1.2071
GTGGAAGAGACGACCGACCGAGACTGGTACTTTCGTGGTTCGAATCCGCGACTCGGCGTTAGGCGGCCACAGCGGCGGGGTTGCCTCCCGTACCCATCCCGAACACGGAAGATAAGCCCGCCAGCGTTCCGGCGAGTACTGGAGTGCGCGAGCCTCTGGGAAATCCGGTTCGCCGCCACCATTCATACCTTATTCACTCATCGAAGAGAGGCATCTCTCTCGAGTGGGCCTTCCGTATTTCTAAGCAACTGACCCACTCAATGAACAGATAGCTTTCGCACTCTGTGAGTCGTCTGTGGCACGCTGGTAATTATCCAACTATCAGTGACTGGCTCGCTGGTTGGTATCGTCCTACCCGTTATTACTCAATACATGAATTATGAATTGTATGTCGAAAGCCGCCGGGGACCCAGAACGGGCTATCAATGGTCTGCTGTCGATTGCACAACTGCTGGAAGAGCCACGCTTGGCCCGACTCTACACGTTCGTCCTTACGTAACTAGGTTGTCAGTGAGGCCGGTTCTGCCTTCGTTCCTATTTGAGCCTCTCGCAGGTGTACCCAGTAGTGTAGAATATACGTGCCGATATCGAATTTATTGCCCTGTTGAACCTCTTTCGAGGATAACTCCCGCACCTAACAACAAGCTAGACCCGCAACGATTGTTTGACCGATTTCAAACACCACTGTTTCCGGAGCAAAACCGCGTTATGACGGACCAACCGGCGCCACGTACTGACTCTTTACCTGCTCGCCTTCGCGCCACTGCAGGTAGTAGTATTCCCGATCGTCGATAGTTTTCACAGTCAGCGTGCCCTTCGGGCGTGCGATCTCCGCTGCCTCGTACGCCTCGTTGATCTTCTCGTTCCACTCGTCCGCATCCTCGGCCCACTCCTCGGGCGCGTCGACGGCAACCGCGTCCTCTGTCTTGCTCTCCCCGAGCGCCTCGGCTATAGTAACAATTGAAACGATTTACACACTGATCGCACTGCCGTCGTACGATCAGGTGTGCATTGATTTTCAATGGCTACTATAGTTCGTTGACGGCGGTGACCGCGTCGTCGTGTGCATCCCGAGCGTCCTGATCGATTACCTCGATGTCGATTTGCTCCAGCACCGACAGGGCTTGGTGGGCGTAGTCTTCGTCGCTCATACGCTAACCAACAACAGCGGACCAAATAGGGTCTGTGTTGGTTAGCCAGACACGCCGCCATTGATTTGTTCTCATACCCTACCACTTCCAATGCAGTACTACCAAATGTTACTAATCTTATTTATAAATGTTAATCACTCACATTAGCTACTAACAGTAGTCAATAAAAATAGTTACTACCGTTATTAGCGAATACTAGTAACGAGGATTAGTAACATACAATAATTATTAGTAGTAGCAACACGCAGATGTAACACATGCTGGCATATACGGTGTATAGCGAGGCTGGCGGCGTCGGCAAAACGACGACCGCAGCAAATCTCGCCCACGCCCACGCGTCAAACGGACTCAAAACACTGGTTATCGACCTCGACCCGCAGGAGGCCTCGCTTTCCTACGTCTTCGGCGTCGACGACGATCGCGATGACGGCGAAGCTGACAACCTCGTCCGGCATATGGTTGGGCGGGCGAAAGGCCCGTTCGAGGATCTCATTCGAAAGGACACAGGCGTCGACAATCTGGATGTCATCCCTGCCCACAACATGCTCTCAGGCCTGGACACGGCGATGCGTCGCGCCAAAGAGACTGAGGAACAGATGAATCCCGATGCCGAGTGGGTCGAAGAAGAGCAACTCTACCAACTACTCGGTCGCAACGGTATCCACGAAGAGTACGACGCGATAATCTGCGACCCGCAGGCATCCGAGGGCCAGGGACTGTATAACGCGGTCATGGTTACGCAAACGGTCCTCATTCCGGTCGAACTCTCGGGCAAAGGATCGCTTAGTATCGACGGTCTGGAGCAACTCGTCGACGGACTTGAGGGTAGCCTCGACATCGAAGTTGGCGTACTCGGAGTCGTCCCCGTCGCGTTCGGGGACACCACGGGCCAGCAGCAACATCTCGAAACGCTGCAGGAGGAGGTCAAGTACGACGTTCCGGCGGTATTCCGGAAGCGTGAGTCACTGATGCAGGAGATGTGGGACGCGCGGGCGACTGCCTATCAGGTGGTCGAAGAGGCGTACAAGGACGGCGAGAAGGGCGTTCGTCGTGTCCCCGATCGGGAGCACGAGACGCTCGAAAAGTACGACGACCTCGCAGTGGAGATTGAGGAGGCGTTCGACGCATGAAATCCGGCGCTGGCTCACCGTTTGAGGACGACTTCGACGAGGAAGAGGACACTGAGGAACTCGACAAAGCTGAGGTCGAACCCGAAACCGAACCCATCACCACGGATACGGAGACGGAATCCGACACGACCTCGGAGGCAAGCCATTCCAGCAACTCACTCCCGTACAAGTACCGCCGTGATGGCGTCCAAGACGGCCGGAGTCACGCAAATCTGTTCCTGCGAGAGGAAGCCGAAGCGCATGTTGAGGATGTCGTGGATGCGATGGAGGAAACCTTCGAATCTGAAACGGTCTACAAGATCGATGTGCTCGAAGCCATCGTCCTGGCTGGCAACGATCCCTCTCGAACAGTCGCAGACGAGCTGCGGAAGATGGGTTACGGGATGAAATAAACAAGAATTACCGCCGCGGAAAAACAAGCTTCAGGCACAAACAAAAATCTCAAACCGCCTAATAATCATCGTGTTCAGATAAGCTGATTCCATGCGAAGCTGAATGATTTGAGCCAATCGTCGGCTGTTTCTGCTTCGGCGTTGCTGAAACAGTTTGAGAAACAGACAGTTCGGCGTTTTATTTCTCTGAAGACACGTTCAACAGCATTCCGATTTCCATGTTTTTCGTATCTGAAATCGAAGCTATGCCGTTGACACGCAGCTTGTAACGATTTGGAGCCATCGACGAGAAACACGGCGTCGTCGACGTCGTGTTTCTCACTGAGTTCGGTGAGAAACGAATGGGCTAGAACCGTCGTTGTAGTTGGTCTAAGGTTCGTATGAAGCAATTCATCCGTTTATGGAACGACAGCGGCGTACAGCCAATATTTCTCATCATTGAGTTGGATCACGGTCTCATCAACCGCAATGTGATCCGGTGATCGACCATCTTTGGGCTGTAAATCTGCCTTGTGAACCCAATTATGGACGGCCTTTCGACTGCGTTGGACGCCCAGCGAGTCGAGTAAATCGACGATATTCGACAGCGACAGCCCCGCAACGTGCGCTTGAATACCCAACCATCGCTGGCTTGGGTGTCCGCTCGCGCTCCACAAAATCCAAATCAATCCAGTCTCTACATCCGCTGAGGCGTGTGATTTCTGCCATGGACAGCTGAAATCACTCTCGCCTCAGTTTTCACGCTTAACTGAACCCGACCGATAGGGCCGATATTATATATTTATGAACTGATCCGTTAATGCGATTCTTGAGTCTGTCGTGGCCAGTCTCTCGTAGTGGTTCCCAGTTTTGACTCTCAACGCAGTGTTTTTCGGCGAATCGCACAGCAGTCATACGCGGAATGGCCAGCATATGATTCGACGCCACTCTATGACCGGAATTCTCTCGCCGGTCTGGAAGAAGACATCTGGACCGTTGCCTCCACATGGTTCGACCGGACCGTTGCCTCCACATGGTTCGACCACGAGGCTCACGACTCCGTCGACGAGTTCGTATCTCACTACCCAGTAGCGTATGTCGAGTTTGGGCCACATGACCAGTATTATGGAGCTACTCAGTACGAAATGGCCCAACTGTTCCGACTGTTTCTGCTCAAAGAACTTCACGGCTGGACCCACGAAACGGCACTCCTCACGTACCTCACCCACCATCCTGAACTCCGTGAGCTATTAGGGATCGAGACGGTCCCAGACCAGTCGACGCTGTGGCGCAGTTGGCACAAACGATTCACTTCAGAGCTTCGTGAGACAATTGAGGCAGCCGCCCGGACGATTCTGATCAAAGCCCAGAACGTGGGCGTTGCTGTTCCGCGCGAGCCAGAACGGAACTTTCCATCACAGGGTGACGAAGAGGAACCAGTCCCAGACGATCAAGCTATCCTCAATGAAGCCGGATCGATTACGGACTACATCAGTCACGTCGTTTTCCCGGCATTCTCACTGAATCGCGACAATGGCTGTGAGATCCACGAGAACGCGTACTGGGCCTTACAAACGCATCTCGGACTTCGTGAGGGGCTGGCTGCTAACGAAGGAGCCCGGAGTTTCGTCTACGAATCAACCCGGGGTCGAACGCCGTTGGGCCACGCCCATCGCGAGCACATCCGCGACCTGTCGATTGAACAGATTCGGGAGATGTACCGACGAGCCATAAATCGATTACTGGGTGAAGTGGCAGAGACGGAGGAGTTCTTCCGAGCAGGGATCGTTGCTATCGATATTACGGAAGCGGACCCGTTCAAAGGCGACAGGACCGGGCACGAAGACGAGATTATCGGCACGAAGGAGAAGACCGACGAGTATGCCTATCAGTGGGCGACAGTCCAGCTGGTCGGGAACGCTGCCCCAATCGTACTGGATGCGAGACCAGTTCGGAAGGGTGAGGCTCGTAAGGAAATCGTCGAAGACTTGCTCAACTCTGCCGAGGACCTCGTTCACGTCGATAACGTACTGATGGATCGGGAGTTCGACAGCCAACACATTCTGGAGATGCTCAGCCAGCGTGGACTGTCGTATGTCGTGCCCAAGCGGATGCAGACCAGCGAGAGAGCCCAAGCAAAGCGACTGCTCCAGCGGAGTCAAGACCGATACGAGACCGACCGCAAGCTCCATCTCGGGAAGAACGAGTGGCACGAGACAACGCTGATCTACCGACGAAAGGAGGACTCTGAACATGATGATCACCGGCAGTACTCGGTATTCATGACAAATACCAGCAGCGCCTATCTCACCGAGTATGGGTATCGGTGGGAGATTGAAAGCGGTTACAAATCGATCAAGTGATTCATGGCCGCTACGACATCGAAAGATTTTGGCCTCCGATTCTTCTACTTCGCATTCGCGTGTCTGTTGTACTCGATTTGGCGAGCAGTCGATTTACTGGTACAGGTCGAATTGACTGGTGAATACGAGCATTCGCCGATCGTAACAGCCGACAATACGCTGACGCTGTTGAAGAAGAAAACGGGAATCGGATAGTGAGGGGCTCTCTCCGTGTTAGCGCCGCGTCTGAGTGGCTACACTATCCAAAGTCTCGGAAATGCCTCAGATTAGTTTCTAGTTCAACGAGAATCCTCGTTTGGAGAGGGATCTGAAACAGATACCGCTCGTCGGCTCGCTCGAAACTACGCATCATAGCCCCGCTAAACCCCCTGTAGTCTCAACTTACAATTTACCAACCACCGTAGAGACATAAGTCCAGTACACGTCTCCCGCATCGACGGCTATCTGTCCCCTTCGGAGCGCTCAAAAACCGGACACGTCAACGGAACCACAATCGGGGGCTGGATCCATGACCTCACCGATACGGCCGGAGTTCCAGAAGAGAGCGACGGCGTCGCACGGAAGCCGCACATGGGCCGGCGATTCTGGTACGACGCGTATTCGCGAACCACGCAGGATCTACTGGAACATGTCCAAGATATCGCTGACGAGCAGGGTAGCGCGAGTGCCAAAGTCGTGTGTGATGACTATTTGACCGATGAACGGAAGCGCGACCTCCGCGTGTGGGAACTTCCGGTATGCGACCGTGGGGTATTGGTCGGGCAGGCGGTTGCCTACCTAGCGGTTGGACTATTTGTCTTCCGGGTTGGGACAGCTAAAGCACGCAAACGGGGCGTTCTCGGGCACTAGTAATGGATGAGAAGCAGTGGCCGATAGTGTAATAGACCCAAACGCTGCACCGGTGCTATGTAATGACATACAATATTTCCGCATACTATAGCCTGGATTTACAAGTATAAACACCACCATCATGATATAACAAGCGTACACCTGTAAGATACGGTGATTTAATCGGTTCTAGGGTTCTTTCTAGCGGTTTCTCCAACAGACACTGTCGCTAAAAACGCCCCTGTGAGCCGGTAGTTCTACGGAATCTTATTGCAACGACCGCGGGATGTTCGATTTCTCCCCATCGCCAAGCAGGATCTCGGACCCGGATCACCAGAGTAATTACCTGACCCTTGACTAAACGCGACGTTTTGGGTAGGGTCGGTTACCTAGTTACGACAGAGTCGGTCGCAACATGACGCTCTAAACGCTCGGGGAGTTCGTCCATCTCTCCAGTCTGAATTCTCCACAGCATCGCGTACAACCCGTCTTCCTCCAACAAATACTTGTGGGTGCCGCGCTCGACTATCTCTCCGTCTTCGATGACCAGTATCCGATCTGCATCACAGACCGTTGAGAGACGATGGGCGATTGCTATCGTGGAGCGTTCCTCCGCAAGTTCAGTCAGACTCCGATTGATCAGCAGTTCCGTTTCCGTGTCAACACTCGCCGTCGCCTCGTCAAGAACGACGACATCCGGATCCTGAAGGAATACTCTGGCAAGCGCGATTCGCTGGCGTTGTCCCCCAGAGAGCTTCACACCGCGTTCCCCGACTTCTGTCCCGTACCCGTCTCGGAGATTCTCGACGAACTCGTGTGCCTGTGCCGCTCGTGCTGCCTGTCGGACGGCTTCGTCACTCGCCTGTGACTGCCCGTATCGAATGTTTTCCGCTACCGTGCCATCGAATAGGAATGGCTCTTGGTTGACGTATCCGATGGACTCGCGCAAGCTCCCTAGCGTCACTTCCCGAATATCGTGCCCGTCCGCTCGTATCTCTCCGCTCGTCACATCGTATAATCGTAAGAGGAGCTTCGCTATCGTCGACTTTCCTGCACCAGTCGGGCCGACGAGTGCAACGGTTTCCCCCGGATTCAGCGTGAACGAGATGTCAGCAAGTACAGGTTCGTCAGCGCTCGACTGAGGATTATTAGTCCCGTAAGCGAATGACACTGTATCGAACTCGACGTGACCATCGATGCTGTCGAGCACCGCTGCATCGGGATTTTCGGTTACGTACGTGGGTGCTCGTAGTAGTCCACAGATCCGCTTCCCAGAGGCTTTCGCGTTCTCGTACCGGTCGACGACATCGGAAAGCTTCGCGAGTGGGGCGGTGAGCCGTTGGGTGAGTAACATAAATACGACGAATGTACCGACAGTGAGATCACCCGTTAACGGACCTGGTGGCCCGGTGAAAACCCAAGTTCCTCCGACGACGAACGTTGCGAAGAGGATCAATCCGGTTAAAAACCGCATACCAGGCCGGTAAACAACACTCAATCTGATTGCACTGATCGCATCGTCGTACAGATCTTTCGCCGCGTTATCGATGCGGTTAGCCTCGTATCCCTTTGCTGGCGCTGTTTTGACGAGCAGGCTGCCGCTGATCGCGTTCTGCAAACGAGTATTTAGATGCCCGACTGACGACCGCCAGCCGGCGTATCGTGGCTCGACCGCCTGGGTGAACCACCATGTGAAACCTATGAAAAGCGGGAGTGCGAGCAGTGTAATCACTGCGAGCTGGTAGTTGAGATGAAGAAGAATTCCCGTAACTCCGACGACCATGACACCGATCCGTACCATGTCTTGAAGTCCGTTGTCGAAGAACCGTTCCAAATTGGTCGTGTCGTTGTTCAGGATGGACATGACCTCCCCAGTGTCTACCTCCTCCTGAAACACCGTGTCTAACTCTTGGAACTTCCTGTAGCTGTCCGCTCGAATATCGTACATAACACCGTGGGCGAAATCATTCATCATATAGTCTCGGAGCCATGCCGTTAAAGCGACCAGTACGAGCGACCCGCCAACAAGCAAGGCTGAGAGCCAAAACTGACTCGTTGCGTCCGATGGCAACCAGGCACTGGGGACGAGAGGAAGTGTATACGCTCCCTCATTGTTAAAGACGGCGTCGATGGTTGTTCCCAGAACTATCGGCGTGACGAGCCCTGCTCCGCGTGAGACGACACTGGCGAACAATCCGAGTGCTAACCGTCGCTGCTTCGTCCGTCCATATCGAACGAACAGACTACGGAGAGGCTGTTCGATGTCCCGTCCGAGTTCGTCGATAGTGGACCCGTCCCCACCTGTGTTCTCCTCTGTCATGTATTCAAAACGCTGCTGCTATTGAACTCTTGGTTCTCGCAAGTCTGGTCAATGCGTATCATGTGAACTCAGCGAGTGGGTTGGGAACGGTACCGTGATGGCGTACTTTCGGGCGCGTATTGGTGTTCGTGTAGCCGTGATCCAGCAACCGATTCCGGTTGAGACAGTAGTTCCGGAACCGAGGTCTAAAAAGGTCGATTGCTTCGTACCGATCCTCGTATCTCGGGAACTTTTTGTGGTAGTTCTCGATGGTGTCCCGAACGTGCTGCCAGAAGGCTGTTTCGGTGAGTCCGTGGGTTCGCTCCAGCGCGTCAGAGACAAACCGGAACACACCGTCGAACAGCGTTCCCACGATTCGATGACAGAGGAGAATCGGTGGTTTCCGCTTCACGATACTGTGCGTGTATCGGTCATCGTCGCGGAGTTCTTCGGGGAGCTTCTCGATCAGTTCAGGGAAGTCCCGGTCTATGACCGCAACCTCGTCAACGAAGTCCGTGATCGCAATCCGGGTGGGAACGTCGTCCTCCAGTATCAGGACGACATTCGTACCGTGCGGCATAAATACAAGACCATAGCGATAGAGACAGTGTAGAATTGGATTCAGCAGAGTCTCCAGAAACTCGGTGAGCCACGTCTCCGGTGTCATCCCCGATCGATCGACGAGTTTTGCCACGACCGGCGTCCCATCGAAGTCATCCTCGTACACTGCAGCCAGAGCTATCGGGGACTCGCTGGAGTCTACTGAAGGCGTGACGCTCTCTCGCCAGACACACCCGAGTAGCTCGTGAAGTTGGTACGGAGCGTCCTCGAGTTGGCTGAACTTGGGGTGTTCGTAGTTCACACCTGCGATTTCTCCGGGAAGGACGAGGTTACAATTGGTTCGAAGATACGGATCGTCGTCTAGGATTGACTGTACGAACTCGGTCACTTGAGGGGCGGCTTCAGCTTGCTCACCGAGTATCCCACGGTACACGTTGGTGTTCAGCACGCGTATGGGGAGCTTCACATGCTTCTTCTCGGGAGCCGAGACATTTGAGAACGTACGAATGGACTGCTGCGGAAGGTACGTATCGGGACCTTCACCGAGAGGGACGAGCAAGTCGTCCGCAATGTCGCCAGCGAACAGTTGGATAACGCTGTCCGTCCACTGCCAGTCGTGAACAGGAAAGAGAACGTAGTCGTCCGGATCGAGCCCGTCACTCGAAAGCCGTGACCTGAACGCCTGATACTGGTCCCCCAGTTCGTTCTCAAGGAGTTCTCTCTGTGATATCCCAGCAACCGACGTGAACGTGGCCCGATTCTCATGTGCCGCGACCCAGGAGAGTGTCCGCTTACGTTTCGTCTCGGGGGCGTACTTATGATAGTCGTCGTAATCGAACCCGACCCTGCCTTTGTTATACGTGTACTTGGGATGTCCTTCCAGTTCTCCTTCGACCATTGCGTAGGGGAGGTCAAGAATCGATTCATGCTCACGGTTATCTTTCGACGCGCGAACGTGTGTGTCGGCGACGAGTGTGTTGTAGTACTCTCTGAGGAGGCGTGCGAGAGTCGTCTGGCTGGTTCCCAAATACGCCTGGGCGTCGACCAGGAACTGAATCGGGTCGTCTGCCGGCTCCGGCTCAGTCCCTGCAAGACCGTCACGTCGAATGATCGAGGCACGACGGACTCGATAGGTTCCGAGCGCGCGCTGATGCGCGTCGAACTGGTACTCGATACCATCTGTCAACCGAATCACGTATCGAATCCACTCCTCGGTGGGCTCGTCGGATTCTGCGGGGACGGTCCGTATCTCCGTCGGAGTTAAAAGGCCCTCGCGGGTGAACTCCGCAAAAATCTTCCGTAACATAGCCTCGTTCGCCCGCTTCCAGTAGTCGGTTCCGAATGTGGAGCGTACCGTGGCTGAGTACTCCATTATCTGTACTCCCCGCTCTTTGTGTTTGCAATCCGTCTGTCGCTCTTGCAGTGACTGAGTACGAACATCGTAATCGCCTAGTTTTAGGCTAGCCTAAAGTATATATAAACCTTGTCCTGCAAGAACGGTGTGTTGTATGGACGGCTAGCATCGCACATTACACACTACAGCGCCTACTTTTTTTAGGCTAGCCTAATAATATCTCCCATTGAGGAGTGCTGATGACAAAAGAACCAGCTATCCAGTCCCGATGTGCAGAGGAGGATATCGATCTTGTTCGGTTGCTCTTCGTCACACAGAGCGGCGCAGTTCGCGCGCAAACTGTTGACACGGCTAAACTGGACGAAGCAATCGAGAACGGAACGACCGTATCACAGTTGATTCAGATGTACAACGCGGTCGGGCGGAGAAACAAGGACGGACATCTCACGACTGTCGGGGAAGTTCGGCTCCGTCCGGACCCAGACACGTTTCGAGCCCTTCCCTACGCGGAGCGAACAGGAGTAATGTTTTGCAACATACAAACGCTCGGCGGGAATCCCTGGACTATTGACGCTCGTTCGTCCCTCCGTTCGTTCTCGCGCACCCTCGAGAGTAAAGGCTTGTCGCCACGAGTCTCCTTCGAGAGCGAGTTCCATCTGTTCGAGCGGAACCCAGAAGGCGGCGACCAGACTATCGGTTCGCCCGGCGCGTATCTCACAGAAAGCACGCGCGAAACACACGGGACGATCCTCCGAGCTATCGATGCTCTCGAGGAACAAGACGTCGTTGTGGAAAAGTACCATCCAGAGTACGCCCCCGGAAAGCACGAGATCGTGACAGGTCACCAGTTTGGACTCCGTGCGGCCGATGAGCACGTCCTCGTCCGTGAGACGGTCGACAGCGTCGCCCGATCTGATGGATACCGGGCCACGTTCTTACCTAGGCCGTTTGATAACGCGACGAATGGCTGCCACCTTCATGTTTCACTCTGGGACGGGGAGACGAACCAGTTCTACGACTCTGGGGAGGGGAGCCTGAGCCGGATAGGCAAGCAGTTCATTGCCGGTGTGCTAGAGCACGCACCAGCACTTACAGCCCTTGCAGCCCCCACTGCCAACTCGTACGCCCGACTACGACCGCAGAACGGTGCAGCAGGGTACGTCTGCTGGGGACAGGAGAACCGAGAGGCTTTGGTTCGCGTCCCGGCGCTTACTGCGGGCGATCAGAGTGGGAACTCGTTACGACTGGAATTCCGTGGTGCGGACAATGCGGTGAACCCCTATCTCTGCTTGCTGGGACTTCTCGGGGCTGGATACGACGGTGTTGATCGGGGTCTGGATGTTCCCGAACCACTCTCCGTTGATCCAGGGAATCTCACTGCGGAGGAGCGGTCTAAAAAGTGCGTCGAGCGATTGCCCCGGACGCTTGGCCAGGCGCTTGACGAACTTGAGTCCGACGACGTGTTGCGGGACGTGCTCGGTGACGCGTTGTTCGAAACATATATACAGGTAAAACGCAGTCACTGGCGTGAGTTCGCGTACGACAGCGCACAATCGTGGGAGATGGAGCACCTACGAAGCGTGTATTAGGCTCTTACCGCTTAAGACAGACCCTTGCCACCTGATTCACTGTAACGATGTAGAATAGAATTACCACTGTCAGATTTCACCGCCATTGTTCAATCCCTCGACAGGCTTTTGTGTTTTTAGGCTAGCCTAAAATACGCATGCATCGAGAATCCAGCCGTTCAGGGAGAATCCCGCACCGAAGATACGAGCAATCTAATACCCAACTACGGCAGAGCCAAGAGAATAGAGAGTCCAGCGCGCGGACGTATCCGCGAACACTTCCCTTCGCAGTCGCACGAGCCAAAGGAGCGATACTTGTCGACGCCGACGGAAACGAGTACATCGATTGCTTGGCTGGAGCCGGGACGCTAGCCCTTGGACACAACCATCCAGACGTGGTTTCGGAGGTGGAGCGAGTGCTAGCCGAGGACCGGCCCCTCCACACATTAGATATCACGACCCCGGAGAAGGAAGCGTTCGTGGACGCGCTATTCGAGAGCTTCCCGGACGAGTTCTCGGACACGGCAAAAGTACAGTTCTGCTCCCCGGCAGGAACTGACGCCGTCGAGGCCGCACTGAAATTGGCGAAAACTGCGACCGGCAACCGAAGCGTCCTCGGCTTTCAGGGCGGGTATCATGGGATGACTAATGGTTCTCTCAGCCTTATGGGAGACACCGATGCGAAAGAGGCAGTTCCGGGGCTTATGCCAGGCGTCCACCACCTACCATACCCGGACCCATACCGTCATCCGTTCGGGCTGAAGGCAGGTGAACACGAATCTGTCAGCCGATTTGTAGAGCGAGTGATCGCTGACTCCGAGAGCGGCGTCACCGACCCGGCGGCGGCGATCGTCGAACCCGTTCAGGGAGAGGGCGGCGTCAATCCGGCACCCGACGAGTGGATGCGGAAGCTCCGCCGAATGACGCGTGAAAACGACGTTCCGCTGATCGTTGACGAGATACAGACCGGTCTGGGCCGCACTGGTGAGACATGGGCGTTCGAACACGCAGGAATCACTCCGGACATCGTTACCTGCTCGAAAGCGGTCGGCGGCGGTCTCCCACTGGCGCTTGTTGTCTACGATGAGAATTTCGACGTGTGGGAACCTGGCGCTCATGCCGGAACGTTCCGCGGGCACCAGCTCGCAATGGCCGCCGGCCGAGTAACAATACGGCACGTATTAGAGAACGACCTTGACGAGCACGCAGCGAAGATGGGCGAGCAGCTTCGAGAGGGACTCGACTCGCTAAACGCTCGCTTCGATGCGATCGGTGACGTACGTGGCTGTGGGTTGATGCTCGGTGTAGAGTTTGTCGACCAGACGGCGGACACTGACGATGGAGAGGTTCCCCCGCCAAACAGCGAACTTGCGTCGACGGTGAAGGCGGAGTGTTTTGATCGCGGACTCGTCATCGAAACCGGTGGCCGTGACTCAGCTGTCGCACGGTTCCTGCCACCACTCACTATCGACCAGAACCAAGTGAACAAGATTGCCGTTCGTTTCACCGAAGCCGTCGAAGCGGCGATAGACGAAACAGCCGGAGTATAATTATGAGCGACAAGAAGAGGTCACAGGGGCTCGGAGCAAACTGCAAAACGCCAGCAGAGCACGCTGAATCAGCTACCCTGCATGCACTACTGAACTGTTATCACCGGGAGACTGGTAATGGACGGATTATTTCCGGTGTGGAGGCGCCCATGTCGGTTCACAGTACTGAATCCATCCTTTACGTACCATTCACACAACAGGAGGTTGCGGTGTTTGCAGCGCTTCGATACGACTCTGAAACCGGTCGACACATATTTGACCTTCCGATACACGTCCGTCAAAAGGGCCAGACTTCTACAGTAGACGCTGGAACGCTGGCTGCGTTTATCCGCCGCGAGATTATGTTGTCAACGGGAGCAGATACGACCGAGGCGACCGATTTACTGCGACGTATCCTTGTCTCACAGCGCGAAATAGAGCGATTCATTCGTGAACGCAGTGACAACGCTGCTCACTTGGAGAAACTCCCCACTTTCATTCGAGCAGAACAGTCGCTCTGTTACGGTCACCTCCTCCATCCGACTCCAAAGAGCCGTGAGGGAATCGCGGAGCACGAGGTTGCCGAGTATGCACCAGAACTCCGTGGTTCGTTTCAGCTCGACTATTTTGCCGCTGATGCCGAGATCGTTTCACAATGGTCGGCACACGACGAGAGTGCAACCCAGTGGATCTCGTCGGGACTCCGCGAAGCGAACAGTATGATCCCGCAGCGAGCGGAGTCTGCTCTGAACGATGGAAGGTTACTTATTCCCGTCCATCCGTGGCAGGCTGACGCCCTACGCTCACGACAATACGTGGCGGATGCAATCGACACGGGACACCTGATCGATCTTGGCGAATTCGGTCCCACATTCTATCCTACCTCTTCTGTTCGGACGCTATGGAGCCCCGAAACTCCCTATATGGTCAAATCCTCGGTAGCCATAGAGATAACGAACGCCGAGAGAACAATACCGCGGTCGAAACTTCGGTTAGCAGTCGCCGCTGCCGAGCTTCTCACTACAGAGTACGCCGATCGGCTCAGCGATGCTCATCCGCAGTTCTCGATATTGGCAGACGCTGCTGCTGCAACAATCGATGTCGGCTCCGGAAGCAAATCGGGGTTCGAGATGATTCTTCGAGAAAACCCATTTAGAGGGAGTTCTACAGAGAATACTGCTACCGTCGTTGCGCTCTGTCAGGATCGACCGTCTGAGCCACCGTGGGTCTCACAGATCATCCAGCGAATAGCACAGCGGGAGGGTCGTCCGGCGTCAAAAGTAGCCCGGGAGTGGTTCCGTCAGTATCTGAGAACCGTAATTCACCCTGTTGTGTGGTCGTACTTCAAGCTTGGTGTCGGACTGGAAGCTCATCAGCAAAACACTGTAGTTCGACTGGATGAGGACGGCTGGCCAAAGGAAGGGTTCTATCGAGACAACGGTGGATACTGCTTCCCCAGATCACGGTACGATCTGGTCGATAGCTGGATTCCCGGCTTGGAAAATCGGGTAGAAACCGTTTGCTCCGACGAAATTATTGACCGTTGCCTGAGATACTATCTATTCATCAACAATGCATTCGGTGTGATTAACGCACTGGGCGTCGGCCGGGCTGCTGATGAAACTACGCTGTTAAAGGTTCTCCGCGAAGAGATAGCGTCTCTTGTGGAGATCGAGCCCGCAACTTCTGACCTTCTCTCAGTACTACTCGACAGCGATCAAATACCATGCAAGGGGAACCTGTTTACGAGGTTCGAGGGATATGACGAACTGGATTCGACTTTAGATGACGAGTCGGTCTACGTCGAAATAGCGAATCCACTCACAACGCCTTTTAGGCCGTCCTAAAACGCCAACGTTAAGTGAGATTAGGCTGGCCTAAAAGTATGGACGACAATAACGGTTCCCAGAAAACACCAACGCGGCGGGATATCCTCAAGTACGGCGGAGTTGCTACAGGTAGCGGATTGCTGGCGGGCTGTGCCGGTGTATTTGGATCTGACTCTCAATCCACTCCGGCCAATAATACAACGGAGGAATCAACTGAGACCGCTACTGAATCTACTAACTATTCGGTAACGATGGAACCGATGGGTGAGGTAGAGTTCGACTCAACTCCTGATCAGTGGATTGCCTACGACGGTAGCTACGCTGATATGGGGGTCGCACTGGGCCAAGCCGACGGCATGACCGGTATCGGAGGCGCTGACCGATACTACACACATCTGTACAACGAAATACCAGGCGTGGAGATCGATACCGAACCTATCGAGAGTTATCCAGAGGTCCGGACAAAGGAAGAATTCTACGAACTTGACAACGATGTCCACCTATACGATCCGCAAATGCTCATTAATTGGTTCGACTGGGACGAGTCGGACATCGAGGAAATCACCACGAACGTTGCCCCGTTCGTGGGGAACTTGATCTTCCGTAGATCGGACGACTGGCACGACTACCGATACTACACGTTGTACGAGGCCTTCGAGAAGGTCGCACAGGTGTTCCAAGAACAAGAGCGCTATGCGGCGTTCAAAGAACTCCACGACGAGTTCATCGCGGACATACAGAGCCAACTCCCGACAGCCGATGAGCGACCGAATGTCTTCCTTACGTACGGTGTCACGCAGGAACCAGACGAGTTCACACCGTATCGGCTCAACGACCAGGGGACGAGTAAGAAGCAGTGGCGTGACCTCGGCGTGAGCGACGCACTCGGCGGGACGGACATCGAGAATCAGAGCACTACGGGGAACATGGACCTCGACTACGAAGGGCTACTCGATTTGGACCCGGACGTGATTCTGTTCCGGAATTTCGCCGAGATGTCGGTCGAGGAGTTCCGAGATACCATCCTCGCATATATGGAAGATCATCCAGTCGGCAGCCAACTGACGGCCGTCAAGAACGGTCGCGTCTATCGTGGCGGATACCTCCATCAGGGACCGATCCACAACCTGTTTTTGACCGAACAGGCCGCGAAACAGATTTACCCCGACGTATTCGGGGACGTGACGGACGACACGAAACTGTTTGACCGGCAGCGCGTCGCGGACATCGTCAACGGGGATTTCTAGAGTCCGGTCTCAAACTACTGTTGCTCGTCGTCCAGTCCAGACGATCGTTCCGCTTTGATCTCCTCGGCCCGTTCGAGTACCGCATCGTCGTCGATGTGCTCTACGAGATGCCGGTGACCATCCCGACGTCGCTTGCGCTGTTCGGATGGTGAGATCGCTTGCTCCACCTTCCGCTCGACGTACTGTGACTGTAGCTCATCGAAGCGTGCCTCGGAGAGGTCGGCGTCTCCAACCCGTTCTGGGAACTCCTTCCGGACGTGTGCTTCCCAATCACCGTCGATGACAGACCCTTCAATGAACACCCAGTCAGTGTAGTGAGTTGCGAGATCCTCGGGCAAGCCCTTATCACGCCGCACGTCATGGATCAGTCCGAGCGCAGTCTCGCCCGCTTGTCCTGCGGCGACCACAGCTTGGTCCTCAGCCGTCCCAAGTCGACCAGCAAAATAGAGTCCATCTACCGATGTTCGACCGTAGCGTTTGTGCTCTTCCCAATTGATATCGACTTCCCCGTCGTCCCCCAGAAATTCTCCCTCGTCAAGTGTTTCGAGCCACTGTCGCCCGTACTTCGCCGCTGCGACGAGCGATTCAGTTGCATACTCGTCTCCCGTTTCAGTCTCAATACGAAAGCCGTCTTCTGTCTGGGTTGCTTCTACAGCCTTCTCACGCGTGATTTCACAGCCGACTCGCTCGGCTTGTGCGTGCAAAAGTTTCTGGAATGTTGGCGTATCGATTCCGGCAGGGAAGCCAGGAAAGTTCTCCAGATGTGCGATCCGGCCCAGTGATGACCGACCACGATCTAGGATTAGTGTGGAGAGTCCGTACCGACTCGTAAAAACACCAACTGTAATTCCCCCGACTCCTCCGCCAACAATAACAACGTCGTATTCTCCAGTCACTACCTTTCGAGACTCCTTCGGCATGAATATATTAGGCTGGCCTAAAAGTAAAATTCTTCGATTTACTATTTATTATATGTCAAGAGGGGTTCCCGGAGCCAGTACCTCTGTGAGGGGTTCAACTTGGTAATGAGAGTTGTGGGCCACGTCGAGCTGTCGCTGTAGAAGGGTGCCGCGGTAGCGTCACCCGATACGTTCGTATAGTAGCCATTGAAAACCAATGCATACCTGATCGCCCGACGGCAGTGCGATCAGTGTGTAAATCGTTTCAATTGTTACTATATCCGAAGTACTGAGTTCAACGGCAAGCAGTGTAAGCTTGCTGTGGACAGTCAACCGGTAGTGTTTAGTTTAGAGGGTTGTGTCAGCAAGCGAAATTCTAAAGCCAATTTCCAGCGGTGCTCGGTTCGTCGTGTCACAAACATATGAAAACGGAGAGTTTCTTTGTCTTATACTTTGGCTTATATATTCGACAGCAGTCCGATTTCCATAGTGTTCTATCAGAGATCGGTCCCAACTCGTTGAAGTACAACTCAGAGATGTTTCGTATTCCCTACGAGAAACACAGAGGCTCAGCATCGTGTTTTGCTGTAGTCCTTTGAGAAGGATTTCTGGGTGATTTGTTGGCATGGTCCAAGAAAGCCGCTATGGAGAACATTGCATCTTTTCGGACTCGTAGCGTTTATGAGAGCCCGCTTTTGTCCACCCCATCAGAATGGGATAGCCGCTCTGAGGACGATCTACAGGTAGAACCGCTGATCGGTGGTTCCGCTGGTTACAGGAGGAACTATTACTTTCTCATATATACTTTCATAATGCCACTTTCAAGCATCCAGAAGGAGTCAAAATCGTCATATCTTCGTCGTACGGTAAAGATTGCCCCAGTCTCGGAAGACCGTGTGAGCGCTGGGTCCGCGTTGACGGATTTACGCCAGCGTTTCAACAATCACGCCGACGTCGATCTGTGGCGAAACCATACTCGCTCGGCCAGCAGAGAGC
>NZ_JAYMGY010000031.1:0-17473 GCF_037078445.1 Haloarcula sp. CGMCC 1.2071
CTGTGTCGTGTCAGAGACACGACACAGAAATCCGCAATTACCGCAGGTTATCTGTCAGGTTCAAGTAACTTATCGGATTCCTTACCTAACTCGTGATGAGTAAGTTTCCTGATGAATCTCATGTCGATATACGCAACCTGAGCCGTGACTGGTTTTCCGGCGGGTTGCGAGGAGCGCGGGCGAGCCGCTCAACCTGCTCGGGACCCACCCGTCGAGCCGACAGACCACTCCTCCACGGACCTCACGTCGCTCCAGGAGCGCGACCTCGACCACGAGCAGCTAGCTAGTCACTCCGTCCTCGACGCGGTCGCTCTCCTCGATCTCCTCCAGCGAGCGGCTCGGTCTCATCTCGGAGTTGCGAGCGACCTCCGAGGAGCGACCACGGACGAGAGTGAGCGGAGAGCCGTCTCCTCCAGAGCGACAGAGCGACCGCTCACGAGTCCGATGCAACACACCGACAGAAACGGAGCCGCTCAGAAACCGCGAGAGACGCTAATCGAGATGACGGTCCGCGACCTCCTCGTCCTCCCACCGATGACCCTCGGGACAGACACGAGAGCCGTCCTCCCATCCGAAACGGACCGGACCTCCACACTCAGGACACTCCTCGACGCACTCAGAGCAGACCTCTCGGTCCGGGAGCCGCTCCCGCCGACCACACTCCGAGCAGGGAGGAGCGACTCCCCCAGGAGTCTCCTGCTCGCGGTCTCCGTAGTGACGAGCGTCGAGCCGGTCGAGGACTCCCTCCGACCGCTCCGGGTCCGGGTCCGTCACTCGACATCGACCTCCCCGACCGTCCGACCGCGGAGCGTGACATCGACCGTCTCTCCCGTCCCGGCGGTCGACATCTCCTCGACCACCTGCTCGGTCGAGAGATACTCCGCTCCTAGCTCGTCCGCGACCTGGGAGCCGATGTCCTCGCTCGGTCCTCCGGTCGCGGCGATGACATCCCCCGAGGAGTCCTCGATGACTTGCACGGGAGTCTTAGCGGAGGTCCCGTCGATGACCTCCGAGGGGTTGACCTGCTCCGCTTGAGCGACGGTCTGAGTTGCCTCACGTCGAAAGCTCGTCTCATCCGGAGCGCCTATCTCCCGAGCCTGCTCGCTCGTGACCTCGTCCGCGCTCTGGCCGACTAGCTGTTTGCTCTCCGAGACCTCGGAGACCGCTCCCTCGACATCCTGTTTGAACGTGGGACGGTTGCTCTCACGAGCCTGCTCCCGTCGCTCTCGGATTGCCGACTCGATGTCCTCCTCGGTCGCGACCTGCTCGCGGACCTGGGAGGAGACCTCCGCGACTCGGTCATCCATATCGTAATCATCGGAGATGTCGGTCAGAGCGTCGACCTGAGACGATGACGGGACCTTACCGGTCGACTGGATAGCCTCGACGACCCGGTCAACCGTGACCACGGCGTCCGTCATCCCCTCGATGACATCGCTCGTGTATTGCGGGATGTTAGCCTCAATGAGCGCTCTCTCTACATCCGCTTTGGTCACGGCGTCATCCGGGACATCCGCCTCGACTATGCGACGGACCGCGTCCTCATAGTCTGAGATGTCTGCCATGCTCTCAGACCTCCGTCTCCGCGAGCAGGTCCTCGATGTCCCACTCCTCTCCGTGAGCCTCGTGGAAATCCTCCAAAACGAGCTTGAGGACCATTTGAGAGGAGCCGCCTCCCCAACCGCCTCGACTCGACTCGCGGACTGAGAAACCACGGACATCCGCGAGAGTCCGGACGTATGACCGACACGTCCGAGCGCTCACGGCTCCGTCGAATAGCTCGTAAACTCCGGGCCGAGAGCCGCTCTCCTGCTCCTCCTCGGTCGGAGTGATATGAGCGATATGCTTTGTCTCATGACCCTCCGGTCCTCCCGTGACGTGTTGATTCTGGCTGGCTCTGCTGAGGAGGGTCGCGAGGACCTTACGGAGCCGGTCCTCATATCCGAGACCTCCCCACTTAGCGAGCCGCTCCGCTCGCTTTGCTTGCTCCTCAACCGTCTCGATTTTGCGGCTCAGAGCCTCACCGTGAGCCTCGCGAGCGTCGAGTCGAGCGTCATGGTCCTCGACGCGGTCCTCGGTCTCCGCGAGGGTCAGCTCTAGCTCACCGAGCCGCTCCTCGACCCACTCCCGGAGCGCCTCTCCGTCCTCAAACTCGGACGGGTCCGGGTCGAGCAGGTCGACCGCGGTATCCATCGAGACCGAGCCGTCGACCTCACTCATCGCAACCAACTCCATCGCAGATATAGCGGGTAGAGCCTCCGACATCGACCTCTAACAGGTCCTCGGGGTCCTGAGCGCTCCCGCAGGAGTCACACGTCGACGGAGCGGAGGTCTCGTCCTCCTGCTCGGGAGGGTCCGGGTCCGCGGGACCGTTGCGACGGATGGAGTCTCCAAAGTCCGACTCATCGAGCAGCGAGAGGAGTCGGTCCGCGGATATGGTCGCTATCGGAGCGTCAGAAACCACGGAGTAGAGACCTCCCTCCGTGTCCTCGCACGACTCGCAACCTCCGCGGTCTCCTCGATTGTACGGGTCGAGGTCGCAACCAAACTCAGAGAGTTGCGAGCCGGGACCCACGAGGTAGCGGTCTCCGACCCACAGGTCTCCCCACTCGACCGACTGGATGGCCCACGCGCCGATCTCCTCCGCGAGCCGCTCTTTGTCCTCACAAAAGTAGAGGATATGTCGACGGTCATTGGAGCCGTGAGGGGATGAGACCTCCAGCGTCTCCGGTAGCTCCGACCCGGGGAAATGCTCGGGGTAATCGACATCGAGAGCCACGAGACCGGAGTCCCGCGGTTGTAGCTCGATACCGTAGTTACCGGTCAACTCCTCGACCGGTCGCGTTACCCTATCCATCGGCTCTTTTTTACCCCAAACAAGGCGGCTCAGGTGGTCCTCCGGGTCGAGACCGGCCTCCTGTAGTCGGTCGACCACGTATGAGACCTCATCGGGAGGTCCGGCTCCGTATCCCCACGGTCGAGACGGGTCGATACCGGAGTGAGACTCCATCTTGCCGACGTGTTGGCCGTCCGGCGTCTCCTCCTCGACCTCGACCTCCATCGAGAGGAGGTCCTCCGCGTCGACCGAGTCGACCGCGGAGAGGAGCGCGGGGTCCTCTCCCTCGGTCGAGCCTCCGAGGTCGCTCGTGGTCCGAGCGAGGAGCCGCGTCATGACCTCGCTCACTCCCTGCTCTCGCGGGACCCATATCCCGTTTTCGTGGACTCTCACACCCGCGTCCGGGTCGACCACGACGGAGCGGATGTCGAGGACCGGGATGTCGGGTCGACCCTCATCGAGAGCGTCCCACGTGGTCGAGCGGGAGATGACGACGTGAGCCGTCCCGTCATCCTCGACCCGACTCAGCGCGAGACCGTGGAGGTCTCCGTCGACCTCGTCCGCGAGCCGCTCCCGGACCGACTCGGTCTCGATCTCCTCGTCCGCGGTCTCGTCCTCGACCGGGTCCTCCCACTCAGAGAGCGGAGTATAACATCGCTCATCGGGATAGACCGTCTCCTCGGTCATCGCTGCTCGACCTCCGTGACATCGGCTCCGCAACGGTCACACTGGAGACCGTCGACCTCGACCCATCGGAGACATCGAGGACAACACATCCAATCGCGAGGGACGTGAGAGATGTCGGAGAGGTCGACCTCCGCGTGGGCGTAATTGTTTTGACCACTCGGTACCTCAGTTCGGGTACGGAGACCGCTGCCACGGCCTCCGCGGGTTTCTCCATCCATCATCGTTTTTCCGCCCGCTTAGACCTTCTGCTCGGCAATTTCGGCAATCGCGCGATACTCCTCGGGGTCTTGCTCCATCACGGTCGAGAGAGCGTCCGCATAGTTCTGTCCGCCGGTTTTGAGCATCCTGAGTGTCTCTCGCTGCTCCTTCGTGACTCGGATTTGCACGAGGTTGCTGTTTTGCTCTGCCATGTTGCATACGTTACTCTGTCATCCTGTGTTGTAAGTGTTGCGCTTGTTGCGTTGGCCTGTCCGTCACTGCCATGCTTGTTATCTCATGTGGCAAGGTAGTTAGAGCTTACCGTCAGTAAGATAAGTATCATCGGAGGGATACCGCTAGGTATCATTGCGATGGAGTGTGGAAAATAGGTATGCTCTCAGAGACCGACCGAGATATACTTAAGCATCTGCTAACGGTCGGTAACGATACTCCTAGCGGTATTGCTGACGGTCTCGGGTCACATCCTAAGTACATGAGCGAGAGACTATCAAAACTAGAGGGAGAGGGGCTAGTTGAGCCGCTTGGGTCCGGTCCGTGGGGCCTAACAGTCGAGGGCGTCCGGGCCGCGCGGTCGATATGTCGGTCCGATGACGGACCTGAGTAAGCAAATCTTTATTGTGGGCTTACTGCTAGTAAGTTATAAGTGCTAGACCTGATAGATGAGGCTCGTCGCTCGGTCGGTCACTTTGTTGCGGGTCTGGCATGACGGACCAAACTATGTCGGAAACCACGAAAGCGGAAGATCCGCAGAGTAAAGGCGCTGAAACAGACGTTTACTCCCGTCGTCAAACTCTCCAGATGACCGGAGCCGCGGTCGCAACTATCGCGACCGCTGGAGCCGCAACGGGAGGAGCCGCGGGAGCAGCAACGTGGGAGGGGTCGATCAACTGGGCGAGCGAGTATGTGGATGACCCGTACATCAACGGGAGCGTGACCGTCGAGACCCACGAACAGGACCACGCGGAGCTAGACTATGTCAACGACTCCGGAGAGACGGTCTCGCTCACGGACCACGGTATCGTCCTCGCGAGCGCTCCGGACTCGGAATCCGCTCACAACCCGGTCTCGCTCGCTGCTAAGGACATCCGCTCCCCCGAGTTTACCGCATTTCCGCGGGGCCTTCAGTGGGACTCGGACTCGGACGGAGACATCGACTCGGAGGATGACGAGGTCTCCGCTCTCGACGCGACTCACTGGTCGACCACGGGAGCGACCAACGGGAGCATCTCGGTCACGGACGGCGACTCGGACTCGCTCGTCATCGAGACCTCCTCGGTTGCGTCCGGGGAGACGGTCTCCGCGAGCATCGATCTCTCCTCGGTCGCGAGCGAGGACGCAACTATCACGGACGGTATCGCTCGGAAGTATCTCCAAACCGTCATGGATGTCGACTCGCTCCCGAGCGGCTCGACCGTCGAGTTTGCCATCATCGCGAGCGACGGGACGGAGGTCACGGCTCACGTCTCTCCGGACGCGGACACGTCGACGGTCGCGGGTCTCGCGGACGCAACCGGGACCTCTCTCGTCCGAGAGGCTCGGACCGGAGAGCTAGAGTCCGCTCAGGGAGTCGACCTCCCGGACATCCAGAGCGTCGAGGTCCGCGTCAAAGAGGACTCCGCGGGTATCACGCTCCACGGTCTCAACGTCGAGCGGGAGTCTGAGTGGGAGTTCGGCGTGGAGGAGTATGTCGACTCGGACTCCAACATCGACACTCGCGAGGTCACGGAGCCGTCCGGGAGCTTTGCGATCACATCGCTCGACTCCCTGGAGGCTCCGTTTGACTCCGCGGTCATCGACGGCGTCTCCTACGATGTCGAGATGAGAGCCTCGATGTTACCCGAGGAGCAGGTCCATGCTCGCGTGACGGACGCTCCCTCGACGTATGACCGCGGTAAGGTCCTGGAGGTCGTCCCTGAGTTTGAGTGGCCGACCGCTTACGCGCTCTCCACGGTCTCCGCGGAGAACATGGAGGATGAGGTCTCGGTCGCGTCCTCTCGCTATCTCACGGTCGAGGTCGCGACCGCGGTCTCGGACATCGACCCGAGCGATGACAACTCGACGGTGTGGGAGCAGGTCGACAACATCTCATGGACGGACCGGTCCGGCTCGATGGGGTCGGTCGGCTCGACCACGGAGCTGCTCTCCTCGGTCGCGGCGTCCGACCGCTCGGTCACGCACATCGAGACCAACCTCTCCGAGTCCGAGGTCGAGGCGGCAACCTCGACCGGCTCGGGAGCCGCGGTCGCGGCGTCCGGCGGCTCCGGAGGCTTCGGTGGTCTCATGACGCTCGTCACGGGTCTCCTCGGAGGTCTGGCGGTCTGGAAACGCAAAGCAATCGGAGCGCTCCTCGGGGGCAACTAATGGCTCCCGATGCGACAACTATCACGACAACCGCGAGCGACCTCATCCAGAGAGAGGGGGGTTTCGTCTCATTTATCCGCAATGTCGGGGTAGGGGGAGTCAGCTACGCGATTATCCTCCAACTCATCGAAGGGATCAACTCCGCGGGAAGTCTCCTCCTCGGTCCTCCGAGAACGCTCGGTCAGGGTCTCATCCTGCTCATCGAGACCACTATCGGAGGACTGGTCAAGACCTTCGGGGCCGGGACCGGGACCACGGTCGAGAGCTTTGCTAACGGGACGGGAGCGCTCCTCGGACCGCTCGCGCAACCCGCGAGCCTCGGTGTCGCGATGATTACGATAGCGATATTTATTTTCGGTATCAACCGGCTCGGAATTACCCCACTGTCGTTTGTCAGAGCAGCGAGGTAACAAATGGTCGATGTCTCCCGGTATATCGAGACCGCGTCCGGCTCCCCCACGGTCAAATGGGGCCTCTTAGTCTCGACTATTGCGGGAGCGCTCCTCCGGAGTTTGTGGCTCGGTTGGATAGAGTCGCTTAGTGCCTACGGAGACGGTCTCGGGAGCGCGGTCGCGGGACTCAGGGACTTTATCTCGATGACGCTCATCGGAGGGTATGTCGATGTCGGAGCGCTCGCTATCGAGCGGGCATTTGCGAGCAATGCGGCATTTGTCGGCTCGCTCGGAGCTATCGGGATTATTGTCGCGGTCATCGAGATAGCGGTCATGTTCGCTATCCTCCTGTGGGCCGCTCAAGCGACTATCAGGGGGATGAGGAGGGCGCTCGGATGAGTGACGACGAGACGAGCGGAGCAGTTACCGCTCTTATCTCCTCTTTGACCGTGTCCGCTGGAGGCGTTTACCTGCTCAATGACCCGGTCGGTTTCGTGGTCGGCGCGGTCGCAGAGTGGGCTATCGGAGGAGTCCTCACGTCGGTCGGAGAGTTTGGCGTCCTCATCCTCGACCTCTACGATATCCTGCAAAACGCGGTCATCGACGCGGGTGGTGTCGCGGTCGAGCCGTTTAGCATCGCGGGAGGTCTCATCGGAGACGGTCTCGATGAGGTCGCTCTCCTAGCGGCGTCAATCGCGGAGGCAACCGGACCGTTTGCTCCGCTTTTGGCTGTGGTCATGATTGCGGGCCTCGTGGTCCTCGGAGTGACAGTCGTCCGCTATCTGTTGGAGGCTCTCAAATGGTTGACATAGAGGACATCCCGATCATCGGTCGCGTCCTCTCTTACGGAGCGCTCGCTCTCGACATCGGTCTCCAGAGCGGAGAGTTTGTCCTCTCGCTGCTCGACGCGGTCCTCTCGATAGCGCTCGGGAGTCCGGAGACCGTTGTCTCGCTCGTCCTCACGCTCAACCGGCTCTCGGACATGGTCGAGTGGCTCCCGACCGCGCTCATCCAGCAGGTCGTGACGGTCGCGCTCGTGGCATTGCTCGTCAAACGCATCTTAGACTATCTCGGTAAAGCGGTCGATAAAGCATGATAGAACATACTCAAGCGGTCGAATCGTATAGAACAGAGCAAGCAATCCGAGGAGGGGTCTGACATGGTCGACCCGCTCCTCATCATCGGAGCGCTCGCAGCGGTCTTTGCGCTCCTATTCGGCGCGTTCCTCGCGTATTATCGAGACGCGAGCCGGGCCGCTCAGGAGACTTCCCGGAAAGCGCTCGGAGCAGGTCTCGGAGCGTCCGGGGTCGCGGTCGCTGCCGTGGTCGAGGGCGCTCAGGTCATCGCGGAGGTCCCGGCTCTCGTCATCGGTATCGCCGGAGTCGGTAGCATCCTCGCGGGTATCTCGTGGGAGATGTTTGCCGCGACCTCGGTCATGACCTACATCGTCATGGCCGCTATCCGGGGGGACTAACCGATGAGGTCCTCCTCGGTCGCGCTCGTCTCCCTGCTGCTCGTGACCTCGGTCATCGCTCCGTTTGCTATCACGGCGTCCGCGGTCGCGGCTCCCTCCGGCATGGTCGGGGTCCCGACCGAGCAGGTTGAGGAGGACCTCCCATCGGATTACGGCGGGTCGCTCCGAGCCTCGGACCTCCGCGGAGAGACGCTCGCAAGCAATAACGCGAGCAGTCTGGAGGTCATCGTCACGACTCCAGAGCGAGCGGAGTCATACCTCGGTCCGGACTCGACCGTCATCGGCTCAGGAGAGTCCGCGCTCGTCCTCCGTGACTCCGTCTCGGAGAGTGGTCGCGAGGTCGCGCTCAATGCGACCGCTATCCGCGAGATGAGAGGCTCGACTCCAGAGCGAGTCTATGGGACTCACGAGAGCGGCGAGTTTTGGTCCTCGGAGACGCGGGTCGAGGACGGGTCGCTCGTGTTTGAGGTCCCTCACTTTAGCGCTAACTCCGTGACGTTTGAGTCCGAGGTCTCGATCTCCGCAAGCCCCGGAGTCGACGGGTCGACGTGGAGCTATGACCTGAGCGACTCCTCCGACACTGGAGACGCGACTATCAACCTCTCCGGGACCGAGACCACGGAGACCGAGACGGTCTCCGGAGCCGCTCTCTCGTCCGGCTCGACGCTCGACCTCCAGATAGCGGGGACGGACCCAGCGACCGGAGCGGAGGTGACATTTATCGGTCACGAGGAGACCTCCGCGGCGTCCGCAACCGGGACCGGGAGCGGGACCGCGACAGTCGGCGGCAACGTCGACCCGACCGGAGAGGAGGTCTATGCAACCGGAGATACCTCCACGGAGTCGGACTCCGTGAGCGGGAGCGGAGTGGGTCTCGACCACTCGACTAGTGTCTCTGTCAATGGCAATCTGGAGCCGACCGGGTCACAAAACGGAGAGGCGTCCGTCTCCGTGACCGGTCACTCCTCGACTGTGACAAACGCGGAGATGGATACCGGCAACACCGATAACGGCGATTATGCTAACGCTATCGGCTATTACGACTCAACCGGCAACAAACAGCACTCCGAGCATCAATTCACTGCTGACGCGACGGGTATCGTTCAGCAGGTCACTTTCGCGGAAAAAGGCAGTGGTAGCTTGAGTTCCACGACATACGTGGATATGTATATCGTTGAGGAGGGTACTGATGGGGATTTCCGCGATGGAACCAAAATCCGTGACGACGTTGAGGTGTCGCAATACGTAGGCACTGGCTCTTTCCCCATATCGACGGATACAGATTACAAGGTAGAGGAGGGTAAGACGTACACTATCGGGCTATTCACAGATTCGACGGATACGAGTAGCACCGGTGTCGTTAATTTGGTTCAGAGTGATGCTGGCTCGGTCCGATACCACAACGTGCAGGATGGGGATGTGCAAGCGGCTACGGATATGGATGTTACGACGAAATCGACAGTAGAGGGGTTGCAAGTCTCAGATTCGGAGGGATCATCTACTCAAATAGGGACGCTCTCGGATGGAGAGTCGACAACGGTCCCGCTCGATATGGCTCTTAGCTCCTCATCGGTCTCATTCTCGGGGTCCGGAGGGGGTACGATAGACTACAATGTCGCATGGACTGAGCGGACCGGGACCGAGGACCCATCTATCGACATTGACGGAGATGGGACCGAGGAGGCGTCATGGACCGGGATTTACGCGAGCGGTCAGACAACAACGACTCAGTCCGTCGACGGACTCTCGACAGGAGATAATAGCGTCTCGACCTCGACCACGAGCGGACCGGCTCCCTCGTGGGACCTCTCATATACCGAGCGGACCGCGGTCGAGGACCCAAGCATCGACATCGACGGGGACGGGACCGCTGAAGCGTCCTATACCGGTAAGCTACCCGAGGGACAGTCGTCGACGCAAAGCCTCCCGGATCTCGCGGTCGGCTCGACCGGGACGGTCTCGACATCGGTCGGGAGCGTCGACCTCGACGTGACCGCGACCGAGCGGACGCTCTCCGAGGACGTTGCGGTCGATGTCAACTCCTGCTCGGTCACGGAGTCCGGCTCGATCTCCTCCGGGACCACGGTCACAAAGACCGTCCCAAATACGTGTCACGTCGACGGAGTCAATCAGGTCAACCTCTCCGTGGCTCCGACTCTCTCCGCGGACGCTCCAGCCGCGGAGGTCGGGTTTGACTACTCTCACGGAGCGAGCGAGACCACGAGCGTCGACTATACGGCGGGTAAGTGGGTCGAGAGCTACAACGTGAGCCACACTTACGCGGATGAGCGCTCCTCGACCTCGACAGTCATCCCGTTCGACGACTCGGCGGTCATGTCGGTCTCCTCGGTCGAGATGAGAGTCAACGGTGGGGGTTGGAGCGAGGTCCCGGACTCCGACCTCACGTTTGACGGCTCGACGCTGGAGGTCTCGACCGGCTCCGTGACGAGCGGAGACACGGTCGAGGTCCGAGCGACCGGTCAGAAGGTCTCGGTCGCAAACGGGGACATCGAGGTCTCGGAGCCGACTCCTCCGGGAGATGACCTCGATACGCTGTTTGAGGTCACGAGCAAGAGCGAAGAAATGCATATCCGGGTCAATGAGTCCGGATACTCCCGGCATCGGTATCTCGCTAATCCCTCGTGGTCCGGCGATAATCCGGTCCTCCATTACTCGGGGGAGCGGCAAGACATCCTGCTCCCCGGAGCCTCGGTCGGCTCGACCGCGAGAGCGCGGACGCTCCCCGTCGATGTCGACCCGAGCAACCAAATCGAGACGTTTGTCGAGGAGTCGGACGAGACTCCGATAATCCGGGCTAAGAAGGGTCGGACGGTCGGCTCGGACCGCGTCGAGATTGACTATCGAGGCGGCGTCGACGGGCAAGATTATCAGCTCTGGAGCGTGACCAACGAGCGGACCGTCATCTCCGGAGAGATGTCGAGCGGGTCGGTCATCTTCGCTACGGATGGGAGCGCTCAGACCTATGAGATTAAGCAGTATAGCGGCTCGGACGGAGCCGCGGTCGTGGTCGGGGGAGGAGGCGGAGACAACTCCGGCGGGTCGGGTCCGCTCCCGGTCCTCGCTCTGTTTGTCGGAGTGACCGGCTCGGTCCTCGGGACGTGGTATCTCGGGAAGCGTCTCGGAGTCTCCTCTCGGCTCGTGAGAGGGTCTCTCATCGGAGTCGGGGCATTGGTCGGACTGATAGGCGTCGAGGCGGTTACGGCTCGCTCTATCGTCTCTGATGTCCTGTTTAATCTCGGCTCAGTCCTCGGGAGCTTTGCGTCGACGGGAGTCGGGACTATTGTCGGAGGTCTCGGCGTCCTGCTGCTCGTCTACCTGCTCGACTCCCGGTTTGGCGTCCCTCGGTGGCTCAAGCTCGGGAGCGGTCTCGCGGTCGGTGTGTGGGTCATCGACTCCGTGACCGGAGGAGCGTTTTCGAGCGGTCTCTCCGAGGTCTCTCCGCTCCTGTGGCTTGTGGGAGGTATCGGAGCAGTGGTCCTGCTCTGGAGAGCGCTCCAACCGACCACTATCCAGATTACGGGGGATGAGCAATGATGAGGGCCGCTCTCATCGCGCTCCTGCTCGTCTCGATGACCGGGTCCGCGGTCGCGGCTCCCGGCTCGGGAGTCGCTCCCGATCTAGGCGAGTCGGTCGCGCTCCAGGAGGCGGGCAACTCTCCGACTCCGACCGTGACGGAGGTCCGGACCGCGGAGCCGGTCGAGCAGGTCTCGACGGAGACCGCGACCGAGTCCGAGCAGGAGGACGAGGAGGAGGACATCGGCTCCGTGGTCGCGAGGGTCGACTCGCGGCTCCGGGTCACGAGCTACTCCTACAACTCGACCGCGGAGGTCATGACGGTCTCTCTCCGCAACACTGGAGACCGGAGGAGCGAGGTCACTATCACGGAGGTCGTCTCGACCGACACTAAGGGGTCCTCGACGTTTGGCATCCAGCGGGCCGACATCCGTCGAGGGGGAGAGGTCGAGGTCGAGGTTTCCGCGAGCCGCGTCGAGGGTCGAGCGGGAGTCATGGTCACGACAGCGGAGAGCGTCGAGGACGGCAAAGGCTCCCTGCTCGTGGAGAGACGCGACCGGTCGATATTCAACGGAGGCGCGGACTGGAGCGATGTCCGCTCCGGAGTCCTCTCCGCTATCATCGGCTCGCTGCTCGTCACGGTCCTCGGAGTGTGGTATTACGTCGCTCAACGGCATGAGGAGGTCGCGGAGGTCGACCTCGACGCGGACGGTCCGAGCATCGGAGGAGGGTCCGACCGATGAGTGACGCGAGCATCCCGCTCGTACCAATCGACCCGCGAGAGGTCGGACCGGTCACTTTCATCCGTCTCAGGTATCGAGCGCTCCGGTCCGTGGTCCTCGATAATGCTCCGTGGGCCATCGTCTCGACGGTCGCGCTCGTGGCTCTGCTCTGGCACTTTGAGGTCTCGGTCCCGGAGGTCCCGGATTGGGTCCTCGTGGGAGCTATCTCGATGACCGTCGCGAGCGGTCCCGCGGCTCTGCTCGGATGGAGGCTCGGAGCCGGTCTCTGGAGTCCCGAGACCGTCCTCATCTCCGTGCAAAACCCGGAGTCCGGCAATCAGAGACTCATGCAGATAGAGCCGGACCGGTTTAACGAGATGACGGTCATCAACAACAACGGCAAACGTCGAGGCTCGGATTTCCTCAAAGCGGTCAGAATCAACGGCTCACGGGCTTACGAGGTCGACTCCTACGATGCGGACCGCAATATCGCGGTTGCCTCGTGGCAAGCGGGAGTCACAAACTCCGAGATTCGGCGCGATAGAGCCGAGATACGCAACATTAAGACCTCTCTGGAGGAGGAGGCGGACAAAGCGCTGGAGCTATTGGCGAATCATCCGAATATCCTCCGCAAACAGGCACGAGAGGTCTCTAATCGGCTCATCCGAGTCGCGGAGGGAGTCGAGGTCCCGGAGGGAGGTCAACTCCACGAGCGACTCTCCGATATGCTCGATGAGTCCGACCCGAGCGACCAACTCCTCGGGAGCAACGTCGAGGACGAGCCGGACGAGGACGGAGGCTCCCTCGCGGGTCTCTCCGAGGACGAGCAGGACATCTTTGAGCGAGCGGCGCATCTCGCGGACGGTATCGAGCAGCAGAGCAACGGTCACGAGGAGGTCTCAAACGATGACGACTAGAGCACATATTCATCAACAGAGTGAGGAGTATCGACGAAAGAACAGCGGACTCGATGGAGGTCCGAGTCATGCCAGCTAAGGACGAGGACTCCATCGAGGTCTCCGATGAGTCCGCAACGTTCCGCGAGGCGAGAGAGTACGCGAGAGGCGCTCTCGATGTCGAGCATCAGGACGCCCATCGGATTGCGGGACTCGTGGAGGATGACGAGGTCCGCGAGGTCCTCATGTGGATGAGTGAGAACTTTGAGCCGTTTGAGGACGAGGACGGAGAGGTCATCCGGTCGTTTTGGGAGACCGAGTTTGCCGGTCGAGCGACCCGCAAATACGCGACCAACACTCTCGACTCCGCAATTCGGGAGGGCAACCTCACTCAGACCGCCTATATGAGCGGTCTCCCGTCCTACAAGAGCGACGTGAGCGGTCTCCACGCAATCAACCAACTCGCGGACTGGTTAGTCCACTCAGAGCAGTGTAAGCTCATCTATCTCGCGGCTCTCATGGGTCGAGGCAAAACGGACCTCGCTCTAACGATGATGGAGGTCGTTGCGGACCACTTTGACCGCGTCGACCGCTCGACGGAGGTCGAGGTCCCGACTCCCGAGTTTGCTGCTAATTTCGAGGTCCGAGCGAGCGGAGACCACGAGGTCCGCGAGATTCACACGTTTGAGGACCTCAAAGAGTGGGCAGAGCGCGGTAACTCGGACATGGTGAGATGGTTTATCTTCGATGAGGCGTCGACCGAGTTAACGGCTCAGAGCGGAGCAAACGCGCAAAAGGTGGCTGAGAGGATGTCTCCGTTTGTCAAAAAGATGCGGAAAATGGGAGTCAATCTCCTCGTCATCGGTCACGACAAAGGCGACGTGCATCCCGCTATCCGGAGCATCGCGGACTTTGTGTCCAAACCGGGACTCAAGCGAGCGAGCTTCTACGCGGGGATTAGCAAGAGAGAGCCGGTCGGACATCTGTTTGACCTCGACGGCATACCTCCGACCTCGTGGGAGTTTGACACAGATGATACCGCGGACTGGAGTTGGGGAGATGAGACCGAGGAGTCCAGCGAGGACGTGGTCGAGGGGATGACGGAGGAGGAGTTTGCCACAGCTATCAAAGAGCGAGCAGGTCGTCTATACGCGCTCACTCCGGACTCTGTGAGGCTTGAGGATGTCGCGGAGGCGGTCTCTACGGACGAGTTTAGCATCTCGTCCTCGACGGTCTCGCGGTATGCTCCGGATGACCTCGACGCTGCAAAAGCGGCTGAAAACAGAGCGAGAGCATGACAAAGATGAGAGGAAAAATCGCAAGACTGCGGCAGGGCGAACCGTTTGCAATCATCAGCAGAGGGGGTAACGCGCTCGGGCGGGCGCGAGGCTCGACCGGTCGGGAGTGGTCGCGATGAGCCTCCATCCGGTCACGCTCTCGTCGGAGCGGTTTGGACGGCTCTCGACGCTCGTCCTCCTCGGTGTGGTCGCTATCGGACCGAGCCTCTTGCTCCCGGAGGGTCATCTCCTCAACTCGGTCGGTTTCCTGCTCGCGGTCATCCTCGGAGCGACCGGAGACCTAGAGGAGGAGGACGAGCCGGAGATTGCTCACATCCGGGACCTCTACGCTCAGGGAGACATCTCGCTCGATGAGTTTGAGCGTCGAGCGGAGCTAGTCCTCGATGACGAGGCTAATCGGATACGGGAGGCGGTCGAGGAGGTCGGAGGCATCGGTCCGGAGACCTCCGCAAACGTCGCTCTCGCTTTCCGCTCTGAGCAGGAGCTACAGAGAGCAACGGTCGAGGACCTGCAAGAGGTCGGAGAGGTCGGTGAGCAGCGAGCGGAGGACATCGCGAGCAAACTCGGAGGTCGGTCGACGTGAGCCTCGCGTCATGGGTCGGAGCGCTCGTCATCGGAGCGGTCGTTGCGGCGTTTATCGCTCCGATCCTGCTCGGAGTGGTCGCGGGTGTCATCTCGGTCCTCGGACCGCTCGGGATGGAGGTCGCGGGCGCTATTACGCAGGTGCAACCGGTTGTCTCGATTATCGCGGGGGTTGTTACAGTCGGGAGGCTCAAATGACGCGAGCGATGACTACCGAGCCGGTCGAGGACCGAGCCGCGCTCCTCCTCGATCTCCTCCTCCTCGGGATCGCGTGGCTCGTCCTGGCGTGGTCCGTCGAGGGGTTCATCTCGATCCTGCTCGGTCTCGACATCGGGACCGCGACCGGCGCTCCGTCCGGGTCCGGGGACGGTCTGCATCTCCCGGTGTTCATCCTGTTCGCGTACCTCGGAGCGGTCGCGACTGGTCCTCGATGGGTTGGCTATCCGTTACTGGGATTCATGTGGCTCTGTCAACGGGCAGCAGAGGTGCTAATGCTCCCGATATACCCATTCCAGCATTTCATCATCACGGTGCATGAGTGGCTCCACGCGGTCGCACTCCGAGCGTTTGGCGAGGAGCCGGTCATCCAGTACGACAGAGTGGAGATAGCGGGCTTCACGCTCCCGTTCCGAGAGGGCGGGTCGGTCTGCTCAACGCCGTATGAGCGGATCGACGCGCTGCTCCCGTGGCAAGCGCGAGTGGTCGGTCTCGCTCCGCTTGCTCAGTGGGCCGCGGTCCTCGGTCCGCTGCTGCTCGTGAGCAACTCCATCTCTCTCGGGAGCGCGGGGATGCTCCCGCTCGTCCTCCTATTCCCTCTCGGGCCGTCATCGACCGACTGGAGAGAGGTCCTCGACCCGCGTCATCCGTTCCGTGACGGATGGGAGGCGGTCTCTCACGTCGACGCGGAGGGGATGCGATGAGTCCGTGCATCGAGGCGCTCGGGACCGAGATTTGTCTCTCGCTGCTCCAGAGCGGAGGCGTCCTCGCGGTCCTGCTCGGAGCGGTCGCGGTCGCGGCTCGGGTCGCTCTCGCGTGGCTCCGACAGGTCGTCCTCCGAGCCGCGCTCCGTCACGTCGCTCTGTTCGCTCTCGGGAGCGGAGCGCTCGGTATCGAGTGGTTCTCTCCCGAGGGTCTCATCGGTTTCGTGAGCAGCTATCTCCAGCCACTCCCGTTCTGATGGGTTCAACTGTCTGGTTCAACTGTCTGGTTCAACTGTCTGGTTCAACTGTCTGGTTCATTGGGATATGGGGAGAACAACCCTGAGCGTGAGCGAGGAATTGGCAGATGAGCTATACAGTCGAAAACAGCGGGGAGAGTCATACGAGGACCTGATTTGGAGACTCATTGGTGAGGAGGTCGCGGATAGCGAGAGCGAGCGGTATGAGATTCCGGACCATTGCGAGGATTGCGGAGGCGCTCTCGGTCGCTCTGGCGCTCGACGCGGACGGAGCCTCTCGGTTGACCTACACGGACGAGCAGGAGACCGTGAGGGTCCTCTCGCTCTATCTGTGGTTCGACGCGGAGCCGCTCGGAGTCGCGGGAGTCCTCCGGCGGACTCCGGACGGATGGGAGGTCGAGTCGCTCGGTCGCTGCTCTCACGCAAGTTTTCTCGACGCGGTCGACCGAGCCGCGGAGGAGGTCGACGGGGAGGGTCGGAGCAGCGAGCTAGTCGCTCATCGAGACGGTGAGGTCGAGGACCGTCGGCCCCGCGACCTCGATTAGCGTCTCTCGCGGTTTCTGAGCGGTTTCTCATTTTGCTGTGTGATACATCGTCCTCGGGAGCGGAGCGTCTCTCGTCGCTCAGGAGCGAGCAATGCTCGCGCTCTCGTCCGTGGTCGCTCCTCGGAGGTCGCTCGCTGTTCCGAGATGATACCGACTCGCTCGCTGCTCGACCACCAGGAGCGCGACCTCCGTCGAGACCTCGGTGGCTAGCTAGCTGCTCGATCTACTCGACCGCGTCGACGGTCGGGGCGAGCCGCGGCTCGCTCCCGGAGTGGTCGCTCCTCACGTCGCTCTGCTCTCGGTCCGCGAGTCGCGGCTCTCCCTCCCTGCTCTGAGCGTCATCTCGGGCCGTGGCGGGGCCTCTGAGCGGACGGAGCCGAGAGGGAGAGGTTTCCATCGCTCAGAGCCACGGAGACCGCGAGAGAGCCGCGTCGAGGAGACCGGCCATCGAGAGAGGAACCCGTACCTCTATATGCGATAACCACACAACAGTCCAGTAAGTACACAAAACCTGTTTTCTCGCTTCCGCTGTTGCCTAGCCGTGCCGCTACCGCGCAGCCTCGACCGGAAACGTTCCGACCGGGTTTCAGTTTCATGCGTTGACTGAAATGCGCACACGCACGCGAGGCCCGCGAAGTGTCTCGGCGCTAACATAGTTAGCTTCTCGACACTTCGCTGGTTGTGTTACTAAGCTGACACAGGCGGGCGCGGGATTGCCGCTTTCTGTGTCGTGTCTCTGACACGACACAG
>NZ_JAYMGY010000032.1:0-17320 GCF_037078445.1 Haloarcula sp. CGMCC 1.2071
ACAGTATCTTAGAGCATTTCAGCTACGCCGAGAGCTGTTTCGGAAACCCGGCCGAGATGCTCTCAAATACGCTGTTCGAGCAACTCTGTGAAATCAACAATGTGCTACGGATGAGCGAAAGTACAAACAGGAGGCGAGTATAGATGAGGATATGGCATCAGCATTGGCAGACGAATCGTGTGAAGCGTGTAACTCAGAGGACGAACCGCTCACGGAGTCCGAATACGCGGAGTACCTTGCCGAACTCGACGAAGACGTGTGGGAAGTAGTAGACGAACACCACCTCAAAGGGACCTACGAGTTCGACGATTTTCGTGACGCACTCGAGTTTACCTACGAAGTCGGCGAACTCGCCGAGGAAGAATAGCATCATCCAGATATCCACCTCCAGTGGGGAGAGGTAAAAATCGAGATGTGGACGCACAAGATCGACGGCCTCCACAAAACCGACTTCGTGATGGCGGCACGAATGGATCGAATCCACGAAGAGTACGCCCCAGAGTAACGATACTATATACGACGCCCGAATCCACGGGTATTTACGTTGGGACCGCCAGTTTTCACGTAACCGAAATACGCGTTGTCCCCGGGAAGGTCAAGAAGTCCAGATACATCGACTAATGGTCACAGATTGACCTGCTGTCGAAGCCAGCTTCACACCGGCTCTCCTTCACCAGGCGGACTTTGACGAGTTCTGGGATCGCTCTGATCGGACCCCGACTATGGAAATCGAAATCGCAACTATTGGCGGCTACGAGGAAGTCGGCCGCCAGATGACAGCCGTCCGTGCCGGCGACGACATCGTCGTCTTCGACATGGGTCTCAACCTCTCGAAAGTACTGATTCACGACAACCTCCAGACGGAGGAGATGCACTCGCTCGACCTCATCGACATGGGTGCCATCCCTGACGACCGGGTGATGAGCGACCTCGAGGGCGACGTACAAGCGATCGTCCCGACGCACGGTCACCTCGATCACATCGGTGCAATCAGCAAACTGGCGCATCGCTACGACGCTCCGATCGTCGCCGCGCCGTTCACCCTCGAACTCGTCAAGGAAGAGATCCAAGACGAGGGGAAGTTCCAGGTCCAGAACGACCTCATTGAGATGGACGCCGGCGAGACGATGCCAATCGGCGAACGGTGTGAACTGGAGTTCGTCAACGTCACGCACTCCATCATCAACGCCATCAACCCAGTCCTCCACACGCCCGAAGGTGCCATCGTCTACGGGCTGGACAAACGCATCGACCACACCCCCGTTATCGGTGACCCCATCGATATGAAGCGGTTCCGCGAAATCGGCCGCGAGGGTGAAGGCGTTCTCTGTTACATCGAGGACTGCACCAACGCGAACAAGAAGGGACGAACGCCGAGCGAAGCTGTCGCGCGGAGCCAACTCCGGGACGTCATCCAAAGCCTCGAAGACTACGACGGCGGGATCGTCGCGACGACGTTCTCGAGCCACATCGCTCGCGTCACGAGTCTGGTCGAATTCGCCGAAGAGATCGGGCGCCAGCCCGTCCTGCTCGGCCGGTCGATGGAGAAGTACTCGGGGACGGCCGAGCGCGTCGGCGCTGCGACCTTCCCCGACGACCTCGGCATGTACGGGCACCGGAAGTCCGTCGATCGGGCCTTCAAGCGAATCATGAACGAAGGTAAGGAGAACTACCTCCCGGTCGTAACGGGCCACCAGGGCGAGCCGCGCGCGATGCTCACGCGGATGGGACGCGGCGAGACCCCGTACGAACTTGACGACGGCGACAAGGTCATCTTCTCGGCTCGTGTGATTCCGGAGCCGACGAACGAGGGGCAGCGCTACCAGTCCGAGAAGCTTCTCGGGATGCAGGGTGCGCGTATCTACGACGACGTCCACGTCTCCGGCCATCTTTCCCAGGAGGGCCACTACGCGATGCTCGATGCGCTTCAACCGCAGCACGTGATCCCGTCACACCAGGACATGAAGGGGTATTCTGGCTATGTCGACCTCGCCGCAAAGCAGGGCTACAAACTGGGGCGTGATCTCCACGTCACCTCGAACGGGAACATCCTCCAGTTGGTCTAACCTCAAGCGAAGAGATCAGCTCGGGAAATAACAACTGGTTTCCCGAGTCTGTCGTATCGTAAGAGTATGCAGGACGAACGCCTCGACGTCGAACTCGACTTCGGTGAGGATGGACTGATTCCCGCGATTGCACAGGACGCCGAGACGGGTGACGTGCTGATGCTCGCGTACGTGTCCCCGGAGGCGCTCGCGGAAACCCAGAACACGGGGCTTGCTCACTACTACTCTCGGAGTCGCGACGAACTCTGGCAGAAAGGCGGCTCCAGTGGACATGTCCAACAGGTAAAGGAAATCCGCGTCGACTGTGATGGTGATGCGCTTCTCTATCGAATCGACCAGGAAGGTGGAGCGTGTCACACGGGCTATCGCTCCTGCTTCTATCGAACGATCGAAGGCGAGACCGTCGGCGAGAAAGTCTTTGAACCGGACGAGGTCTACGAATAGCGGTTGTGTCGGCGTGAAATAGCAGGAGGTGGATTTGAACCACCGATCTCCAGGTCATGAGCCTGGTGGAATCTCCGAGCTATCCTATCCCGCTACATACTACTCTACGAAAGTCGCGGATAAGCGTTGAGAAGTCGTCTTCGTGTGGGAATTAGTCACTCGATTTGTCGCTCGACTGCGTCCATCGCCAAACAACCTCGCCGGATGTAGCTGTGTATTCGCCCTTCGATCGGGCACTACAATTCTCACACACCAGCGTGAAAATTCCATACTCGTCGGTCTCAACCTCCTGTTGGGTACTGCAGTCCGGGCAGGTTACAGTTGAGTCAGCCATTGTCAGTAGCGCACCTATGGAGCAGCCGTGCCCTCGAGCCGAGTCTTATCGAGGATATTCCCGACAACTGCATCTACGAGTTCCTCTTTTTCTGTCACAGAGGGGAGCCCGAGCGTGGTCTCTAGGGCGTATAAACGGAAGCGGTAGGTCTGTTCCTGGCCGGTCGGGTTGGGTCCACCGTATCCGTGTTCTCCAAAGTCGTTTTGACCTTCTGTCGCCTGTTCGGGATCCCACCCTTCAGGAATCTCTTCCCGTGTTGGCGGAATATCCCACACGAGCCAATGGTTCCAGACATCTTTGCTCGAGGAACTGGGGTTCGGGCTATCGACGATCAACACCAGCGAAGCGCTCTCCGCTGGAACACCTTCGATTGTCAGTGGCGGGTTGATGTTCTCCTCCGTATAGCCGTAGCGATCCGGAATCCGACCGCCATCCTCGAACGCCGGACTTCGTAAGATCAGGTCTGTCATATGTCATCACCGTCTGGCGTATCGACTCCGATACGAAAGACATGTAGGAATTCTATGGCCGGCTGAAAAAGCTTCGTAAGCCGTTAAGAGCAAACACTGTACGAGACAATAGATAATTCAATCACAAATCAATTTCTTCGAGGGCTTCAGTAGCTACGTCTCCGAGCTCACCAGCTTCAATATGCGAGTACCGCTCTCGAACCATCTCCTCCGAGTTGTCGAGGTAACGGGCTGCTACAGTGTATCCGAAAGCCCGGACGAGCACCTCACCCATCCCGCGGCGCCCCCCATGAGGTGCAAGATAGTCGTGTTTCGGATGGGCGATGTCGATTTCGGCGGCCTCCGAGAACCGTTGGAGAATCGACCGTGCGCCGTCCGTCGTGATTGACGGCGGCCGAATGTCCTCATCGAGCGCAAGCAGGAGGTCCCGAGCGTACACCTCACGCCGCTCGTCGATTGCATCCGGGCGTTCTCCTCGTTCGGCTAGCTCTTCCGAGAGGAGCTCCGCGAGCGTCCGTTGGTCGAACGTCGGAAACACCGGCCACCGCTCCGTCGGTGGGTTCATCAGCTGGCGATAACTTCGCAGCGGAGAAATCACTGGATCGGGGAGACTCGCGGCGTCCCACTGCTGTTTCTTCCGGTAGACGTCCATACTCCCGTCGTCAAGGGAGAGGTCCTCCCAGCGGACGCCGCGCCGGCGTGGGTCGTTTGGGTCCCGAAGGAGTTCCCCGACCCGAACGGCGGTGTACGCGAGAACGAACACCAAAGCCCGGTCACGAGCCGCCTTCAGCGCCTCGTAGCGTGCTCGCTGCTTGTCGAGAGTGTCAGTATCCTCTGGGAGTGTCGTGTACGCCTCGACGGCGTCACGAGCCCGTTCGTCGACGTGGCGGGTGAGGGCGTGGCGCTGTTCGGACGTCCAGGCCTGCTGGTCACCGGGCTTGCGGCCGTCGTCCTCCGGCAACGGCGCCATCGCACTCGCCCGCTGCGCGTAGTGGGCCTCAAGATATCCTTCGTTGACGCACCAGCCGCACCACGCAGAGATATAGCGATAATAGGTTTGTACCGTATTCTGCTTGAGTCCCCGATCTCCACCGAGATGTCGGGCGTACTCCCGAAACACGCGTTCGTCGAGATCGTCGAAGGTTGGTTTGCGGTCGACATCGTCGGAGACGATCCCGGTCCAGTCGTCGGCGCCGCGGTCGCCGGCGGCCCACTCGGCGAACCGTTCGAGCTCGCGTGCAGCGTTACGTCGATAGTTCCCACCGTCGCCGCCGCGGCCTTTCCCCTTGTCTTGGAGGTAGCGCTCGAAGCTATCGTCGAGCGGCGTCGAAAGCGCTCGATCAGGCATCCACCGGCCCTCCACCGTCCTGTAGACCCGGTCTCGGTGCCGCTACCCCGGGGGAAGCGCCGTCGTGAGGCGGTTGCAGCATTCGTGCTTCACCGACGGCGGCGGGGTACTTCAAAGTGGTCGTGATTACGCTGATAATCACGACCACATTGTAGGATATCCCTCCACGCTGAAAATAAGAGTATCCGACATGGTACAATACAGGTCCCAACTGCCATCGACGATTCGTATCTAAACTGTTATTCGGAAAGAGCTACACAGGAATTGTAACAGGAACGATTTCCGGATGGAAATTGCTGACACTATCTCATGTGATTTCTACAGGTCTCATAACTGGGAAGGACGAGAAGAATCCAGAATTCACATCTATAAAAATAATGCAAATGTGGGTCTCGATATCGAGACGGCTTACATAGGCGACAACAGAAAGACCGAGGAAATTACCAGTCTGGAAATCAGCCAGATGGATCTGGAGACAGTCCAGCTCATTCAGACTTACCTTGGTGACTGGCTTCAGAACGATGATCCAGAGCCAGCGGAACTAACAACCTCACCGGTAGAAGGGACATACGAGGATAGCTCCGGGAAACAGGAGGTTCACAATCTCCAGGTTCAGATTACGCTTGATGGATTTCGGATCCTAGCACTGTCTTCAGGTCGGAAACCAGTCGCCAATGCAGTCCGCATCCCTCCAACAGACAGAGTACATGATGATGATGAGGTTGGTAACTGCCACTACTTGAATCGCTTATACAGCTTGATTGAAATATTCCTTGCGGGTATTCAGGAAGAAAACCGTGATGTGTTGCAGGGCACGCAGTATCTCCTCAATCCTGAAACACATCTTCATTCTGCGGTCCCCGTGGAGTGTATCAACCGACTGGAAGATGACGACTATACAGGCGTTATACAGGCCGCCGGCACAGCTCTTGAAGAAATCCTGGAAAAACACAGCCCTGACGACATAGTAGCGAACACGGGAAGTGCTAGTGATCTGGCGAACCGAGCATTCAGAGCAAATGATCCAGCGTTTGAGTGGGGACACACTGACGGGGAACAGAAGGGACTGATGTTTTTGTATTCTGGTGCATTCAAAGCATTTCGAAATCCAGTGAGCCACCCTCGTGGTGATTCTGATCGAAATAGATTCCTTGATGATATTGATGAGCGTGATGCCCTTGATGCTCTCTGCCTGTTCAATTTCCTCATTCGTCGTCTTGAGGTATATAGCACAACCGCCCTAGAGCGTGAAGAAACCTGACCGGTTTCTGAACTGACTCTCATCGAAACAGGGACAGGGCCGAGGAAATCACCATTTCCAGCTTACTGACACAGTCCTTATAGATATCTGACCGTTTATGGTAACATTACAGAGTAATCTCTTCTGCTGCCTCCGAATTCAACAGGAAATCACAGAGACTTATGAATTGGACTGTCTCAGTCTGCCCGAGCAAGACGCCCAGTTCTAGATAGCGACCGAAGCCGTAGTCTGTAACGTTTGCACTCCCAACATACACTGCCCGCTCGTCGAAGGTCATTATCTTGGCGTGGAGTGTGAATTCCGGGATTGAACCATCCTGTCGACGCTCACTGGCAGGCAGGTCCTCATCCCAGACAGTGTAATCAACGGTCCTGAGATTGGCACCGACACCGCATTCGCGAGCCCGCTGTGCGAATTTACTTATAACGGCGTAGTTGTAGGAGTCCGAGTCCCGCAGATATCGCGTGACAATCGTCAGCTCGACGCCCCGTTCCAGCGCGTCCAGCAGAACGCCGGCCAGCCGGTCAAACCCATCCTCCTCGAAGAACGGCGACAGGAGTCGGATATGTTCGCTACTCCGTTTGATCTCGCTGGTCAGCGTTGACATGAGAGCATCCATTCCAAACGCCGATGGTGTGGTCTGGTCAAATGTCGGGTCAGTTGGGAATGTCACCAGTGGTGTAGCCTCCGTCTCTGGGTGCCGTTCATGATATGCTGCCACAACCTGGATGGCATCCCGCGCCGCATCGAGCGCACCACGGAGTGACTCGGCGTCAACAGTGTACCGACTCTCGACAATCGGTGTCGTATGTGATTCCCTGTGGATGGCTCCAGCCTGGTTCAGCTGTCGAAACAGATCGCCAGCTGCGTCCCGGGAGAGTGGTGTGTCACGTCCGACTGCTGCTGGCGTGATAGACACTGACCGGCCTGCAGCCACGAGCAGATGACCCTCAACCTCATCGAGTACCGCCTGCTCATGTCCGACTATTTCTGCGATCGCGAGTGCGCGGTCGGCTGTTGTCAACTCATCAGTCATAATCCAGTGTATTTCTGTTTCAATCTCGCTGGTGCTGGCCAATTGGGGTCACCGCTACAGCTCCCAGAACCCACGGATGTCCCGGTCTGTGTTGGGACGACTCCCGTAGAGATAGTCCCGGGCTAGGACCTGATTGAAGTACGAGCAGCTGATTTCGCTAACGTGCAGGCAGGACAGACAGGCACCGCCTCGCTGCGAGCAGACCGGGTCCATCATGCAGTCGTTCCCGTGGGCGTGGGCCTGACCCAGCAGATTATCCAGTTGCTGCTCGACCATCGTCGTCATGCCGCCGATGTTGAACTCCTCGCGATTGTTGGTGTAGATGACCAGCGACAGCGCCCGTGGGAACAGGAACTCGCTAAGGTTCGTCCGGTCGAACCCGCTGATAGTGCTGGCCTGTTTGAGCAGGATATGCGAGAGGGTGTGCATTAGCTCGAAGACGTATTTTGTGACCTGCCCCTCGACATCGTCCTCGGTGCTGGTCTCGAAGCGGCCATAGCCATCGACCGGGTCGAGATGGTTCAGCAGGAACGACCACTGTTCGGCGCGTGTGAGACTGTCGATCTCGCTGCGGGCCATTTCGATGGCTGCATCGTCCGGATCAGGCGGTATCTCGGGCAACGTGACTGGCCCGCGGACGGCATCGGGGTCGCTCGTGTCCGGGATATTGACTGCAAGCCACAGCAACACTGCAGCCGGGTCTAGATCGAACTGTGTCGCCTCCGTTTCCGAGGTATCCACAAATATTGGCGTCCCATCGCCGCTGCTGGCGTTCTGCGAGAACGCATTGAGTCTTGCCTCGTCCTCCTCGCGGCCACCCCGGGTGTAGCCGTAGACGAACGTCTGGACCGGAAAATCCTCGATGACACGAACGGCGTCCATACCGAGTCGCTCGAGCACATCAAAGTAGGTCCCGATCTTGTCGGCCTTTCGCGGGAAGCCACTGCCGAGTGCGTCCTCGCGGAGGTCGGTCAGCGAATGTGTCGTCAGGTCCTCGAGACTGAGCACATACTGCAGGAGTTCATCGCCAGCATCGGTCATCTCGTCGGCGTCCTCACCGGTCTCCAGCAAAATCAGCTTCTCGAGGAGTTCGCCGATTGTCTGGCTGTCTATCTCCCCGTTTTCACGCAGCCAGGTCTCGGCCTCCGCAAGCGAATCGACATCGTCCTCGGTCTGGTAGACCTCGATTTTCCGGTCATCATCGATCTCGGCCCCCTCGAGGGGCTCGGCGAGGTCAACGGACTGGAGGCGTCGGTCGGTCAGTTCGAGCAGCTTCGCAATCGAGCGCTGTGATCCACTCTCGCTCCCGCGGAGATGGCCGATCCCCGCAGTGTGGAGGTTCACGGTTGTCAGGTAATGCGGGTAGTAGGTCGAGCCCGCACGGTGGACCGTGGTGTACATCTTGTCATCATCCGGATCTGCAGCGGATGGTGGAAGATAGTCACAGTTGCAGCTCTGTCCGTAACTGACCCGCCTTGTCCAGCCACAGCCACCGACCTTACATCGCCACAGGAAGTTCTGGGCACGCTGGCTGTTTTGGTCGTCGAGTATGATATGTTGATCGCCATGGTCGGGACATTGCCCGGGATAGAGCCGTCGCAGTTCGCCACAGCTGTGCACACTGACGAACTGGTACTGCTCGAGGTCGCCAGGACAGCCAGAGCGCGTACACGTCAGGCTCTGGTTCTGGTCGCTCAGGTCGTCTGCCGAGTAGTAGCCATGGGCCTTGTCACAGACATTGCAGGCGAACGTTGTCGGGAACGGCTTCGCACGAACCTCGTCGGGTTCGGCGAAGTCGTAGTGGTCGGGATTGCTCGAGTTGAACCCCTGCTCGCCTCCCTCCCAGTTTTTGGCCCGGGCGAATACGCGGTCGACGATGTACTGCCGGTCGACCTGCCCGCTCGCATCAGTCGTTTCGAGTCGGTTCACCTGCCAGATGCCGCGCTTGTCGCTGTAGTCGAAGGTGTTCCCCGGAAGGAACTGGTACAGAACCTGCTGACGGCTACGTTCCATGCTCATTGTTGGTTACCTGTTGTCCAGCGTCTCGAATATCTCGCGGTAGGAGTACTCCGACCGGATGCTCAGCTGATCGTCCACGTCGCGCAGACTCCGCATCGGCGAGCGCTTGATTCGCTCGCTCGTCCACTGGGAATCATCGAGCCGTAGCTGTGACACCGCTTCGCGGGTCAGGTCCTCGACGTTGCCCATGAACTCCTCGTGGTCGTCCACATCACCATACATGTCCCTGAGTTGCTGTGTCAGGGTTGCCTCGTTGACCGAATCAACGAATTCCTCGGCATTATCGCCGAAGTACAGCATGTCGACATCGTCCTCGTACATGTAGTGATTGAGCAACAGCCCCATGAACAGCCCGGGATGGGTTTGCTTGACGCTGTTTTTCGCCCAGCGGTTGATCGGTACCGGCTCGACAAGCCGGTCAAGGAAGGCATGATACTTCTCGAAGAAATGGTAGTGGCTCAGGTCACGCTCCCGGATCGGGTGGGCAACGTTGAACACCAGTCCGGGCTTCGAGCGACCGGCCCGTGAACTCGCTTGGATGTACTCGGCAGTCCCGCGTGGCATCCCGAAGAACGCCATCATGTTGAAGCGGCTGACGTCGACGCCGTGGGCGATCATGCTCGTTGCTGTAATCGTGTTCAACCGGCTGGCCAGTAGCCAGGCCAGCCCCTCCCGGACCTCTTTGGAGGCCTCGCTGCGGTCACCATCAAATTGCGCACTGTCGACCTGTTGATTGGTTTCATCAAGGCTCTGTTCCAGAGTGGCACGGAGATCGAGGACGTCGTCCTCGATATCTGCCTCCAACACCCCCCGGTCGATGAGGTCTGCGAGTATCTGCTGGTCGGCTTCCTCGTCCCAGGGTTCCTCGACAGTATCCAGAACCTCCATGATGGTCTCGAAGCCAGTCCCTCCAGTCATTCGCTTGGCAGCCAGTCCCGGCCGTCCGTCTTTCCGGAGATAGGCGTTGAGCTGGGAGACGATGGACTGGTCGAGCCGGTCGCCGTCCTTCTTCGAGAGGAGATACGTGATACTCGTACTGTAGTAAGTCAGTAACGACAGCACTTCATCGATACTGTCGGCCTCGAGTGGTTCATCCGTACTGGTCCCCTCGAGCCCCGAACCGTCAAGCAGCTGGTCCGGGTCATTCAGCGCCTCCCGGAACAGATTCTGAACTTCCTGATGATAGTAAAATAGCAGATCGATAATCGAGTTAATATGGGTCTTGCCATGGGGCACGAGCCCGATGTAGTATCGCTGGGTCTCTGGCTGCTCTTGGGCGTAGAAATTCTCCCGGAGGTACGGGCCGGGCGACGGGAACCGCTCGGCCGGGCGCAGGAACAGATTGTGGACCTGGTCCTCAAAGCCAGTGATCGTCGCTGTCGGGGCGATGATCTTTGTCTGGCCAGCATCGGCGAAATCCTGCAGTGCACCGACGCCCGTCTCGTAATGGCCATCGAAGCTCCCCATACTCTCTTCGAGCAGGTGGAGTTCGTCGGGGACCATGATTTCCGGTGCCGGGTCGTAGGGTTCGACCGGCGTTTTCATATCGTTGAATTCGTCGTTGTCCAGCGAGCAACCGTACTTCTCGGTACACTCGTCCAGACTGGCAAAACCATGCATCGGGCACTCCGAGTCCATCTTGCCGGTCAGGAGGTGTGCGACCTTCCGCTGATAACCAATGGCCGTGATCTTGTCTATTGTCCCGGCCAGAATCGTCGGGGCGTAGCGGTAGAGTTCGTTGTCGACGACATGGACCGGAAGCTCGTCCTCTGCGTATGGCTCGCTGATATCCTGTGGCCGTTCCTGCCAGGGACAGTCGAACGAACTCCCAGTGCAGTAATGCGATAGCCGGTGGTTGTCCCCCGGATCATCATCAGTGCTCACCCGCATCTTCACCTCCGAACCACATGCGGGACAGCTTGGGACCACCTTGGCGTCCTCGCGGAGCGATTCACCGTTCTGTCCCTGATATTTCTCGTAGTTGCTGTTGTCGTACCCGGTCAGTGCGTTCGGCGTGTTGGCCTTCCCGACGAGATAGCCCACCGAGAACGGCCGCGATGGATGTGATCCGATATCCGCCTGTTCCCGGCGGACAAGGTCGGCAAATATGACCGTCTCGGACATCCGCTGGAGCTGCTGCAGTGAGAGCAACCGCAGCGGGAACCGTGTCCAAGCGGCGACACCGAAGTCCTTCCCGCGGATGCGGTCGAAGAACATGCTCCAGACAGCGACACCGAGGAAAGCCTCTGTCTTGCCACCGCCAGTCGGAAACCACAGCACATCGACGATGTCCAGTGCCGAATCCGCATCCTCGGCTAGGTCATCGGTGTTGCCCTCGCGCCACTCGACCTCCTCCCAGCCGCTGTGTTCCCGGCTCGCGATATCGGGCACCTGCATGACGATAAAGACGAGCTGGAAAAGTCGCCACCCCGGGAACTCGTGCATCCGGTCCATCGACTCGTTCATCAGCTCGAACGCTCTGCCGACAGTGTCGGGGTGCTGCCGGAGACAGCGGATGCCGCGCTCGAATCGGATGATCTCGCGCTCGAAGGCCGCCCTGTCCTCGTTGAAATCAGCGAGGTCACCGTCATCCGGGTCATCGTCCCAGTCCTCGCGTTCCCGGTACTGTTCGAGGGCGGCATCGTACTCCTCGTCGAGGTAGTCGCGCATCTCCGTGGTAACGGTGTCCAGCACATCGAATCCCCCGTTCTGCAGGTCGGCCAGCGTCTCGAAATGGGCCTCGACCTCCCGGTCAGCCGACTCGTAGACCAGCTGCCGATACTCGGGAATGAACTGGGTCTCCAGATGGGTCGCGGTGGGCGTAGCAGCCGGCGCGCGACGTCCGGGTGGTCGACCCGTTTCGTCGACCTCTTGGTCGGTTCTGTCCGGTGCTGTGACGGTGCAGTTCCGTCCATGGCCCCAGAGATCCCGGTTGTACCGGAAATCCTCGGGTAACGGATCAAAGGTGAACGGAACGAACTCTAGGTCCCCAGTTGTCTGGAGGTCCATGTTTACCTCGAACAGGGTCGGGTCACGGATCGTGTAGATAGCGTCCTCGCGAGACTGGACAGCCGTGTTGGCGACCTCGAGGTCGACGATCATGCTCCCGTCACTGTTCTCCCGGTCGGGCGTGACCGACATGTTCAGGTTGGCTCGCCAGTCGGGCAGGGTCACGCTCCCGTCGTCTGCACGCTCGGCGAGATACCCCCGGAAGCTCTGCTCGTCCTCGAGTGCGGCCGTCGGAACCGTATCATCGTCGTCGGTATCAGCGTAGAGGTCGAAGTTCGCTCTCGCGTAGTCTCTGGCGTCCTCGAACGCTGCCTGGAAGGCATCCCTGGACCGTTCGCTGACGACCTCCGGTGTCTCGCGCGTATGGCCTTGGAGTACGCGAGCCGGGATCCGTATCTCGGGGATGTCCAGTTCGATGCGCTCGAACACTGGCAGGAGCTGGTCGCCCTCGTCATCGTCATCGCGGTCACCCAGTGCCACGAAAGAGTCACGATCGACCATCTCCTCGTAGGTCGGGTTCACGCGGACCCAGACGCTGGCTGTCACCGTCAGGACGAGAGCATCCTCTTCGTCGCCGCCCCTGACCCGGACAGTTGCACCCAGACCACTGGGCTCCATTTTCGACTGAAGATCATCGTCCGGATCGTCAAGCTGGTCGTCGCTGCCTGGCGCGAGGGCCCCGGCGAAAAACCGGTCGCTGGGGAAGTCCCGGCGAATCCGCTCGTCAATGTCCCCTCGCACACGCTCGAGGACGCGTTTCCGGAGATGGCGGGCGATCCGCTCCTCGTCCAGTGGCGGTCCGTCTGTCTCGTGTTGGCTATCGGATTGCGGCTGTGACATATTATTTGATGATACGGTCAAGCTGGTCGTCCGGGATGTTGGTCGGTCTGAATACCGGGCCCAGCGCGTTGATACTCCGGTCAACGTACTCCCCAGTCATTAATTTACCACCCTCAGTGGAGGAGAAGCCACGGCGATAGACTCAATAACTCACAGACGGCGTGTGATATTTCTATGATGTCGATCTCGAAAACACTTATGTGGCTGTCTGGAAACGAACTGGTATCACGCGCAGTCAGGAGATGGCATCGCTCTCTGTCTCTGGCTGTCATCATCACTCATGCAAACATCGCTCACCTATCGCACGAACCGCGACCTGTTCTCGAATCACTATCTCGACGAGCATCTTCCCGAAACCGAGGAGTGGGACCAGGTCGGCGAGGCTGACCTCCGAGAAGCGTACAGCGACATCAAAGAACTCTGGGACCGCGAGAAGGATACCGCGCCCAAGCGCAACGAGTCCCAGCTCGAGGAGAAGTTCATCCGGCCGATGTTCCGGAAGCTGGGGATTCCCTTCGAGGTCGAGGAGAGTACCAGCCGGACCCAGCGTCGGCCCGACTACGGCTTCTTCGAGTCTGAGGACGCCGCACGCGGTGCGTTTGAGCGCCGTGAGGAAGGTGGTGACTTCTACAGAAATGCTATCGCGGTCGCTGACGCCAAGCGCTGGGGTCGTCCGCTCGATACTCGGGGCAGTGGCGAACACGAACGGGACTTCGAGAACCCGAGCTACCAGATTCACGTCTATCTGCAGGAGACAGCGGCGCGGTGGGCCGTCCTGACAGACGGGAAGAAGTGGCGGCTCTACTACGGCCCGACAAGCCATCGCCTCGACTCATATTACGAGGTGGATCTGCCGACCGTCCTTGAGAAGGGCGATCTTGAGGATTTCAAATACTTCTACCTCTTCTTCAGGCAGGGTGCATTCCTTGAGGACTCCAGCGGCGAGTGCTTCCTAGACGAGGTCTATGACGAGTCCAACGTCTTCGCCCAAGAGTTAGGAGAGGACCTCCAAGACAACATCTACGAGGCGATCAAGGTCCTCTCCGAGGGGTTCATGCAGTATCCGGACAACGACCTCTCCGAAGACGATCTTGACCGCATTCACGACAGTTCGCTCATCTACCTCTACCGGCTCATCTTCGTTCTCTACGCCGAAAGTGAGGGCCGTGACCTGCTCGACACGAATAACGAGATCTATGAGGAATCCTACAGCCTGAATTCGCTCAAGCAGGACATCGCCGAGGAACGGGACAGCTCGAATCCGAAGTATCGTGACTGGCAAGACAACCTCTGGGATCGGTTGGACGAGCTGTTCAAACTCATCGACCAAGGGAGCAAGTCGCGGGGTATCCCCGAAGAGGACCTCTATATCCCAGCGTACAACGGTGGGCTGTTCAGAACCGATCCCGACGAAGACGACAGCGTCGAAGCCCGGTTCCTCGCGAATCATCAGGTGGGCGACGCCTACCTCGCGGAGGTCATCGAACTACTTACTCGGAGTCAGAACGGCAACGGTGGTGGGAAGATCTTCGTCGACTACTCGTCGCTGGACGTCCGCCATCTCGGGAGCATCTACGAGGGCCTTCTCGAGTATCAGCTCAACGTTGCCGACGAGCCGCTCACGCTGGAAGACGGTGAGTATGTCCCTGCTGGCGAGGATGACGAGGTGATCGTTGAGGAGGGAGAAGTTCACCTAACGACTGGGTCTGGCGAACGCAAAGCCACAGGCTCGTACTACACGCCGGAGTACGTCGTTGAGTATATCGTCGAGGAGACGCTCGAACCGCTCGTCACTGACATCCGGAATGACCTTATGGCCCAGAGTGCCCGCGGTGAACGTGGCTTCGCAGCGGAATTCGCAGAGCGAATCTTCGATCTCAAGATTCTCGATCCGGCGATGGGAAGTGGCCACTTCCTGACGAGTGCTGTTGATTACCTTGCTCGGGAGATAATTGATGCTCAAGAGCGCCAAGCTGCACAGCAGGGCATTGAGACCGTCGATGAGAACCACGATATCAACTGGGCCCGCCGGCAGGTCGCTCAACGTTGTATCTACGGCGTCGATCTGAATCCGCTCGCTGTGGAACTGGCGAAGGTGTCGCTATGGCTTCGGACGCTTGCAGCTGAACAACCGTTGGCGTTCTTGGATCACCACCTGAAGACAGGAAATTCGCTTGTTGGGAGTGATATTGAGGAGATTGAGGAATTAGAATCGGAAGGTGGGGGGGATGGTCAAAATGCATCGCTGGCCGATTTCGGTGTTGCCCGGAAAGGTACAATTGAGCAACTGATGCGAATATACGAGGATTTCATCGCAATTGAGAACCAGGATCTTGCAGATATCAAGGAAATGGAATCGAAATATGACGAGTTCGAACGGAACAAACTACGGCAGCGTCTCGAGGCTATGGCCAATGTTCGAACTGCACGTGACTTTGGCTTAGATAATCTTCCTGATGGTGTATTTGAGGATATGGCTGCTGCATTGGAAGACGATGGAAAATGGGGAGAGATTGCAGAAACCGACTGGTTCAAAACAGCCGAAAAATGGGCCGGTGACTCTCAGTATTTCCACTGGAAATTAGAGTTCCCTGAAGTGTTCTATACTATGGGAGGCGATCAGAAAAGCCAGGACGGCTTTGACGCGATACTGGGAAATCCTCCATATATTATATTCAAGATGCTTTCTGATAACATTCGGGATTATTATAGAGATAACTTTGACACTTTCAAAATGAAGGGTGACGTCTACGTCCTATTCATGGAACTTGCATCCGATCTCCTACGTGATAACGGCTTTACTGGGTATATTGTTCAAAATAAGTTCACAAAGGCAAAGTATGGTTCCAATCTCAGAAATAAATTGTCCTCTCAAGAGACTGTAAGAGAGATCATTGATTTCCACGATTCTCCGGTGTTTGAAATTACTGCGTATCCAATGATTGTCCTTCGTCAGAAAGCAGATCCACCTGCTGATCACAAATTCACATGGCGAGATATTCGAGAGTCTGAGCAAAAGTCTATTGAGCGCTCTCTCAAGTCTGACGAAACTGGCTGGGAAATCACCCAATCCGATCTTGGAACGGACGTCTGGCACCCATTCGTTTCTGATGATGTTGTAGCTGCAGACACTGTTCCTGTTGAGGAATTTGCTGACCAAATTGGTCAGGGTGCGATTCCTGGAAATACAGAAGTGTACATTGTTGATGAGGAAACTGTAGAGGAGTATGATCTTGAAGAGGAATATGTAAAGCGAGTTCTCAGAGGGGGGGACGTGAAGCAATTCGTTATGGAATCACCCGAGAATCTCTCACAGCTTATCTATCCATATGATGTCATAGATGGCGAGCCAGAACTGGCGGATCCTGAGCAGATTCCAAATATTATCTCCTATCTTGAGAATTTCAAATCAGATCTTGTTGAGAGGAAAAACTATGGCGAAAGGTTAGTTGATCAGGGGTATGAATGGTATGAACTGCGATATGAAGCCCCGGGAATGCTTAATGAAAAGATCGCATTCCCAGATATCTCCCCAGAAAATAGATTTGCCTTCGATCAAAATGGGGAATTTGCGTGTTTAGACACAGTCTATTATGCTGTTAGAGGTAATTCTCTCCCGTCATATGATAGCCGCTACCTTACGGCGGTACTCAACAGTAATCTATTGGATTATCTCTTTGACCGGATGTCGCCGAAAGTTCGAGGAGGATATAGGCGATATAAGACTCAGTACGTCGAGAGCCTCCCAATACCCGCGATTGATTTCACCGACCGGCATCAAGATACTACAGATTCTACTGACCAAATTGAGACTGTCTGTAAAGAAGTGTCTGAAGGAAATCGAGTAGTAGAAGATGCGCTAAAACAGATCTCCTCGGATAGAGAAAACAAATTTGTACTCCATGATACTCTGTGTCACCTTGCGGATTTAATCTCCAATCTTGAGAAAGAGAGGCGGAACTATAATCTCAATCTTCTTGATTATCTGGGATCTTATGATGACGGAGAGAAGCTTCGGGAATTCCCTGGATATCAACCGGCTAGTGGTGTTTCCGAAACGATTCTATCGGAAACAACTGAAACAAGAGATAATCTCAGAATTGGAGATGTCAAGATATCCCGGACAAACCTCAAAGTGACAATAGAGGCTTCTGCACGATACAAGCCTGAGGATCCAGAAGATTATGAGACAGATCGCTGGGGCTATACTGAGACTGACCACTATCCGGTTATGGAATTTGTTGGAATTGATGAATTACAGTCTGATTTGTTGGTTGAATTTGTAGATTATGCAACGACTGAGGGTGATGGTTTTGCTGGGTTCCGAGAGACAGCCACGAAAAGGAACTCCCTGGTTGATAGACTGGGTGAGATGGCACTGTCTAGTTGAGGGATTGAGAAGTGAGCAGGCCGTAGCGAGAAGTGTTCATGCAACTCGCAGACCTGCTCAGAGAAACGTTGGAAATGGACAGCCAAGACGTTTGGGAGAACGA
>NZ_JAYMGY010000033.1:0-13939 GCF_037078445.1 Haloarcula sp. CGMCC 1.2071
AGTCAATCAAGTGCGAAACAGTGGTTACGACGCTTCAGACACCACTACAACCACGAACGACCGAACCAAGCACTCGATGGACGAACGCCAGCTGAGGTCATCCAGAACTAGACAGTGCCGGTGAGATAATCATGCCCTCTCTACAAGATGTTGAATCCGATCTTGAAATATATCTTGACCAGAAAGAAAGTGTAGGAGAATTAGACGCGAAGCATGACCGCCTTTTCAAATTCCTAAACCGGATCGTCTATGAGCTATACGAGCTTGAAGAAGAGAAAATCGAAATGGTGGAAAGCATCCGATAGCAGTCGGTGAGTGATTACAAAGTCGGCGACTACGTCAAGTTCTCCGGCGGGCGTGGAGAAATCACGAAAATCGAGGAACGGCCCAACGGCGGCCACCTGCTGCACGTCTACACCTCGGAGGGACAGCTCCGCAAACTCCCCAGCGGCCTCCCTCACATCGAGAAATTCGATTCGCTTATCGACCGCCTCGCAGCCGGCCAATCCGACGCCTCACTCCACTACGACCTTCGAGAGCGGGCGATCCGCCTGGATCTCGCCTACAAATACGACTGATTCCTCTCGCTGACCAGCAACCGCATCGAGATCGAACCGTACCAGGTGCAGGCTACCTACGAGATCCTGAACTCCTACGGCCACCGGTATCTAATCGGCGACGAGGTTGGCCTCGGGAAGACCATCGAAGCCGGCATCGTTATCGAGGAACTCATCGCACGCGACCGGGCCGATCGGGTACTCATTGTCGCGCCGGCCCCGCTGACCGTCCAGTGGCAGGAGGAGATGCGCGAGAAGTTCGACCGCAACTTCGTCATCTACGACCGCAAGACGGTCCGTACACACTGGAAGTCCCACCCCAACCAGAACGTCTGGAAACAGGAAGACCTCGTCATCACCTCCATCGACTTCGCGTAGCAAACCACGGATAACCCCAAGTCGGGCCGAGTCTCTGTCGTCGATGCCCTCTAGAATCTCGACGAGGAGTGGGACGTAGCAGTCTTCGATGAGGCCCATTGGTCCTCCGTAGGAATAAGGTGGATGGCAGTACCCACGGGTACGTTCATCAAGGATCTCCGATAGAGGAGGCTGTCGAGTTCATCTCCCTTGACATCCTCTCGTCGAATCGCTCATTGAATTCTGTTCAATTACCGCCCTAGCTACGTCTCAGGCGCCGGCGACGTGGTGACCGAGAAGTTCGTTCACCTCAATGGCAGTGTGACGATTGATGTTCCCGAATTCTCGAGGACGACGGCTTCCGGGATGTCTCATCATCTCACGAGTTGATCGGCTCTCAAGTCTGGTTGAGGAGCTCTATGAGGGCGCATGGAAGCGTGGACGCACGTCGAGTCGTTCGCCGCGGAAGCCCGAGCCGAACAAGAACGGGAGATCAAAATCGAACGTGAGAACGCTAAGCGATACTTTAAAAGAACAAACCAATGAATAGGAATAGGGCTTGGAACAGTATCATAGCGGGCTGAGGAAGGTGCGAATATGTTCGCGCCGATTGGGAATGCGAAATAGAAACTGGAGAGTCTGCGACGAGAACGTAAAACGGAACTATCCCGGCTTGAGTAAGAGAAGCACGTTACTCCCCAAGAACCGGAATTAGTAACAGTGGCGTACGTCGTCTCTCCTACAGAGGCAAAGGACGAATGATCTCTATAGCGAACGCGGTCGGGTCGGGAGATCTGGGTGTGGAACTCGATGTGGCCGAGGTCGAGTCCGATCTAGATTTACCGTACACCGAATATGATCCCTCGAACTATCACGGTCTCTACGTTCGGCTTGTCGAGGATGGTCCGCTCATCACAGTCTATCGGAGTGGGAAATACATCATCAGTGGATGCTCTACGTTCGAACAGTTGTACGAGACGAACGACGCATTCCTCATGAAACTGTCCCAGCTGAATATTGTAGACGAAGAGGCTGAAACCGGATTTACGGTTCAGAACGTGGTCTGTACGGCACAGCTGGATGATCCGGTAGATCTGAATACGCTCTCAATCGCGTTGGGCCTAGAATCGGTCGAATATGAGCCAGAACAGTTCCCGGGCCTCATCTATCGGCCTGCTGATTACCCGGCTGTTCTCTTGGTGTTTGCCAACGGAAAAGTAGTCGTCACAGGAGCCCCCGACGTTGACGTCGCTGAATATGTGTTCGACCATCTCCAAGAACAGGTAACGACCTACCTCGAACAGTAATGTCCCAGATATCTCTTTGAAAACGCTCGCAAGTGGCCGACCAAAATTAATCAAGAGGAGTTCTGGTTACTCCCGAGAAGAGGAAATAGTGATTTCCAGTTCAGTGACCACGCAAGCTCGCAGGCGAACGTAGAGCTATCACGATCTCGCTTCAACTTCCTATTTCTGAGGGTCGAAACCGACGCTGTCTAGCGTTTCACCAGTGCCAAATAGACTTTCCCAAGAAGATTCTCGGTTTCCCGATAACTGTCTTGCAGCTGTGATGTCGGACAGGGACGACATTCCTGTGTCCTGTGACAGCCAGTCCAGAAATGGTTCCGGAAATAGTTCTCTTGTTAATTTTTCAGAGACAGGTCCCGGATCACGAACCAGCATCTCAGCCGGAGGATATTCTGCACTGCTACGGGGTTCGAGGATCTCATAATCAATGCTGACTTGCGGATCTGGGATGAACTCCTGCGGGTTCGATTCAATACCAGTCACAAACCCAGACCACTCAATACAATTCTCTTCGAGGGACTGGTCTTCCTCTACTGTCCAAGCGATCCCATCAAGATCAGAATGTTCGTTAATATAGCCGACAATACGCTCTACAGTACTGTCGTCGACACCGGCACCGATCGATATATCGAGGACAGCAGCTCTTCCATCCTCCGGAGTCGCCTCACCAGGAGCATATTGACTATCGAGGTATTCCAAGTCGATACCAATATCATCAACTGTACAACTATTCTGAACAAGAACAGCAATTTCACCTTCGGTGAGAATCGACTCGACTGACAGCTCTTCGTTGGTAAGCCTGAAGTTGTCAATGTCGGTGCTGATCTGGGATATAAGCCGAGCGATCGTCTGGTTCATCTGTGTCCGTGCTGGACCATAGGGGACCCCCCGATCATCCATCGTCAGATCGGATCCGTCAAGTAACAACATGGTATCTGCTGCATGATTGAGTGCATTGACCCCAGACCGTGCTCGGCGCATTTTTTCAGCTTCGACGCTGAACGGGAGCGTTCCGATAACAGTCACCGTAGTCCCATTACGAGCAAGTATGTCTGCAAGATGGGGTGCCAGATAGGTTCCTGTCTTTCCCCCGAGTCCAGTGGCAAGGAATACGTGGTCAGGAACGTCACCATCTCTGGAAATCGTGGAATGCACTGCCTGCCGGATCGCCTCTACATCTTGACGATTGCTTGTCTCTTCGAAGTTCCCAAGATTGGATAGCTTTTCGAGTTCCTTCTCTCCAATCCTTACGGGAGTCGTTGCCTTACTCTGCCGGAGATCGGCTTTATCAGAGTCGAACGCGAACGTTTCCGCGTCCGCAGCACGCGACTCTATAAGTTGGTTGACGATGCTAATCCCGGCTCCAGCACACCCGATGACCGCGACGTGCTTGTCAATTGTATCTTCTTGATTTTCCGAAGTGTGTCTAACTCCTGAATTGCGCTGCTCGGTGATCAGTCCACTCTCTTGTTCCTGTGGTTCATGATCACCGATTTCGAGATCATCCACGACCTCTGCGAGCGAGTGAGTCTCGTCGCTCTCGAACTGCTCACTAGCCCGCCGCACTTTTTCAGCAGCATCCGGCGTCAGCTCGTCCGAGCCAGCAAGGAAGCTCCGGAGAGCAAACCGAACCAGATCCGAACGACTGTCGAATCCTTCCTCCTCGGTTGCAGCATCGAGCTTCTGTTTGAACCCACTCGGGACACGAACATTGAGGGGCTCGGTAGTTGCACTCATCACAATCTGTGTTACTCACTGTAATACAATAAAACTTCTCCACTTATAAAACAGCGCTAATAGCAACCGTATAGAAGAGATACACCGAACATTTATAATTATACTCCGTCTACTGTAACACACAGGCAAAAGCTAGCAAAGGCCAGTCAAAACAAGAGAGCAAATATATGAGCCGGACAACGCAATGGAATATAACAAGAAAAATCCAGTTCATGAATATAGAACTTGCCGCTGCAGCCAAGCGGGATCTCAATAACCTCCGTGATTCGGAACAAGAACAGGTATCGAATATACTTGAAGATCTCAGATCCGCTCCAGTAGAGAGTGCCAGCCCCCATCGTTTGGGGTGGGTACGGCGGGTAGAGTGTTCAGAACGAGTGGTTTCAATCGTGTTTAGATGCAAAGCAGAAATTGATGAAGTCCGAATTTTAGTGATTGGGGAAAAATCTGATGTTGAGGAGTGCTAGCCGTCTAACCAGTATTCAAAGTGGATTCTACATAGTGAGAAGGTTGAGAGAATTAATATGAGCGAAAACGAGAGAACCTGTGGGTTTGATCCGAACAATGTGGACGACCAGTGGTGGGAGCGCTCCCCGGATTCCCTCGAGTCAGATGATGATCTGAATATTCCATGTGATCGCCCAGAGTGGGAGGATACTGGCAGATGCGTACTACACGCACAGAGACAGAAGACGGTCGAAGATCTAAATAATACCATAGAAATAGGTGAGAAGTTGGATTTTGCGTATATACCCGGTATAACCCTCTCAGAACTTGATATAGATTTTTCGGGAATGATCGCTCGCTTTGCTGAATTTTCCAAAGTCGATTTTACCGGAACTTCGATAAATGGAGCTGATCTCAGATACTCGAACCTGCAGTATTCTGAGCTCGGCGGAATGAGTATGGACCGGGTGAATTTTTCCGGAGCGAATATGCAAGAGGCCACGCTTGAAAGGACGGAGTGCAGAAATGTTGATTTTTCTGAATCAACTCTCAAGCAGGCTCTCCTCTCTCAGATACGGTTACGATCTGGTGTAATATTAGATGGAGCTGACTTTACTGAGGTAGAGCTCACGGGCGCTGTAGCTGCGGAAAGTGTACTGGAAGACTATGAGTCAAAACTGGAACGAGGACAGAACTGGCACGCCGCATCGAAGGAGTACAGGAAGTGGGCGGCTGTAGCAGACAATAGTTCGCTACCAGATTCATACAGTAGATTCTACAGGAAATACAAGCATAGCCGCAGGAAATCGTATGATTTCTTCAGTATAAAACGGCTGTTCGCTGGTGCATCTCGAGGATTCATTCTGTACGGTGAAAGCCCTTACCGGACCCTGTTGTGGATGGGTGCTATCATCACGATTGCGACACCAGCTTATTCTCTCACCGAAGGAATCCGTTCTGGAGGCGAAACTATCAATTTGACCTGTTCTAATCTCCCACAATATCTGTACTTTAGCATAGCCGCGTTTTTTTCTCTCCCCTATGCAAACTATTCCCCTGTTGGGTTCGGTGCCAAACTGATAGCTATAAGTGAATCAATTTTCGGGGCTTTGCTCATTGCACTAATTGTATTTGTTCTCGGTCGGAGAGCAACACTATGAATTACACCTCCAAGACCTCACAGCATTCTCAAATAAAAAAGGGAATATCAGTGAACAGTTTTACGCACCAGCTGGTGAGAAGTATAATTACATCAAGCGATCATAGACTAATTATCTGTGTCTGACTGCGACTGCGATTTCGAGGTTGGCGAGCAAGTCAGCTTCCCGGGCAATCAGGGGGAAATCACAAAGATCGACCACCGGGATAGTGGACCCTGTCTTCTTTACATCCATACCGACGATGGGCCAACAAAACGACCGACAGCCCTCCAGATCGAGAAAGTCGATACCGGATCTGACCTAGTTAGCAAGGGTGAGTTCGATTCACCTGAACGGTTCGATCTGCGACTGAAGGCTGCCGACCTCGGGCTTGCCCATCGACAGGACCGCTTTGTCGCACTCACAGGCAGCCGCATCGATATCGAACCCTACCAGGTCAAAGCCGCCTATGATATCCTCAGTTCGGTCGACCACCGCTATCTCATCGGTGACGAGGTCGGTCTCGGGAAGACCATTGAAGCGGCGATTGTCATCGAGGAACTCATCGCTCGGGGTCGTGCTGACCGGGTGCTGATTGTGACGCCAGCACCACTGGCAGAACAGTGGCAGGCGGAAATGCGCGACAAATTTGACCGTACCTATCAGGTGTATGATCGGGAGTACGTCGAGGCGAAAAAACAGGCACACCCGAACAAGAACGTCTGGACACACGACGACCGGATCATCACCTCGATTGATTTCGCCAAACAGGAGGATATGCGGGCCGCCCTCGAAAACCTCGAGGAACCGTGGGACATTGCGGTGTTCGATGAGTCACACCACCTGACTGCTCGACGCAAGAGCGACGATACAGTCGAAAAGACAGATCGGTACCGGGTTGGAGAGGCAGTCGCTCGTAATTCGGAAGGGCTGCTGTTTCTGACAGGGACCCCACACAAGGGAAAACCGGATCAGTTCTACTTCATGATTGATCTGCTCGCGCCCTATCGCTTCCGGGACGAGTACGATATCACAAAAGACGAGCTGCAGAACCTGATGATCCGGCGACTGAAAGAGAACATGTACGAGCAGGATGGCTCGCCAATGTTCCCCGACAAGAATATCGAGACACTCCCGGTTACCTTCACTGACGAGGAGCGAGAGCTCTACGATAACGTCACGGAGTACATCAGCGAGAGCTACAACCTTGCCGACCAGGAGGACAGTAACGTCGTCGGCTTTGCGATGTCCATCTACCAGAAACGCCTCGTTTCCAGTATCTATGCCATCAGACAGTCGCTAAAAAAGCGCTTGGAAACCCTCAAGACAGGCGGGAAAGACCCCAGCGAACTCTCGTCGGTCGTCCGGAGTCTGGTGGACCAGTACCGCGCTGACCCGGACATGCTGACAGATGAACAGCGAGAGCGAGTCGAGGAGGAGCTCGAAGACGTTACACTGGGCCGGGACAGCGAGGCTATCGAGGAGGAACTGACTATTGTTCAGGACCTCTACAACCAGGCCAAGGCGATCCAGACTGACTCCAAGGCAGAACGCCTGCGCGAATTCGTAGATCGCATCCTCGAGGAGGATCCAGACGAGAAGATCCTTGTCTTCACGGAGTATACAGACACGCTTGAATATCTCCGAGACCGGGTGTTTAGCAACTATGATGTCGCTCAGATATACGGCGATCTGAATCAGTCCCAGCGCCGGCAAGAGATCGAAAAGTTCCGCGAAGAGGCAAACGTTATGCTTGCGACCGATGCCGCACGAGAAGGGCTGAACATGCAGTTCGCCCATATCATGGTCAACTACGACCTGCCGTGGAACCCGATCAGGATCGACCAGCGGATCGGGCGGCTCCATCGCTACGGCCAGGAGCACACTGTCGAGATTCGCAATCTGTTCGTTACCGATACCCGGGAGAGTGATATCCTCGAATTGCTCATGGAGAAAGTCGATGAGATCGAGTCCACGCTGGGCATGAGTTCGGATGTACTCGGGATGGTCCTTGATGAGTTTGACCTCGAGGAACAGATCATGACTGCCATCTCGAAGGACCAGTCAACCGAACAGTTCGCCGAGGTTATCGACCAGACCGTCGAGGAGCATGCCGAGGCCATCCAGCGTCTCGAGACAGATTTCCTGATTCGTGACCGGTTCGATCTCAGCGAGGAAGACCGGGAAATCCTTGATGTGATCGAGGAGTCGAAAGACGAACAGGTCAGTGAGACGGATATCGAATCGCTGGTCAGGACATTCTTCGGGCTGTACGATGGCGATATCAGTGGCACCCATCCAGGCCCGGCCCGTACGGCAGGGGATGTGTTCCAGCTCACAGTTCCGGATGTGATTGCAGGTGGCGAGGTCCAGAAGCGATACGACCAAGCAACCTTCTCTCGTGAGATTGCACGGGAAAAAGAGGCGATCACGTTCCTTGCGCTTGACCATCCACTGGTGCAGAACATCATCGAGTTCTCGTTGCAGTCCGATACCGTGGGTGGCCAGACTGCTGTCAGGGTCGGCTCAGACGATACACCCACGCCCGGATTGCTCTGTAACTACCGCATCGGATATCAGTCCGGTCGAGGCGATACCGTTACCGAACGGCTCATTCAGCTGTACGTTCGTCCCGATGGGACCGTGCTAGACGAGGAGTCTGTCGAACTCGTCGGTGGGATTCCCCCGGAGCAGGCTGGGTCATTCGCTGAAGTAACGTCAATCACGCAGATTGCTGATGAGCTACTCGAAGTCGCTGAAGACGAGGCCTGGGACCGTGTCAACCAGCTTGCCGAGGAGGCACAGGCTGAGCGGTCACGGGAAATAGAGATCAAACGGAACCATGCAGAGCGGTACTTCGAAAGCAAAATCGACGAGCAGCAGGAGCGGCTTGAACGCTATGAGCAGCGTGCCAGCGAGCCGGACGAAGATATGCAGGTCCTCATCAACCAGACGAATCGAGCGCTCCAGGACCTGCGCAAGGAGCGAGAGAAAGAACTCTCGCGACTGGACGAAGAGGAGATTGTCGTACCGGATGAACCAGAGCTGGTCAATGTCGCGGTCGTGATTGGTCACTGATCGGCTACCAGAATCTGTCAGTTGACTCTGTTATGGTTGCCTGCATAGTTGCGCTGAGCTGCTGATACAGCACGCCAGGTCACCAGAAGCCTCAATCACGTAGAAGCGTCTTTGCTGGCGGCATAATGACAGCTCTCGGCCAGTGGACAGCGGTCACAGTCCGGATCCGATGGAGTACAGATTGCATCTGCCAGGTCGAGTATTGCCAGGTTGAACGCACGACACAGTCCAGCTGTCTCGGGAACAAGCGCATCAAGTAGCTCATAGACTGCATCGCTCTTGTGTGGCTGGTCTGGCATATCATAGGCGAACACCCGCTCGAGAACGCGAGCAAAGTTTGTATCAACAAGGGCCAGTGGCTCACTGAAGGCAAACAGCATCGTTGCACGGGCCGAATAGGGACCGACACGCCATGGCCGTTGCAATTCTTCCAGAGACTGTGGCACCTCACCATCATGCTCTTCAACAAGGAGATCAGCAACCTCATTCAGCGTCCGTGTACGCTGGTTTCCGAACCCAAGGGTGGCAATTAGAGACTGAATCTCATCACCAGGGGCTGCCTGCAGGGTTTTCGCATCCGGAAAGCGAGCGAAGAACTGATCGTAAATCCCCTCGACAGCACTGGCCCGGGTCCGCTGAAGCAGAATTTCGGACAGATAGACGTTCCAAGGAGCAGTGGTCTGTCGCCATGGCAGGATGCGGCCGTGTGTTTTCAGCCACTGCAGGAGCAATGGGAGCTGACTGCTAAACCCAGAAATTCGCCGGTCCGGAGACTGGATGCCATTCTGTCGGAGTTGCCGAGAGGCTAGCTCGTAGTCGACGTACTGATCCACTTCCATCGCGGTAGTGGTCGTCGTCCCAAATGGGAGATCGCCGTTGACTGAACCGTCGGCCATCGGTTTTCACACCTATGTAATCTAGTCATTATTACAGACTATCATCAGTATTCCCATCGCCGTACCGGGATATGACACAAGCTCTTTATTCTAGCCAGTTAGCAACGGTGTATAGATGGTCGCGATGATGACGTCGCTCGCGAGTCCTGCCTTCGCGCGTGAGGTTTATCGGGCTCCCGGAGGGGTGGAGCCATGAGTGACTATCGATCCACTGAATTATCTGAATCTTCGCGACGGACAGTCGACAGTTTCGAAAATGAACAGACGGAGCACCGTGCATTCCTTCTCAGACACGTTGGATTTCTTACCGAGACGCTCGCAGCCGAGCAACGGCATCGACAGTGGAATATTCCATGTGGATGTCCACAGGCTACACCGAGCTCCCTGGCACGAAAACGGAGTTCTACCGAGGAATCGTATCAGTGCTGCTATGACAGGGTCTGGTCACCAGCCAGCGATAGCCAGCCAGATGAATGCGTCTGTGGTGATCCACTCTGTGGTAGCGATGAGCCGCTCGATGCGGTCGCAGCTGCGGTAATCTCGAATGCCGAGTCGATTGTTGACCACTATTTTGCCAGCGAGGAGCGAGCGATTATCGCCGCTCTCCGTGACCGGATAGGTGACTGGCAGGATATCATGGCTGCAGAGACCGAAACCATCGAGCAGATTTCACGCAATGTCCCGGGACGTCGTGTTCTGGATGCCGCGACAATTGCCGAACTCAGGGAGGCACTTTCGATGCTCCGGGACCACCGATACACAGAGGGCTATACGCTCACCAGTCATTCGACAGTCGCCTACGAACTCCTGAAGGAAATGCTGGAATCGGTTCCAGGCATTGACGATGCCAGTGCGTGGTGGTTGTTACTCACGGCGCTCGATAAACCAGTCTGGCCTGCTGACAGACAGATCGATGGACTGCTCGTTGAACTCGGCCTGCTTGGTCCGGAGGATACGCCGGAAAACGGTCGACACAGGAAACTGGAGTCAGAACTGAGCAATCGTCAAATCCCGGCACTTCACAGGGCACTCGCAGGCCATGTGAACTACTGTAGTGAGGACCACGCAACCACGGACTGTGAACTGAAGCAGTTCACGCTGTCACATCGAATTGACAGGCAGGTAACTGCCGAGGGGACAGAGAAGCCAACAGTCGTGGATCTATTCTGTGGCGCTGGTGGCCTTTCACATGGGTTTACGCGAGGGGTAACCGGTCCAGAGTTCGACGTGGCACTGGCAGTTGATGAGGATGAAGCAGCAACGGATACATACCGGCACAATCACCCCGAAATCCCACATCAGAAGGTCCGATGTGACGATATAGGTAATCTTGCGGAGAATACAGATGAGTTCGAAGATCTTGCTCCAGATGTTGATCTTGTCGTTGGAGGGCCCCCATGTCAGGCACTCTCCGTGGCTGGTTATCGGTCCCGGCGATCTGATGATGACTCCTACAGTGTGATCGATGACCCACGGACAGAACTGTATCAGCACTACGTTTCGCTACTCGATACACTCGAGCCACAGTACATCATCATGGAGAATGTCGAGGGAATTCGGAGCCCGGTTGGCGACAGTGACAGGCGCGTCATAGATGACGTTGAGGCTGCACTGTCAGAGCTGGGATATACGACTGATCACCGGCTCATCGACTGCTCGAGGTTCGGAATTCCACAGGAACGTGACCGCGTGATACTGTTCGGAGTACGTTCCAAGACTGGCTCGGAGCCGGCTGAACTGGTCACGGAATTCTTCGAGACTCTGATTCCTGACACCGAAACGGAGACGACGATACATCAGGCTCTCTCGAATCTCCCACGGCTTCGACGTGATGAGGGGGGAGATGTGATTGCAGGGCGACAGCGAGGTCGAGCCAGCAAGTTCGTTCGTGACAACGAACTCCACAGCGGTACACGCCTGACGTACAACCACCAGGCTCGCGAACATCCAATGGCGAAAGATCAGAAACTGTTCAGCGATGTGATGGAACCCGGTGATAATGGCTGGGATGTGAAATACGGGACCGAGTACGGGCATCTCATCGAGTATGACGTCGGGACCGAAGAGAACCCCAAGTTCAAGGACAAGTACCGGATGTTACACTGGGATGAACCCTCGCCGACTATCGTTGCGCATCTCGAGAAAGACGCAAATAGCTTCATCCTGCCTGACTACTACGAATATGCCCGTCCTGATGTAACAAAACAGGACAGTGCTCGAAGTCGAGGCATCACACCTCGAGAGGCGGCGCGACTCCAGTCGTTCCCCGATTCGTATGTATTCCTGGGTCCATTCACCAGCCAGTTCCGGCAGATCGGCAATGCTGTGCCCCCGGTCCTGGGTGAGCGTATCGCCTCGGTACTCGGCGAGTTCATCAGTGATGGAAGTCTTGCGGCAGCCAGTACGTCAGATTCCATTGCAGCAAAGTCGGACGACTAGATCCAGCTTCTCAACCTTCTTTGCTGATCGCATGTCAGTAGGAAGTATGCCATCTGAGTCTCTTGCAGCAATCGATCTCTTCTGTGGCGCTGGAGGGATTTCAACCGGACTTCAGTGGGCAGGATATGACATTTGCTGGGCCACTGATATCGATGAAGCTGCCACTGAGACCTACCGCAAAAACCACCCCTCGGTGGACTGCACTACAGCGGATATCACCACTTCTGAATTGCCCGAGTTAGACCAATCAATTGATCTTGTCGCCGGTGGACCACCGTGTCCACCGTTTTCGATTGTTGGTCGAACAATGCTGGATTCGCTCGAGGGCCGTGATTCGACAACTGATAGCCGTACACAGCTCTGGAAGCGGTTCCGTGATGCTGTCGATAAGTACCAGCCGCGTGCGTTCCTGATGGAGAACGTACAGGGCATGGCATCAGCGACGAATGAAGCCGGTGAATCTGTCCTCCGGCATATCACTCGACAGTTCAGCGATCTTGGTTACAGTGTTGATCACTGGGTAGTCGATGCTGCCGATTTTGGCGTTCCCCAGCACCGTCAAAGGTTATTCATTATCGGAATTCGAGAGGATACCCGTCCACCTCGGCTGATGGAATGGCGCACACACCGGGAACCCAACTCTCCTGAAGAGCGGCAGGCACGCCTCGCTTCACATTCCAAACCAGCACAGAAACAGGAGACTCTCGACAGATTTCTTGATGAAACAGCAGAAGCAGAGACCTCAGGTAAGCCACAGTCTCGCGCTCCTTGGGTAACTGTTGCGGAGGCGATTGCTGACCTCCCACCCCTCTCACCGGCTGGCAACAGAGCAGCAGATCCTCACCCCCCTGCGGTAGCAGAGGAGTACGAATTACCTCCGGTAACCAAGTACCAGGCATGGGCTCGTGGTGAGGATCCAGATATAGACGAGCCAGATCAGCTGTATAATCATGAAGCCCGATATCACAATTTATCGGATCTATCGATCTATTCATTGCTTGGTGCAGGAACCGGCTGGCGGATTGGCGATCTCCAAGATGAACTACAGCCATATCGCGATGACGTATTTCAGGATAACTACACCAAACAGCAGGCCGACCGGCCATCATCTACTATTCCTGCACATATCCACAAGGACGGACACATGCACATCCATCCCCATGAGGCACGCTCATTCACGGTTCGGGAAGCGGCCCGTATACAGTCATTCCCGGACCGGTTCATTTTTCCTGTGTCGCGGACCGCAGCCTACAGACAGGTCGGGAATGCTGTCCCGCCCTTGTTCGCTGAAAGTATTGGTCTTGCCCTTCGATCCGTTCTCGGGGACCAGTGAGCTACGTCTGGTCTCTGTTGACAGTAATAGAGACCAGACAATCTACGGAAAGAATCGGTAGCCATGTCTCCAAGCACGAATTCCACTGACACACCGAACGGAACCATCTGTCTCGAAAATGTGTATAATTACACCCTTGCTATTTCATATTCTGATACTTCAGATGAAACGTTAATACGAAAGATATTGTTACCAACTAGCAGTGGCATCAGACAGTCGATTCCGGCCCGGAGATACGGTCTCGTATTTTGGCGGTGAGGGGACCGTCATTCGTGTTGAGGATGATATTCTCCATATCCACACGGACGATGGAGAGGTAGTTGAACACAAATCAAATTTGCCAATGGTATCAAAACAATCTGCTTTTGAGAGTGGTGAACGTGTCAAATTCCCTGGTGGCGAGGGCGAAATACTGAAAATAGAGGAACGACCAGACAGGGCTGATCTGCTCTATGTTCATACAGAATCAGATGATCTCAAGACTGTGCCCGCGGATAAACAGGGGGTCGAGGCCCTAGCAGGAGTCAGCGATAAACTCAGTCGATCACATCGAAAGCCCACAAACCCCTCTAGTAGAGCTTGAATCCATGACTTCGATGCGTGGCCAGTTCTCGAAGTGAGACGGACGGTGAGTTTCGGCGGTGAGGAG
>NZ_JAYMGY010000034.1:0-12734 GCF_037078445.1 Haloarcula sp. CGMCC 1.2071
GTCGTCCACGGCGACGGCGAATACGCCGACGACGAGGTGCACGTCAACGCCTGCGAGAGCCACGCGTCGCGGGTGCGACGGTGGCTCTCGCCCCACCGAGGTATCTCCAAAGACAAGCTAACACAGTATCTCAGAGCGTTTCAACTACGCCGAGAGCTGTTTCGGAAACCCGGCCGAGACGCTCTCAAACACGCTGTTCGAGCAACTCTGTGAAATCAACAATGTGCTACGGATGAGCGTTGTAGTATTATGCTACCGAACGAAACCCCGTAACCGATTTTAGGCTGTTTCCGGCTCAGTGTGACTGAAGAGGTTCGAAACGGAAGAGGGGTTCGTCGCTTTAGATCTCGGAGAGTATCACCAACGATCCTCAACCCACGAGTATTCATAGCTATTAATAATTTTTCTATCCATCTTATATCAATGACTGAGCGTTTCCAATCGTTTTAATACAATTAATATACAATTACTATCACCGTAGTGCTAAATACAATACTAGGCCACTACTTGTAAATTAGAAGTAATGACTGCTGATAAATCAAAAACATACAGTCGACGAACATTGCTGACAACACTTAGTACTGGACTCATAACAGGATGTCTTAGGATGGGTGAGAATCCAAATCAGACACGGACTCCGCCACCTTCCACAGAGTCTCAGTCGGAAACTACGACTTTCGAATCCGGACCGCCTCAGGTTACTGAAACATGGAATATGGACAGACGTGGCTTTGAGGTGGTTATTGAAAACGAGCAAGCATATATTTCTAACCTTTCGTCACTCTACGCAGTCAATACCCGAACTGGCGGGGTTCAGTGGGAGACAGAATTAGATACACTATTATGGGGAGATAATATCACTCTATCTGATGACGTTCTATATTTGAGTAGTACTCAAGCCGACGATAGCGATACCGGAGCGAAACTATATGCCCTATCGGCTGAATCCGGAGATATCCTGTGGGAGTATGAATCAGATAATGAAGAGCTGGGGCCACATCCGATGGTTATTGATAGTACAATTATAATTTGTGGACAGAAACAAGGAGGAAGCTTTGATCAGAGTACTCCATATACGGTTTATTGCGTAAACAAAGAAAACGGTGAATTAGAATGGAAAACCGAGTCAACAGGTGGGCATGTTGATAGCCTGTATTCTCTTGATGGAAAAATAATTGTAAACTCAACCGATGACCGGGTGTTTGATCACGAGAGTGGTGAACTAGACACTGAGAGTCCCCTGAGCGATACAATCAAAAGAGTTGACTATTTTTTAGATGACTTTGGATATACCCTTCCTTCAGACGGAAATATTATCATGAAAAAAAGACGCCTTCCTACCGGTGAAATCGAATGGGGGACTGATGTAATATCGTATGAAAAAGACAGATATAATCCCATTAATCGCCTATACAAATCAAACCAACTATATATTGTCGGTAAAAATAATATCTGGTCGGTTGATAATGAAACGGGAGAAATAAACTGGAAGACCAATATAAAACCGTCCCTTCTTTCTGACCTTGTTTATACCCAAGATCATATCTGGTCGAGCTATGAAGGTACTAATGAATTGGTTGCAATTAATAAAAAATCGGGGAACAAATATGATATTGGCAATGTGAATGAAGAACCCATCCATCTAGGTACCACCGATACTTCGGTTATTGTAGCTAATGAAGAGTCTGGTGTTAGACGATTAGATCTAAGCTGAAATTCATCAATTCAAAATACTCTTATCGTATGAATTATTGGTGGAGACACAATTTTGAAATCTGTTTGGAGCGCTTCTTTCCTCGGTTTTCGTTGGACACGACGATAAAGTTGATACACTTCACGATACGGCGTCAGTTTGCCCTTGGAGTTACTTGGTGAGGCGAGAGCTAGGATTACGCCAGCGATCCATCGCCCACTAGGTATTGACGTGAACGTTTCCCTCGGCGTACGCAATAGTCCGCTTATGGACAGGCCATACAAGTGCGACGCCCCGTTGTGATCTCTAATGCCAGATCCCAGGTACAGTTCGTGAATCTTAATCGGATCTCTATCTTGGTCTACCAGCGCTTCCATCGCTGCCTGCAAGCGCTGGTCGCGCCTCAACTACAATTTCCAGTTACAGTTGAGGCTTGACCAATAATCTGTTACCCGGGAGTGATTCAAAAATTAGGATCCAATTTGAAGGTCTCATCCGCGGAACGATCCGAGATGATAACTTTGCCATCTTCACCAGCAATTCCGGGCGTAGTTCCAAATGTCTTCGTCACGAATTCTTCTTCGCCATTGTACTTAACGGCATGAATCCGCTCTACCTCATCTACTGCCCATAAATAGTTGTCAGATACTTCCAATGGAGAGTTCTGTATTTTCACACTGTCACCAGATGCGTACTCCCATTTCTGATCTCCATTTTTCCTACTAATGGATTTGATTTTGCCATCTGCAATAAGTAATAATTGGCCAGACACCTCAGATATTACCTTTGTGTTGATACTATCTATTCTTCCAATTTGCCCAGACCTCCAAATTATCGTGTCAGACCTCAAGTCATATTTGAACACCTCCTCGCTCAATAAGAATAAATAATTCTCATACTGATGGAAACGCACATACTCCGAATCGATGAGACTCCCTGCTATTGTGTCGCCGGTTTCAATATCTAATACTGTAACTCCGTCACCCGGGACAGAAATATAGACCCTATTGTTGAATGCCGCTATATTCAATATGTATTCGCTATCAAATGTGGTGTCCCAGACGGGATTGCCGGCTAAGTCTACGCAATATACTGTGACTGATCCTTCCTGTGCACCGTCAGTGGAGAAATTGTCACTGGCCAGGATAATGTGATTGCTGCTGTGTACCGGACTTGGGCTAATATCTTTTCCGACTGTGTCGAATTCCCATACCTTCTCACCTGATTGATTAAGTGCATATAGAATGGCAGTTTCGTCAGACCCATTTTCGTATACATAGGAGGGTGCTAGAACAAGATCTTCAGTATAAGAAAACGATTCATCATTAATACCCGCTGCAGGACGGTTATCTCTGAACCTCCATTCTCTAAATCCAGTACTGGGATCCATTGCTATGACGTCACCGCCGACGGCGTAGAAATATCCATGGTTGAAATAGCCGCGTCTGAACGTTGTTTCATTACTCCAGTCAATGTTAGATTTCTCAAATAGGCTTTCAGTCTCAGTAGGCGTGTTGACTGCAATGTCAGAATTTTCGGCATCTGGAGCGCTTTTTTCCGGAGTTGAAGAACTAGGTGTCGCAGTGCCTGCCTCTTCTTCTTGGAAACTTAAGCAACCCCCTGAGATTGCAGATAGCGCTAATAAGTACTTACGTCGTTGCATGGCATGAGAGTTTTTTTGATTATGGTCGTTTGGTTCATGAAATTAGTCCACTTGCTTGGCACACGTTCTGATGGTTTCGTAGACCGCCTCAGGCTCGTCGACGTTCTCTAATCGAAGCGGACCCAGCCCACGGTTCATCGAGATCGTTCCGTACCCCAAAATTGACTGAATACGGTTCTGGTTCAGTTCGTGACTCCGGAGTTTATCGAATCGAATTCCCTTTGAGTGGGTACGGAACAGGAGCTCGTATTCTTGCTCAACGCGACTCCTTGTCACCGTATAGGTTGTCCTGACAAGAATAATAGTCCGGACCAGAAACCGGACCGTCAATACAAGCCCGAGTAGGAGGACAACGAGTGCTGCCGTATTTGTAATATCCGGTGATCCAAGCGTTTCTGGATTGAGTTGGAGGTACCCAACCACACCCAAACTGAGGAGTAAGACGACAGCTAGTCGAATCAACGTTGGCTTGGTCGTCGGATTGGTTTCGAGCATGACTTTGTCGTAGCCATCCGGCTGGTCTGTGGTGGTCGGCTGACTCGATCCATTCGAAGTCTGTTGGTCTTGTTGTGACATGTTAGGTAAGGATGTATGCGATGATTGACCCGGTAACGTAGACGACCGGTGAAAGAGCAACAGCGACGACGGCAATCGCCGCGTTACTCCGTGTTGCGCGATGGTTGATCCGAGCGCCAAGATACAGGGAAAAAAGGTAATATAGTAGCGTCAGTGTAAGAATTGCCAAAATCCACTGCCCCTCGGTCGAAATGGTAGTAACGCCAAGAGAGTCTGGTCGGCCACCGGGAAGCTCAACTCCCGCTCCGAGTGCGTCGATGATGGCATAGACGAACGCGGCCTGAAGGTTCCTGATGAGTTGGCGTGCGCCACTGACGCCAGCTTGGTTAGTCAGATACCAGACAGCGGAGAACGTCGCGACGAGGTACGCACTTGTCGTGTACACGACAGTGTGCATGCTCTGGACAATACCTTGTGAGTCCCGGACAATGAGGACGCCCACGTGGAACGTCACTAGCGTGATCGCAGTTGCTATGGAGATGAACAAGGAGTTCTGAATAAACGCCATGAGCAACTGCCAACTGGCCACTGGATCAATACCATATGAACCAGCGATTCTGGCGTAGTTCTCTGGAGCAGGCTGTGAGGACTGGACACCAATGCCAGCGAGGGTGAGTGGGATCGCGTATGCGGCAAGGTTCACGATATAGACTCCCAAAAGTGACCCTAACTGTCGGATCACACCAAGCCGGGAAGCCCCATACGAGTCCGTTTGAAATTCAACAAATTTGTGCGGACGAAAGATGGCATCAAATCCACCACGTAGTATTGCCCCCACACCTCTCACAGGCATATACCACCCCTATTTTATCAGGGATACTTAGCTTTTGGTTTCATAGTACTTTTTGAATAGTCTGTTTTTAGTATCGACAATTATATTGGTTGAATATGACTCGCCGAGCTGGGAGATTACCCCTAATCATTACCGTAACCGTGTCGCTCTGGACTGCTGGACTTGTGCTTGGATATTTGTTTACCCTTGGATCTCTCCGAAATCTCCTCTGGGCCTGCTGGGGAGCCTCAATTCTTTTGCTGCCGCTTGTAGCCATAGATAGTCGACAAGCTGGGTCATTCTCGTGGCCGGTCATTGGTGGGATCCTCGTTCCAGGACTCAATTTGGTTGTGGGTGCCGCCTACGCCCTGTCACAGTTCCGCCATCGGCACGGAAAAGCGAACAATCACCATGGTTTGCTTTTCTTTTCTGGAGTCTTCGCTGCTACACTTGCTGTTGTCGTAGCTCCATACGTGCTTGGTCCAATCGCGCTTGTCTGTGGCTATGTGGTTCGCCGGCAATACAGCTCCCGGGAAGGGGCGCTCATGTTGACGGCCGGAAGTGTCACCACGCTATTCGGGTTGGCACTGAACGTGGTCGTGTTCCTGTTTCTCCGGCCTGGTCCCCTACTCTGAACACAGTGGAAAGTGGGTGTGAATCGCTTCTGCGCCTGCAATAGCTATTATATCCCAGTAGCGGTGAGATGTCGTAATAGCAGGATATGCCAAGTATATTGCCCGTTTGAAAACCATTTTGTTATGGATATTCTTGGAACGAATATGACGTGTTTTCAATGCCGAACAATACGCTTGGTTGACGTTATCAGGATATTCACCCCATTTGCTCAACCTATCACAGCACACTATACTCGCTTGAGCCCAGGACATGATTTTGAGCGATTCTCGTCAAACCACCGAATGAGAATGGACAATTCGCGACAGACTTCGAAGCGGTTGACAGGGGTGACTTATTTGCAGTCAAATCGAGATACTGTGACTCAGTTATCTGGGTGTGGCTCATGACCGATAGTAATCTGACGCGGTATAGTCGACGGACGCTACTCGCAACACTTGGTAGCGGCTTCCTCACTGGATGTCTCAGAACAGGGACTGAAACACCGTCAACTGCCACTCAAACCGATAAACAGGCCAGCACAGAACGTTCAATAGACGAAACAACGACGGTCCCACCGACAACAAGTACGCCTAAACCACCTGTATCGTTGACCCGAGAGTGGAACGCATTTTTCAATCCAACAGGAAAAGCCATTGTAGACGGAAACACAGTCTATTCCGGGTCACAGAATGGCGTTCGGGCCCTCTCGACAGACGATGGCACAGAACGCTGGCGAACGGAACAAGAGCATATTTCACTGCTTGGAACAGTTGATACTGATACCCTCTACTATACGTCGTTTCTGAAGCCTGGGCTGTACAAGGCTAATACAGAGACCGGGACAATTGCCGCGACAGCGGACGTTGGCCCCGCTGGTGGGCCACCTGTTGTTACGAACGACCATGTCGTGGTCGGGACCGACCACAACTCTGATGATGACACGACAAACGAGATCGTCGGATTGTCGAAACGTGACTTCAGTCGGGTTTGGTCGGTTTCTGAAACTGGGAGATCGTACACAGGTGGCGTCGCGTTCGAGGGACAGGCTATTGTCGGGTTCGGGACCGGAGATCAAAATCGAATCGAAGCCCGGAATCCGGCTACGGGGACTGTTACTTGGACCGTTGACGGCTACGTGACCGCACCGCTCCGGCAGTACGACGGGAGCCTGTACGCGCCAGTTGCTGGTGGGGCTGGCGTAGAGCTGGTGAAAATCGACCCTGACGGCTCTGTTGCTTGGCGACATTTACTCGAGGAACAGAACGACTCCATGTATGTCTACACTGCGGCACCAACCTTCTATCGCAATCGTGCATATTTTGCTTCCTACTCACAGGTACATGCAGTTGATCTTGACACAGGTGAAACAGTATGGCAGACGACTACTGATCGACCTATGAAATCTTCACCAGCTATCGTCGGCGACTATGTGTGGGTTACACCGACTGATTTGCCTGATGAAGAGCGCAATCGCGAGTTGTACGGGTTCGATATTGAAACTGGAAAAAAACAGGTCCAGACTCGCTTCGCTGCTTCAACGCACGACGCCCTCGCGTTAGGAAACACGTTGGCAGTCGTGATGGAAAATCAGGTTGGAGCTTTCTCACTGAAGACAAACACATGAAGCGACGGGAGTTACTCACACTACTGGCAGCTTCCGGAACCGGTGGTTGCCTGAGTTTCCAAGACGCCGATGAGTCGGAACCGACAACACAAGCAGGGTCAGCCACGAGGACCGTTTCCCAAGGCACACAGAGAGCGACCAACACACCGTCGGACTATGCGTCGACAGCCGCATCGGTTGAGACAGTACAAACACTCTCAATGGATATCAGTGCACTATCGGCGACTGGAACATCGTATCTGGTCGCCACTCGCGACGAGATTCAACTCCGAAATTTTGGCTCGGCGACCCCTTTAGCTACGCTTGAGGCACCAGTCAACAGTTCAGTTGTCGAATTGACTGACTCAGACTGTTATGTTGGGAGTCAGGCAGCCGACGACAATATCTCGACGATTTACCGGTTCGACGCGGAGAATGGAGAACGACAGACAAGGACCGAAATTCAGGGCAATATATCGAGACTCACCACAGTTGGGGACCTGCTCGTGTGTAGCACAGTCGAAGAGTCAACTGAGTACGAAGAGCGGTATGCGAATCACATCATTGTATTGGATCGAATAGGCCTCAATGAAAAATGGACGAATACGGTCGGAAACAGTGCGTTCTCAAGTGGACTAAGCCGATTAAATGATACACTCCATATTGGCTTTGAGAACTTCCTCGTTGGCTTTGCGGTGACAGATGGAACAATCCAGTACCGCGCACCGCTGAACGTCGGATACCCAGTGGGCTACCAGGGCGATCTGGTAGCCGATGTAGAGCGAGAACTACGCAGACTCGATCCAGAAACATTAGAGTACAAGTGGAGTGTCGGAAGTGAAGTCGCTGGGCGACCAGTGATCGTGGGAGAAAACGTCGTCGTACCGACAACAAATGGCCTCCTTTGTGCTAACATTAGAGACGGGCAACAGCGCTGGTCACGTACATTGGAGAATGAGAGTGGTTTGACACCGGAACTGCTGGTATACCAAGGTGGCCTCCTGTGGTATGGTACTGCCATTGATGAACTGTACGGCCTTGTTCCGACAACAGGCGAAACAGCATTTTCAATGGGAGCCGATCTCACCCTCATTGCTGCAACAACTTCTGGAGTCGTCATCAACTCTGGATACGAAACTTTCGAGCTCCAAGTTGTCCCTCGAGAGTAGTATTGATGACTGGAGAAAAATAGTATAGAAGAATCTGATACTACATGAGTATAGTATCAAGTATTACATTCTGATTACCTATACATTCACTTTATCAGATAACCAAATGCTTAATAACTGTTAATAATTCGACCTAGCATATGACAGACATGCACCGACGTGATTTTCTCAAAATTGGTGGGACCATCGGTGTCCTGCACACTTCAGGATGTCTTCGGTTTCAGGGAGGTGAGAGTACGGAAGAGATGGAGTCTCCAGATTCAGATAGAGCCACCGCCACTGAAACACAGACTATTGGTGAAAGTACTACAGCCAATCCGTCAAAAAGCCGTAAGAGCTCCCAAAAGGTGGATAAGTTCTATCTAGATCACTTCGACGATGGGAAACTCGACGATTCAGGTACCTTGTATGCCAGGGTAAACGGAACTCGAACAGAAATCAATGGAACCTGGCAGGGCGACACATCGATCATGTCTAACCAAGCTTGTGCAAGGTATTCATTCGAACTTATTGAGGACGGGTCAGTCATTGAGTCAAGTGGCCAAAAGCCCCTCATTTATGGATATCAGTACGTCTTCGCACAATCAACGGACGCGGCATTCATCACCCATCAACCGTCGATTTCTGCTGACTGGGAGCGAACACTTAGACTCTCGTACCCCAGCGGCGAATACGAGGTCACGCCAGATATACAACCTGACAAGGGTGTGTTTGAGTTTAATTTCGCTGATTCAGATGTAGAACCCGGTCGCTATGATTGGGTTCTAGAGCTTACTCCAACCGATGGTTATACCATTGAGATTGGAACATTTCTTGACCAACTCATTCAAGTCAAACCCCCTGAGGACAGTCCGTTCCCCAATACTTCAGAGGCGAGGGAAAATGCGGGGGCTGTATCACATTCCGCCGCAACAACAGTCCAGCCATCGCAAGAGGCGTCAGACGGTAGTCTAACAATACAAGATAGCGGCCATGGTGGGGGAACAGGTAGTGATACCACGGGACGTTTTCTCACTAGAGATGTCAGTATCGAATGCCCTTCAGGGTGTACATTCGGGACAGAGTCGAACCGTAAATTTCGCATCAACAACCTGACTTCTGGGACTTCACTCACATTCACAACAGTGTGAATCTGACCGCATAGTTGTCAGAAATTCTGCGGCGGAGAGTAATATCACTCTATGTCTGACGGACTTATTTGTATCACCGATATGTATACAGTATCTGTATATGGCATCAATACAACGGGCGGCAACATACGTCGAAAAGGGAGGCGTTGGAAAGACAACCAGCGCCGCTCACATCGCCGTTGCCGCACACAATATGGGCCACGAGGTGCTCCTGGTCGACCTTGCCGGGACACAGAACGACCTCGCGACTCACTTCGGGCTCTCCATCGTCAACGAAGACACCGCAACCGACGGTGGCGTCTCCATCGACGCACCGATCTCGGCTGTCTTCGGTGACGACTGGGCGTTCCTCCGAGATAACATCGACGACTTGCTGGATCGGATGACGTTCGCGACCGACGAGGGGCCGGATCTCATCCCAGCTGATCCAGGCCTGGGTGGCGCAGATAACAACCTCGCGAACGTCCCACTCGAAGAGCGCTACCAGAAACTCGATGGCTTTGTCGAGGACCTCGTCGCCGAACAGTACGACCTCGTCATCTTCGACCTCCCGGGCAAGGAGGATAACATCGCACTCAATGGCCTCTTCGCTGCCCGAAATGTCGTTGCCCCACTGAAGCCTGGTGCCTTCGAGCGTGACCAACTCCAGAAACTGGATGCGACGCTGGAAGAAATCAGTGCTGACCTTGATGTCGACCTCGGCCTGGCGTTGATCATTCCCACGATCATCAGTAGTCAGGAGACACTCTCAGAGTCATTCGTCGAGTATGTGACCGAGGAGTATCCCGAGATCGTGGGCGAGCCTGTCACGAAGACCGCTGACATCGGAAACAACCAGAACGCGGGCCGGACGCTCTTCGCCGTCCCTGATGATGAGCTCTATGCGACCGGGAAGCGAGCCCGTGAGGCGTACAGTGCGAACACTGAGCAACTGCTGCACAGACTCACAGACCGATGAGCGACACCACAGACGACCGAGACCCCGAAGAGCTACTCAAACAATCGAAGGAGCAGAAACGGCACCAGAGCGAGCCACAGCAACAAGACACTGAGCCCGACGTGCCGTCGTTAGAGGAGTACATCGCCGACGTCTACGAAGAACTCGATGCTGGCGAAGTACCGACGAACCTCACCATGCGAGACCGGAACCTCGCAGCGTTGATCCGTGGCCTCGACGAGGCTGGACAACTCGATGCTGTCGGGGCCGATGTTCGGGAGTATCTCGACAGGGGCGCTACTGATTCAGAGAGTCGCGGGTCAGTCCTGGGATTGCTCGTCCGGGCAGGACTTGCGGAGGTCCGACCTGATCTCATTGAGGCCGGCGAAGACGGGTATGAGCGCTTCACCGAGCGGCAAGAGACACAGTTCTGAGTCGCCGTTTCGACATCACAGATCAGTCATCTGTATGTGCGTTCGGACTTGCATATTGTGTATCTGTATACTGTATCTGGATTCTGTATCTAGATATTCAATCTGACTCTAGTCTACAGATATTCGATATAGCAACATAGAGTTTACCGGCTCAACGGCTGCGAGTCAGCAGTCTCTGTAGGTTACGCCTTCGAATCGTCCACGCCGGCGAAGCCGCTGGCCACGTCGACGTCAGCCACACCCTCGAAGTCACACCGGGGACACGTAATCGACAGTCCGTCGACGGCCCCCACCGCACCGCCCTGGAAGGTCCCGTGACAGATCGACTTTGAACACGACGGGCACGTGACCGACTCAAGCGCGACAGGTTTCTCGTGGCGCAGACAGTCCTTGCAGGCCGAGTATGTGGGACGGACGGTATTGGAGCGGACAACACGATACGCAGCCCCAGGGTTCCCACCGCCACAGGCCGGCTGTGCTTCACCGAACGCAGCTGCCTGTGGGTCCGGGAAATGGTACGTGTCTCCTCCTCCCGTCACGACCACCCATGGAACTTGCTGGGTGAGTATCTCGACGTCGTGGACGTCGAATACCTGGCCGTCCTCAGTCCAGTCTTCGGTCGCAAGCACGTGGAGCGACGCTGTGTAGCGGTCCGGATACGCGACGAGCTCTAACCCGAACACCGACGCCCCGCAGGAGAGACGACAGACACGCTTGGACTCGCGAGCATCGCTCGGGTCTTCGATGGACCGGTCGACGACATCGGAGACATCCCAGGTTCTCGAGTCGCCGTTGACGACGAGGACATCACCTTCCTCGATGCGCTGGATTGTCTCGACAAGTGCTGAGTCCATCCCAGCGTCGACGGTCGCAGCTGCGTCGGTCGCGCCCATCAGTCATCACCAGGCACCGTGTCGGGATGGGCGTTCCAGAGCCGGCGGGCGGGGCCGTTCTTCGGCGGCGTTTCGTAGTCGATATCGTGGCGGTCCAGCACCCGGTAAATCGACCGCTTCGAGACATCGTGTGCGGTGGCGAGGTCGACAACATCGAAGCCGGCCTCGAGGGCCGCTTCGAGATACGGTGCCGACGTATAGGCGTCCGGAGAGAATTCGTCCAAGTCGAGTGCAGCGACGAGTTCGGCCTGGCAGTCCTGCATCGGGGGCTGTGAATCGGGGTCAGTCATTGACCTATATGTCAAGGTGACTAGCTACTGTTCCTAGAGTGTTTCGGGGAACGACGCTAGTAAGCAGCATCAAGACAGCGGCAATGGATGTCAATACACCTCCCTCTACCCGCCGTTCAATTTATTCGTCGAGATCAGTCTTCACTCAACAGATCTTTTATACCCATTGGAGTTAGTCACAACAGTGATCATGACCGACCCATTGAGTGACTAGTCAACTTCTCATCATTACTGAGGACTCAGTGGTAACCACAACTGCATGAAGTCGCAATCTTCAATTGATGACAGTATTGTCCCGACCCTGCAGCGAGCGAAATCCATTGCGCTTTGGTGTCAATTTAATCTGTTGGCTTACTCCACGCGACTGTGTCGGAAGAATGCTCACAGGTGTGAACTACATGTATGGCCCGATGTTCTTTAAGTAAGGGTGTTGGATTTGTGCAGTAATGGGGCGTTCAGAGTCGGGGCAAGAGATATGGGAAAAGCAACAGCGGTTCATAGAACAGGCGATCGTTAGCCGTTTGAATGACCACCCAGCATGGCCACGTTCGGTCTTCAGACTTGAATTAGAAAAAGCAAATATCTACCAAGACCGTTCTAACAAAATCCTTCATCAATTAGAGGGGGAGGGGGTAATCGGGTCAACCAGTGTTGAACTCAACGATAACGAAATACCATTTATAACCCGACCAGAGAGTCCCACCCCATCACCTGAAGATGAAATCAAAGAAGCTACCGAAGCACTCAATTCATTTTATTTAGAGAGTTCAGATTTCTCAGAACTCACTGCATTTACAGCACTCTGCAAAATTGATGACGAGATTGGTGATAATATAACAGGAACGCTCTTGCGTAGTAGATTGTTGATAGCGAGAGCTGCGGCTGAAAGTCGAAGAGGGCAAGGGCACCGCGCCAGCGGTGCCCGATATGTTCCCAATAAGTCGATTCGTGTCGGAATC
>NZ_JAYMGY010000035.1:0-11799 GCF_037078445.1 Haloarcula sp. CGMCC 1.2071
CACAGTATCTTAGAGCATTTCAGCTACGCCGAGAGCTGTTTCGGAAACCCGGCCGAGATGCTCTCAAATACGCTGTTCGAGCAACTCTGTGAAATCAACAATGTGCTACGGATGAGCGTCTTACCTATAGTTGACAGATTTTTCCTGATATGGGCCATATCAAATTACTTAGTCCGGACGTACACGAGGGCTACTGACTCCGGCTGGAATGGATCAATATCCTGATTTTAAACTGCCTTCTGTGATATATAGTATACAATATCGTTGAATTAACAGAAATAATGAGGGAACTCTATCAGAGGCTCCTGTGGAGATATGCCGAAGACTTAGCGGTGGATAGTTGATGAAGTTGAAAATACGGACAAAATTCCGAAACCCACCTTTTAGAAGTGAATACTGTAGGAGCGCAACTCTTCGCGAATTTTCACAACCAAGACCTCACATAAGGAATTTTAATTGATGTCTTATCTTCAATAGCAGATATTAATAATTCATCGTCCGGCTGGAGGCCCCCTACTAGCACTATCAAAAATAGTGAAGCTACTCCAATGAACGGAAGTAGAACTAACACAGTTATGCCAGAAAACTCAGCTATCGTCCTCAGCAACGCAAGCGGTAACAATATGCCGATGGGAAGGGACATGAAAGTCTTAATATTGTATTCTGAAAATGGGTTTATGTCGAATTTAAACTCAAGTACTACATATACAAAAATGTTGAGTGATATAAAAGAAATGGCAGAGGCTATTGAAGCGCCAATATAACTGTGTCTAGGTATTAGGTAGATGTTCAGCAGAATATTCATTGTAAAGGCGAAAGTGTTCGCGTACATAACATATTTAGTATATCCAAATGCAGAGACGGTTTCGCGGTTTCTCCCAGCGGCTGCACTACTGAAAAACCCTATCGACAATATTGAGAGGGCCAATCCAGCCTTCTTGAAATTTTCGCCCCAGAATAGACCCAATATTTGATCTGGGAATAACACCATTACCACGAACCCCGGGAAAGTGATTATATATATCCACTTCGTCGTTAGTCGGTAGATAGATTCTGTTTCATTTCTTTTATCATTTGAATCAAGTCTAGAAGCAAGTGGTAAGTATAAAAAACCGAAGGAAGATAGAACTAGTTGCAACCCGGCCGCAACTGGGTAAGCTGCGCTATAGAGTCCGACATCGGTTGATGTTTGAAAATATCCAATCATTAGTGTATCTGTTCTGGTCAACAAAATTGACATTACCATGGAGATTATCAGTGGTGCAGAGTAGTAGATGAGTTCTTGGAATCGCCATTCAATTTCTCCGTTAAGCGGAATGACCTTGTTTAGTAAAAATATCGACAGAATACTAGCAATTAGCGCTCCTCCAGTATACGCGAAGGAAGCTGAAACAGCACCTAACCCCATAAATAAAAATATCGAAAGCAAGCCGATCCGCGAGATAGGATATAACAAATCCTGAGCATATGTCCTGTAGATCGTGATTTCTTCACCGCGGATGCCCCCTATACTGATTTTGAGAATGGTCAGTAAGGGGACTGTGAGTACAATTATTCTGAACACGGTCGTTGCTTCAGACCCTCCCAAGACTAATCGAGATAACTCCTTGGAAAATATTAGTAATATAGCTGTGACAATGGCCGAAAGAGTGACTGCAACTAACATACCACTTACCCATACGCCTCGTTTTTCACTTGCTGATTCGAACCGAGACATATATCGAGGGATACCCTGCGTTAGCCCAAACATCGAAATTGTAGCAGAAAGTGTCACAACAGCCAGTGCTGCACTGATGACACCATATTTTGAGGGCCCCAGGGTCCGGCCAATGATAATTCTCTCAAATAGTCCTGATACTGAACTGAGAACTGTCCCAACCATCACCAGAGCAGCACTTGAGACCATTGCCTCAATATCGTCCGAACTAACCATTCTCAGGCATATCCAAGATTTTCTAATTGCTCTTGAACTTGTTCAGATATCTCCGACTTTGAGTTTGATTCAATAGGTTTTCTATCGGTTTCAGCGATTAGATTCCTCAGTTCTACGTTCGCTTCTTTGGGTGAAACTGAATTATCGGTGACCAATCCGTCGTCATGGGTTTCGTACACAAAGCCAAACTCCTTAGATTTGAATCCATCTAAAGGCGAATCCCGCTGGATGTATATGCGCTCGTCAACGCCCTTCCGTTCGAATTGATCCTTATGCCAGTGTAAGAATCCGTGATATTCGAAGAGTCGCTTCTTCGAAGCGGGGTCATCTAATAAATCTTGGCCTCGTGACTCTACATCAATCTGGGCTAAGTTGCAGACTGTCTTGTGAACGTCGAGAATACTTACCACAGATTGATCTTTACCTTCATTGACATTTTCACCGCTAATGACTAATGGTATATGCACCAGTTCCGGGTAAAGTCCATAACTGTGGTTCCACATTCCGTGTTCTCCAAGCATTTCTCCATGATCGGAAAGAGTTATAATATAATCAAAGTCAGAGCTGAGTTGTTCGTGCAATTTTTTATATCTATCTGACAAATACCTCGCAGAATCGTCGTATACTTGACGGATCTTCTCTGGATTTTCGACGGTTCCTGCAAAAGCGTCACCAGTTACTACGTCCACAGGAGTCTCAACAGAAGTGTACTCCTCGGGAGGGTCATACGGGGTATGTGCGTCCATGATATTTAGAAAAAGGAATTCTCTCTCACCGAAGTCGATATCTTCGATACGTTTTATAATCGAATCGATACCGCTGTTAGCAGGCTCTCTAGTATTCTTTACACCTTTAATCATTGATTGAACAGTAGGGGCGTCAGACTGTATGCAAAAGAAAACTGCCTGTAGATATTTTTTTATCGTTGATTGGTACTGCCTTGAATAGAACTCGTTCCAGTCTGCGAGCTCATCATCGGACGGATCTAAATTCGATGGGCCGACAGTCTCGCTGTACCCTTTCTTCCAACCTTCCCACATGTGTATTTGTGGATTTGCGGTTAGAAGCTTGGTGCTGTATCCCTCCGCATTAAGGAGTTCTGGTAACGTTGGTGACTTCCAATCAAGCGACATATCCTTTCCATGTACTTCAACCTCACTAGGATAGTAGCCTGTATACAGTGAGGCGTGTGCTGGGATAGTCCAATGCGAGGTCGAGTATGCACTTGTGAATCTTTTGCCTTCTAACCAACCAAAGTGAGTATTGAAGGCATCGTATCGGAGTGTATCTAGTACCACCACCGCGATATTCGTCATTGTTCGAATGAATAGATACCAACATCTTATATGCAATGGTTCAGACTAGCGTGTGTGAAAACAAGATCGAACAAACCTGATCTGAAGATTAACCGATAGATTTTAATTGAGTGTCGCGTATAATCTGTTGTGAATATATCCCCAAGTGATTGGGAGTACGAAAGAGAAGCTACTGAGCCTACTGTTTCTGTTGTCATTTCCACTATACCGTCCAACGATCATCAAGTTGTTTGTGAATACCTAGTAGAACAAAATTTCTGCAAAGATTGGGAAATAATTGTTGTTAACTGCCCCAATTTAGATCGTTGCGAAGCACGTAATTTTGGTCTCAACAAATCGCAAGCAAGTATTGTAGCGTTTACCGATGACGATACTCGTCCACCAAGTGACTGGGTACAATCTATTGCAAATGCATTTGAAAAAAATGATGACTTAGTCTGTCTAGAAGGTCCCGTTGAAGGCGGTATTCGTTACGGTGGGGAAAGGCAATATGTCGGCTGTAACATGGCTGTGGACCGTGATGAAGCGATTAAACAAGGTGGTTGGAATAGTCAATACGCTGGGTGGCGTGAGGATACGGAGTTCGGTTGGCGAATGGAAGCCGACGCAGCGGGAATCTGTAAATTCGTAGAAGACGCAACGATGATCCATCCAGATTCACCTCGAACACATTATGATCACCGCTTAGAAACTCAACTTAAGAAAAACTATCCGCGTAGATATGAGAAAATATTTAATAAATCCTTAGCGGAAAAAGGTTGGCGTATTGGTCAGCGAATAGGGGTTGTCCCAATTATTAATTCCGTTAGAAACCAACTTCGCGCCGACAACTCGTGATGTGATTCTGATATAATATAGAATGATAGATAGTACTCAACGAAGTAGTTTGAACTCAGTACACAATCTGAGGAAATATTTGATCAAGACTTCTATTGTACTCTTGTTTTTAATCCCGTTTATTTTCATAAGCTTAAACCTCAATACTGGGTTTTACAGAGACATCTTTTTTTATGCAGATGAATATGTGGTTTCTGAAATTATTAGTACTGGCCATATCATTCCACCAGACCAGTCACAGCTAGTAAATTCAAATTTAAAACAAGAGAACTGGGGTAAAATTCTTTCTAGAAAAAATTTGCCGATTTTATCGATTCTGATCGCAGAATACTCATTGGTAACTGGTACATCTCCAAATATATACTATATTCTATTCCCTGGATTCCTGTCGGTTTGGTTCGGATTCTTTATTGTCGCACGTAAAATAATTTTAGATCGCCAGCTCGCGATATTTATTAGTGGTATTGGCTCTATCGCACCGTATGTACCAGTAATCTATAGTTTAAATATAACTTCATTGAATAATGCACTAATCCTCATATCCATTGCAATACTCATATACATTGTCGAAAATCAAAAAAATGTAAATATTGGCGCTTATATTTCTCTCTCATTGATATTAGTTGGCTTATTTTACTGGTATCCTCCCAACTTCGCATTAGTAGGTATCTTACTCATATTGTGCCCAATTGCATTATCTGTGTTAAATAGAAACTACTCGAATGGGCTATTTATTCCAATTAGTGTTTCTGGCTTCTTGTTTTTACAGATATTCGAAATCCCCCTCACAACGTACTTAGCGTACATCAAAACCGGTGCGCTAAGACTAATTTCACTTAAAATTTCTTCGCCCCTGAGCGGCCAAACTGGGACTTATCCTACTGTCTTTGAGCCAAGCTATTACAGCCTCATGGCACTAATATCACTACTTCCTTTAGGTGCAATTGGCGGTCTCATCGCAATTAAGCGGGTTTTGACAGCAGATGGCCACGACGCAACCGAGCTGGTCGCGATAATCTGGGGGAGTTCCATATTCGGTGTCGCATTTCTCTACCTGTCTAGTGGTGAGTCATTCCTTGTGGGCAGGCCTTTCCAACTTTCGGTGCCGGTAATAGTAATCGGTGCGATGTTTGCACTCTCGAAGATAGAGGACCACGACATTATTGTTATTATCATAGTTGCTTTTCTACTTATAACGGTAGGTGGAGCATTTGCTTTACAATCTACCGATGACCGGGCAGAGATTCAGTCCTATGAGTCTGGATCTAATGCTGTCGGAAAATGGGGGAGTGAGCATTTTCGGGGCATAATTCTTTCGGACTTAATGACTGGTGCTCCTGTTGCTGGTGACGGCTATTTATTAATCGATCATCCTGACGAATATACTGATACTGATATGCTATTTTACTCATCAAGTCCGGAATTCCGTGAATATGTCCAATCAAGAGACGCATCCGGAGTCCTGTTGAGTAGTTCGATGCACCGGGATGGCCTGTTTGCAAATCAGCTACCACATCAACCAACTTCCGAATATAAATATCAACAGAGAGTAAGTGATTCTAATTTAGTCTATTCTAATGGAGAGTATCATTATCTTTCGATCAACCGATCTCGCTCTTGATAGTCTGCCAAGTTGGTTCGCAGATTCTTCCCATCTGAATTTTTTGCCCGACTACCGCCCTTCTTAATTAAATTCGCGCGCAATTCTTTGGAAGACAACAACTGCAACACCGTATCTGCGATATCTGCCGTATCCTTTGGGTCAACAAGTAACGCCGCATCCCCCACTATCTCTGGCAACGATGCTCAGTCGCTCACATGAACAGCTGTGTAACCTCGCCTGATGACGGTGAACCAAACCGAACTGGTTGTGGAGCATCTTTAAACCGCTGGTGAGCATGATCTTTGCGATGGACCGTCGCTGTCGGCGGCGGACTGCCACCGACGCGACAGTGTCACCACTGGCGACCGCTATCCAGATCGGTGGATAGCTACCGGAAGAACCGGTCGTCAAGTGGCTGGTTCGCTGGAACAGTCCTGCGCACACCAATTGCTGTCTAGGCTGCCCGCAGCACTATTTCGCAAAACTCCATGAACGGCCACTGCCAGAGGCGGCGCCCCCCTTGGCGGGGCGCCGCCAGGTTGCACATCCTCTCCAAGCAGACGCTTCCTCTAACCCGATGTGATCGACTGAAACTGGGTGCAAAGCTTCACTTGATGGCACAATGCTACCAACTAGACACTACCGTACGAGTACCCCAACGATATACGGGTAGAAATTCACGTAAGATGACTAGCAGGTCTATATTAGACTGTTTTCGATAACACGTCCCGAAGTTGTCCAGTTGCGTTCTCCCAGGTAAACTCTCGGGCATACGCTTGCCCCTGCGCAGCCAGTTCATCCGCCAGTTGTTCGTCGTCAAGTATTCGTACAATCGCATCTGTGATGTCCTGGATGTCTTCGGGATCGACTTGGATACATCCTTCCTGAAGAATCTCGCCGAGAGACGTTGTTTCAGATGCAACGACGGGCGTGCCACAAGCCAGGGCCTCCAAAGGTGGAAGTCCGAACCCTTCGTACAGAGATGGAAAGACGAAGACGTCCGCGTTCTCGTAGGCGTACTTCAGCTCTCCTTCGGTCACGAACCCCGGTGCGATAATATCATCTCGGCTTTCGATATCGACGCTCTTGAAGATGTTTTTGTTCTCGGGACCGATGATAACTAGCTTATGCGGGAGATCGGTCTGCGTTTTGATCGCTGCGTACGACTTTATAACCCGTTTGAGATTCTTCCGTGGGTTCATCGACCCAACGAATAAGAGATAATCCTCAGGGAGCCCATTGAGCTGCTCGCTCTGAGATGAAAAGAACGTCTTGTCGACACCGTTGTACACGACACCGACTTTCGAAGATGGCACGTCCAGGTTATCGACAATCTCACTCTTCGAAAATTCAGAGACTGTTGTGATAGTACTTGCAACATCGGCACCACGAGGAACCGCTAACCGTCTGTACAGCTGGTGGATACCACTCGACCATCCCTTGAGGGCATTCACATCGTGGATACACATGACCACTGGACACGATATTCGAGTCATCGGAGCATTTCCGTTTGGACAGTACAGAACATCAATGTCAGACCGATGTACTAGAGCAGGTAATACCGCCCGTTCCCAGACAAGCCCGTACGCTTGTGATGAGACGGGATATGCAGTACTCACAACCTTATCCTCAGGGAAGAGGGTGTTTATGGAACTATCACCGAACAAAATGACATCAGTATCGGATCGGTCGATAAGCCCTCTAGTATGTTTGATTGAAGTCTGTACGGCTCCACCGGGTTCATCGACCGTGAATGTACGTGCGTTCACGCCAACTTTCATCATCTACTCCTTGTAACCCAGTGCACTCAATCGACGTTCAATTTCCTCGTCTACTTCATCTTCGGCGGCTGCTTCTCCGTTACTTTCCAGTTGAACACGTTTGGTAACGTGCGCTTCCAGATCCTCACGGAGTGAGCGGTTCGAACACTCCCCGAACTCAATCGAACCACTCCCCCGATCCCGTTCACAGAAGCAGGAACCTTCCTGTGTCCGAAGCGCGTATCGGCGAATGTGGCTGTGTTCGTCCTCGCCTCGGGCTTGGAGAAACACCGTTCGGTCAACACCCAATTGGTCTAGCAATGAGACACGCCTGGAATCAATATCTTGCCCGACGATCCGTTTGAATGTACTCACAATATCTAACGTGCTTACCGGTGTCTCTACCGTTTTATCAGTTCCTTCGGGTTCTCGAACGAACAGTGGGACGTGCGTTATCTCATCGTGCAAGTACCGTGGGTGCTCGTAGTACCCGTGCTCACCGAACGCATCCCCGTGATCAGCCGTGACCACCAATAGCGACTCCTCCAGCAAACTCCGACTTTGGAGTTCCTTCAGGAACTCACCGATATACTCGTCGTTGTAACGGATTTCAGCGTCGTACAGATCAATCAACAGCTGACGTTCTTCCTCGGTGATCGATTCCGGCTCGTCAATGGCACGCTGATACAGCGACTGGGCGTCGCGGCCAGACAATTCCTTGTCTGCATACAGCGTCGCGTACTCACCTGGCGGCTCGTACGGTCCATGGGTGTCCATGTAGTGGTTCCAGAGGAAGAACGGCTCGTCAGAATCCAGCGAATCAATCCACGACAGTGACCGCTCGTTGATCTCTTCGGCTCGAGCATAATGGCGATTTCGTAGTTTGTCAAGTGCGCGTTGGGCCAGAGCGACGAGTTTGTGCTGGCCGAAATGAAGATCGTCGTCAAACGTATCGAAGCCCTGATCGAATCCATATGCTCTCGAGACGAATGGATTGGAATGGAATCCGCCAGTAGCGAATCCAGCTTCCGAAAGCTGGGAAGCGATTGTCTCCGTTGCAAGCCGGTAGCTATCGTTGATTGCCACATCGGGGTACTCCCCGGTCAACAGCGCAGGGACCGCTTCGCGTGTGTGTGAACTCGCGCTGTAGGCATTTGTGAACCGAATACTCTCCTCAGCAAACTCATCAAGTACAGGTGAAGTCTCACGGTGGTAGCCATAACAGGAGAGGTGGTCCGCCCGGAGTGCGTCCGCAGAAAGCAAAATTATGTTCGGCGGGGAAGCAGTCATGTAGACGACTCTTTCCCCGGACATGATTTTATTCTTCCGAAGCTAGTAATTACTGCACCCTGCGTACCAAACGTCGAACACAAAAATAACCAATCAAAAACTCTCGACTATAACCGAATTCGTCTGAATTTCGCCGTTTAGGTGCCTAGCTCAAATCATTCAACGCGTTTCACTGAAACAGAGTATTCAAGATGGTCCTATGGGAAATGATATTCACATCGTGATGGATGTCTGTTTTGTAAGTAATGTAATATATCCGTTCATCACCGGGGGTGCAGAAAAGCGAATCCACGAAATCGGCACCCGCCTCGCCGACGAGGGCCACGACATCACCATCTACGGCCGACATTTCTGGGACGGCCCAACAGAGATCACCCACGAGGGAATGACCCTCCGTGCAGTTGCCCCAGAAGCAGAGCTCTACGAAGACGATCGCCGGTCCATCACGGAAGCCATCGACTTTGCGGCTCGCGCACTCCCTCCGCTCCGTCGCCGTCTCAGCGACGATGAACACGACCTCGCGATCGCTAGCGTCTTCCCGTATTTTCCAGTTCTCTCGACGAAGCTTGCTAGCCTCGGGACTAGCACACCAGTGGTCACGACCTGGCACGAGGTCTGGGGCGACTACTGGGAGGAGTACCTTGGCCCGCTCGCTCCGGGTGGCAAACTCGTCGAACAACTCACTGCCAAGACGCCCCAGCATCCGATCGCGGTCTCGGGCATCACAGCGGACAACCTCGCTGACATCGGCCCGAATCGCGAGCATATCGAGGTCGTGCCAAACGGGCTCGATACCGAGCAGGTCCAGACGGCCCCCCGCCCCGACACCGGCTACGACATCGTCTTCGCAGGTCGACTGATCGAGCACAAGAACGTCGACATTCTGCTAGAGGCATTCGATGCAGTCGCCGACAGGCATGACGTCACGCTGGGGATCATCGGTGACGGCCCGGAGCGTGACCGGCTGGATACCAAACGCGAATCACTGGAACACGCCGACCGCGTTTCGATGTTAGGCTTTCTTGAAGAGTACGAGGATGTTCTCGGCCATATGCGGGCTGCAGACATATTCGCGTCTCCCTCAACGAGAGAGGGATTCGGAATTACCTTCGTCGAGGCGATGGCCGCCGACTGCACCGTGATTGCTGCTGACCACCCAGATTCGGCGGCAGACGAGGTCATCGACGGCGCCGGCTTCCTCGTAGAACCTACCATTGCCTCGCTCACAGAAACGCTCGATGATATTTTAGGTGGTGGCCGCCCAGCGACGGATCCCGTCGAACGTGCGCAGCAATACGACTGGGATGCGGTTGCAGATCAGGCCGAAACCGTCTATCAGCGAGCTCTTGACGGGTCGTGGTAACATGAACTCTAGCGGAAACGGAACTGCGCTTTGGCTCCCCTCTGCGGTTTAATATCGAAGCCGACCCACACACCTCGTAACGAGTGAAACATCGTCATGGGTCCCCGCCCTTCGCTGAGCTCTCAATGGCTTGGATGACAACCTCTGGATCCCGAAGCAGTCGATGTTCCAGGTAGCTCCCTTCACCCTGTCCACCCCCTGTGTGATTCGACTCAGTCACCCCGAGAAACGACTGTTCTTTCAGCAGCCGGTACACGCGATCCTCGGAGAGTGGATCCGCTCCAGCCTGCTCAGCGACCTTTAAATAAAGCGTATAGATCTGATGAGTTCGAAAAGCTTCCTGAGCTGGGTTGTCGACGGTAAGTAGCGCCAGCGCTCGGAGGATGTATTTCACATGCGGCGTCGTCCCACGCACGAGTTTCTCGAAGCGGTTCACCTCCGCTCGTTGGACGGCGTCATCGACGTGCGAGACTGTGACTGTCTCCGTCCCCTGTTTCTCAGCGAGACGACCAGCTTCGTATAGCGTATCGATCGCTTTCCGTGCATCCCCGTGTTCTTTGGCTGAGAGGGCAGCGACCTTTGGGATCACATCGTGCTCCAACACGTCCGGTTCGAAGGCATCCGTCCGGTTGTCCAAGATTGCTCGTAACTGACCAGCATCGTAGGGGTCAAAGACGAGTTCGTTCTCCTGCAGACTTGAGTCGATGCGTTCGCTCAAGCGCTCGCGATATTCGATCTTGTTACTGATGCAGATGGCGCCGACGTGTGTCTCTGCCTTCCCGCTCTCGCGAGCCCGAGAGAGGCTGCGTAACAGTTCATCATCGTCTAACTTGTCGATTTCATCGAGAATGACGACCAGTGAGTTAATGTTGTACTCCTCAAGTAGGTCCCAGGTGATGTCACGGTAGTCGGCGGCTCCGATCCCGACACGCGGGACGTCGATATCTGCGTCGAGGCTCGCCACTAGTTTGCGTGCCATCTCCCGGCTTGCCTTTGCGTCGGTCTGATAATCGGAGCAGTCGACGTACGCCTGCTGAAACGAGATATCGTTTGCCTGTGCCTCGAAGTGAGCCTCACGAGACACACACCTCGCAACGAGTGACTTTCCGGTTCCGGTCTTGCCGTATATGATCGTACTCTCCGGTGGGCCGCCGACCGTTGCTGGACCGAGTGCTTGCCCGATAGCGCTGACTTCGTCGTCCCGCCCAACGACTCGCTCCAGATCGGGGACGTGGCCGACGCGTACCAGTTCCCTGTTAGCAAATATTCCGCCGGTTTTGAAGATATTATCATCCTCATCTGAGTCTGACATTATTTACTCTATCAAATCCGTCCCTGTATGATAAATGTAGCGACCAAGCAACGAGTGAAGTTTAGTAAAACCGGTCTAAAACCATTTTAGTAGCTTTTCACATAAATTTATATATGTCTGAGTGGAGTTTCACACACCCACTACCGAGTGTAATCGCCTACTGCCCACACTAGGCTACTTGAAGTCACGCGCGGGAAGGCATGCAGTCCACGATGGACTATATCTAGATCGGAGTACCTTACCCTCATTTCACCACTGGCGCAGCGTCTACTGGCGGAGCAGGCCGAGTGCCTCGGGGCTTGACCCCGAGGGTGAAGGCCGTAAGCCCCGTTAAACGTGTTCCGTTCGCTCGATATACTGCTCAATCGTGTCGGTCGAAACATCA
>NZ_JAYMGY010000036.1:0-9319 GCF_037078445.1 Haloarcula sp. CGMCC 1.2071
ACTCCTCACCGCCGAAACTCACCGTCCGTCTCACTTCGAGAACTGGCCACGCATCGAAGTCATGGATTCAAGCTCTACTAGAGGGGTTTGTGGGCTTTCGATGTGATCGACTGATACTGGGTCAACAAGCCCTACGCCTGCGTCATCATCTTCCACTCACGGAAAGAGAACGAGAAGAAGTACTACGTCATCGAGCCGTATCTCACCGATATCGAGATCGACCTCCGAGAGTTCCTCTCGGGCAAGCTCAAGACCGCGATCAAGTATTCCGAGGACGACGTGATCGTTCAGGGGACCGACGCCGACCGAGCACAGGTCATCCAGCGGGAGGCCGAACAACTCCTCTCGCGGTACGACCTCTACAACGGCACAGTCTCCAGTAGCGGTGAAGAAAGCGTTCTCGGGCAGGTCAAGGAACTGTTCGGACTGGACGAGGAAACACAAAGTGAAACCACGGGCCAACTTTCCGGCATTTCGACACGTCCTGAGCCGGCTATCCTCGAAGACGACGACCCGAAGCTGAACGAGTATCAGGTCGAGAAGCTGCTGTACATGCTCAAGCGGGACTTCGTCGGCTACGCGCGCATCGACGGCGTCAAACACGACATCAACGTCGAGGACATCTCCTGTGACGGATACAACTCCCGGGTGTTCGTCTATCACACCGACTACGAGCAGATTATTTCGAACGTCGAACACGGCGAGGGGGAACTCGACGACTTCGTCGTGAAACTCGCCCAGCGTTCCGGGAAGGGTATCTCGAAGCGCCAGCCCCAGGTCGACGCGACGCTGCCGGACGGGTCGCGTGCCCAGTTGACCCTGGGCCGGGAGGTGTCTGACCACGGGACGAACTACACCATCCGGCAGTTCAAGGACGTGCCCTTTACCCCGATCGACCTCATCAACTGGAACACCTTCTCGCTGGACGAGATGGCGTTCCTCTGGCTCTGTATCGAGAACAACAAGAGCCTGATCTTCGCCGGCGGTACTGCCTCGGGGAAGACGACGAGCCTGAACGCCGTCTCGCTGTTCATCCCGTCGAACTCCAAGATCGTCTCTATCGAGGACACGCGCGAGGTCGAATTGCCACAGCGGAACTGGGTGGCAAGCGTTACGCGCCCCTCCTTCGGTGAGGACGACAAGGGCGACGTCGACGAGTTCGACCTGCTTGAGGCCGCACTCCGTCAGCGCCCGGACTACATCGTCATGGGTGAGATCCGTGGTGAGGAAGGTCGGACGCTGTTCCAGGTCATGTCGACCGGCCACACCACCTACACCACGTTCCACGCCGACTCCGTCGGCGAGGTCATCAAGCGGTTCACGACCGAACCTATCAACGTCTCGAAAACGCTGTTTACAGCGCTCGACCTCGTGTCGATTCAGACCCAGACGCGGGTCGACGGCAACAAGGTCCGCCGGAACAAGTCCCTGACCGAAATCAACGAGTACTCCGCCGAGAACGACGAGATCAACGTCCGGGACGTCTACGAGTGGCGCGCCGAGACGGACGAGTACATCCAGATGGGGAACTCCAACACCCTCGAGGAGATCAAGTTCGACCGCGGGTGGACCCAGGATAAACTCGACGAGGAACTGTTCAAGCGCAAGGTCGTCCTCGCGTACCTAATCGAGAAGGGGCTGAACACCTACACGCAGGTCGCGGCGACCATCCAGGCGTTCATCAACGACCCCGACACCATTCTCACGCTCATCGCCAACGACCAGCTCGAACTGTCGCTCGAGGACCTCCGGGAGATGGAATCTGTCAAGATCGATATCGATCCGGAGAAAGAGGAGATGGTGCCCCGACCGGACGCACCGCCGGAGATGGTCGAGGAGACAAAGCAGGTGCTCGACAACGCACAGCCGCTGTTCAACACCTACAAGAGCCGTGAAACGCCGGACATCGTCTCGGCGCTGATGGACGATTCCGAGGAAAGCGCTGACGAAGACAGCATCGACTTCGGCCAGTTCGTTCCGAAGGCCGGAGCGGAGGCAGATAGCGAATGAGCCTCGACACACCGAGTCAGCAACAGGTGGGCAGCGGCGGTGCCCTCGGTGACACGTTCTACCCGGCGTACCAGATGGTGTTCGACGACGAGGGCGACTTCGTCAACAGCGTCGAGAACAAACTCGCGGAGGCCCGGATGGCCGACAACGTCGAGATGTTCCTCGCACGCGCGCTCGCGGTCGGTGTCATTGCGGGCCTCGCACTGTGGCTCGTCGGCACGTTCCTCGGCTATCTGCTGGTCCAGTTGCTGTTTGCCGGTGGGGAAGCGCCGACGCTCATCGGGATTCCGGTGTCTGAGAGCGTCTCAGAGATTCTGGCCGTGCTGAAACTCCCCTTCCTCGTCATCGTCACCGGCTTCGTCTTCGGTGCCATCGGGTTCGGTATCGGGTTCGGGTCGCTTGTCTCGATTCCGTATTTCCGTGCGAGCGCGCGCGAGCGCGAAATCAACGTCTTGTTGTCCGACTCGATCTCGTTCATGTACGCGCTGTCCGTGGGCGGGCTCAATCAACTCGAAATCCTGCAGTCGATGGGGCGGGCCGAAGACACGTACGGTGAGGTCGCACAGGAGTTCCAGTCTATCGTACTGGAGACGGAGTATTTCGACACGGACTACCGGACTGCAGTCCGGAACCAGGCGCTCCAGACACCGTCGGACGAACTGTCGCAGTTCCTGACGGACATGCTCTCGATAATCAACTCCGGCGGGGACATGACCTCCTTCCTCGAAGACCAGAAGGAAAAGCACATGCGAACCGCCAGGCAGGAACAGGAGAAGATGCTGGAGACGCTGGAGCTGTTCGGCGAGATGTACATGACGCTCTCGCTGTTCCCGCTGCTTCTCATCATCATTCTGGTCATCATGTCGATGATGGGCAACGCACAGAAATCGCTCATCTACGGCACTGTGTACGGGTTGATTCCGCTAACCGGCCTGGGCTTTCTCGTCCTCGTCTCGACTGTGACACAGGACTCTATCGGGGACGGCTATCTGCGTTCGAGTCCCGGCGAGAAGGAACTCGTCGTGGATGAAGGTGTCGGCGTGTTCAACCTCGGACTCATCGAGAGCTACACGGGCACCTACAGCGTCTTCGACCGGATCAAGAGCCGGGAAGGGACTTACGAACTTCTCGGCATTCTCAAACGGCCTGACCTGTTCTTCCGTGACCATCCGCTGTTGGTGCTGTGGCTGACGGTGCCGCTGTCCATCCTCGCCATCGTCGCGGCTATCGTCATCGGCTGGGCTCCGTTATCGCTGGATGGGATGATCGCCGTCCCGGTCCGCTCGACGTTCTTCTGGGTGTACGTCCCGATGTACCTCAACTTCATCCCGCTGATGATCTTCTACGAGTGGAACCAGCGCTCGCGGAAGGCGATAATCGGGAAACTCTCGGAGAACCTCCGGAAACTCGCGTCGGCTAACGACACCGGGATGACGCTGCTGGAGTCAGTCAAAGTGGTCTCCGAGACGTCCTCCGGGAAGCTCTCCGAGGAGTTCGAGACCATCCACGCGAAGGTCAACTACGGGACGAGCCTGAAGGACGCGCTCCGGGAATTTAACAACAAGTACAACGTCCCACGACTGGCCCGGACGGTCAAGCTTATCGCGGAGGCACAGGAGGCCTCCAGCCAGATTCAGGACGTGCTCTCGACGGCCGCTCAGGCCTCGGAGAACCAGGACGACATTGAACGGGAGCGCAAGTCCCGAACGCGGATGCAGACGGTCATCATCCTGATGACCTACCTGACGCTTTTGGGCGTGATGGCGCTGCTAAAGACACAGTTCCTCGATGTGATGTCGGGGCTGGCGACGCAGGCCTCCGGGTCAAGCAGTTCGAGCGCGCCCGGCGGTGGGTTCGGTGGCAGTGTCGACACGGAACTGCTGTCGATGCTGTTCTTCCACGCGGTGACGCTGCAGGCGCTGTTGTCGTCGTTTATCGCCGGCTACATTCGGGAAGTGAAGCTCGTCGCCGGCGTAAAGTTCGCAGTCGTCCTGTCGACGATTGCACTGGTGGTGTGGATCGCCGTGGGATAGCGCCCCACTCGCGGTTCGACAGCGAACGTATCAGACAGAAAATAGGGTGTGTGGGACATGGATACAAGAGCACAAACACCGCAGGACTTCGCCGTAGGGGTGAGCGTCCTGCTCGTGACGATAATCGGGGTATTGGCCTTCGTACAGGGCAGCGCGGTCGGCGTGTACGAATCCCCAGACGTACAGCGTAACCAACCAATTGCGGACAGGGCGGGGACGTACCTCGTCGAAAACTACTCCGTCGACGGGACGCGAAACCTCATTCGCTACAACACGAGTGGTGGGATCAATGCGTCCCTCAACGCGGACACAGATCTCAGCGGTCTCAAGGAGAAAGCCGGACTCGACGTCGCGACGGAGCGCCGCGTGAACCCGCGGGTGAACGTAACGGTGGTCAACGCGTCATCGCTCAAAGCAGGGACACGGGACCCGGCAGTTGATGACCACGACCAGCGGCTCGCTTGGGGGCCCGATGTCGCCGACAGAGACAACGTCGCAACGACGTCTCGCGTGGTGAAACTGACCAACGCAACCGGCCAGTGCGATCCGGTCTGCTGGCTCGTCGTGAGGGTGTGGTAACGATGCGTGGCCAAGCCTATACGCTGGAAGGCGTTCTCGCGGCCATCGTCGTTGTGACGGCGACCGTCTACGGCCTGTCGGCAGTCGACACCGGCCCGTTCCAGACGGGTTCCCAGCAGCGGACAGCAGAACTGGAGAGTCGTGCGAGCGACACGCTATCACTGGCGGCAGAAACCGGAGCGCTGCACAACGCGACGGCGTGTTACAGCGTCGGAACGCCGACACTCAACGGCAATCAGACGGGCAGTTCCACCGAGTTCGAGATGATGTTGAACCAGACCTTCGACCGCCAGGGCGACCAATACAATCTATACTTCAGTTACTGGGACTCGGATTCGGACGCGCGCCAGACGACTATCGTCTCGCAGGAAACAGACGCAAACGTTGCTGACCGGCCAGCCGACGCAGCCGTCGCGACCGAAACGGTGACGCTGACCGACGATATGCCCGCTCGAATCGGCGACTGCAGCGGGACCGGACCGTCCCTCTCGACCGTCGACGGGTATTTCGCTCCCGACGCGGAGTCCGACTCTATCGTCTACAACGTCGTGGAGGTGCGTCTGGTCGTATGGTAGCCAACGAACGCGGACAACTGCTGTTGATCGGGGGTATTGCTGTCGCTATCGTCGTGTTCAGTACGATTCTGTTTGCCCACAGTCTCGCGGTCACTGACGGTATTACGACCACCGGAAGCGCGGATACCATCGAGCGCACGGCTGACCGCGAAGCCTCTGTCGAGCGCGATCTCAGACAACTCGCGGCCCAGACGCGGGGCGATGGCCTCGATGGATTCGAGGAGCGATACGAGTACGCGCTTCGGAACTACACGCGAACGCACAACCGGGTCGTCGCAAGCAGCGGCGGAACCTATCTCAACGCGACGCTGAACGAGTCGGCGTCGCTTGGTACCGAAGTCAATCAGACGGGCACGTCCTCCAAGTTCCAACGTCCAGACCCCTCGGGCGGGCCGCAGAACGACTGGCTAGTTGCGAATGATGTCTCTCGCGTTGCGGTGTTCAATCTCACTGCGGACGTCGTCGGCGGCTCGATGAATACCTTCACTGTCGTCATTCGAAACGGCTCTGAGGATATGAAACTGTCAGTTGAGCCGAGTACAATTGATAGTGGAAACAACGTCACGGTCGACGGCAAAACGCAGTGTCACGGCAACGGAGACGTCAACGTCGACCTTGTCGCTGGGTCATGCACTGTCGGAAGTAACAGCAGTTCTTTCGATAGCTATCACAGCCTTGACCCCCCGTACTCAGTTGAAATAAAGAACGGAAATAAGGCCGAAGGGCGGTACCAGTTTGCGGCAGTCGGGACGTTCCCGTCCTCGAACTATGCCTCTCCAGTTGCTCGTGTCAACTATCCAGTCGTCCCTGCCATCGACATGACTTACGACACACCGTCTGCGAGCTACAACCGAACAGTACTGGTGGAGGTGAACGACGGATGAGCCTCACCCGTTTCCTGTTTGACAGCCGTGGTGTCTCGCCGGCGGTCACGCAGGCACTCACTATCGGTATCACGTCGCTGCTGGTGACCGGCCTCCTCATCGGCGGGAGCCAGATGGTCGACTCACAGCGTGAGCGAGTGACTGAAGAAGCTCTAGAGAACGTTGGCGATGGTATCGCGCGCGACCTGATCCGCTTGGATGCGTTCGACACTGCCACTCTCAACTCGACAGTATCGTTCCGTGCGATGTATCCCGAGCGCATCGCTGATCAGTCGTACAACGTCGAGGTCTCTCCTGATACTTCACGCACGCGTGTGTACGTGAACGCATCAGGACTGAATCGGTATGCTGTCGTCCGATTCGAGAACGAAACTAATGTCTGCCCATCTGTCGTCTCCAGTGGGCCTCTGGCTGTATCGTACAACCGGACTGCCGGCTGTATGGAGGTGACTCGCGGATGACTTCGCCGCTGTCAAGCCAAAGCGGTCACGACCGTGGTGTGTCCGACCTGCTCGCGTTTACGCTCACGTTCAGTATCATCATTACTGGGATTGCGCTGGTGACGCTTGGTGGGCTTGGGGCGTTCGATGCCATCCAACAGGGGGCGACAACCGATGTCGCAGAAACGTCGATGGTCGGGTTCGCGGAAACCACGGGCGACCACATTCAGGGCGACGCTCCACGACGGACCACGAGTATGAAACTCCAGGGTCACGGACTCTCCATCCGATCGTCGACGCTTAACGTAACTGTCGACGGACAGTCAACGAATATTTCGACCGGAGCGTTCGTTCGGGAGACTGATTCGGGGACTGATATCGTCTACACCAGCGGTGCAGTGTACCGGGTTCAGCAGGAGGGGCTGGTCGTTTCACGGAAACCCCGCTTCCGGTGTAGCCCCGGAAGTGACAGTGTATACATCTCTGCCCTTTCGCTCGACGGACAGACAGATTTCTCGTCGTCGAACCGCGTCACAATCGAGACCGCTATCCAGAACAAGACGCTTATTTCGCCACAGGCTGGCAAGTCACCGTCCGCGACAACCGTCTCGATCAACGTCTCGGAGACTGCATATCCGGATGCATGGCACCGCCTGTTCGAGCAGGAACTGTCGAACTGGTCGGGCCACTCGGAACCACACACCTACCAGTGTACTGGTGTCAGCCGCGCTGTCGTCCACAATACGACGGTCGATATCCGTACTATCACCTAAGGCCTCTGCCTGCAGTGCATAGATCCGTTGCTGTCAGACTCAGTTCTGGACGGCGAGAAAACCGTTATGCAGCAGTCATCAGCGCTGCGATGAATGACCACTCCGTCCCGCTGTTTGCTTCTTCTTGTTTCGCCATAGCCGCAGTCTTGTCTCGTGGGTGCTTCCAGTTCATTACGGCCATAGGTATGTGCTCAGCAGGTATGAAGTGTTCGAATACTAATATATTGTCGTGGTCTTTCATGATTGAGAGCGCTTCGCAGGTCAGTAGCACCTCAATTCTCTTTAGCCGCTAATGAAGGAAGAGTCACATAGTGGCAATTCTCTGTTTTGTTCGATATTAGGGTGGAAAACAGAATATTACGATCCGTAGGCGGAACTCGTGATACAGGCGCTCATACGCCGGTAAACGGCTCTATCTTTGCATCTGAGATTGGGTAGAGTCGTATCCGAACGGTAGCGGCATGTGAGCCGTTGGCAAGGTAGTACTATTACCCTCCACTCCATAAGATTGGACACTAATGAAGAAGCAAGAACTCATTCACCTTCACAGCCTTCTCGCGCAGGTACAACACCACTACGAGCACGAAGCGGACACGAGCGTCGAGCACGATCTGTACGCTGATCTCGGTGTCAAACCGACATCGATCCACAAATCGAAGACTGACCACAAGGAAGCAGTGTTTGCGCTCGCTTCCGGACTGACGGATTCGATGGCCGAGGAAGCCGACGAACCACAGGCGCTGACTGCCGACTGAATCGACGTCCTGTCGTCAGTTCGTTTTCACCGTTCACTATTTCCAGTAGCTATCGGCAAGCTCCTGCCGTGGCACGGCCGCTATGTCGGCCGCATGGTACACGCTATCCCGCCTCTCAAACGACTTATACGGGAGGACACTGTATTTATATTGTGAGCGACGATTCAGGGCGGCGGAATCTCCGCATGCCTACAAACGACGAGATGTTTGCAGTGGTAACAGAGCACCTTGGCGGGAACCACGTCCGCATTCGCTGTGAGGACGGCGAAACCCGACTCGGACGGATACCGGGCCGGATGAAGTTCCGAACCTGGATTAACGAGGACGACATCGTTCTCGCCGAACCGTGGGACTGGCAAGACGAGAAGGCCAACATCGAATGGCGCTACAAGGGGCAAGACGCTGATCAGCTCCGTGCCGAAGGCCACATCGACTCGCTGACCGCCTAATTTTACCACTGTACCGCGTCCTGGTTCACGACGACGGTGAGATAGTTCTCTGCTGTGACCAGCAATTGTCGCTGGTCTGACTGCTTGCTTGTCGAGTGTCCCGACCCTTGCTCCGTCTTAGCTCCCGGCACACTACAGTCGTCTACCGTCGAGTTCCTACTACTCCCAATTGATATATAATGGCTGGCTGGAACTCGGTCACTGAACCGCATGTCAGGATCCGAGAACGAATACACGTTGGATCACCGACACCCGGATGCCGTCTTGCGGTTATGCGTGTCACGGCATCACGTTACGTATGCGTCGTGTGTGTTCTACACAGGGCGGTCGTGAGACGATCCATTTATATGTTCCCCCGTCTTCTGAACTAATGCGAAGGTCGCACCGGGCAGCGAGCCCGGGTCGACACGCTCGGCCGGCCACCTGGGTCGGTGCGGGTTACGAGAGGATCTCGTCTTCCCCTTCTGGGGCCGGCGAGATCCACCCCATGAGGATTCCACCCCTGCGGTCCGCCGTCAAGATGGAATCTGATGTGAGCCCACGGACCCATGCAGTAGTCAACACTGGCGTAGGAACCAGTGTGTTTGCTTCCGACGGAGTGCAACCACTTCCGCCGCTGATGTATATCAGCACATTCCGGTTGATCCTGCCGGAGGCCATTGCTATCGGAGTCCGATTTAGCCATGCTAGTTGCACGAGTTTAGACTCGTAGCATATAGCTCAGTAACACGTGGCCAAACTACCCTACAGACCGCGATAACCTCGGGAAACTGAGGCCAATAGCGGATATAACTCTCATGCTGGAGTGCCGAGAGTTAGAA
>NZ_JAYMGY010000037.1:0-7894 GCF_037078445.1 Haloarcula sp. CGMCC 1.2071
TTCGAGACTGTTGACGACAAAATTAAGCAGGTGCTCTTCCTCTATCTCGCTGTCTGCTTGGGTTGACTGCACATCCTCTCCAAGCAGACGCTTACTCTAACCCGATGTGATCGACTGAAACTCGCTGCTTGTGAACCCTCTACTGACTATATTGTTTGAGAACGGCTGTCCCAGTTCCCCCTATTTATATGGACAAACATAATTTGGATGTATAGTACTGGGACAGCTACGAGTACGCTGTCGGTGTTGTTGCTGAAGAGCTTGAAGATGAGAAGTTCGGGCTGGCTGCACCGCCCTGTGAAATGCTTCGCGATTGGTGCGAGCACACCCGCTCGAAGCGTGGCTAAGGTATCGGGCCGCATATCGATGGGTCACTGGTTGGCGATCTCATCCGGGCGGTGGATGCATGAATTGTATCGCCGAAGAATGGAAGCGTGTCCTGAATTAAATTTCCCTATCATTATCTCGAATCGTGGGTTAAATATAATGCATTAGAGCGACTCAACTCAGTCACTTGTTATATCGACCGATACAAATGACTCCTCAAACACCAGACAATGAGTGGATACGGCAGAAACTGGATACGTTAACCGATTATGCTGACGAACTATACAATATCCACCCAGACGCTACGAACGAAATTGGCCCATGGGCAGCGCTAAAATTATTCCATTTGATAGTTACTGTCGACCTGTACACGCGAATCATTCACAGCACTGATGGTATCGAAAAGAAACTATATTTTGACGTTCTAGCAGGTTCGGGTATCGTTGAACTCGAAAATCAGGATGTGAACATATATGGGTCGCCTATAATCGCTGCAGTCTTCCCTGAGTACCCGTTTGATGAGCTACATTTTTTCGAGGGACAGAAAGAACGTGCAACAGCACTCTCGGACAGATTAGATTACATAGCGGATGAAACTCCACTTGATATCAACCGTGACAGCTGTTACGTTCACCATGGAGATGCTAACCACACTGTACCGGAAACGATTGGAAATATCATACAAGAATCCGGATATAGTGGTAAAAACCAACTAACTTTCGCGGACCATGAGCGGATGGAGATCCATTGGGAAACAATGATCGCATTATCTCGCATTTGGGGTGATTATCTTATCAATTTCCAATATAAGGGAATCTCACGGGAGCTGGGCTATCTGAAAAGCGATAATGCGTCAGAGGAGAGAACTGAAACTGCTCATCGGAAGCTACACAGATTCGTAGGAGGAAAGCAATACCGGGATTGCAACTCTGTTGATGAGCTGAGGGATTTGTACAAACAACAACTGGCGACCATTGGTGAGGAGTACGATAAGCCAAATAACAACCGCCCTGTAAATAAGCAGATACGTGTAACGGGTGCTGGAGATCGCTACTCATATGATTTGATTTATGCAACTCGTGAAACGGGTAATGGGAGTCCATACATCCAATTTATGGATAATATGCGAAATCGGATCGAGAGAATGTCTGGCGATAACGTTGCAGATATAATTGATATCATGGAAGGAAACGCTACAGGGCTAGATGAATTCATCCCTGATGAATCTGAAGTAAAAAGAGATGAGGATCAGTCTTCACTCGGTGACTTCTGATATAGCCGACTGGCTAGAGCTGCTTAGAGGATAAGCTGGTGCCTCTTCAGTCGGAGTCTCCCGATTAGCGAACTCCTCTGGAGATTGGCGATCTCGCCACGATTGAAGCCAGGTTGCCTCTTCGTCCCCGACATTCTTGATCAACTGCTTGTCGGGCCACAGATGCACAGGCAGGTCCAGCTCACGCCCAATCTCTTGGACCCACCGTAGGTGATTCGTCGCATACTCGACCCACTGCTCACGAGACCGCAGCGCATCCAACTCCTCGGCCAACTCCGTTTCACCAGCGTCCCGTGCTGCTTCAACAGTCATCTCGAAGTTCCCACCACGGGGATTGATCGGCTCGTGGAACACCACAGCCGGGTCACACGCAGCGACCCGCTCTAGCTGTTCCCGAAGATCGGCCTTCCCTTGCGTGGGATAGGTCGGACTCATACTGACAAACGTCTGAACGCCATGCTCGTTGAATTCCTTCAACCCTTTCAACCGCAGCTCCGGCGATGGGGCACTCGGTTCAATCGCTCCAACTTGCTCAGCGTCCATACACGGAATCGATGAGCCAATCGTCACATACTCGCCAGCATCCTGAAAGACATCCAGATCTTGTAGGGCCAGAATCGGGTTCCGCGTTAACACCCGGACGTACTCCTCGTGGCTTGCGATAGCATCGACGACATCGCGGGTAATCTTCCCAGCACGACCGTCCATGTAGCAGTCCGTCGAAAATGAGACACCAACAACGCCCTGCCCACGCTCTGTCTCCCGCCACGTTCGTTTTCGATCCAAATGCCCGTCCAGTCTCTCGCCTAGATCATCCCGGTAGAGCACGTAGTTCCCCCACTCTTTCTGGCCGTTGTCCACATCGGCCTCCTCTTTGAGCATGTCCGGCCGAGTCCGAATGTTCGGCGTCGAGGGAACATAGCAGAACTTGCAGCCATGCCGACAGCCTGTCGCTACGTTGACAACGTAGTCACACAGATGCTTGCTGTTGAGGCCCGACTCACTGAGAATCGCCTTTGTAGGGTCTTCTCCCGTCCGTACGTCTTCGTGGTCGTCTGTCATATATTATCTTGTCTTTCTCGTCTACTACTAGATATAATTGTGTGCAACAAAGACTGCGTTCAGTTTCACTTTCACTCCGCGTGGCTGACTTCTAATGGGGTCCAGTATAAAAAGACAGGTAGGAGAGAGACGCATGGAACTCACCTGGAACACCGGCGATAGCTGGTTCGAGCGAACCTATGCCGTTGAACACGCCGGGGAGACGGTCGCCACGTTCGACGACCAGCCGACGCTCGACGAACTCCGTGCACTCTCACGGGACTACGGTGTCCCGACTGAACGACTCGACCTCTGGCAAGCCGGTCTGCTGTGTACCCAGTGTAACGACGAAATCAACGACCGCTTTGCCGCCAACCCACAGGGTGACCTGCTATGCTGGGACTGTGCCACTGACACCGAGAGCCATGCCGAGCGTGGGATTACGGTCAACACTGACCCGACGAAGTCGGTGATGAGCGAGTCCCATCTCCACACCAAGAGCCTGTGTGACCACGTTATCAACGTCGCTACCGGGTGCCGACACGGCTGTGAGTTCTGCTACGTCCCAACCACGCCGGCTATCGATAGCCGCGATGAGATGCTCGCCGAGCAAGCGAACGTCGACGATCCACAGACCGACTGGGGAAGCTATCTCCTGTACCGGGATGACCTCCCGGAGCGACTGGGCAATATCCTCGATGAGCGTGATCCCAGCGAGCGCAAACAAACTGACCGTGGTCGCGGCGTGGTGATGCTGTCCAGCGGCACTGACTGTTACCAGGACCGACGGACGGCCCAGATCACCCGCGGCGCTGTCGCCGAACTCATCACACACGACATTCCGATTCGAATCCTCACGCGAAGTCCTGCCGTGACTCGGGACATCGATCTCTTCCAGGCCGCCGGTGACCGCATTACCGTCGGCTCGTCGATTCCGTCCTTCGACGCCACACTCGTCAGAGCTTTGGAACCGAACGCCCCGCCACCGATGACTCGCTGGCAGGCGTTAGATGAGCTCCAGCAGGCCGGTGTGTCGGTGTTCGTCTCGATGTCGCCCACATACCCGACGATGGGCGAAGATGACTTTCACGAACTACTCAGCTACTTCAGAGCGCTCGGTGAGGTTGTCGTCTTCCACGAGCCAATCAATCCCCGTGGCGCGAATTTCCAGCAGTGTCTCGATGCCGCCGAGCAAGCCGGTTACGACGATGTTGTCGAAGAACTCCAGCAGATGCAGGACAGTCACCAGTACTGGGTTGAGTATGCTCTCGGTCAGTTGAACACGGTCCAGCAGGTGGCGACGCGCTTCGATGGGCTCGAAGTGCATTCCTGGCCAGACGATGAGCTGGTGCGCTCGACGAGCGGGCAGTTTCGGTCAAAGCTCAAGGCAATGCAACAGGCCGTCTCTCCGGAGTCGTTCTCCGAGCGCAGTAAGGACGCTTCACCCGAACAGTCTGAGTTAGCCCGGGACGGCGAGTCCATAGAGCATCTCATCTGACGTGCCTATCAGGCACCCCGTCAGGGTTTGACCGGGTTGAGGTTACAGCCGACGCCGTCGCAAGCCGAGTATCAGCACGTGGCAGCGACGGTGTCGCGAAAAGTGCTAACCAACAAGACCCGAGCAGAACCCACAGCTGTTGGTTAGCTACCCACTCGGATTTCTAACCGTCATTTGTTTTTCTCCTCGATCCCCTGAACCAACCGTTCAGCAAGTGTGCCTATCATCCGAACCGACGAGCAAGTTCGTAAGCGATGGTACAGGGATACTGATAGCGAGCACTACGAATATGATTTCATCGACAATCGGGCCAAACTGAGTTAGTGAACTGTAGAACACGAGAGCACCAGTGGCAAGGACGCCGGTGACAGTTGAGACGTATTTTGGATTTGTCCACTGGGGAGGAGGGCCATTGGTAGTCACGTACTGACATCGGACTGTGGCTGTTCTAACTTTTCTGGAGTCTGTGTTTCTCTCTCACTTCCTATCGAGAGATACGTGACTTGTAATGCCTGTCTGTACGCGAACTACTCACCCAGGGCCGCCCCTGTTTCTCGGCGTTGATATAATGGTGTCGCCCACTACTGGGACAGATCCGAGTTTGTCGTGGCTGGTGTCGGGGCAGACGGTGAGGCAGGAAAAGTTGAGTTGGCGGATACGCTATTTGAGGCGCTTACTAAGTGGTGTAAATATACCCAGGGTGAGTATGACTGGGATGTTGGACTACACATCGGCAGGTCACTGGCCAACTCGCTCACTAACTGACTCTTTCAAAGAAATATTCCAAAACGTTTTTTAAATTTTGTTATATTCACCACTTATGGACAGGCGTGAGTTTATTTCTTATATCAGTGTGGCAGGGACCAGTGGATGTCTCCGGATGAACCAGACAGAAAGCGATACAGAGGATCCAACGAATCCTCAAGCAGACCGTATATCCGAGACAGCTCAATCGACTGAATCCATCGGAACAGCTGAAAACACCCAAACGGATATTGAGAGCTCCACAACGGAACCGAATACAACAGAACCTGAGACTGAAGAAATTAGTTTCAGCAAAGTCTGGGAAATAGATACTGGACTTCCCCTTATTTTTGATACTGCAGTATATGGTCGGTCTGGCATGATGGATGCTGCATATGCCATTGACATAGAGACGGGTAACACTATCTGGGAAAAGTCTGGGATTACTAATTCAGGTGAATTGATCGCAAAAGCACTGGGTGTGGGAGACTCGGCAGTTTTGTATCGGGTGTCAGCTGATTCAGGGGACTACATTTTAGCACTTTCCCAAGATGATGGTACTACCCTGTGGAAATCAACTGTCGATGGTCAAGTCTATTCTCGCTTTCTCGTGACTTCAGATGCCTTCATCGCAAACATCAACGACCCCAGCTACGGAAACTCAGCAGTCGTAGGTCTTGACCCAGACACTGGTGAGCGGTTGTGGCAAATTGATAGTGGACTAATCAACACTGGCGGTACCCGTCGACTTGGAACTGTGAATGGTTCTGGGTCTGCATACGTGCTTGCAGGAACGAACTCGAACTCTGCTCAAGTTTCAAAGATCAATCCGGAGACTGGAGACCATTACTGGAAATGGACAGAGAAGACACCTGTCTCCCCGCCAAGACATACAAACGGGATGGTATATGTGGGGATGTACCAACAATTTTCGGCGATCAACGCATCAACTGGAAAGACAGAGTGGACAACCAGTACATCTGGTCAATGTTGGACTAGAAGTGTCATACATGATGGTAAACTCATTTTTGGTACTAGAAGTTCTGATGTGTATGCTCTTTCATTAGAAAGTGGCGAGCAACAATGGCGATTTCAGACCGACGGACAAATTAACACTGTTGCTGGATCGGACACTGGATATATATTTGCAGGTACTGACAATGGTTCTGTCTATGTCCTGCGTGGTACTGATGGCCAGTATCTGGAGGATTTTTCTGTTGAGGGTGCAATTGAAGAAATGGTCGTAGCTTCAGGCCACCTTCTCGTAAATACTGATGTTCCGACGATGGCATTAAGTCTACAGATATCGTGAACGAATTAACAATTCTTACTTCTTGTATGCATATAGATGAAGGATTTAATTGGCGAAGTTTTTATTTTGTATCTTGATGATTACTAGCTGATGGCCCAACGACGGGATTTTTTAAAAGGGTTTTTTGCAGTAGCAAGTACAGCAGGTTGTCTCCGGTTTACAGGAGAGCAACAAAGCACTGACACGCCTGGTGAATCTGTACACTCAGGGCAAACAACTGCTCAAGAAGCCAGCGAAAACAGCAAATCAATTACACTTACCATTTCAGAGGATTTTAACAACATTTTCAATGAACCAGAATTTCTGAGAGTTAATGATGGAATATTGTACAGTGTAGGGAATTATATTCAAGCAGTCGATGTAGAATCACAGGATATAATTTGGCAAACAAAAGTTAATCTAGATAGTGAGCCTAATTCAGTCTCGATTACGAGATCTGGTATTTATGTTGGCGGGAGTACACGAGTTCAAGCACTTGCACCCAAATCCGGTGAAATACTTTGGACATTCCATACAGACAAAATTAATAAAGAGCATTCCGGGTTCGATGCTCTATCAGCAAACAATGACCGAGTTTTTGCGGGATTATGTGCCGCTGCTGGTGAGGATGAAAGCGTATTTTTCTCACTTAATGCTACAGAGGGAACAAAAGAATTTCACACTCGGATTGAAGATTACGTTGACTCTATCGTTACGCATGACGGATTAGCATACCTTGGCATCGATACTCAGTCCATGGGATATAACCCAGAAAAGAAGGCCTTGTTTTCCACTCAAATACAATTCGGGATTGATGTTGGAGGTGTTATGAGAATAGTTGGGAATCTAATGTTGTTGCGGGATAGATCAGTAAAAGTTCATGATCTCGCTAAAAAGACAAACGTATTCAAAAAAGAAGTGCCGGGCTATTCGTATATCCCACCAACACTGACAAATGAAAGTATCATATCGGCAGGTGAAACTGGCATATATAGCCATGACGGATCATCCGGGTCAGAACAGTGGCATATCAGAACTACCTCAACAATCCGGTCCTCAATAGTACCATACGAATCATTTGTGTTGTCAGCGGACACATCGGGTAATTTATATTGTATTGATGTTTCCTCTGGTGAATTAATCTTGGATCAGAATATGACAGGAGGAAATCGGATCGAGACACTGGGAGTTGTCGATGATACTTTATTTCTCACAGATAGTTCTGGTCAAGTCAAAGGTTACACCATCATGAGCGGATAGGAAGCTCTTGAATCACTTTCACACCTAGAGTTCGCTCTTGCGTAGGAGATTGTTGATACTGTTGAGCCGTAGCTGTGGAGTCGAAGAGGACAAGGGCACCGCGTCAGCGGTGCCCGACACGAATGATTCCGCTAGATGTTTTTGGGTCGGAATCGGTCGCAGCGGACCTGTTAGAGCAGGTTCGCTGGAGTGATGGTGTTACTTGTCCTCGCTGCCGTTCTGACCGGACGGTCAGAAACGGCAGCTACAGAGAGTTTCAACGGTATCTCTGTAAGAATTGCGACCGCACGTTCAACGACAAGACCGGCACAATCTTCGCTCATTCGAAGATTGCGCTCCGTCGGTGGTTGTTCTCAATTTACGCGTTCCTCCGGTTTAACACGAGTCTTCGCCAACTACAGTGCGAGATCGAGGTGACACACAAAACCATGCACCGGCGCATCGAGCGCTTCGCCAGAGC
>NZ_JAYMGY010000038.1:0-7755 GCF_037078445.1 Haloarcula sp. CGMCC 1.2071
CGTGTTGACGAGGAAGTTAAGAAGCTGGTCCTCGTGGATTTCACCGTCTGCTTGCTTGGTATTGGACACACCTTCAGCAAGCAGACCTCTCAACTAACCGGCTTTGTGAAGTACTGAGTCTACGTTTGGCCCGCACCCAGATTGTAGGGAAGTTATCAGTCTTCAGCACGGTGATACGCTGAATGTCGGTATCCCGGAAGAACTGTTCTGGCCCACCGACCGACTCAAACTGTTTTGTGTTCTCGTTGTACCGGTGCGGGTCCCTGATACGGAGTTCTTTTTCATGGCCGGCGCGACTCCAACCGCTAACATCTCCAATGTACGACTGGTCATCGCTGGTCTTGATCATTACTTGATCAGCGTGCTTTAGGAACTCCTCCCAAGGCTGGCGTCGGGAGTACGAGATCTGCATCTTCGACTGAAGGATTTCTCGCAGAACCCCGGGGAGGTCAACTAGAATAGCGGTAGCGTAGAACACCCCGAAAAACAGTGAGGTTGCGAAGATGATCAGGATGTAGCCGGTGCGGAATGCTGGATCGAACAGAATTGACTGGAACTGTGTAAACGAGGTAATGGGTTCGACGAACAATTGGTACGCGGCGATAAACAAGGTATCAATCAGGAGACTGGATACGAGACTCCAAATCAAGAGGACGAACTGTTTGATATCGCTTTCGATAGCGGACAGTGATATTGCGGTCATCACGGCCACGAAGCCGGGGGCTATGAGGACAGCGTAGAAAATCGCGCTTCCAGGAAGGCTTACCATTCGTCTTTCGGGCTACTGGTTACTGTCAGAATTACTGGAGCCGTCAGAGTTGTCGCCCTCGGTGCTCTCAGGTGCATCCGGGTCGACACTACTAGGGATGGATACCTCGTCGGCGGAGGGAATTTCGTTGCCACCAGATGGGGTTTTGCCCCCAGATTTTTGACTGGTTTCTGATCCGATTCCCGCCGCTTTTTTAGTGTTTCCGTTACCGGATTTTTGGGCGCTGTTTGCGGCCTGATAGACCTCTCCGCTTGCGCTTGCATCCTGCGTTTTGTTAGCAGCGAGTGCTTCAGTACTGGCACCCTCTCTGGTGGAAGATGAGTCGTTTGAAGAATCATTGCTGGAATCGCTCCCCGAATCGTCACTCATGGATGCATATGGGTGGCGGACGCACTAAAACCGTCGCTAAGCAAGGTGAAAGTGTAATCGGACGACAGCTAAAGGGAGCGATGCTCACGAACTTAGTCCGATCGGGAATATCAACGTGACCGATCTTGTGTGGAAGTATTCAAGTTGAGGCTGACGACGACCAGTATCCCGACCACTTGATCTACGGCGGGACCCATGATTGCGCTCCCGAGTGGGTCGAGCCACTAGAGCAATCCTAGTCTGACGGCAAGGGAACTCGCCCGTATTTTGTGAGCCTCTGCAAGATGAGAGGCGTTCCAGAGAAACCCGATCAGCTATACTCAAACAGGCAGGCGACCCAGACCAGTACCAAGATGGATCTGTCACACCTGTTGTGACTACTAGAATCGCTGTAGTCGCTCCGTTCGTGTTACGACCACTCACTACACTCCTGAAAACAGGGGATCGCTCCCGGTTCCTGCAGCTAGCAGACAGCGGCGTCGACGGCGGCAGGGCACGTACCACCGCGTCCAGTAGCGTTGGTTCAGTGTCGGTTCGTGTCCTATCCGGCATGTGTCACAGGGTCAGGGCGTGGACTCCACCACAACGGGTGTGACGCCACCTGTGGCGGCTTTGTGGTCGCTGTTCTCCAGCAGATCGAGACCGACGTAGCGTTTTTCAAGCAGTCCTTCGGCTGTTGCCATATCTATCGCAAGAATCTCGGTTTGCGTCTGGTCGCGTCCGACCTGCCGGGTTTTCTCGACGACGTCGTCGCCGCCGATGTCGACCAGTGTCTCCCAGACGCGCTTGATCGTCTGGCGATGGGGCTCCTTCCCGAGTTCGGCGGTGAGGGCTGTCTCTATATGGTTTTTCGTCATGAAGACGCCGCTGCCGTCGGTTCGCTTCGTGGCAAACTCCGGCCAGCGCTTGGCGATGCTGATCGCGCGGTAGGTGTTCTGGCGGTTCGAGCGCTCGACGAACATGGTCTTGACTTTCGACTGGCGGCAGTTCGCGAAGAAATCCAGCGGCGAACTGCTGGGTTCGATTCCTTCGGGGAGCTGCTCGGCGTCTTCCTGCTGGTCGGTGTCGGCTTCGAGTTGCTGGGCTTTGGCGATGGCACTCTTGGCGACATCGCGGGTGGTCTCCTGCTGAGCTTCGAGGTCGTCGAGACGCTGGTCGTTCGTGGCGGCGTCACCGACCGCCGTGGTCGCAACGTCGTGGGTCTGTTCGAGGTCGGCTTCTAGTTCGGTGACGCGTTCGTGGAGGTCATCGATAGTCGCGACCAGCGTCTCAAGAACACTCGAAACGAGGGGTGACACGTCGCCGTCGAGGTCGTTGACAAGCGCTTGGAGTTCGTCGGTATCCGTCTCATCCTGTCCGATGTTTATGTCGAGGTGGTCGGCAAGGGCTTGGTCGGTGGCTGTGCCGTCGTCGTTGGGGTTTGTTTGTCGTGGCATTGTGACCACAGGACCCGTGCTCGGAATCGAACCGAGCGGTGCTGACCACAGCACGGGCTACCGGTGACGTAGCTGGCGCTCTCTAGACGCGGCGGTTGGCTCGTGGCAACCCCGCTCCGTCTAGTGGATTTGCGTCGTGGCACCGCGCCGGCGACTAGCAGTCTGTGTGTGCTGTCGTCGCCCGGACCGGCGTGGCACCGGGTTCACCGGTCGCGCTCCGCTGGTGGCAAGGGTACAGTCGTGGCTGGGACCGGAGTGGGTGCTATGGTGGGTCACGTTTCGATCACTGCTCGGCGCTCAATGGCGACATCATGAGCGTAGTCACCGCGACGGTACTGGTCATAGTAGTTCTCGATGGTGGGGAAGTCGGCCGTCCACTCGGTGTAGTGTTGAATCTCACCGACGTGGTAGCGGAGTCGCCACAAGCTGGCCTGTGCGGGCGCTGTATCGCTCTTGACAGCATCGGTGTCGGCTTTGGCCATTACCGATTCCCTCCTGTGGCCGACTCACTGCGCTGTGTGGCCAGCTGGTTACGCTGGCGGAGTTCGCCGACAGGGACACGAAACGTCATGAGGTCCTCGGCTCGGCGGATGGTCGTTGTCAGCTCCCGGCGGCGCTGGCGATTGCCGGCCGTGGCCTCAAGACGCTGGAGGGTCTCCTCGGCCAGGTCCGCCAGCAGGACTCCAGTGACATCGTCGCTGGCCGCGTCGACGGCGGTGACGAGCAGATGTGGCTCGCTGTCGAGTTCGGTCGGGGCGACCACGTCGCCGACGCTGGGGGTAGTCATGCCCACGCACCTCCTCGTGGCTGGGCGGCTGTGGACCTGAATACACAAGTATTTTCAGAAACCGCCCCACAGCGGTCGAATGGGATCCGGTCCCCGCCATCAAAGCGCCACACACGCTCTCCGATCTCCCCATCCTCCTTCCGTGGGTCCGGGCCCCAATTTTCGGGGTGCCGCGCGATGTAATCAGAATCTATAACGAGGCGAAAATTACAATTGTGGTGGCTCCTGAGTCTGATACTGCCAGCACAAGGTTGGGCACTTTGTACTGGGATCTTGTCAGAGGCACGCGATCCGGTCCGCCGTCGTGTTTGGCGGTGGACTGGCTCACGGATCGAACGATGAGAGAATCCCTGACAGCAACGATTATGTAGGAGTTCTTCGATTATTACCGTAGGGTACCAGTCGGTAATCACCTGCCCAGTGATTCCGTGCCTCTGACAACATTGACCGACTGTCCCCTCCGTTTTGACTACTGCGGACCGGCGCTGCGTTGATTGTCGGGGCATTACTGTGCACCCCCATCGGCGACGGGCCGGGGCAGCTCACACAGGTTTGCGAGTGTTTCCGCCTGGTGCTTGAGTTCGTGTCTCCCAGCGTCAGTCAGTGTATACACGTTGGTGCGGGCGTCAAGCTCGTCGCGGTTGATGAGGCCCTTGTCGGTGAGCTGGTCGAGGTTCTGGTAGAGGCGGCTGTGGTTGATCGGCTCGGCGTAGCGCTCGTCGAGGTAGTCCTTGAGTGCGAGGCCGTAGGGATCGTCGTCGACGGCGGCGATGGCTTCGAGCAGATCGCGCTGGAAGCCCGTCAGCTCGTGGTAGGTAGTCATCGGTCGCCTCCTGCGGTATGCATCTGGCCAGGGCTGGGACGTGACTTGGTAAGAGTCTGGGGCGCACGTGACCGGAAGTGGATTTTCGCGGGTCGATTTTCGTCTCTGGGCCGCTGTGGCGTGTTCGTGGGCCGCTCAGGCGATGACCGGAAGATGACCGGAAGTGAGCGAATGTCCCGCAGTCTGGTGGTTTCCGAATGAACGGAAGTGCTGGTCGGTGGCGAGCGATGCGACTCTTCGTGGGTGGGCTGGTCTGCTGTCATGGGTTCAACGGGACGCCGCTAGTGTTGGTGGCGTCGCCTATCTCAGACTGTTATGCTGCCCGCACTTAGTGTTTCCGTACAGCAAACTTTTCTATACGAGTTACAATCACATCGCACATTACTATTTATGTCGACGTAGAAGATGAGATAGAATGGCTAAGCGAGGGTCAGACCGCAAAGTCAGCGATGATCGGATTCTGCTCGAATTTTTGCTATCAGCTGATCCAGCCTTATTCACCAGTGAAGTGTCTGATCCGCTGCCGCTGTCACGACAGCGTGTCAACGACCTTCTGAACGAACTGGAAAATGAAGGGTTAGTAACCTCCAAAACCGCATCTGGAAGACGATTATGGTGGATCACTCCAAAAGGCCACCAGCGTGTCGTTGAAGCGGCCCGTGACAAACTCACTTAGTGGTCTAAATCCTGAGTTCTGGATACCCACCACCCGTTGGCACTGCCGAATGATTTCTTTTTGAGAATACCCTCACTCTCTAATGATTTGAGTAGTTCATTGATCCGGGTACTCGTAAGTGGTAGCTGTTCGGCAAGCTCTGTACTTTTCACTGCCGGGTCGGGATGGCGTTTAATTGCCTGAATTAGCTCTTCGTCACTTACAGATCGATCTTTTCCACGGGTACTCATTATCTTCTACTTTCTCTATAGTTTGCTGTATGGAAAATACTTATGCCGGTGGCGTAACATAAGCTAAGTGTAGGAACACACGCGCTGCTGGTCGATTTCTCACGAGATCGCCCCGGTGATGGCACACCGAGGCGCGTGGTTCCAGGAAGAACCAATGGCAACTACGCAATCCAATCCACAAGAACGTACCGGCCTCCCGTATGGGACTACTCTCATCGGGATTGATACCAACGGTCACGAACACCGCTTTGCCGGCGCAGTGACCGACCATCGTGTCTTCATCTGCAATGCTGACGGGGTCTTGGAGGTTCACGACCTCGATGAGCTGGCCGCGAAGGGTGTCCTCGAACCGACGACGTACAACGGTGAGCTGTATGGTGCGACGACGCCGCGGGCATGGGTCGCCGCGTGGGCGTCTGCGTGCTGTGGCTGGTCCGAGGTTCGGCTTGGTGAGTCGCTGGTTGACCAGGCTGTCCGGGTGATCGAAGTATGAGTTGTACCGTTGAGGAACGCAAGCGGGTGCGGCGAGCCGCGAGGGCGATTCGTGACGAGGTTGCGACGGAATCGGGGGACGTGCTTGCGCCAAGCGCGAGTCAGTACGGCGAATGGACGCTTGATGCTGTGCTTCGGGATGCCGGAGGTGTGCCGCCCGAAGTGCTCAGGGAGTTAGCGTTGGCCGGGTTGACGTTACAGCCGACGCCGTCGCAGGCGGAGTATCAGCACGTGGCGGCGACGGTGTAACTTACCCTCTCAAAGTTAGCCCCAGTTGAGACGGATATATTCTGGCTCACCAATGTCTGCAACATCTCCTCGTTCAGTAGTGATTGGATACACCGCTAAGGCTTCACCGTCCCAATTCCCATTCTCGTCATCCTCAGCTGGTACCTGATGATCCGTATCTGGAGCCACAAATAGTGGCAGAAGCATGTCGGTCTCTTCCTGGTCAATATCTTCCCTCACATATTCTTTCAGGGGCCCATGGCATTCGAATACATTTTCTGTTTTCTGACGATAGACTTGGTTTGAGCAGTCAATCGCTCCATTTGCAATGTTCCGGAGGTAGAGCGAGACTCTTTCATCAGGAATCACTAGTGGGTCTGCGCTGGCAAGGTCATCAAGCGTCTCAATAGTCACTTCAGAGTGCGCAATGGACTGCAGGTCGGGCATATTATCGCCAACGGCAGTCACGTCAAGCACCTGTTTGAGGAATTCTCTTACAGCGTCTCGATAAGCATCAGTTGAGAAATCACCATTGACAGGGCATACGACTTGTAATGAGCCATCACGGAGTGCTAGTCGTCGGCGTGCTGTTGGCCCGAATGGAGTCAAGTAGGCCATTGTATCGGTTTCGAGAAGATGAGCGTACGCAAGCATCCGTGTTCTAGCATCGCTATCACTGATCGGAGTGTGCTCTTGAGCGTAGTATTTTGAGTCCAAAACTGCCACTGCATCCTCTGCCTTCTTATCCCAGAGGACGTGGTCTGGTTTATAATGTCCCTGTGCGTTCTCGAAGACAGGAAGCGTTGGTTTGTCTTCGATAGAGTAGTGCTGGGGAGCAGTATAAAGCGGATTATTTTGAAGGAAACTCAATTCCTCCTCAAGCACAATCTGCGTGTACTGCTCAAACAGAGAATCCATATCGAGAATAAAATCCATGGTGAGGTCCTCTTCTCCCGTTGCGAGAGATTCCCCTGTCGCTGAGGAAAGGATGGTCTTGGATACTTGAAGCGCATCGCGGTAATAACTCTGTTGGCGGGGTAGATTTCCAATATCTACATTACGAAGTTCGGAAAGGTCAATCCCATCTGGCACGATACCAACAGCCTCGAGCCGCCGCAATGATTCTCTGAGTTCTGAAAATATCTGGAAATATTGGTCGTGGCTGGCTTCATTGGTAGTCTGGAATAGCCGGACGAGCTGTTTCCCAGCAGCGTAGATGAGGGTGTTGACTGGCGTATTATAGTCAATGTTTTTTTCGATGTACCGTTGTTTTGGAATGCCCTGACGGTGGTTCATGATACTTTGCTCGACATCGAGACGGCCACGTCCAGTCACAGCATCGTACTGACGAGTCTCAAACTGACGGATGAACCCATTTCGATGCAGTGGCTGGAGTGCTGAGAGGTAATTGACTGTAATGACAATGAAAATATCCTGAATCTGAATATCGTCCGCAAGAAAATCATCAATGGGGATGCCCTGATATTCTAATGACCGCTGCTGTTGCCGTACGGCGAGGAACATATCGAGAATATCTTCCCAATTAACGTTGGGATCAATTTGGAGTTTTGTCTGTGGGGTAAGTTCGACAATACCCACGATGTCACTGGCCGAAACAGTCAGCTCTCCATCGTTGACGGTTGCGGTGACGACAGGCCGCGATGTATCACTCCCATGAGGAGTACGGGTCTTGACGTAGGTGTTCGGTCCCTGCTCTGTGAACGCTGCCCGCTGTAGCTGCTTACCGACCTCTGGCGGACATTCAGAAAATGTCCGCGTTGTCTTTTCGTTGATGTAGATGCGGTCAGGCAGCCCACCACCCATCTTCAGTCGATCACATCGGGTTAGAGTAAGCGTCTGCTTGGAGAGGATGTGCAGTCAACCCAAGCAGACAGCGAGATAGAGGAAGAGCACCTGCTTAATTTTGTCGTCAACAGTCTCGAAG
>NZ_JAYMGY010000039.1:0-7575 GCF_037078445.1 Haloarcula sp. CGMCC 1.2071
CGAGTATCGAAGACGAATCACAGAACTATTCGGGAATCTGACTAATCAACTTAGCTTCGCCTCCTCGTGGATCGAGAATCACCTTGACAACTATCTCAATAAGTTAGTTTAGCCACTAACGCGGTGCCCTTGTCCTCTTCGACTCCACAGCCACCGCTCTGCAGTATCAACAATCTCCTACGCAAGAGCGTTGTACTTTAGTCTCGGTCGCGGTTGGTTCTGGAAGACGGGAATTACACTTCGATGACGGGGGGTGGAGATTTAGACAGTGCCGGTATGTTGGTATGAATCCTAAATACTTGATTTGAAGGAGTGTTGATATTGTTTGGCTCGTACGATATCTTCTCTTGGCTTAAAACCCTCTGGGTACTTTAGAGTATTTTATGGTATATACATAAAATAACGTTAGAATGTGAATATCTCATCATTTTCACATTGGTGCGTGGGTCCTGTTCACATATTTGGAAGAATTCGAACCGTTTATAGTGTACGCGTTACGCTCAACTTATGAGAGCCGCACTCGGCCCTTGTAGAATCGCTTTCCTCGTCCGTCTTACGATTGACTCCCCCCTGCGAGTGGCAATACATAGCAAGTGAGGTGAGGGACATCTGAGCCATCTCAGTAGTCCAGCTAACAAACCAGCTTTCGACGATATTTCCCTATGACAAAAGACCTCGAACGAGACCTCGGCCTTCCAGCAGTCCTAGCTATTAGTATTGGCGCAATGATTGGCAGCGGCATCTTCATTCTCCCAGCCCTAGCGATCGATATCGCTGGCCCTGGAGTAGTTCTTGCGTATTTAATAGCGGGACTGCTTGTCGTACCAGCGGCCCTGAGTAAGTCCGAAATGGCGACGGCTATGCCAGAGGCCGGTGGAACGTATATCTATATTGAACGGGGAATGGGGCCGCTCTTGGGAACCGTTGCAGGCATCGGAACGTGGTTCTCGCTTGCGTTCAAAGGAGCCTTGGCACTCGTGGGCGGCGTCCCGTATCTGGTGTTGCTATTTGATCTCCCGGTCAAACCTGTAGCGCTCGTCCTCGCTGTTATTCTTATTCTCATCAACATGCTTGGAGTGAAACAGACGGGACGACTTCAAGTTGCAATTGTCGTTATTATGCTCGCAGCGCTGCTCTGGTTCATATTTGGTGGAACCCCTGCTGTCACGACGTCACGATATGAGGGCTTTTTCGCTGATGGTATGGGAGGACTTCTTGCTGCGACTGGCCTCGTCTTCGTCTCCTATGCTGGGGTGACGAAGGTCGCGAGCGTCGCAGAAGAGGTCGAACATCCTGAACGCAATATTCCTCTCGGTATCCTCGGCTCGTTGGGATTCACCACGATTCTGTACGTTCTTATTGTGGCCGTTATGATTGGTGTTTCTCCTCTTGAGGAACTCGCGAACACGGATACGCCAATGGCGATTGCGGCGAATGCAACTCTTGCCCAGGCAGGCGTTATTGCAGTGGTTCTCGCAGCAATCTTGGCGTTGATCAGCACTGCGAACGCCGGGATCCTATCGTCGTCTCGGTATCCATTCGCGATGAGTCGGGACAATCTGGCACCTGCACGATTTGCAACTGTCAGCGATCGATTCCAGACGCCAACAACAGCAATCACGCTGACCGGTATCGTAATGCTCGCGTTGATTGCGTTTGTCCCTATACTCGAGATCGCAAAGCTCGCAAGCGCATTCCAAATTCTCGTCTTCATCCTTATCAACATCGCCTTGATCGCGTTCCGACGGGCCGATCTCGATACATATGATCCGGCGTTTGAATCGCCACTCTATCCCGGGATGCAGGTGTTCGGTGTCCTGAGTGGGCTCGTACTTCTTACTCAAATGGGAACTGTAGCACTCGTCGGTGCGGTCATCATTACGGTCGGGAGTATCGGCTGGTACTGGCTGTACGCTCGGCCGCGAACAGATCGAGAGGGCATCGCCGTTGATACGGTCCGGCGTGAGGCTGGTCAGAGTGTGGTTGACCGAACCGCTGAATCACTCTCTTCTGAGGAATACGATGTCTTAGTGGCACTTACAGAAGGGACGACCGAAGAGCGAGAACGTCGTCTTGTGCGGATCGCGGCTGATATGGCCAGAAAACACGACGGCGTGGTCACCGTCGTTCAGTTTGACGAAGTTCCCGACCAGATTTCGCTTGACTATGCGTCAGAAGTACAATCCCCGGCTGATTTCCAGTTCGAAGCCCAAACAGACCACCTTTCGCAAGAATTTGACGTTCCTGTCCGATATGGTGAGATCGTTAGCCACGACATCAGGCACGCAATCGTGAACTTCGCACGTCATGAAGAAGCGGATGCTATATTGATGGAACGGCATCCCGGACGATTTCGGCATCGATTTTTCGGGAGTCCAATCGAATGGATCCTGCGACATGCGCCGTGTGATGTCGTTCTCGTTGAAGATCGCGAGTTCGAGACGATCTCTGAAATCACAGTACTCACCGATAGAAGCCCCTATGATCCGTCGAAGGTCAGGATTGCTGATGCCCTTGCGAGTGAACTTAATGCGACTGTTCGATTGGTATACGCCGTTGAGACCTCTGCTACGACCGACTTCAAACAGACCATCGAAGACTATCATACTGAACTGGTTGAACTCTGTTCAGCTCCTGTTACTACTGAGATCGTCACGACTGACGGATCGACACAGGAACTGATTACGATCGCTCAAACGGCCGAATTTCTCGTTATGAGCAGAAATCATAAACTCCGATATGAGTTCAAAAGCAGTCCTGTCGACCGGGTGATTGACGCCATAGATTGTCCGTCGATCGGTGTTCATACACACGAATCGGATCGTCCTGGTTTCCTCGGTCGAATAATTGAGCGCTTGGTGTTCTGATTTCAATATTCGGAGACTCCTCGGTCTCTTTGAAGTTTTTGTATTATCGTCCAAGAGGATGAATTGTCTTAGAGAAATGGTGTTTGAGTTCAATACATGTATTCGAGACACTTCGATGAACAGTCGAATTGAGCCCGTATCGGGTACTTCTCGTAGAAGAACTGGCATAGCAATTGAACCAGAAATTATTATAAGAGAGTCAAAGTAACCTCTCTTTGTTGAGTCGACAGAACCACCTGTAGTCTGTCGACTAGCTCGGAGGTTGATTCGATATGTCAACGCCACTTGATGGAGACGTCGACCAACAAGACAATCTTGAACTGACGAGTCCAGCCTTCGATGACGGCGAGCAGATGCCGGATTCGACCGGCTACGTCAACGAGAACGCCAATCCACAGCTCGGTATTAGCGGCGTTCCGGCTGAGGCTGATGCCTTGGTGTTAGTACTCGATGACCCCGATGCACAGCCCGTCGCCGGCCACACGTGGGACCACTGGTTGGCCTGGGATATCGACCCTGATATCGGAACGATTCCGGAGGATTGGGACGCTGCTCGCGCTGTCGAGGGTTATAACGACTACGTCGAACAGGGATACGGTGGGCCCTCGCCGCCGGAGGGAAGTCACGCCTACCGGTTCAAACTCCTCGCGCTCGATTCCGAACTTGAGATGCCCGAGGAGACGCGGAAAGCACGGCTGGGGTCGGCGATCGCAATGGAGGCTGAAATTCTCGCAGCGACACAGCTAGTCGGCACCTACGACGCGTCTCAGGGAACCGCCTTTTGAGGACCGGTCCCATTCTCGGGGCGCTTATTCTGTCCAGTGAAGCTCGTATTCGAGCTCGTATCGTTGTTCTCCGGTTTCCGAGTCGGTGAGACGTTCGAGCTCGACTTCGAACGTCGGTTCCTCGGGAACAGTGACAGTCTCTGATTGATCCGTGCTCTCTAGCTGGACTGTCCCTGCTTCGATCTGCTCGGCAGCAGCGACGAGCGTTTCGGCGATCTCTGACCTGGAGTGCGATTCTTCAGTCTTGAAGAGTACTTCTTCGGGCATCAGCTAGCTCTACGGCCTCTAGCCCAATATGGTCTGTCCCTAGTTCTCATACTCAGGGATTGTACTCCAGAGAATTATCTTGACTGGAATCTTCTGAGCTCTGGCTGTTTGTCCTACACATCTTAGTGCTCCGTTATTGAACCAATCCGTATGGTCGATGTACGGGCACTGACGGTCGACGCTGTAATCGTAATCGATGGAGAGGTTGTCCTTCTCGAACGAAATCATCCACCGTTCGAAGGATCGTGGGTCCTGCCCGGTGGACTCGTCGAACCGGATGAAACTGCACGGGAAGCGTGTATTCGAGAAACGAAGGAGGAAGTCGGTCTCGACGTAACTATTGACGGGTTCGTCGGCCTCTACGATGATCCCGACCGAGACGAGCGCGGAAACGTGAGTGCAGCTTATCGATGTACGCCTCGTGGGGACCAAACACCGACGCCTCGTAAAGAAGCCGCGCAGGTGGAGACGTTCGATCCGGAGAATCTGCCCGAGATGGGATTCGATCACGAACAGATCGTCACTGACGCGTTGCGCGAGTGACCGGCGTGTGGCCGGCATATCGTTCTTCGTAGTAGCTCTCGAAGACGCATATATGGACTCCCTCGAGGCGCTGTTCGACTTCGACTCCGCACTCGTGTTTGGCATCGGTGGAAGCGGCGATATCGTCGGGAGTATTCTGACCGCTCGGTTACTGGAACAGCACGGATTCGATGTCCTCCTCTCCGCTTCAACGAGAAGATGGCAGTATCGCGTGGGAACCCGTGCCGAAGGATACCCGTCCTGGTCCGCGGTCCTTCGACGAGATCGATGGCCTCGACCGTCTCAGCGAGACAGTCGGGCTCGCTAGCGCTGAGACGCGAGTACAGGACGAGTTCGAATTCACGGAGACGCTCGTCGCTCGCCACTATGATACCGACACGGCCCTCATCGATATCTCGCATGGCGTCGATGCCGTCCGTCGAGGGATCGATGCAGCTGCTCGGCAGCTGGACATCGACCTCGTCGTCGGTGTTGATGCCGGTGGTGACGTCCTCGCGAGGGGAGACGAACCCGGCCTTCGGAGTCCAGTGATGGACGGTGTCGGACTGGTCGCCCTCGACGATCTCGAGACAGCCGCCTGCCTTGGCGTCTTCGGGTACGGAAGCGACGGAGAGCTCACGCTCGAGGAACTCGAAGCGCGATTCGCGGCGATCGCAAGTCGCGATGGCCTGCTGGGCGCGTGGGGGTTGACTCCCCGTGTGCGAAATGAAATCGAAGACGTACTCGCACACGTCGAGACGGAGGCAAGCCGAGTTCCCATAGAGGCGGCTCGAGGGAATTTTGGGCAGCGCCCGATTCGGGACGGTGAAGTTACGGTTCAGCTGACTCCGACGAGTCCTGTCACGTTCTACTTCGATCCAGCACCCGTGGCGACATCGTCTCGTATCGCGGCTTGCGTTCGAGGGACGGACTGAACGAGGCGACGACAGCACTCAACGAGATGGGACTCCAGACGGAATTCGAGACGGAACGCCAGCGGCTTACCAACTCCTGACTCAAACGGCAGAACTCAGCTATCTGGAACCAGCGGCTCGAGTACCTCGACGGATTCGTCAGCCTGGCGAATCTCGATCGGTTCGCCAACGGTCAGTTCGTACGTCTCTTCAGCGTTGTCTCGCGTGAGGACCGCGCTGGAGGCGTGCTCGGATTCCAGCATTTCGACCTCGACGACGGCGTCCGCCGAGAGCACCAGGTAGTCCGGCGTCTCGACTGGCGTGTGGACGTTGTTAAATGCGACGCCGAGCCCCTCGGAGAACGTTCCATTCGTGATCGACTGGTAGTAGGCTGTCGATCCAAACGGCGTCGCTACAAGTACTCCATCCCCGACGATTCGGTTGAATTCGTAGTGGTCGTCTCCGTCTTGAATCCGCATCGTGAGCACTGCTGCGAGGGTCGGGGACGAATGGTGGATGCTCACCTCGTTTACTGCGGTGAATTCTCTGCAGAGTTGTGTCTCGTCGTGGTAGGCGGCAATCTTGCGGTGCTCTTTGATTGTGTACGTATCTTCGGCGGGTCCCGATTCGAGCGTGTCGAGCGTCTCTACCAACCGGTCGGTATCGAGCTGTGTCTTGTATCCTTTGGAGCCGTCCGTTCGCACAGGGAGGATGGTCGGATCGGAACAGGCTCTTGCAGCGTAGAGAATCGTCCCGTCGCCACCGAGCGTAATGATAATCGCGTCGGGGTCGTACTCGTCGACGACATCGAATCCCTGCCTTTCGAGTGTAGTCACCCACTCCTCCTGTTGAGTCTCATCATTCGAGATCACGTAATAGCGCACGGGTAGTCCTCTTGTTCTTACGCAACCGAGGTTTTGTAGGTGTCCGTTCGGTCATTGCTGTGTCGAGAGGGTTTTGTCGTCTCCTCGGTTATCGAGAGATGATGCCCGACATCACAGTCGATGAAGAAACAATCGAGCGACTCGACCCACTTCGAATCGAGGACGAAAGCTACGACGAAATCATCAACGAGCTCATCAACATCTACGAAACCGAGGAACTGACGCTGTTCAAGACCGAATGAGACAATCGAAGGTTGAGCGAAGTCCGTTTTGACGCGGTTCTCACAATGCTGCAGTCCACCTGACTGAAGATCAGAAGATCCAGAATGTGCTTTCCATCTCGCCTTTCCACTTTTTTCGATGCGCGTGAGAATATCTCTGTATGAACCTCACGCTACTTGGGACAGGGAGTGCAGTACCGACTGGCGATCGGTATCAGACCGGAATCGTCGTCGAGGCGGACTCGCGTTCGACTCCCTTGTTGCTCGATTGTGGTGCTGGAACGATTCACCGACTCGCTCAGGCTGGCTTCGATATTTCTCGCTTCGACACCGTCCTGCTGACTCACCATCACTTAGATCACGTTGCTGATCTCCCTTCCTTGCTCAAGGCCCGATGGCTACAAGATGCGTCGACCTGCACTATTGTCGGTCCGCCCGACACGCGAGAGTACCTGTCGGGGTTTCTTGATATCGATCTACTTCTGGAGCGTCTGGACGTGACTGTTCGCGAATATGACTCGTCGCAGTTCACGCTGTGCGGGTTCGATATCGAGACCTGCGAGACGACCCATTCCGCAGCGGGATTTGCCTATCGAATCGACGACGCGTTCACCTTCAGCGGCGATACGGAGGCGTCGGCGTCGGTCGCTCGCTTCGCTGATGGCTCGAGTGTCCTCGTCCACGATTGCGCGTACTACGACGAGAAGGAAACGAACCACGCGACCCCGCATCAACTGGGCCAGACGCTTGCTGACGTGGATATCGATGAGCTCTATTTGACTCACTTCTATCCAGATGCGGCCGCCAACGCTGATGCGATGCGACGGATTGTGAGTGAATATGTGACCGCAACTGTTCATATCCCAGCGGACCTGGAGACGATTCAGATTCAAGCGTCCGAGTGACCTGCGTAACCACTTCCGTGAGCGCGGGGTAGTTCTATGTATGAGTGACGATGTCCCGGATCAAGAGACTGCGATAGAACTCGCGAAGGAATATCAGTCGATCACATCGAAAGCCCACAAACCCCTCTAGTAGAGCTTGAATCCATGACTTCGATGCGTGGCCAGTTCTCGAAGTGAGACGGACGGTGAGTTTCGGCGGTGAGGAGTCGT
>NZ_JAYMGY010000040.1:0-7194 GCF_037078445.1 Haloarcula sp. CGMCC 1.2071
CCGTATCTCCGAGCCTTTCAGCTCCGCTGTGAACTCTACAGAAAACCAGGTGACGAAGCGCTCAAACATGCTCTCAACGCCGCCCTCTAAAAATCAACAACGTGCTTCACAAGAGCGATTGAAGAATATTACGAGAAGAAGATTCATTACGGCCGACTTTATCCAAATCTGGATACACTCATCGACAAAGGTCTCGTCGAGAAAGGGAAGAAAGACGGACGGACGAATGGCTACATAATCACCAATCGTGGGCGTCGAGAGATTCAAGCCCGGTGCGACTGGGAGAATAAGTACTACAACTGACTAGATTCACGACTGTCGGCAGGCCGGATTTTGTGCCTCTCTGGTGGCTGAGAGAGCATGGCTTCGCCACAGATCGACGTCGACGAGATTGTTGAAACGCTTGAGCAAATTCGCCAGCGCGGGCACAGCGCGCACACGGTCTTCCGAGACTGGGTCAACCTCATGCTGTTCGCACTGCAGGACCGAGACGACCCGTATCTGGAGATCGTTGACGACTATCGCGAGCGCGATGACATGGCCCATCCAGACGGACGGAGGTCGGTCGACCTCTTCGCCAAGGCGTTCGGCCAGCTCCAAGAACGGATGGCGGCTACCGACGCTGACGTTCTGGGTGCCGTCTACGAAGAATACGGAATGTCCAGCGATGCGTTCGGCCAGCACTTCACGCCCCACTCTGTTTGCGAGACAATGGCTGAGATCGCCGGCGTCGGAGACGAGAGCGATACCGATGATAGACAGACGGTCCTTGACCCGGCCTGTGGGAGCGGTCGGACGCTACTGGTCGCCGGTCGAAAGCAGCCAGACGCGCTGTTTGTCGGGCAAGACAAAGACCCACTGTGTGCCCGAATGACGGCGCTGAACTGCTGTTTCCTGAATCTGGATGCCTACATTATCCAAGGCGACTCACTGACTGTCGAGTTCCAGCGAGCGTGGCAGACGTCGTACTCTTCGCTGGGTGGGAGCGTTCGCGAGCTAGACGACGAGGAGGTCGAGGAGCTTCACGAGTGGGTGACCGACGCCTTCGAGAATACGGTCGAGGCGGAGAACGAGTCCAGCCCAACTCAGGGGACAGACACGGGCTCTGAAGAGCGAACACCACCGGCTACGGTGTCTGTCCCGAGTGAGCAGGCCAGTCTGGGTGCGTTCGAGAGTAGCGATTGACGGCTGTTTTGTGTGCCCCAGTCGGGTGCGGGGCGTTCCAGTGAGAGCGTCCCGAGAAGACCCATGTCAAGTGAACCAGAGACAGAGCCAGACACGGCTCCAGACTCAGTCGAAAAGGTCGAACGAACGGACTTTGGGTGCAGTATGGAGGCCCGGATGAAACGAGGAACCGGGACGCGAGACGAAGACAGTATGACGATTAAGTCGAAGGGTGAGACTGCCGAGGAGACGATCGAGGAGTTCTACAAGCTCTTGGAAGAGTACGAGCAGGAAATTGGTGGTCGGCTTCGGGATGTTCAGCCCGAGGGAGACGAGGCAGGCGAGTAAGACTCTCTGTTTTTTTATTCCCCACCGCCGATGATATCGTTTGCCGTGAACTCAAGTGAATTACGGTGAGGCAGTTACCTCTAGTCTACAGTCGCACCCCTCATTGCCGCTGTAACAGGGTGTCATAAAACGATTCACACACCTCAGTAGCTTCCGGAAAAGCGGTCTCTGAGAGAAGGAGATTGTTACTGCTATCCAGAAACGGTTAGAGCAGTCCTCTCAGTCTGGAAAACCATGTCAACTGTTCTATGACACCCTTCTGTTTACGTATCCGCATACCAAGGAAGTCCAATGTGATGTGCGATATCACAACAATCTACGCCCCAATTTGTGATATCAGAATGACAAACGATAAGAATCGCGCCATCGGTTAGTTCCCTAACTTTCCAGGCGGGAGCAGAGAGCAACGTCTCGCGGCCATAATATTCGACCATCGACGGTGTGAAAATTGACAGCCAACTCAGATGGTCATATGTGTCATGCGCCAGTGACTTCGCGGTAAACGGTGGGCGTTCCAAATGGTGTTCGTGAGGCGGCGTAATTGCAATAGCCGCGAGTGGTGGCTTATCTGTTGCTTTGTACCCAGTAACAACGACATCGATCAGCGTATCCAATGGATGGCCACTTTCTGTGTTGGTTCCGTCGGCTAATCCTGCCAGACTCCCGAGATAGTATTCCACCATCGGAGCATACATTAGATTCCACTCGTCACCCGCTGTTTCATACTCATAATTGTGTAAATCAGACATTCCCGTGATTTCAGGAATATCTGCGCTACTGATCTGGAAGTTACCAACGCTGGTTTCAACAAACGGTAAGGCCACGTTGAACTGGTCCCCATTTTCGAACGCCTTCAAATGTTGGTCTTTCAGCTCTTCGGCATCTCCTTGTCTATACGGGAACTGAATGGTGAGATAATCATCGGACATTGATTTTAATTGGGGTATTTTTGTAGCGTCGCCTTCTCTAGACCACGGGTATTTTGGATTACTCGCCCGACTTTGTTAAGATCAGGGCCTCCCGGGCGGCCATCACTGAATCTACTTGGACGGCCAACAACTTTCATAATGCCGTCGTTCGGTTCAATATTCCCGTTTAGCTGGTTCGCTTTATACCGAATTGTTTTACTACGTATATCCGTCCAACTGATTCGGTCTTTTGCCTTTGCCTCAACGTAGTCTCCATTCTTTTTCAATACGTCTACTTCCATTGTTTTCGGAGTGCCATCTGGATCTGGGCTTACTGCGTCCTTGATAATCCGTTCTTTTGCTGCACGGGTGTCGGCATCCGGAAAGTGAATCTCCTTGATTAGTTGGTCAATTTGATCATCGCTGAGATCACTATAATCGACTGTATCAATCTCTCTGCCTATTTCATCGATATTGTTGAGATTGTCTACACGCTCATTAGCAACACGAAACTCGTACATCGCACCCTCAACGTTCCCTGCCTCACCATTTGTGACGATATCCTCCGAAATGACGTGTTCTACACCATCCACATCTGCCTCCCGAAGTGATTCGAGATCACGTCCGAACGTCTCGATTTGATTCTTCCGAATATCGCCGTTATCATACAGCTCGGTTATCCGTTTCCGCATCCCTCGAGCGCTTTCACCATCGTAGTCAAGTAGATTATTCAACGCGTTGTCATCGAGTTCGTCGACGAGCTTGACGCCAGCACCGTCAGTCTCAGCGATGAGTTGCTTGGCCCGGCGTTGCCGAGTACCGTCAAGGTCGTCGACTTTCCGGACAACTCGCTTGAGTTGCTTGTTGGAAGCAACACTATCGCTGTTGGCTGCTTGAATGACTGCCCGATCATATGCGTCGTCTACATCACCGGAGCCATCCGCGATGAGCCGCACTGTCTGCGGGTCAGCGCTGGAAGCTTCTGCAACATCGCTGGCACGTACATTGTCGCCGTTTTTCCAAGCCTTATATAAGTCCGCCCGCGCCGCTTCGTCGAGATCATCGCTCAAGAACGCCGCCTGCTGGCCGTCGTCCATCCGACGCAGCATCCGTGAGACCTGCTTGGGATTGTTCTCGGCCATCAGCTTCCCGGCGGTCTCCAGTTCCGACGGTGAGCGACCGCCAAGGTCGGCATCTCGGAAGTATCGGGCTGAGAGCTTCCGTTGCTTGGTATTCAGATCGTATACCTTCTGAGGTGTCCGAGCGTGCGCCTGATAGTTGAAAAGACGGTTTCACACATCGCTCGTTGGGGTATCGAGGCCCATTGATCCGCGCGTTGTGAGCGTGATCGATGGGTCGGAACTCACGATGTCTGATAAGTGGTCTTACACCTTCCCGCCGAGGTTGTTCGGTTCAGGGCAATGGCTTGACGAACGAAAAGAGGGAGCCATATACGAGCCGTCTGAATGTATGTGTTTACCCTCAGCAAATCACAAGACAGCACGGGATTTCGATCACGGCCAGATTCGGTGGTTCAGCGGTGTAATCTCGGTGATACCAACGCCGTCTGTCGATTCTTGAGATCACCGCGGAAGAGCTTCACTTATAAATACCATTTTCCCCCTGATTTCAACCGTCTCAGACACCTGAAACCGCTCTTTGTGGGGGTGAACACGCACGTCTGAATTATCGTGTATAGCCAGTTTCGGTAACTTCCCCAGTATCCACATCGACCCGGTATCCGTATCCGTTCCAGTTGGTCACTCGCAAGTTTCCGTCCACGACGTTCAAACTTTTGTAAGATCGCTGTTCCCGCTCCTCAGGAGGTGATTCAATCTCCCAGACCTTGTTCCCGTCCTTGTCGAATGCAAGCACGTTCGTTGGGTGCTGTTCATTTGGTGAGACATACAGTAGAACGACGACTATTTCTCCGTACCCAAGAACATCGACGATCTCTCTCCCGACCTCGATTTCCTTCCCTTCAAAAACGACAGTACCATCATCATATTGAGCCATATTGTTTCGTTACGATCTTGTGGACAAAATTCTTGCTACAGATGATTAGCAACCTCTAAATTATAAATGGGTATACAATAAAAAGGAGTGTCCGCATAGGAGTCTGCTACGGCAACCAGACTTCTCAGTCGACGAAGTCACCAAGGTCGTCAACTGGTTCCCAATTCACACCTTGATCAGTAGGCTGCAGATCGTCTTGCAAGAGGTACTGAGTACCCCCGCCCGGCCGGACTTCGTCACTGACATCACTCGCCTGGCGGCGGGTTGTGCTCACTTGGACCCGGATCTGATTGTTTTCGACAAACTCGTCGGTTAGCTCTACTTTTCCCACGTAATTGTACTCCTGCCATTCAGACCGAAGTAATGCTAACCGATCGAGAACCTGCTCTGGCGTTTCTGCCGACTGAAGCGTAGATCTCCGCGCCACAAACCCACCGGCAAGGTTCTCGTCAGGGTTCGAAGTCTGTGACTTACGTTCATACACGCGCCAGAACTCATCGCCTTCTTCGAGTTTCATCTCAACGACGATTGAATCAGGGTCATGCGGTGGATGTGCGGCATCCTCCGGGTTCGCGTTCCGACCAATCTTGAAGTTGGAGACTGAATGCTGACTGTTGGTCTCGACCCGACCGATTGTGATTTCGATATCGGCGGTGGTAATCTCGCGGTCCGCTGTGACACTGACCCACGAATCACGCAAGTCATCGTCTGCCAGCAACTCTCGGAACTGCGACCGCTTTGTCGAGTCCAGATCGCCGTACTTCCGTGCACTTGCGACAGCATCGTCAGCTTGGACGGCGTCGTCACCGAGTGTGCGGATCCAGGCACTACGCGCGTCCGGGTCAGTAAGTACGTCATCCAGAACACGCCGACCATTCGCGTCCACGTCTTTGTATTTCCGCGCCGACGCCGCCGCATCCTCCGCCGACACCAGGCGGTCTGCCTTCCACCCGTCGTACAAATTCCGCCGCACCGCCGGGTCCATGTCAGGGCCGAGGAACGCCTGCTGCCCCGAATCGTCCATCCGACGCAGCATCCGTGAGACCTGCTTGGGATTGTTCTCGGCCATCAGCTTCCCGGCGGCCTCCAGTTCCGACGGGGAGCGACCGCCAAGGTCGGCATCTCGGAAGTATCGGGCTGAGAGCTTCCGTTGTTTGGTATTCAGATCGTATACCTTCTGAGGTGTCTTATCGGCCACGTAGCGACGTGTCCGAACCACCTTCCCGACCGTCCGTGAGTTACGTAGTGAGTATCGCGCGAACGGGCGCTTTGCTTGGTCAACGCCAAATGAAGCTACACGGCCAGCGCTCCGTGCCGGGAGTTCACTCGCATATTTCATTCTGCGAGCCGCGGTGACGGATTTCCCTAAGTAGCGAGTGTTTTCGATTTTATCAATCGCGCGTGCAACTCTGCTTAATTAACAGAAATTTAAAACGGATGAAAACTTCGGTTAGCAGTCGTAGGTTCAGTACCTCACAAAGCCCGTTAGTTGAGAAGTCTACTTGATGAAGTGTGACCAAACACCAATGGCGACGCCCCGCCGTGGCGGGCGTCGCCTCTGGTCCTGGTCGTTCGAGGAGTTCATCAATATGCTGTGTCGGGCAGCGTGGACGGCCCTCGCAGTGCGTCGGGCCGTCCCCGCGAACCGGCCACCGGATGACCGGTTCCACCGATAATCACCAGGCGGGACGCCGTCTTGTGAGTGGCAACGCTGCCGCGTCGGTGGCTGATCGCCGCCGATAGCGGCACCTCCCCTTCTATTAGCGTCCCTCGACCACTATCGACGACTCATCTCGACAGAACAGGTGACTCAGATCAGGTTAACTGGCGATGCTTTGTGAGGTACTGAGACTCTCCCTTTGGCCGAACCGTTTGTCGGGTCTTTTCGAAAGCACTATTCAGATTTCGCTAAATTGTATCTGATTTCCAATTACCCTTGGTAATTATTGCTTCAATCACCTCGGGAAATTGCTCTTGTTTGAATTTGGCTCGTGCATCAAGAGATGTCCGCCTGATACGTTCCCGGTCACCGTTTTCGGGACCTAATCCGGCGGAGTCAGCCAGTTCGACGGCGATGAGAGAAAAGTCATCGAACCCGTCCTCCATCTGCCATCCAAGATCGTTGTCGATGGTCGCATATTGTTCGGCGGCAAGGGAATAGGATTCATTATAGTTATTAAAACCAGCCACGAGCTGGAAGTCACCAATAATCTCGTGGCCCAATCCAATCTCAGCGGGATCGCGAAAAAGAGTATCTCTGACATCGGTCATGATAGCAACTCCTTGTTCACAGTGACGCTGGCATCGGTCGCCACAGTCAGCTAACCGGAAACAGAGGCTGGCAAGAAGGAACTCTCTCAATGCCTGTGTAAAAAATAATTTATTTGCGGTTGACGCATCTGGTGGACGATTATCATCGGGTAACGGAAACGACTCTGCCATTCCAATCCGAGATGCTGCTACGTAAAAAGAGCCTGCTGTTTCAAGGTCATCTAATTCTCGGGCTCGACGTGCTGCTCGGCGATACTCTCCGTAAGCTGAAGACAAGTCCGTATTTGTATTGTCACCATCGCCTTCTTTTTTATCAATACCAGTCATGTGTAGTGGGTAGGATCTCGTTAGTCATCTGAATAAATAGGTTCGCTCATCCGTAGCACATTGTTGATTTCACAGAGTTGCTCGAACAGCGTATTTGAGAGCATCTCGGCCGGGTTTCCGAAACAGCTCTCGGCGTAGCTGAAATGCTCTAAGATACTGT
>NZ_JAYMGY010000041.1:0-4849 GCF_037078445.1 Haloarcula sp. CGMCC 1.2071
CCGATTCCGACACGAATCGACTTATTGGGAACATATCGGGCACCGCTGGCGCGGTGCCCTTGCCCTCTTCGACTTTCAGCCGCAGCTCTCGCTATCAACAATCTACTACGCAAGAGCGAATCACTATACACCCTAAGGCATACCTTCCAAGATAGAGAATTGATCTATTCCAACCCTCTAGAATACACTGACTGTCGAACTCGCGACTCAGCAGCACATAGCAGAAATAATTCAGCCCACAATAGATATATACCAGTCCAAGTGTTAGATTAGGTACGGAGGCGTCACGAATGGATATCACAGACATTCCCGACGATGCGTACGCTGGCGACGAGTCACCGCCGGATCTCGATGATTTAGAGTCGCCCGATTCGCTGATCAAAGGTGGTCCGATCCGCGAGCGACTTCTCGATATCGTCACCGGGCTTCGAACCCCTACGAAGGTTTCCGACATCGCCGATCTCGCTGACTGTGATACTGAGACTGCCCGCGACTACTTGGAGTGGTTCGATGGGATGGGATTGGTTCACCGTCACGACGGCCGCCCCGTCCGGTACGAGCGCAACGATGCGTACTTCCAGTGGCGACGTATCGACCGCATCCGCGAGAACTACTCCGACCAAGAGATCGTTGAAGCACTGTCAGACGCCATCAACCAGATCGAGGAATACAGAGAACAGTTCGACGCAGACGATCCTGACGCCGTCTCTCTTGTCGAAGCCAGCCGCGAAATGGCAACTGAAGACGCGTGGGAAGCGCTCTCCGAGTGGAAAACGCTCGAACGCAGAGCTACCCTCCTTGACGCAGCGCGGCGTGATCACTCAACTTCTGGTAGTTCTCCCAGTCATATCGATGCCTGACAACCGGGACGGGCCGTCCAGTACCGGCCCGATCGATGCTGAAATTCTCGACCGGATTGCCCCACACCTCTCCAGAAGCGCCCGCTTCGGCGATGTCCAAGCACGCCCTGAGTATGCACCGAACGCCGTCGTTGCTGACTACGACCTCGGGTACTTCCCAAGCGGGGTCACGCGAGCGTATCTTCGTATCCGATGGTTCGAAACCGATGACTTCAGCATCCATTACTCCGAGCAATACCGGACGGGGAACTCCTGGGAGTGCCGCTGGGACCGCCACCCCAATGACCACAACGCCCGCGAGCACTTCCACCCGCCCCCGGATGCGCCGACGCCAGGCGAGGACGAAGACTATCCAGATGAGTGGCAGGACGTGCTCGCCACCGTACTTACTCGTCTTGATGAACGAATCGAGGCATTCTGGAGCGAGTGACGAGCCAAGGTAGAATCAAAGTGTGCGGCTCTACGGAACGTTGTCAGGTTGAATACGACTTGGGTCAGGAAAACGGATTACTGGCGTCTCGGTGTATCGTCGCATCGATGCTCCCGGTATTCGAGTTCTACTGTACAAACCCTCCCTGTGCCTTGTGGCGTCCGGACCGTATGCATTGAGAGGAGCGGTCTCAACTTCTGCGCTAATATTCTGACCTTCGATATACAACATAATATCTGCCTGCAGAAGTGCGTGATTCCGCCTGTGCATCCAGTATGTTTGGCCCACTCCAGCGCTACAGACGACATACAAATCGGCAAGAGGTAACCTGTGAAGTGCCTTAGTGGATTCTCATAATAGTTTGAACCCATGCACTGAGCGTGCCAACTTCAACGGTTTCTGGGCGGGCGCTATTTGTGATGACCTCCGCGTAGTCTGTCTAACAGCTCTTGGGGGCAAAGGACGTCACCTCCGCATAGGGCTATAGCAACTAACCCGAAAACGTGGAATTACAGATAATGTTGATCACTCCTCCAGAGCGTTGAAACCTCGAGATAGCTACAAATAACGCTGCTCAGTTTGGGAATCAGTAAGACTAGATAGCGTCTGTGATGTCTATGAGTTAGTGGAAGTCATAATCTCTGCCCCTTTCAAAGTAGTCGCTATCTGTTATAGACGTCTGTAATGAGTACCTGTGACAAATTCCTGGGTCAGTTTCTGAAGTATAAACCACTATTCGCTATCTTGTAGACGTCCAACCCAAATATATTACAGACAGAGGGCTGTAGTATCTGTCTGTAACAGATATCTGTTCTGGATCAATGGAAATTGCAATCTAAAGTAACCCTATATGGGGGTCTATATCTAATAACTGTTCCATACAATCGTTACAGCTGTCTGCTACAGATGTTTAGTACAGATAACTACTACAGGCAGATACTCCAGATCGGGGTCCCAATCAGTATCGATCTTGAGGTAGATTTTGCCATTACAGAGTATTAATACAGATAGCTGGTACAGACAATAGTCCCGAATGTCTGACACAGATATATGTAACAGGAATCCAATTGAGGAAGTGTATGATAACGACCGTCGTCTACGCTGAGTCTGGAGGGACATACAAAACGACCATGACAGCGAATCTCGCGGTCGCACTCAAGCGAATGGGGCTTGATGTCCTCGTGATCGATTTGGACCCACAAACAGGCAACCTCACTTCACTCTTCGACGTCGGAAAGAACCGTGGAGACCCGGATGCAGACAATCTGGTAAAGCACATTCTCGAGATGCCTGAGGGGGACTTCGAGGACCTCATCGAGACCTCTGAAGAGGGTGTCGACATCATTCCGAGCCACGACATGCTGGGGGATTTCACCTCCAATCTTGAGCAGAAGATTTCCTACGAAACGGGGATGAAGGGAATTTCTCGGGACGAGTACCCTCGTTTTGAACTTCTCTACAATCTTCTCTGGGAGCAAGAGCAGTTGAACGAGAAGTACGACGCGGTCCTCATCGATCCTAACGCACGCGCTGAAGACCTCCTCTACAATGCTATTTACGCGCTTCGGACATTGGTGGCGCCCGTCAAGCCAGCTGGAAAGGGGAGTCTTAGTCTTGATGGCCTCGAGGAGATGGTCAGAAACATGGAAACTGCGCTGGACATCGAAATCGGGCTTTCGTGTGTGGTCCCATCCGGAGTCGGCCAGACGAACGCCCACAAGCAGTATCGCGATCAGTTCGAAAATACGGACGCCTTCGCAACGCCAGTCTCTATTGGGTCACGAGAAAGTTTGATGGATGCCATGTGGGAAGCTCGGGGCTCTGCGTTCAAAGTAGTAGAGGAGCGGTGGAAGACCTACGAAGAAGACGGCGAGATGGTCTCGAAGAAAGGGGAGCGTAGAGTGCCCGACCGTGAGCTCGAGACTCTGGATAAACTTTGGCAACTGGCGGGATTCATTGCGACTGAGACGTTCGACGTCGACGTTGATGATGAACTCGTCTTAGATATCGATGACTATGGAACCGAAACGGTAAAGTTCGACCTCACCGCTGAACCGGAGGTGGCTGACTAATGGGGGGCGATTCATTCAAGTCGGGGTCAGGTAACCTCAGCTTCGGAGATAACGATGAGGAAGAAGTAGACGGTGAGCCAGAAGAAGCCGGTGAGGAGATCGATGACATCGCAGACGAGGAGGCGGATGATCGAGAACCCAAGGAGGTCACCTCTGAGAAAGCAGACGACAACCGGGGCTCCCCAGGAGCGGATGAAGCGAATAGTACCAGCGAAGAGAGTACGACGAGCACCTCGACGGCCAGCGATACCGGATCACACCAAACGAGTGGCCACCAGTATCCGTACTTCGTGCGTCGGAGTAACGTCGGGGATGAACGAGACAATCGGCTCGAGCTCTTCGCTCGTGATGAAGTCGTCTCGCGAGAAGCGGAGTTTCGGAGCCAGCTTGCTTCGGAGCTTGGGACAGACGACATCGCGAAAACGGACGCCCGTGAGTATGCGCTTCTCGCGGCGTTCGACAACGTAGATGACGTTGCAGAACTCATGAGAGGAGACGGGTACGGAGAGCTCGATTAATCGTAACAGACGTGCCGAATTACACTCGAAACAGGGTGTGTCTCACCCAGTTCCTACCAGCCACTGTAGCTTATAGTAACAGAGATAAAGGTGAACTACCCTACCCTCAAGGAGCGAACGGCGCAAGCCGTGAGCGAGTAGGGTAGTTCACTCCTGTAATCAACATCTCAGCCCAAAGTGTCTCAGCCTCGAAATCAGAATTGCATCCAACCGTCCGGGGAAGTAAAGTTGCAGGCTCTCAAGTATAGTGTATAGTTGACTGACTAGGGTTATGAAACGCACAGGCCAACCCCCGCTCCCAGACTGGGTTCAAAATGCCTATCAGACACTTGAGAGAGCGTACACCTCAGGTACTGACGAACTCTCTAAGACTGAAGCACATGAGTTCCTTCTGGCTGAGTCCGAACATATTGAAGAGCACGCTGATGCAGTATACGTGGTTGACCGACTTCTTGACCGTGGATGGCTCTATGAGGTCAATGACCAACTCCGTAAAACCGAGTAACTCTCCAGTCCGTCCTGAACCTCGTCAGTGGCCATCGGTGTGAGTTCCAGTAGCCGATCACCCATCCGGTTCGTCTGGAGAGACTGGCCAGCGGGTGCGTCCTGTTCGCTCACGGAGATCCTGAAGCCCTTCCAGAGTGATACTGTCCAACCACACGATTACCGCAAACTAGAACTACACTGACAGATATTTTCGCATGACCGTTTCAGTCACTGATAGTTGGATGATTACCAGCGTGTCACAGACGACTCACGGAGTGCGAGAACTATCTATTCATTGAGTGGGTCAGCTGTATAAATACGGAAAGCCCACTCAGGAGAGGCATCTCTCCTGAGTGGGCTATGAAAGGTATGAATGGTGGCGGCGAACCGGATTTCCCAGAGGCTCGCGCACTCCAGTACTCGCCGGAACGCTGGTGGGCTTATCTTCCGTGTTCGGGATGGGTACGGGAGGCAACCCCGCCG
>NZ_JAYMGY010000042.1:0-3659 GCF_037078445.1 Haloarcula sp. CGMCC 1.2071
GCGACTCCTCACCGCCGAAACTTACCGTTCGTCTCACTTCGAGAACTAGCCACGCATCGAAAACACAGATTCAAGCTCTACTGGAAGGGTTTGTGGGCTTTCGATGTGATCGACTGAGTCTCCGACTATATTCCAAAGTTGGCTAATCCGGGTGTCGGAAAAAATAAGACCGCTGAAGCAACTGCGGCAAGCATACGGAATAGTAGTGACAGCATAGTGTCAAGCTCTTCGTACGAGGATATTGACCTTGACGAAGAAGTATCAGTTCATACAGACATCTACTATATGCGTGCCTCAGTTCATTACAACGGCGAAGTAGTTCAGAACATCAACAATCCAAAGTCGGATGAGATTGTCGATGCCACAAACACCGCCGTCGAGCGTGCCGGCGAAAATGAGGAGGAGTAAAGCTCGCTGTTTTGCCTTGGAGTGAATACTGGTTTGATCAAATTCGCGAAGTTCCTCAGGTTGTCCCCGTAGGTTCTCTTGAGACACAGACGTACATCCCGATTTCAGGCATACTTCTTGCGGCGGAAGATGAGTATATAAACTGTACACCCTTTCGCGGGACCGTAGAAAGCACTAGGTATATGCGGTTTCATACGAATGAAAACGGCTCGCCCTTCTGGAGGAGACTGTTGATAGAGTTGTGCATCAGTTAGAACAAGTAGAAACCACCGGAATAACGCTCCGCGAACTGGTTCTGGTTTGACTGTGTCTGAAACAAAAGCGAAGGGCAGCTCTAAATCAATAATGGGCTACGCATGATCGTGTCAGTATTAAGACGTACTGACCTATTGATCTCCGACTGTGATGGTCGCATTAATAAGTTCAGGTGTTTTTGGGAGGACTGATTCCTCCTCTCGAAGTGCTTCGAATTCCTGCTTGCGCTGTTCACGTAGATCCTCAAGTTCGGACTGTGCTCGGCGAATACTAACAGCCATATCCTTGCCCCGCTCGCTATCTTCCCGGTAGGTTTCTAGCCGGCTTTCCCAAGTCTCAATCGCATTGTCGAAATACCGCTCTGCATGCTCACGCTTGATTGCAACCGCCTCTGCATTTTCTGCCTCTGCCTCCTCGGCCATTTGTTCGACACGACGCTGGGCCTCGTCTCTGGCTCTCTCGACCAGACTGGGGACACGGTCTGCAATAGCCTTCACTTTGGAATGTGATTCGGCAGTCTCTGGCGGGAGAAACCCATCTGTTTCGGGTGGCTCGTCGTATACCTCGCCGTCTTCAGACACGAAGATTGACACAAATTCCTCGGTCTCATCACTCCCGTCTGCAGTTTCGTAACCAAGGCGAAAGTTACATCGAATCCCACAGTCATGTGATTGGTTATCAAGAACTTCCACCGCAGTCTTTCCATCTATCCAGTCCCCGTCTAGACAGTAATCAGTTATCGATTTGACCAGCGGGTGATTGACTGACATGAACTCAAGATGTTGATTATTCTGAGCGGCCGTCTGGCTGAATGTGGCTCTGGGATAGGAGCTCTCCACCGCATCATTATCGACCTCGATGACACTCGGTGTCTCAATATGATAGACCTGACCGTCGGTGCTCTCAACGTCCTCTGGGCGCACCGTGCCATCAAATTCCTGGAAAAACAGCTCTAGGACACGTTTGACTGCTGACTGGCCGACCTGTTCGTTCCGGCTGTCCTGAATGAGCTTCTGGACCTCCTCCAGTTCGGATTCCCCGAACTGGTCTTCGATAAGGAAATCCTCTTGGACGCGTTTGACAGCTTCCTTCCGTTCCTCGATAATCTGGTCAATATCTTCAACGACCTGCTCTCCAGACTCGTCATGCGCAACTGCATCCATGATCCGGTCCTGCAAATCCATCTCACTGCCATCAAGGACCATTCCGAGGACATCAGAACTCATTCCTAGGTCTTCCTCGATCTGGTCAATTTTGGTCACCAGCCGCTGAAGGATCTCGCTTTCACGGGTATCTTGGACAAAGAGATTGTATATATTTACCTTCTGATCCTGCCCATATCGATGGAGGCGCCCCATCCGCTGATCAATCCGTATTGGATTCCACGGCAGATCATAGTTTACCATTATATGTGCAAACTGGAGGTTTATCCCCTCCCTAGCAGCGTCGGTGGCAAGCATGATACTGGCGTCATTGCGGAACTTTTCAACCTGTTCCCGACGGACACGCTGCCCGAGGCCACCATGAATCTGTGCCACATCAAAATCAGAGAGGATCTCATCACGAAGATATTCCAGTGTGTCCGTGTATTCAGTGAACACGAGGATTTTCTCATCCGGATCCCGTTCCAGTAGCGTTTCGATCGAATCTCTTAGCTTGCCGGCCTTTGAGTCGACATCAATCGCCCTCGCCTTGTCAATCAGCTCTTCAACAACCGCGATTTCTTTCTGGCGCTGTTCCGGGTCCTGATCGGCTGATAGTTCCTGTAGCTCCTCCTCAATTTTCTGTCGCTGTGCCTCGGTCAGTGTTTCCGGCTTCTGCTGGTACTGATCCAGCAGACTCTGGACGACGGGGGAAAGATCGTTATGTCCTCCCTTCTGAAGTGCCTCAAGTCGTTTTTCGAGGGAACACTGTATCGCCCGGATACTGGAGACAAGCCGTTTCTGATAGATCACCATCGAAAACCCGGCTGCCTGTGATTCTTGATCTTCACCAAGCCGGTAGTAGTTTTTCAGATAGTCGGTGATATCCTGATAGAGCTGCTCTTCGGCATCAGTAAAACCGACAGAAAGCGTATCTATCTCTTTTTCGGGAAACATCGGCGTCCCATCGGAATGGGCCATATTTGGATTACTCTTGAGCCGTCGAATCATCAGGTCATCGAGCTTTGCCGGAGAAATATCATCCTCGTCCTCGAACCGATACTCCTCGAGCAGATCAACCATGAAATAGAACTGATCTGGCTTCCCTTTGTGAGGTGTGCCAGTCAGGAAGAGTAACCCATCGGTGTTTGGACTAACTGCCTCGCCAACCTTGTATCGGTCCGTGGTCTGTTTCTGCCCATCATTCCCTCTACGGGCCGTCAGATGGTGTGACTCATCAAACACTGCAATATCCCAATCAGTATTCTGCAGGGGCTCGAGCATATCATCACGCTTGGCAAAATCAATCGAGGTGATAATCCGGTCATCATGCTCCCACACGTTCTCATCGGATAGCCCACGCCGGATGCTGTCCACATAGTCACGGTCATAGATGACATAGTCCTGATCAAACTTGTCTTGCATCTCCGCCTGCCACTGCATCTTCAAGGATGCCGGGGTAACGATCAGGATGCGGTCAGCGCGTCCGCGTGCGATGAGTTCCTCGATCACAATTCCCGCTTCGATTGTTTTACCAAGTCCAACCTCATCAGCAATCAGGTAGCGATGGTCATGCGATGTCAGAATCTCATGTGCAGCCTCGATCTGGTGAGGGGTAACATCGATTCTGTTTCCACCAATCGATAGAAAACGGTCAAATCGGTAAGCCAGATCAAGCTGTGTGGCCCCCGCGAGCAACTCATATCGAGAACCCCGATCAAATCTGGGTTCGGCAAGTTTCAGTCGATCACATCGGGTTAGAGTAAGCGTCTGCTTGGAGAGGATGTGCAGTCAACCCAAGCAGACAGCGAGATAGAGGAAGAGCACCTGCTTAATTTTGTCGTCAACAGTCTC
>NZ_JAYMGY010000043.1:0-3479 GCF_037078445.1 Haloarcula sp. CGMCC 1.2071
ATTCCGACACGAATCGACTTATTGGGAACATATCGGGCACCGCTGGCGCGGTGCCCTTGCCCTCTTCGACTTTCAGCCGCAGCTCTCGCTATCAACAATCTACTACGCAAGAGCGTTCTATCATAGTGATTGAGATATGGGCGCTATTTAAATTGATTCTGGACGGGTTTAGAAAAGCTGCTCGCGAATCCCTGCGCCATACTCAAGCGTACGGTCGTCGATCTGTTCGTTGATATCCGGTATTGACACGTCCTTAGATGCAACTATATACAGGTACTCCAGGATGAGGTCTGCATAGAGTTCGCGAGCGCGGATGAGGAACGTGCTGGCAAGAAATTCCTCGTCTGCGACCGTAATCAACTCACCATCGCTTGGTTCGTCTGGGAGTGTTGTATCCTCGTGTACGACCTTGTTACGGTAGTCATACAGTGTTCTGAAGAACTCTCCTATCCGCTTTGACGACCAATTGCGAGCGTTCTGCTCACCCAGAAGCACTGCCGTCCGAACACCGAGGCGATATCTATTCCCACCAGGGGAGCCACCTTTCAGCACGGTCGTTTCGCAGCCAACGACACAATCGACTAATTGATCCTCGAGGGACTCCCGGCTGAACATTCGCTCAAACCGTGACAGCGGATTCTGAAACTTATCATGTCCGGGTGCGATTCGACGCTGATGATCTCTCCACAGCCGAGGGATCTCCAAGGCATGATCTTCTGCGATATGTGTTTCTGTCGTCGAACTCGGACAGTCAAATTCGAGTTCAAAGGTGACCGGTGCCGCAATTCCACGGTACGTTTCCCAGCCTGGCACCACGTTGTAGCCCTTCTCGTAGCCAACAGTTCCCAACGGGCAGAGAAGCCGCAGACACCGACGAACGCTCGCCGCGAGATACTCGATCACCTCGGTCAGCTGCTGCCAGGGATAGACGTCGGCCGGTGTGACGTCGAAATCGGGACGTTCCCAGGGGCTGATTTCGGTGTCATCGATTTCGCGAGCTATCTCTCGATAGGGCCGCCGGCGTCGGAGAACGATTTCTAGCGCTGCGTTCGGGCCGCCTGCATCAAGCGTCTCGACTGGTTCGAGGACGCTCGTTCCCGGGGCTTCGTGCGTCGCGATTCCGGCTTCTTCCAGACGGTCTAAGGGACGAATCCGGAGCGTGTCAACGGCGTATGGTCCCAGATAGTCCGGGCTACCTTGGATCTCCGTTTCGAGGTCAATCGTGATGTCTGGCTCAATGGAGGTGTTCTTCAGAACGAGCAGGAATCGGGAGTACTCTCGATCGGTGAACCGGGGCTCGAACTGCTCCTCGAAGGCGGTTGCGAAGGCATCCTCGTGGAACTGAAATTCACCAGCGTAATTCACCACGACCCCGACGAACTCGAACAGTCCCCGTTCGATAGACTCGACACGGTTGGTTTCGGATAACTGATCGTCATCGGGAGGATCCGGGAGCTGATCGTAGATAACCTGGGCCGCCTCTGCAAATTCACCAGCATAGAGGTTATCGAAGAGATCCCTCTCGTCGAAGAGGTCACCGGGAGCTGGAACCGAGACTTCCTCGGTGTTCTGCATAAACCCGCCAGTACTCAGCTGATTGAACGTCCGTGTTGGTGGATCAACATCCACGTCGGAGTGCTGCTCGATGACGGCTTGGACTCCATCTTTGATTAGTGGGCGCACATCAGCGCCCCACTCAGGTGGCATTCTATCAGGGACCACTCTACCCTTCCACTTAGTTCACCGTTAGACCGGCTGATTCTCGTCCGCCGCGTCCGTCATGTCATCATCCACTGACCGGTTGGGTGACTCGTCCGTAATCTCCGTAATTTCTCGATAGAGGTGTAGGAATACCTGTACTGTCCAACCTTGATTTAAGTGAAATATATATACTTTTTATACTGTAGCTGAAGAGGTTCAAGATCGTGACCAGAACCACATACGAACGCAGCTCGGAAATCCAACATGGGGTCCGCAGGAAATTAGTCATAATTCTGCCCCCTATCTCATGAGCCAGAGAATCAGCTGTTCCATCCCCATCCTTATTTGATGGTTTATTATGCACTGGCTGGTTGCTTAATCTGTACTCAACTGAATTACTCTGGTCCGGTACCATGTCTGAGACAGAAACAAGCGAGGGGTATATATCAATATAATTTAATATATTTGTTATCAGTAAGAATTATGTAGACATTCATAATATTGTGAACACAATGAGTGCCGATGAACTGGAGTTTTTGTACCAAGTAGAATTGACTTCTAAGCTATATTTTCATATTCCCGAAGAGGTCCATAGATTTCTTCAATCCAACCAGAATAAACAGGATACAGAATATCATTGGAATTACGATGAAGAGTCGGGGATGATGATATCGGTCTATTCAGGAAGAGAAAAGCGTTCTGACTGGTTAGGTTCAACTAGTTGGGACTCGTCTGGAAGTCGAATTAAAATGCCAAAGGAGGCAGCAGAAGCCATTGAGGTTGAGCAAGGAGATTGTATCTATCTACTAACCCATTGTGACATGGAAAATGCAGGTGCACCGTCTGTCTTTGTATGGGACTTTGACAAAATAGAGCAAGCGCTTCTTTCAGTGCCTTCAATGGAAGATACAGTCTATTCTCGCTTACCTAATTTTTGATGAGACTATATCGGTCAATCTACAAAATAAAGGGAGATTCGGAGCAGATATTACACTTATTACTAAAAGAATGCGATAAAGAGGCTGAGAAAGGGAATTATATAATATTCCAAGCGGAAGATGAGGAATTCTATACTAAAAAATACAAATACGACAAGACTGGTCAGAGAATCATTGAGGAATGCAGACCCAAACAAAAGTACCTCCAGTTGTGCTGGGTCGTGATTTTCTACACGATATATAATCTTTTCAGCATAGGTCATAACGGGATAGTTTCGGATATTGTATCGTTCTCAGCGGGACTAGGAGGAATTGGGTTACTACTCTATCCTCTAATGTTATCTCACGACAAGCCAAATTTTTTTCATTCACATGAATCACTAAATCGGCTATTCGGAGCGCCAATATTAATCCGATGTAGATTCAGAGTGACTTTCTTAACTATAGTTCTTTCAGCGATTGTTCTGTATAATCTTTATCCATGGATTATTCCAAGGTTAAATATATTTATAGGTTTTTTATGTACTATCGTAATCAGCACAATAATATTAGCGAGTCGAGGACACACAGATCCGATTACTGGACGTATCATAGTTTTATCAGGCTTGGTCGCTTCATTCATAGCTCCGTCATTTATCAACCTCTTCATTTTCACTCAGTACAATGCCTACAGGAGTCAGGACCTTGCTCTTCTGACGATGTACGAGTCATTTTATACGTATATCGCTCTTGCGTAGGAGATTGTTGATACTGCAGAGCGGTGGCTGTGGAGTCGAAGAGGACAAGGGCACCGCGTCAGCGGTGCCCGACACGAATGATTCCGCTAGATGTGTTTGGGTC
>NZ_JAYMGY010000044.1:0-2726 GCF_037078445.1 Haloarcula sp. CGMCC 1.2071
GATTCCGACACGAATCGACTTATTGGGAACATATCGGGCACCGCTGGCGCGGTGCCCTTGCCCTCTTCGACTTTCAGCCGCAGCTCTCGCTATCAACAATCTACTACGCAAGAGCGTTTTTCTTTTTTGTTTGTTGCCAGCCGATTCTGGCTCGATCTTTCGCGGTGTGGGGGCATCTATATCCTCATTTCTGAACAACCCACGCCGACCAGTCTCAATCTCTGTCGGCGAATCTGGTGTATACTTATTCATGATGTCTCATCGTCATATTTGTAGATAACGGTATATAAAACCTTGATATTATATCTTCAACTTGAGAATAATATTGACTCTATAGATGTAGAAATATATAACACAGCTAAGTACCGCTAAGTCTCAGAGGATTGACTGAATATTTCGGTTTCCCATCTAATATCTAAAGCGTATTTTCGTGTGTAATATACACCCATTACATATAAATAACGATCAAGGGCTGATTGAACACATAAACAGAGTATGTGTCCGCAAAGCCTGCTTGCGTTTTGCTTCGGCTCAATCTCGTCTTATCCTGTACCCACAGCACAGCAACCACCCCCGACGCTGCAGTCCGTATGGCCAACACTCACTGGCCATTACACCACTAGACGTCGGACCACTAAGCCACTCCGGAAACCGTTTGATTCAGCGGGACGCCAGCTTAGGAGGTATAAGCGGCCCAGCTGATCGATCATTACTTGGGTTACTGATTGAATTGGTTGCCAGCTCAGCAAGACAGTTTACTCCCGAAGAATCTCTCCGTCACCAAGGTCAAGATCGTCTTCCAAATCATCAAGCAAGTCCATCGCTTCATCATGTAGACGCTTTGCGTCAGCTGGATTCATGCTCTCCGCTTCCTGAAGCTCCGATCGAATTTCTTCGACTCGCTCTATTTTCCCGTCAACATCATCATAACCGTCCATGCCTAGCCCTTTCTGGCCCGTTATATGAATCCAAGGAAGACTGCAAGCAGGACCGCCACTATGAGCAAGAGCACGAGTACCAGCACGATGAGCACGTAATTTCGTCGTTCTAACCCCTGCTTTTCTGCCTGGATATCCTGTTCCCGTTCGATCCGGGCCGTTTCATTGTCGATTGCTGTTCGTGAGTCGGTGAGCCACCGTTTCGTGAGTTGCCGGTAGTTACTGCGAATTGCTCTGCGGTGACTTCTGAGCCACCGATCACACTGATCTCGTGTTGCCGAGCGAATTGCTTGCTCGTTTGATTGTACCCACCGCTCTGTGTGGTCGCGATAGGCAGACTGAATATCACGTCTATGTCGACGCGTCCACCTCGGCACTGTATCAGAGGACACGTCGCGGATGGCTCGACGATGCTCGTGTAGCCAAGACTGCATCAGCTGGTGTGCGGCCCCCTCAACTGCCGTCTTGGTTGATGTGGTCCACTGCCCAACAAGCTGCTCAGCGTCGCTGCTAATCGCTGTTCGTGAGGCTGCCAACCAGGACCCAATGTGATCCCGGTAGCCGGTCGAGAGATCGTCACGAGCCGTCTCGAACCACTCCGTTATATGCTCGGTCGCTTCATCGTGAATCGCTGCGTCGGTATCTGCTAACCACTGCGTGGTTCGTCTATTGTACGCCGCTTGGATGTGTTGACGGCTTTCAGTGATGTCTTCACGATACGTCTCAGCGTCCAACATCACCGCACTTCCAACGGCGGTTGGGGTCTGGACCCGAACATCAGCGACTTCGTCGATCAGTGGCTCGTCCGCATCGTGGCCAATAGCTGCAACAGTCGGCGTCTCCGCTGTTGCGACGCTTCTAACCACGGGCTCTTCGTTAAACGGCCTGAGTGCGTCATCACTCCCACCACCACGCGAAATAACGAGAACATCTACCTCTGCAGTCTCGGCAGCCGAAACTGCGTCTGCTATCTCACTGGGCGCGCTGTCCCCCTTTACTGTTGTCTCAAAGAGACGGATATCGACGCCGGGATGTTGGGACCGGAGACTCTCGATAATATCTTGTTCAGCATCGCTCCCAGCAGCCGTCACAACACCTATAGTTGTCGGTAAGGTCGGGATCGACTGCTTTCGCTCATCAGCTAGCAGTCCCTCATCTGTAAGCGTCCTACGGAGCTGTTGAATACGCCGCCAGTATGCGCTTTCACCGACGAGATGTAGATCATCGACTTCCAGACTCGGGTACCCTCCGGCTTCAAAAAACGTGAGGTCCCCTTTCGCTGCTACGAGCATACTTTGCTCCATCTCGATATCCAACTGTCCACGCTTGCTCTCCCAGACCACACATTTGAGTTTGCTATCGGTTCTGGCCGCAGTCAGTGAAAAGTACAGATGGTCTGGCTGCGTGCTCAAATCACCAATTTCCCCGATAATATACTCGTTGTCGAATTTTGGATACCCTTTGAATAAGCCACAGATTTCGGTGGTGACATCTTCGACCGGAATGAGTGCATCCACGTCAAGATCGTCTGGCAACTCCGTTGGTTCGACATCATCGACGGTCGAATTATTTGACAACAACCCCATCTGTTAGCATGGTTATCCGCCCGCAGTAAGTATGTTTCCCGGAGTTGGCTACTCCTTCGCAGGTGGCGACATGATGCCAATTTTCAGTCGATCACATCGGGTTAGAGGAAGTGTCTGCTTTGGGAGGATGTGCAACCTTCCGAAGCAGACAACGAGATAGAAGAGGAACACCTGCTTAATTTTGTCGTCAACAGCCTCGACG
>NZ_JAYMGY010000045.1:0-1430 GCF_037078445.1 Haloarcula sp. CGMCC 1.2071
GCTTCCATCCAATGAGAGCGCCAATCTACTCGATTACCAGTATGAGTGGTACGGACAGGTCTCGGTGGTGGATTTGAGTCCCGATCATTTTGGGCGCCTCAAACCTCGGCCGGTAAGCTGTTACGCTTTTCTTAGAGGGTAGCTGCTTCTAAGCTCACCTCCCGGCTGTCTAGGGCTCGAGACCACCTTCAGAGGATTACACTTAATCCACACTTGGGGACCTTAACCTATCTCTGGGTTGTTCCCCTCCTGGTACACAGGCTTACCCCGCGCACCGGAATCCCCGCGTCAAACAGCGTCTGTAAGTTTGGAGTTTGACAGGTGTGCCGACTCCTCTCGGAGGCGGACACACCAATCGGTCGCTCTACCTCACAGACTACCTCGGCGGAGGTCATGCTTCGACATGTTTCGATTGGAACCAGCTGTTGCCGGACTCGATGGGCCTTTCACCCCTACACATAGATCACGAGAGGGTATTGTAGGACACCAACTCTAACAGACTTCCACGTGCCTTTCGGCACGCTTCATCTTGTCCATGCGTAGATCGTCCGGATTCGGGTCGTGTTCGTATGGCTCCCCGCCCTTGAAGACGGCGGCCCTCGTCGTAAGACTGCGGCCATGTCGGTTTCCCTGTGCCTCCCCGGATACTCCGGTTAGACTTGCCATACAGACACACTCCCTGGCTCGTTTTTCAAAACGTACGACAGAACATCGGCTTCCCGTGAGTCTTACTGGAGACTCGCGTCTCGGTCATTCGTCATGGGACCTTGTATGCCCTGTCGCTCGATCGCCAACTGATTTCATGCTCTATTTCGCCTCCCTTCTGAGGGTACTTTGCAGCGTTCGTTCACACTACTTGTTCACTATCGGTCTCAGGTTGTGTTTAGCCTTCGCAGTCGATGCCTGCGTTATTCGCGAGGGATATCCAACCCCCGCTACTCTGGCACTACCGCACAGCGTACTGGTCTTCAGTACGGGGTTGTCACCCTGTATCACGCTCTGTTCCAAGAGACTTCGTGAAGACGGTCGGCTGATGAGAGGTAGCCCTGACACCACATTGCCCGTGAGGGCTTCGGTTTGGGCTGTATCGCGTTCACTCGCGGTTACTGACGACATCACGTTGCGTTTTCTTTTCCTCCCGATACTGAGATGTTTCAGTTCTCGGGGTTCCTCATTGCGCGAAGCAATTGTTAGAGAGATTCTCATTCGGAAATCCATGGTTCTTCGCCTCCGTGCGGCTCCCCATGGCTTATCGCAGCTTGGCACGTCCTTCATCAGCGCCTGAGCCGAGCAATCCACCAGCTGGCATAGTAGCCAACGTCGTTGTGACTCGTTCAACTGAACGAGTCCAGTGGACGCCTGGATCGCACGTACACACGGTTTCATACTCGCCCCCAAGGTGGAGATGGTGGGCGAATCGACCCTTCCCA
>NZ_JAYMGY010000046.1:0-1390 GCF_037078445.1 Haloarcula sp. CGMCC 1.2071
TCAGTACTTCACAAAGCCGGTTAGTTGAGAGGTCTGCTTGCTGAAGGTGTGTCCAATACCAAGCAAGCAGACGGTGAAATCCACGAGGACCAGCTTCTTAACTTCCTCGTCAACACGTTTGACGAGGAAGTTGATCTCGGTCTCAGCGACAATGCTGAAATTGAAGCTGAGGATATCTACGAGGTCCTCGTCGGCGCTTGCGCCGACGGGACCTCGGTATCTGAACTCTGTGAGACCAGTGAAGACTCTCCTCATCAAAACACGATTCTGTACCACCTCCGCGAGAAGTTCGACCTAACGTCGGTTGAACAAGTCGGGAACGCACTCCTACAGAAGGACGTTCTAGAGGTTCTTCCCAAGCAGGTGGAGGTCTGTATGGACCTCCACCTGCGGCCCTACTACGGTGACGAGGACGAAACAGATGGTCTCTATCACTCAGAAGCGAAGCGTGGAACCACCGCATTCCACGCCTATGCGACACTCTACGCGCGTGTGAAGAATAAGCGATACACGCTGGCGGTGAGCCGTCTCGTCGACGGTGACACCGCCAGCAGTGTCCTCGCTGAGTTTCTTGGTCTGCTCGACGGCCTTGACCTCAGCGTCAAGGCCGTCTATCTTGACCGGGAATTCTACGATAGCAAGTGTCTCACGCTCCTTCACGCTCACAACTACGCGTACGTGATGCCGATCGTCCGGTGGGGAAAGACGATCAAGCAGGAACTTTCGGAAGGGTGGAGCCGCGTCATCCAACATGAGCTGACGGGGAAACTCGACGGTCATAGCTGGACCGTCGAGTTTCCCGTCTACATCGACTGTACCTATCAAAACGGACGGTACGACGAACACGGAGTGGCGCGTCACGGCTACGCCGCTGACGCGCCGTTCATTGAAACACCACGAGATGCTCGATACCACTACTCGAAACGCTTCGGTATCGAGGCCAGCTACCGACTCTCCGAACAAAGTATCGTGACGACTACGACGCAGAATCCGGTCGTACGGCTGTTGTACGTCGTGGTGAGCCTACTCTTACAGAATGTCTGGCGGTATCTCCATTGGGAGTATGTGGCGACGCCCCGCCGTGGCGGGCGTCGCCTCTGGTCCTGGTCGTTCGAGGAGTTCATCAACATGCTGTGCCGAGCAGCGTGGACGGCCCTCGCTGTGCGTCGGGCCGTCCCCGCGAATAGGCCACCTGACGATCGGTTCCACCGATAATCACCGATCGAGCACGCCTCTTCGGGAGTGGCAACACTGTTGCGTCGGCGGCTGATCGCCGCCGACAGCGACAGCTCCATCCACCCTCAGCGAAGATCGACCGCTACAGACGGCTCATCGAGACAGAAGAAGTGACTCAGATCGGATTAGTGGGTGACGCTTTGTGAGGTACTGA
>NZ_JAYMGY010000047.1:0-1376 GCF_037078445.1 Haloarcula sp. CGMCC 1.2071
CAGTCGATCACATCGGGTTAGAGGAAGTGTCTGCTTTGGGAGGATGTGCAACCTTCCGAAGCAGACAACGAGATAGAAGAGGAACACCTGCTTAATTTTGTCGTCAACAGCCTCGACGAGGAGCTTGCCATAGACCTTGGTGAGGACGTTGAGGTCACGACAGAGACCTTGTGCGAGGTCCTCGCCGGCGCCAGCGCCGGCGGGACCTCGATCAACCACGTCTGCGAAACGACAGACGACTCGCCGCATGCCAATACCGTCCGGGGCCACCTCACCGATCAGTTTGAGCTTGATTCAGTTGAGGCGGTTGGAGACACGCTGCTTCAACGAGATACACTTGAGACGCTTCCAGATCGGCCGGTGGAGGTCTGCGCAGACCTCCACCTCGATCCCTACTACGGCGACGAAGACGAAACAGAAGCTCTGTACTCGTCGCAGGCGAAACGTGGAACGACGACGTTTCACGCCTATGCGACACTCTATGCACGGGTGCGCAACAAGCGGTACACGCTGGCGGTTCGCCAGCTCGTCTCTGGCGAAACCACCAGCGATGTCCTCGCTGAGTTCCTCGAACTCCTTGACGGCCTTGACCTCGGCGTCAAGGCCGTCTACCTTGATCGTGGATTCTACAACAGCACCTGTCTCGGACTGCTGTACGCGTACAATTACGCCTACGTCATGCCGATTGTCAAGTGGGGCGAGACGATTCAAGATGAACTCAGCACCGGCTGGAGCCGCGAGATCGAGCACGATCTCGCCGGCGAGGTGACATTCCCTGTGTTCATCGACTGCGTATACCAGCAGGGACGGTACGATGAACACGGAGTGGCGCGTCACGGCTACGCCGCTGACGCGCCGTTTATCGACACGCCACGAGATGCACGAGAGCACTACAGCAAGCGCTTCGGCATCGAATCAAGCTACCGCTTAGCCAAGCAGAGCCTCGCTTTCACCAGTTCTCAGGACGCTGGTCTGCGGCTGGTGATGTTTGTTGTGAGCCTACTGCTTCAAAACAGCTGGCGGTATCTCCACTGGAGGTACGTGGCGGCGCCCCGTCGCGGGGGGCGCCGCCTCTTGGAGTGGTCGTTCACGGAGTTCTGCGAAATGACGCTTCGCGCAGCTTGGACAGCACTTGGTGTGCGTAGGTCTGTTCCAGCGAATCAGCCACTTGACGACCGGTTCTTCCGGTAGCTGTCCCCCGCCGAGACAGCGGTCGTGAGTGGCGACACTGTCGCGTCGGCGGCAATCCGCCGCCGACAGCGACTCCTCACCGCCGAAACTTACCGTTCGTCTCACTTCGAGAACTAGCCACGCATCGAAAACACAGATTCAAGCTCTACTGGAAGGGTTTGTGGGCTTTCGATGTGATCGACTGA
>NZ_JAYMGY010000048.1:0-1039 GCF_037078445.1 Haloarcula sp. CGMCC 1.2071
TAGTGGCTCAGGGAAGCCTTTGTGAGGCTGGCATTAGTCATAGTACGTGTGGTAGGACGTGAAAGAGAGATTGTGAGGCACCTAAGCGAGGAGGAACTAGATCGACTCCAGTCTGAAACAGACAGTATCAAAGAGTACAAACGACTCACGTTTCTCAAGCGTCTCTACGACGGGGCAGCGCTGGCAGCAGCAGCCCAAGACATAGGGGTCTCGCAAGGCACGGCAAGCAATTGGGTGACACGGTGGAACGAAGGTGGACTTGGCAAACTGACACCGAACTTCGGGGGCGGCAGGCCCCCGAAGCTCGACGAAGCAGAACAAGAACAACTCATTGCACGCCTCCGTGAGGGACAGCCCTGGAAGAAACAAGAGATTCAGCACCTTCTCAACGAGGAGTTCGATGTTGAATATCACCCACACTACCTCCCAACGTTTCTGGATAAACTCGGCCTCCACTACGCCATTCCTCGAACAAAACGCCCTAAGCGACCAGAGAACGCCGAAGAGATCCTCGACGAACGCGTCAGGTACGCGTTCGACGAGGAGGCTCTTGAGCAACCTCACAACAAACGTGAGGATGACGCTGACGACGAAGACTGGGACCGTGATGAGAATATCCGAACAGACGGAGGCACTGTCGTCGGATTCTTCGATATCTCTCACCCGCAACCGTGGGACAATTCTCAGCGGATGTATACGGTTGATGAGCCACACATTGAGCGGAAGCTGGTGAAAATTGACACACCAGCCGCCGGGTTCTACGCTCTCAATGGTGAGAGTGTCCTGTCGTTTCCGCCGAATCAGGAAAAAGAGAAGATTTGTGGGTGTTTCGAGAAGGTCCGCGAGCAGAATCCCGCCAAGCGGATTCTGCTCGTGTTAGATAATTTCTCGTCACATGTGTGTAAGTACACGCGCAAGCGAGCACACGAGCTCGGGATAGATTTGATATTTCTCCCAGTCGGGTCGCCCGATCTCAATCCGATCGAACCAGTTTGGAAGAGTCTCAAGTGGGAGTCTTCGCCGTTCATTGTCGAAGGTG
>NZ_JAYMGY010000049.1:0-1006 GCF_037078445.1 Haloarcula sp. CGMCC 1.2071
TGTCCGTACCGAGAACCGACACAGGTGTCCATGGCGGCGAAAGCCAAGGCCTGTCGGGAGCAACCAACGTTAGGGAATTCGGCAAGTTAGTCCCGTACCTTCGGAAGAAGGGATGCCTGCTCCGGAACGGAGCAGGTCGCAGTGACTCGGAAGCTCGGACTGTCTAGTAACAACATAGGTGACCGCAAATCCGCAAGGACTCGTACGGTCACTGAATCCTGCCCAGTGCAGGTATCTGAACACCTCGTACAAGAGGACGAAGGACCTGTCAACGGCGGGGGTAACTATGACCCTCTTAAGGTAGCGTAGTACCTTGCCGCATCAGTAGCGGCTTGCATGAATGGATTAACCAGAGCTTCACTGTCCCAACGTTGGGCCCGGTGAACTGTACATTCCAGTGCGGAGTCTGGAGACACCCAGGGGGAAGCGAAGACCCTATGGAGCTTTACTGCAGGCTGTCGCTGAGACGTGGTCGCCGATGTGCAGCATAGGTAGGAGTCGTTACAGAGGTACCCGCGCTAGCGGGTCACCCAGACAACAGTGAAATACTACCCGTCGGTGACTGCGACTCTCACTCCGGGAGGAGGACACCGATAGCCGGGCAGTTTGACTGGGGCGGTACGCGCTCGAAAAGATATCGAGCGCGCCCTATGGCTATCTCAGCCGGGACAGAGACCCGGCGAAGAGTGCAAGAGCAAAAGATAGCTTGACAGTGTTCTTCCCAACGAGGAACGCTGACGCGAAAGCGTGGTCTAGCGAACCAATTAGCCTGCTTGATGCGGGCAATTGATGACAGAAAAGCTACCCTAGGGATAACAGAGTCGTCACTCGCAAGAGCACATATCGACCGAGTGGCTTGCTACCTCGATGTCGGTTCCCTCCATCCTGCCCGTGCAGAAGCGGGCAAGGGTGAGGTTGTTCGCCTATTAAAGGAGGTCGTGAGCTGGGTTTAGACCGTCGTGAGACAGGTCGGCTGCTATCTACTGGGTGTGTAATGGTGTCTGAC
>NZ_JAYMGY010000050.1:0-981 GCF_037078445.1 Haloarcula sp. CGMCC 1.2071
CGCTCTTGTGAAGCACGTTGTTGATTTTTAGAGGGCGGCGTTGAGAGCATGTTTGAGCGCTTCGTCACCTGGTTTTCTGTAGAGTTCACAGCGGAGCTGAAAGGCTCGGAGATACGGCGTTAGCTTGTCTTTTGACACTCCTCGGTGGGGCGAGAGCCACCGTCGCGTCAGCGACGCGTGGCTCTCGCAGGTGTTGACGTGGATATCGCCGTCAGCGTACTCTCCGTCGCCGTGGACGACATATTTGCGGGTGAATGCGTCGTCTTCTTCGAGCGGTTCGTACGCTCGAAATCCGTCCGTATAGACGGTCAGCGACTCCTCATCGTGGTCAGAAAGCAGGAGTCGAATGGTCGATTCGTCGGCGGATTTCGCTGGCACGACGTACCGATCGTCCGAGCCACGATCGACCAGCGTGAACACCGGCGGTTTGTCGCCATCGTACGATCCTCGCCCACGCGTAGACAGGCCACGCGAGCGCGACTCCTGGTCGCGCTCGCGGCCTTTGAGGCCGGCAGAGACGTACACTTCGTCGATTTCGACCGGTCCAGACAGTGTGGTCGAAGGCGCGTCGAGCGCGCTGGCAAAGCGCTCGACGCGCCGTCTCACCGTTCTGTACGAGAGATCGAGTTCCGCCTCGATTTGGCGAATACTCGTGTTGAACCGTAAGAATACGTAGATCGTGAAGTACCACTCTTTCAGCGAGAGCTTCGAGTGAGCGAAGATCGTGTCAGTCTTGTCGTTGAACGTCCGACCGCAATTCTTACACAAATACCGTTGATACTCTCGATAGCTGCCGTTTCTGACCGTCAGGTCAGAACGGCAGCGGGGGCACTCGACACCATCACGCCAGCGAACCTGTTGGAGCAGGTCCGCTGCAGCCGATTCCGACACGAATCGACTTATTGGGAACATATCGGGCACCGCTGGCGCGGTGCCCTTGCCCTCTTCGACTTTCAGCCGCAGCTCTCGCTATCAACAATC
>NZ_JAYMGY010000051.1:0-959 GCF_037078445.1 Haloarcula sp. CGMCC 1.2071
TGTCTTCGTTCACGTCCACACCGACGACCGTCCGCGAGTCCTGCTTGTCTCGAACGGTCTGTTCGGTGTTGGTGACGTTGACGTGCAACTCAGCGTTGTCGTTGTGGAACAGGGCTTCCGCCGTCCCAATCTTCCACTCATCGCTTTCGAGTGCGGTCTGGAGAATGTCGAGGTTGGCGTCACTCCCTTTGAGGACGCCCGTGACGTGCTTGTACGGCTTCGCGCTGATGCGGAACGCCACGTCGCCGTCGTCGGTGAGCGACAGGTTGTACCCCTCCTCGTAGTTCGTTCGGAGGGGGTACGCGCCGTCCTTGGTGTGACTGGGTTTGCCGAAGTCGTCGTACTCGTAGTAGTTCTCCATCGCGCCGAGTGCTTTGGCGACGACGCGCTGTGTCGTGTTTTTCACGAGGTTGGCGTCGTCGGCTACACGGTCGGGAATCGCGTCCCAGTCGACGCCTTGCTTGGCGAGACGGATGGTTTCGTTGTACACCGACCGCGCTTCGAGGGTGGCGTCGTACAGCAGGCTCTCGTTGTCACTCTGGATGTCGAGTTGGAAGTCCAGCGTCTTGACGAGAGCCTGTGAGTCGGTCATTCTTGCTCGTTGGGTTGGACGTGACGGTAGTGGAGGAGGAGCGTGCGGAGTACGCTGTCGAAACTCGTGTGGCCCTCCTCGTCCTTGAGTTCGTCAAGGTCGTCGTACACGGTGTCGGATACCTTGAGTTGTTTCGTCACGTCTACCCCTTATTCTTCCACAGTTAAAAGTTTACTTATGGTAGTCTGTGAGTCACTTCAAAGAATACTTTCGATTGGTCGTTGTATTGGTATGTATGGGCGAGAAGCGGTCGAACCACACGGTGTACAACATTAACTACCACTTCGTGTGGTGTCCGAAGTACCGCCATACCATTCTCGAACCAATCGAGGATTCGCTGGAAGCGAGTTTCCGTGCCATGTGCGAC
>NZ_JAYMGY010000052.1:0-899 GCF_037078445.1 Haloarcula sp. CGMCC 1.2071
CGCTCTACGTGCGCGTACGCAACAAGCGGTACACGCTGGCGGTTCGCCAGCTCGTCGCTGGCGAAACCACCAGCGACGTCCTCGCCGAGTTCCTGGAACTCCTTGACGGCCTTGACCTCGGCGTCAAGGCCGTCTACCTCGATCGAGGGTTCTACAACAGCACTTGTCTCAAGCTGCTGTACGCGCACAATTACGCCTATGTGATGCCGATCGTCAAGTGGGGTGAGACGATTCAAAACAAACTCAGTGAGGGGTGGAGCCGCGAGATCGAACACGATCTCGCTGGCGAGGTGACGTTCCCTGTGTTCATCGACTGCGTATACCAGCAGGGACGGTACGACGAACACGGGGTGGCGCGTCACGGCTACGCCGCTGACGCGCCGTTCATCGACACGCCACGAGATGCACGAGAGCACTACAGCAAGCGCTTCGGCATCGAATCAAGCTACCGATTAGCCAAGCAGAGTCTCGCTTTCACTAGTTCTCAGGACGCTGGACTGCGGCTGGTGATGTTTGTAGTGAGCCTACTGCTCCAGAACAGCTGGCGGTATCTCCACTGGAGGTACGTGGCGGCGCCCCGCCGTGGGGGGCGCCGCCTCTTGCAGTGGTCGTTCACGGAGTTCTGCGAAATGACGCTTCGCGCAGCTTGGACAGCACTTGGTGTGCGTAGGTCTGTTCCAGCGAATCAGCCACTTGACAACCGGTTCTTCCGGTAGCTGTCCCCGCCGGGACAGCGGCTGTGAGTGGCGACACTGTCGCGTCGGCGGCAGTCTGCCGCCGACACGACTCCTCACCGCCGAAACTCACCGTCCGTCTCACTTCGAGAACTGGCCACGCATCGAAGTCATGGATTCAAGCTCTACTAGAGGGGTTTGTGGGCTTTCGATGTGATCGACTGA
>NZ_JAYMGY010000053.1:0-842 GCF_037078445.1 Haloarcula sp. CGMCC 1.2071
ACAGTATCTTAGAGCATTTCAGCTACGCCGAGAGCTGTTTCGGAAACCCGGCCGAGATGCTCTCAAATACGCTGTTCGAGCAACTCTGTGAAATCAACAATGTGCTACGGATGAGCGTATTTGTATTAGCATATAGGCCTTCTGTGCAATACAGATTCGAATGAATGAATGAATTGATCACCTAGCACACGTACTGATCATTTCTGAACTGGCTCTTGAGTCAAGGCGACGGTCAATACAGGCCATTCATGTTGTAACGCTGTCGAATACTTTGTCCAAAATCGGGGTAATAACCACGAATCCGATGAAGATCGCAATAACGTAGGAAATGAATTCGAAACCAATCGTGACTGGGTCAGAAATACCGTCAGTATAGGCGTTGTAGAGCGTGAATATGGCCGCAGCAACTACGGCGTTTGGAAGGTGATCGGAGACCAACGTTCGTAACTCCATAATGAGATTGTTCGGCGAATCTTCAAATTCGTATCGGTTAGGATGTAGTTGCCCGAGAGTGAATACGAGTAGTATGCACACCTACTGAGCAGATAGCTTCTCTCAAAGGTCATGAAATAAACCACCTCTTGGGCTTATTTATACCATCATAGTCCGAGTCAATTAGCTTACTCACCGGAGATGATATCGTTCGCTTCGTCGCGTGTCCGCTTCGCGGCCTCCTGTGCGTAGCCTTCGTGGGTTGTCTCGATGGATTTGTGCCGGAGTACGTCCTGCGCCAGCTGTGGGTTCTCGCGATAGATTTCTCGTCCGAGCCCACGGCGGGCACCGTGTGGCTTCAGTGGCTCCTCGAACTCGTAGTCGGACCACTCACAGAGTTTGGCGAGGAT
>NZ_JAYMGY010000054.1:0-814 GCF_037078445.1 Haloarcula sp. CGMCC 1.2071
GGAAGCCCTGTTCCACAACGACAACGCTGAGTTGCACGTCAACGTCACCAACACCGAACAGACCGTTCGAGACAAGCAGGACTCGCGGACGGTCGTCGGTGTGGACGTGAACGAAGACAACGTGGCTCTCACCGCTCTCTCCGAGGATGGCATTGAGGACTCGTTGGTTATTGACTTCCCCGAAATCAAGTTCGAGCGCCACCGCTACTTCACGATGCGGAAGCGCGTCCAGAACGCGGGGAAAGACAGCATCCACGACACGCTGGAAGGGCGTGAGGAACGGTTCGTCCGTGACCGACTCCACAAGGTGTCTCGACACATCGTGGAGTGGAGTCGTCAGTTCGAGAAGCCGTGCATCGTCTTTGAAGACCTCAAAGAGATGCGCGACAGTATCGACTACGGCACGCGGATGAACCGACGCTTGCACCACCTTCCGTTCCGCGCCCTCCAGTTCTATACGTCGTACAAGGCGTCGTTCGAGGGTATCCCGACTGCGTGGATTAACCCCGAGTACACGAGCCAACGGTGTCCGATGTGCGGACACACGGAACGTGCGAACCGTAACAAGAAACGGTTCAATTGTCGGGACTGTGGGCATCAAGACCACAGCGACCGTGGTGCAAGCGTCAACATCGCCGTGAAAGGCGTGAAGAAACTCGATTGGAATGTGCCTGCTCTCAACAGCCTTCCCGTTGTTCGGAAGGTGCGACGGCGGGCATCGGGGGCCGTGGACGCCCCGACCGTGACCCAACCGACCGCCCGAGGCTATCAGGCCGATGGTCGGATGGGAGTGTCCGACTAAACCACGGGAAGC
>NZ_JAYMGY010000055.1:0-749 GCF_037078445.1 Haloarcula sp. CGMCC 1.2071
ACCGCTGAAGACAACAATATGCTGCAAGCAAATCTTTCGAATTACTGAATCACGCTTTCACCAATAGCTTCGGAAATGGTGGTGTGTAGCTGCGGAAACAGTGGTGTGTTTCGGTATTGTCTTCACATGAACTAACGGTGTATTGCAGGACTGGTAGCTCTCTTGGACTATGACCACTCGCTCAGGGTCGTATCTCGAGTTTCTGTAATGTGGCTGGATGTCCGTCCGGTCAAATCCAAGTGACGAGAGAACGCTCTCAGCAGTTCGAATGAGTTGTATCTGGTAGTAGTTCGGGTCGTAAAACGCAACATCTTCATGAGCCAGCGTAACCCGATCTCGCGAGGATTTCTCATCGTCGCCAGCTATGTGCTCAATATCTTACCTGAATGATATGATGGTTGTATTGGATTAGACAATGTGGCTATTTCTCTAGTGTGTATGCGACACATGTTCTGTGTGGTGCCTGAACACGGTGGATTCGAGACCGTCCATTTATATACTCCCCTCCCATCGGATGTAATGCGAAGGTCGCGCCGGGAAGCGCTCTCGGAACGACACCCCAACGCCACCGTCGTGGTGGCCTGGGTCACTCGCTTAGAACGCGAGGCCACCGAGGCTTCGTGTTCGTGTATGAGGATTCCACCCCTGCGGTCCGCCGTCAAGATGGAATCTGATGTGAGCCCACGGACCCATGCAGTAGTCAACACTGGCGTAGGAACCAGTGTGTTTGCTTCCGACGGAGTGCAACC
>NZ_JAYMGY010000056.1:0-743 GCF_037078445.1 Haloarcula sp. CGMCC 1.2071
GGCACTGTCTAGTTGAGGGATTGAGAAGTGAGCAGGCCGTAGCGAGAAGTGTTCATGCAACTCGCAGACCTGCTCAGAGAAACGTTGGAAATGGACAGCCAAGACGTTTGGGAGAACGAGCGCACCCCGACACCCGTCCGGCGATTTGGGGTGCGTCTCCACACGGCGGGGTTGTCGCTCAGGGAGACGGTCGCTATCTTAGAATTATTGGGTGTCGAACGTTCTCACGGTGCGGTCTGGAATTGGGTGCATACGCTGTCTGAGGCTCAGAGCGACCCGCCGACGGCGGAGCCGTCGCGGGTCGCAGTCGACGAGAAACAAATCAAAGTTGACGGCGAAAAGAAGTGGTTGTACGCCGCTGTCGACGTTGATTCGAAGCTGTTGCTAGATGTCGACGTATTCAGCCGCCGCGGGACTGACCCCGCGGCGGCGTTTCTGCACCGGCTCACCGAAAAACACAATGTCGCCGATACAGTGTTTCTCGTCGATGCTGGCGGCTATCTGACTGCCCTCTCTCGCCACGATTTGAGCGGTCGGCTCGACTATCGAATCCGGAACCATATCGAAAAGTGGTTCCAGACCGTTACCATGCGAATCGACCGCTTTCACACCTTCTGGCGGGGCAGTCAATCAAGTGCGAAACAGTGGTTACGACGCTTCAGACACCACTACAACCACGAACGACCGAACCAAGCACTCGATGGACGAACGCCAGCTGAGGTCATCCAGAACTAGACAGTGCC
>NZ_JAYMGY010000057.1:0-730 GCF_037078445.1 Haloarcula sp. CGMCC 1.2071
CGGCGCGAGCGAGGTTCTCGCCGGCAACCTCGGCGGCTTGCCAGGCGGCCTGGGCCGTCGGCGGCGCGGGCTGGTCGCCGGGCTGGTCGATGAGTGCCGAGTCACCAATCGCAAAGACGTGCTCGTCGTCGGTCTGGAAGTTCCCTTCCGCGTGGACGCGGTGGTTGCGGTCGTCTTTATCGAGGTCGACATCCTGCATGCAGTCCCGGCCGGTGATGCCGCCGGTCCAGACCAGCACGTCGTAGTCCAGTTCGTCCTCGTCGCCGATGTAGACGGTCTCCTCGTCGACCTCGCCGATGAACTCGCCGCATTTAATGTTCACGTCGGCGGCTTCCAGGCGCTTGCGCAGGGCACCCTGGAGTTCGGGGTCGCTGTTGGGCAGGACCTGGTCGAGGCCTTCGACGAGGTGGATGTCGATTGGCGCGTTGTGTTCGTCGCGGAACTCGGCGACTTCGCCGGCGGTCTGGATGCCCGAGAGGCCAGCGCCGCCGATGACGACCTGCGCAGGGTCGTTCGTGGAGGCTTCGCGAGCGGCCTGCTGAATCTTGTCGTGGATTTCGAGGGCGTCGTCGAGGCTCTTGAGCGTCAGCGCGTGCTCTTCGAGGCCGTCGATGCCGAAGAAGGCCGTCTGCGAGCCCAGCCCCACGAGCAGGTAATCGTACTCGACGGTGTCAGAATCGGCGAGGGCCACTTCCTGGGCGTCGGTGTCGATACCGACGACCTCGTCCTG
>NZ_JAYMGY010000059.1:0-595 GCF_037078445.1 Haloarcula sp. CGMCC 1.2071
GAGGTCAAGGCCGTCAAGGAGTTCCAGGAACTCGGCGAGGACGTCGCTGGTGGTTTCGCCAGCGACGAGCTGGCGAACCGCCAGCGTGTACCGCTTGTTGCGTACGCGCACGTAGAGCGTCGCATAGGCGTGAAACGTCGTTGTTCCACGCTTGGCCTGTGAGGAGTACAGAGCCTCAGTTTCGTCCTCATCACCGTAGTAGGGATCGAGGTGGAGGTCTGCGCAGACCTCCACCGGTCGATCTGGCAGTGTCGCAAGCGCATCTCGCTGCAACAGTGTGTCTCCAACCGCCTCAACCGAATCAAGCTCAAACTGATCGGTAAGATGTCCACGCACGGTATTGGCGTGCGGTGAGTCGTCAGTCGTTTCGCAGACGTGGTTGATTGAGGTCCCGCCGGCGCTGGCGCCGGCGAGGACCTCGCACAATGTCTCTGTCGTGACCTCTACGTTCTCGTCGAGGTCTACCGTGAGCTCCTCTTCGAGACTGTTGACGACAAAATTAAGCAGGTGCTCTTCCTCTATCTCGCTGTCTGCTTGGGTTGACTGCACATCCTCTCCAAGCAGACGCTTACTCTAACCCGATGTGATCGACTGA
>NZ_JAYMGY010000060.1:0-588 GCF_037078445.1 Haloarcula sp. CGMCC 1.2071
CAGGCATCCCTTCTTCCGAAGGTACGGGACTAACTTGCCGAATTCCCTAACGTTGGTTGCTCCCGACAGGCCTTGGCTTTCGCCGCCATGGACACCTGTGTCGGTTCTCGGTACGGACATCATGCTCGTCTTTTCATGGGCCCCAGGTTGAATCACGTTTCCCTATACCGCCGTTCGTCCGCTTCGTGCCATTACGGCTTCCACGGAGTTGGACGGTTCGACCGGGCGAATGCCCGGCGTGATCGACCCCAGGGCGTCAACTTTCACTGCATGATGGCACAGGAATATTAACCTGTTTCCCATTTCGTCTCAGTCGAGTTGCGGTGAGACTTAGGACCGGCTAACCCTCAGCTGATCAGCAGTGCTGAGGAACCCTTATCCATTAGGCCGTCGGGGTTCTCACCCGACTATCGCTGCTACTATGGCCAGGATTTTCGTCACTCATCGGTCCACAGGAGCTCTCGCCCCCGCTTCCATCCAATGAGAGCGCCAATCTACTCGATTACCAGTATGAGTGGTACGGACAGGTCTCGGTGGTGGATTTGAGTCCCGATCATTTTGGGCGCCTCAAACCTCGGCCGGTAAGCT
>NZ_JAYMGY010000061.1:0-587 GCF_037078445.1 Haloarcula sp. CGMCC 1.2071
CAATACCGAAACACACCACTGTTTCCGCAGCTACACACCACCATTTCCGAAGCTATTGGTGAAAGCGTGATTCAGTAATTCGAAAGATTTGCTTGCAGCATATTGTTGTCTTCAGCGGTTGATTGGATGATATTCGCGACTTCTTCGAATCGCGAGGTCGACAGCTAGACATCAAGGACGGCTTTGAGCGGAACATCAAGTTCGTATTCGTGATAGCGACCAGCGGAAAGACCTTCATTGCGCTCGTACACGCTGATGAGTCCGAGCATATTCATATCCGATAGATGGTCACGGACACGCCGTTCGCTAACGCTATCGGCATCGAGCCGGTCGTAAAGGTCACGAGAACGAATAGGAACTTCGTCAAGCGCCTGGTGATATGCAAGCGCACACAAGACAGCGTGTCCCTGTGTCGTAAGTTCTTGCATACCCCCGTAGAGCTGGTTCTTTTCGAGTTCATCCTCACACCCTGTCTCAGAGCGTTACTGCTTCGAAAATGCGTCCGCCGAAAACCCGGCGACGAAGCGCTCAAAATCATCCTTGAAACAGCGCTATGACGCCACCAACAATCGCTTACCCAAGAGCGT
>NZ_JAYMGY010000062.1:0-555 GCF_037078445.1 Haloarcula sp. CGMCC 1.2071
CTTTTCTGTACCGTAAGGTGGTACAGGAACAAGGACTGGGCAAGACCGGTGCCAGCCGCCGCGGTAATACCGGCAGTCCAAGTGATGGCCGATATTATTGGGCCTAAAGCGTCCGTAGCTTGCTGTGTAAGTCCATTGGGAAATCGACCAGCTCAACTGGTCGGCGTCCGGTGGAAACTACACAGCTTGGGGCCGAGAGACTCAACGGGTACGTCCGGGGTAGGAGTGAAATCCTGTAATCCTGGACGGACCACCAATGGGGAAACCACGTTGAGAGACCGGACCCGACAGTGAGGGACGAAAGCCAGGGTCTCGAACCGGATTAGATACCCGGGTAGTCCTGGCTGTAAACAATGCTCGCTAGGTATGTCACGCGCCATGAGCACGTGATGTGCCGTAGTGAAGACGATAAGCGAGCCGCCTGGGAAGTACGTCCGCAAGGATGAAACTTAAAGGAATTGGCGGGGGAGCACCACAACCGGAGGAGCCTGCGGTTTAATTGGACTCAACGCCGGACATCTCACCGGTCCCGACAGTAGTAATGACGGTCAGGTT
>NZ_JAYMGY010000063.1:0-518 GCF_037078445.1 Haloarcula sp. CGMCC 1.2071
TTGCACACACCGCCCGTCAAAGCACCCGAGTGGGGTCCGGATGAGGCCGTCATGCGACGGTCGAATCTGGGCTCCGCAAGGGGGCTTAAGTCGTAACAAGGTAGCCGTAGAGGAATCTGCGGCTGGATCACCTCCTACTGACCGGGATCAGGCCTCTGGCCTGACCCACCTACATTGACTGGTGACCACAAGTCACCGCGAGTCGGCAAGCGCCGACTACTGCATGGGCCCGCTGGGCTCGCAAAGACCTATCCGAGGCGGATATCCCCTCACCGGGATGTCGGGTGCAACTCCCGACGGGTCCGTACTTCGTATCGCTCCGAACCGTGCCCCTTAAATGTGGGACGGCGTTCGGATGTGATACGACGACAGATGCACCAGGCCGGGTGAAACCGAGCCTGGGAAGGGTCGATTCGCCCACCATCTCCACCTTGGGGGCGAGTATGAAACCGTGTGTACGTGCGATCCAGGCGTCCACTGGACTCGTTCAGTTGAACGAGTCACAACGACGTTGGCTA
>NZ_JAYMGY010000064.1:0-504 GCF_037078445.1 Haloarcula sp. CGMCC 1.2071
TCTACTGGCGGAGCAGGCCGAGTGCCTCGGGGCTTGACCCCGAGGGTGAAGGCCGTAAGCCCCGTTAAACGTGTTCCGTTCGCTCGATATACTGCTCAATCGTGTCGGTCGAAACATCACCCGCCGTCCCCACGTAGTACGATTCCTCCCAGAACCCACCTCCCCACAGATACTCCTTCAAGTACGACTCGTGCTGTTCCCACATCTCCCGCGCCGTGATGCTCTTGACCGTTCGCACAATCTCGCTCGGCGCATGCTTCGGGTGGGCTGACAGGAACAGGTGTACGTGGTCGGGTGAGATGTGGAGTCGTTCGAGAGACGCAGTCTCTCGTGATCACGAAAATCTCCGATTTTCGGACGACGACAGTATCTCGTAGCCGTACTCGTCGCACATGGCACGGAAACTCGCTTCCAGCGAATCCTCGATTGGTTCGAGAATGGTATGGCGGTACTTCGGACACCACACGAAGTGGTAGTTAATGTTGTACACCGTGTGGTTCGACC
>NZ_JAYMGY010000065.1:0-501 GCF_037078445.1 Haloarcula sp. CGMCC 1.2071
CGGTGGTTGTTCTCAATTTACGCGTTCCTCCGGTTTAACACGAGTCTTCGCCAACTACAGTGCGAGATCGAGGTGACACACAAAACCATGCACCGGCGCATCGAGCGCTTCGCCAGAGCGCTCGATGCGCCTTCCCTCGATCTCGTCGGCCCGATCGAAATCGACGAAGTGTACGTCTCTGCCGGGAAGAAAGGCCGCGAGCGTGACCGGGAGTCGCGCTCGCGTGGCCTGTCCACGCGCGGGCGTGGTTCGTACAGCGGCGACAAGCCACCCGTGTTCATCATCGCCGACCGTGGCACCGGACAACGGTACGTGATCCCGGCGAAAGCCGCAGATGAATCGACGATTCGACTCCTGCTGGCTGACCGCCAGCAGGAGTCAATCACTGTCTATACCGACGGCTTTCGAGCGTACGAACCGCTCGAAGACGACGACGCATTCGACCGCGAATACGTCGTCCACGGCGACGGCGAATACGCCGACGACGAGGTGCACGTCAAC